>CAZASG010000008.1:0-110654 GCA_964487745.1 uncultured Anaerolineaceae bacterium | reverse complement strand
ATACTCCTTCCATCTGATTGACTTTTTATGTGTGCAGGTTTGAGCACTCCCGCTATCAATGCTAAAATATTGCTATACCCCTCAAAATTATGGAAAACACATGAAGATCACCCCCGTAACCAAACTTACTGATGAAATTTACGACGCCTTTCAGCGCCTGATCCCACAGCTTTCTTCTGTTACACCGCCCACACGAAAAATGCTGGATGAATTGATCTCGGCCGGTGCAACCACGCTTCTGATCGCGCGTGATGACAGCACGGATGAAAAGATCGTCGGCGCCCTCACGTTGATCTGCTTCCGTGTCCCGACCGGGATGCGGGCGATCATCGAGGATATCGTTGTGGACGAATCTGCCCGCGGACGTGGTGTCGGCAAAATGTTGACGCGTGAAGCCCTCCGCTTGGCGGAAGGTTTCGGCGGAAAGGGCGTAATGCTTACGTCCAATCCGCGCCGTGAAGCTGCCAATCGGCTCTATCAAAAAATGGGATTCAAATCCTGGCAGACCAATCTTTATTTCTATGAATTTTAGCGGGGTTCTTTGGATGGTTCTTTACGGATGTATTGCGCTGTTTTGCGATAGGTTTTAGGGTCACCGCTGAAGATGTGACTTAGGCGCTCGGTGAGCTCTTCCAGCGGGAACGCACTGCCTTTTTTGAGCATGCCGCTCATCGCTGTGAGACGTTTGCAGAGTTCTTCGGCTTCTTGATGAAATTTGTCGATGCGCTCGGGTGTGGGTGCGGTGCGGAGTTTTTCGCTGGCCTGTTGTGTTTTGTCCACAGCTTGCATGGCATGTTGGATGTTTACGATGATTTCATTCCAGTCAGTCATCGTTTGCTCCTTTCCTGCCTTTGGCAAAGCAATTATGAACGGATAAACCCCTCTACTTAAACGATAGCATTTCTATATATGAAATACAATAGAAAAAGACCTGCATTTGCAGGTCTTAGCCTTTACTTTGGGTTTTTTATTGATAGCGAATATATTTCAGCTCTTTGTCTAGCTTATCAGCGTAATAGCCATGATATTTCTCAGGCATCAGTTTCGCCAACTCGATCATCATCTCGTCAACCATCTCCTGGCGCATTTGCTTGGTGACGCGTTCACCGCCTGTCTCTAAAGTAAAAGCTTTCCCAACGCGAATGTGGAATTCCGTACGGCGAAAACGCTTGAAATTTTTAGCAAACTTTTCTGCCCCCCAGTGCGCCACGGGTATGAGCGGCGCGCCGGTTTTTAAGGCGATGGGTACGATACCAGGATGCGCAGGGAGCAATTTTCCATCACGGCTACGGGTGCCTTCAGGGGAAATGCCAAAGATATTGCCTTCTTTGATGATTTTCATGGAGCGCCGCATGGCATCCATGTCGGCTTCACCGCGCCGGACGGGGATCAGTTCCCAGACATCGAAGAGCCAATTATAAAACCAGTTATCCCATGATTCTGCTTTCGCCATTGCGGTCACGGGGCGGGGCTGCAGGTGAGAAAAGATCAGCGGGACTTCAAGAGAGACGATGTGGTTGGCGTATGTGATGAGCGGCCCTTCTTTGGGGACTTTGTCCAAGTCCGCTTTGTCGATCTTGCAAAGAATATTTGTCCCAAATCTAACGAGTGCGGTCATCAGGCGGTGTGTAAAGCTTAGTTCGATCATAAATTATCCAAGTATCTCCAGCGCGTGGGGGAGTATTTTTATCTCTGCTTCTTTGCTTTTCAGGCAGATGATCTCGCCATCTGTATGGATGGGCATGGAACCTTCCAAGGCTGTTATTTTAAGCCCTTTTGCGCGTTTCATTTGAATTTCGGGTTCGTGGATCTGTGTGCCTTTCAAGAATAAGGGCAAAAGCGTAAGCATCCGCGGGCGACTGACTTCGTCAGCGATGCAGACGTCGAAAAGACCGTCGTCGATGATGGCGTCCGGAGCAGTCAGAAATCCGCCGCCTACACGTTTTCCGTTCATGACGGAGACCAGCAACGATGGCATTTCGATGGCTTCTTCGTCGATATTGATCTTCAAGGTTGGCGCTGTGTAGTAGATGAATATATTTTGCAGCGCGGCGATCAAATAAGCGAGAAACCCACGCGGCCAGGTGATCTTTTCGGCTAGAATGCCGCCCGCCGCATCAAAACCGATCCCGATGCCATTGGTAAAATACCGCCCTTTAGGAACTTCATCCGCAATGATATGGCCAATATCGATCTTGCGCCGTTTGTTCTCGGCGATCAATTTGCAGGCAGGGTTTACGCCTTGCTCTTGCCCCAGAGCGATGATCAGGTCGTTCCCTGTGCCGATGCTGATGATCCCTAGCGCAGGTTGGTGTTTCTGCGTTTTGCGAGCGAGCATCAGCCCGTTGACGACTTCGTTGATCGTGCCGTCCCCTCCAGCTGCAATGACCACGTCGTAGCCATCTTTGGCAGCTTGCGAAGCGAGTTGAATGGCGTGTCCAGCCCATTGGGTACGAATCAGGTCAAAGTCAAGAGCGTGCTCGCGCAGTTTTTCTTCTATAACCGGAATTTGCTCGGCACTTTTCCCTCGTCGACTGGTGGGGTTGGCGATGATGAGATATTTCATGCAGTGAGAAACTCCAGTGTCTGTGGGATGATCTCAACATCCAATTGCTGACCTTCGTAGCAAAGGGTTTCTCCATCACAATGCGCGGGCAAGGTGCCTTTGGTTGCTTTTGCGCTGATCATTTTTGTGCGCCCGGTTGTGACTTCAGCCTGCCCGGCTTGGGTGCCGCTCAGGAAAAAGTTGATAAGCTGGAAAATGCGCAGTTTTGATGCTTCGCTGACAATGCAAAGGTCAAGCTCGCCATCTTTGGGGGAGCTTTCAGGTGCCATATAAAAGCCACCGCCCATACGCTGACCGTTCATGATGGAGATCATCAGTGAGGGTTGTGTGATGGTTTTGCCATCGTAAGTCATCTCTACTGTGGGGGCGTTGTAATAAAGAAAAACTGTTCGCATGGCGGCAATGAGATACGCCAGCAAGCCACGTGTCCAGGTCACTTTTTCGGCTTCAAAACCGACAGCTGCATCAAAACCGATGCCCACACCGTTGCCAAAATAACGCCCTTCGGGGTAATCGCCGCCCTTCACAAGGCCAACATCAACCGCCATACGTTTATTTTCTGCAAGTGTGTTGCAAGCTTCTTCGAGATCGTCCGGGAGCCCCATGCCGTAGGCAAAATCGTTGCCTGTGCCAACTGGCAAAATCCCCATTGCTGTTTGGGAAAATCCGGCTGAGCGGGCGCGCATAAGCCCGTTCAGGACTTCATTGGCTGTGCCATCTCCGCTTGCTGAAACCACAATGCCGACACCCTTTTTTGCAGCTTCTTCAGCCAAGTCCGCAGCCTGCCAGGGACGCTCGGTACGCATGATTTCAAAGTCAAGTTTATGTGCGCTCAGGCACTCTTCGATCTTTGGGATAACGGTCTCGGCGTATCCGCGCCCGGATGTGGGATTTACGATGACGAGATATTTCATGGTGTCTCTCCTGCGCTGCGCGCGTGAATTTTGGTTTGCTACCGTTCAATTAACTTTTTATACGCCTTGGGCGTGTCGACATCCAAGAGCAGCCCGGAGTCGTTCCAGTGAATATACTTGGGCGAAAACTTTGAGAAGATCCCGCGTCCGCCGATGTCGCCTTCGAGTTCAGTCAACGCTTTGAAAGTAACACGATCAAAGAGCACAGGGTTCGCGCGTCGATCTTCGACCAGCGGCGCAATAACGGGATGCAGTGTCCGCGCATGCTCCTCGACCAAAGCGCGGATCACTGTCGGTGTGACCTGTGGTTGGTCTGCAAGCAGGAATACTGCAGACCCAATAAACCCAAAGGATTTGGAGGAGATGTCCGGAAGGGACAGAGGGGGCTGTGTGAGAGCCTCAACGCCAACTTGTATTGATGAGCTTTGCCCATCTTCCCAGTTTTTATTGTGTACGATCTGTATTGGCAGATCTTGAATAACAGCGCTAATTTTATCGTGTTCTGCGCCTGTGACAACCACAATCGGATCGAGTTTCGCTTGAATTGCGGTTTCCGCCACAACACGAATAAAAGATTTGCCATGATAATCGAGTAATTGCTTGGGTTTCCCAAAGCGGGATGATGAGCCAGCGGCGAGGATGATCGCGGCAGCGGGTTCGAAGATCTGAATATTGAAAGTCGCAGACTTTAAGCCCGTTGTAAGTACAGCACTGTAAGTTGGTAAAAGGTCTTTTGCTAATTTCCCGCCTATGGCTTGGAGTTCTGGCGTGTCTGCTTGGTTGAGCAGTGCCACTTTTCGTGCATGGGGCGAGATGCCTTTTAACCCACCTTCCTCATGCGTCAAAACATTTCTCAGCATTTCAGACGTTACTTTTTTCCCGCTCCCAACTCCCAGCTTCCTAAATTTTTCTGCGTTATAAACACTCTTTTCTAACTTTTTGCCAATTCCTGACAACCCCGCTACAACGACGACCGTATCCACAAATGCAGGGATGACTGGCTCGTGGGCTTTTGGTGCCTTGAGTGGTTTGCCGCGTGCGCCGTCGGCTTCGATGAGTAGGGGCAGAGAATGATAATTGCAGAATTGCTCCAGCCAAGCCAACTCTTCTTCCGAAAGCGATGTCAGTCTTTGATCTTTCTTCTCACCTGTCACCAAAATCACGCCATCAAAAGCGATCTCTTCAAGCTGATTCACATCTTCCATTTTGCGGATGATAATATGTTGATCGGCTTCCTTCGCTTGCCAGGCGCCGAGATGCGTGGTCGTCGTCACGATGCAGGGAGTCAGTTCCCGCGCAGCTTGGAAGAGCGCTGTTGTTTTCCCTCCTGCGCCGACGAAGGCCACGCGCGGTGGCGTGATATGGTCAAGGCGTAGGGCCTTGGCGAGGTTGAGAGAGTTGATTTTCATTAGCAGGGGAGATTTAACACGACGAACACGAAGGGTTACAAAGTTTTTTCTTGCTTGACGCTGTGCTGGCTGGTGACGAGGTTGTCTTGGGGCTCTTTGCCGTTTTTTTCTTCTTCTTTCTTTTCTTTTTCTTCGGGGGTGGTTTTTTCGGTCATTTTTTTCTGGTCTCCTGCGAATTTCTAGTTTCTGGGTCTAAATGTTGATATTCTTAGCCCCCTTTTTTCTATCTTGTAACTTGATATGTAACCTTTTTCTTTCAAAATAGAAGAGAGCTTTCTATTAATTTCGTGATCTGTAATGAGTGGGCGTTTAAAGTTTTTTGTAATTGCTGAGTAGGGCTTGCCCAGTGCTAACATAAATTCATCAATATCGTCAGCGTCAAATTCATCGTTGTTTTGTATAAACAGCTCTAGTTTTTTATGTGCAGACAAATTGCTATGGATCAATATTAATTTAGTCGAATTTGCATCGAGAGTATTCTTTTTGCTTTCTAAAAGAAAATTGCCAACTTCAGCTAATAGATTTGCTTCCTCCGAAAAAATTGATATGTCGAAACTTTTTATAGTTTTTTCTTTGATCTCATCTGATATCTTGTTTGATTTTAAAATTGCTGACAGATCTTCTTCATCAAGCTCAAATGTTTCTAAATTTTCTGAAAATTTTATAGGATTGTTTTCTAGCAATGTGATATGCAAGCCAAAATTATCTTTGAGAGAATCAAAGTTCTCGTTGTTTGTTTTTAGTATATTATTTTCAATTAGTAGAGAAACTTTTTCCAACGATAGATTCGTGAAATCTAATCTGTTGTAAATATATGGAATGGATTTTAGTAAGAAGGAATAACTTTCTTTACTGATGCTTTCAGATAGCAATAAAGAAGCTATAAGCTTTTTAATGGTTTCCTCATCAGAAATTCCTGTTTTTATTTTTTTCTTGGAAAGCAATTCTACGTTGCCTAAATTGTTCAGAAAAGCAATGATTTCATTCGATAGTTGGTTCTCTGATTGCAAATAAGCAGAAATAATGTTTTCCCACTCAGCAGACATTTTTGATTGTCGCAATAAATATTTTATTATTTCAAAATCTTTAATTTTGGAAACATCTTGTACGATTGTATTTGTTGTCTCAACAATTTTTCTCTTGTTTTCTAAAGAAATTTCATCATTATTCAATAAGGCTAACAAATACTCCAATGGCTCATCAAGATTAAATTCTAGTTTTAGATATGTAGTTTGAATATATTGATTTAAATTATTTTCTACATAGTCAATCAACTTCTCTAGGTTAGATGATTTTAGTGTTGAATAATTTTTCGTTTCAAAATCAATTACAGGAGCTTCTTTATGCTTTAATATAAGTTTGAGCATTTTGGGATTTATGTCGTAATAGTTTTCTTCATAAAGAAAGTCGATGAGTTGTTTTGGTGAAGTTTCTTCTACATTTGTGAATTCAATATCCAGCGCCTTAATGATTTCTTTTAATTTCTCTGTGTTATCTATGATGTTTAAAAAGTCTTTCATCATAGAAATGTTAGGTTTAAATTCAAGAAATATTTTTTTAATATCTCCAACTGTTGCATGTTTGATTATTAGCTTGAAGTATCTTTTCTTTTTTTCTTGTGAAAAATTTGATTTCCCCTCAATGAAAGCCCACATGCTTTGCCATTGTTCGCATAAAAGTTTTATGAATAGCTCAATGTGCTTGGTATGTTCGATAAAACCGTCTACAAACCTAATGGGCAATTCGGTTTCATTGCTTAATTGATTGAATAGAATTTGGCGTTTTTCTCGATGTAGATTCTTTGATAGGAGAAAATCTACTAAATCGTAGTTTAGTATGTATTCTTTTTCAAACTCAAACGGGATTATTTTCGCGAGTAAATTCTCTGTATTGTATAGTTTGTAATCAAACTCTGGGGGTTTTTGAGTTTTAATGTTGATAAAAAATTGATAGTCAGCTCTTGAAAGAGTGCCCTCATAGAAGATAGAAATGTAGTGTAAATAGTCCTCATCTATATACCCATTTCTTAGCAAAATACTGATAAGTTGATTTTGTTTTTGATTCTTTACATCAAATTCTATTTGTTCGTTTTGAAGCAGGTTTTTTAACGATTGTTTTCTTGTTTCGTCTTTCCTTTTTTCTAACTTTTCGATTTCTGTTTTTATCGATTCGCTTTCTTTATTGTTTCGATCTGTAATAAGCTTTTCGCGCTCTTGATATGAATGGTCAGGATCAACATTTTTTTCGATTTCTGCAAAGCTATAGTTGATACCTGCATGTTGATTGTTTGCGTAATTATGGTATTGAGTTGAACTACCCTCTACAAAAAGATGAAAAATATTGTCCTCTATAGCTTGAGATATAAAATACTCTTGGTTGTTAATTCGGAAACTTTTAAATGCTTGACGTGATGTGTTTATTTTTTCAATGAGTTTTGCTATATAAAGAATTCGTAACTCTTTTATATCTTTAATTTGTATGGCATCTAATAGAGAAAGGCTTTCCTGTAGCGATAAAATTCTATTGTCTATTTGTGCAATCTCACGTTGTATGTATTGACGTTTTTTTAATAGTATCCCGAATAAAACTCCATGACCATTATTCAATTTTGTGAAATCGTCTGGGTATATGTTTTTGTATACCATCATGGCTAACAATTTGTTTTGTTCTAGATTTTCATCAAGGGCATTTGAATACAGATAATATTCGTTCACTATATTGTAAAGAAGTCTCATGTCATCTATGAAGAACGAAATATCGTCAAGTAAATCTGTGGATATATCAAATTGATTTTCTTTAATGATATTTAAAAGTAGTTCACCAGAGTTAGAAGAATTAATAACGGGAATAATCGGAATCATGAAGTCAAAAAACTTCGTCCTGTCGTAATCTTTGAACATATCATCTCTAATAGCGTAAATAAAAACGACATCCCTTTTGATTTTTTTCGATTTATTGATTAATGAGTTTATTTCCCTAAGTTTTGTGAAAACTTCTGTTTGCTCAAATCTGTCAATATCTTCTAGAATTACGACGTTATATTTGGTCACTTCAAAAAAGTATAAAATTTCATCAAGATAGTTGTTTAGAATCGATTTACTTATTTTCGGATCAACTTCAATAGACGCATTTTTGATGCTGACTTTTTTGATAACAAAGCCATTGAGGGTTCTGATTGATTTATAAATAAGGGTAATAAGCCCTGCCGACGTAATCAGCAAAGATATATAGTGTAGTGCTTTGTGTGCTTTAGGAGAAAACTCTAGCAATAAAATTTCAGGAAAGAAATTTGGGAAAAGTAGATACATAAATGAGATAAAGAACAGTACAAGACCAAGTGTAATGAAAGCCAAATTCCATACTGTGTGGTTTCTTATTTTTGCGAATCTCGAATCTGGTATTTTGCTATCTTCTTCATGGTAGATAAGTTGTTGCAAAATACTTAGCTCTATTAACCGCAAAATATCATTGTTGGGAATGTTGTTTTTTTCTTCTGCTTTTTCCTCTTTGAATGTTGCTAATGAGATATTGAGAAAATGGTACTTGCTATTTTGATTTCTTTTTTGAAAGGTTTGAATAACGCTACTTTTTCCTGAACCGTAGGGGCCAGCAATAGCAATGTTTTTGATTTTCTCTTTCTTTGTGTTTTCTAATGCCCAGGCAAGCGCATTAATATAGTCCTCAATATTTTCAGCTTCATTGGTTGGAGCTAGAGAATGAAACGGATTAGTTTTTTGGGGAATTGTGTTTTTCATATCTATGACCCTCATGTAGTAGTACTAAACATTTTGGAAGCTATTTCTAAGACGAGAAATAATGAAAAGATTTGCATTTATAGAATTTTACCCTAACTCGACTTTGTGTTTTGTGGATAAAAAAACGAGCATTTTCAAAATGCTCGTTTTTTTTCTTAATCCCACAACTCTTTGCGTATCTCTTTCCGACTCAAAATCGCTTCAAGGACGCTGCCGCCCAGCGCGAGGGATTTGTCGGAGATCAGCGTGCAGTAGCGCGGATCGTCGCGCGGGTCGAGGTCGCCGATCTTGAGTCCCTTTTTGACGGACACGCCCGAGCGGAGTAATCCGCGCAGGGAGCCATCGAAGGGGGCGTTGACCGGGATGCCGTCCACTTCGCAGATGACATCGCCTTTGTCGAAATGGTCGCCGATATCGCCGTGGGTGATGAGCAAGCCGTCGGCGGGGGCGCGTAAGACGCGCTCGTTACGGATGCCGAGTACCTGCTCGGGAATGCCGGTGTCTGCGAGGGCTGTCCCTTCCCAGTAGACGCGCCCGAGGGTGTGTCCGCGATTGGTTTCGATAACGGCATGCACGTCTTTGGCGGCGGTGAAGCCGGGGCCGAGACCGATGGTCAGCTTGGCGGTGTCAAGCCCTGTTTCTAGTGCGCGTTTGCGGAGCGTTGCGTCCACGAGGACAGAAATTTGAGAATCGGGAATTGGGAATTGGAGGATGTCCAGATCGGCATCTATTAAAACGGGTACTTCATCCTGCGCCAAAATATCGAGAATGGTTTCTGGTGTGGCAAGGCGGGCGGTGACTTCTTCGACGGTGATCTCGCCATCGTAAACGGCTTCACTGAAAGAGACTTTACGGCGCACGGAGAGCGGTTCGGCGATTTCGGTGATGAGCACGTTGAGTCCCGCTTTGTGTAAACGGTAGGCAACGCCTGTTGCAAGGTCACCGCCACCGCGAATGAGAATGATGGAAGTCATAAATTTCCTTTTTTAGAGAGTGAAGTAGTGCGTCGCACCATCCAGGCAAGTTTTTATTCGTTTGACGGAGTTTGTGCGAGTTATGCTCAATGCTTATTAAACCTGGTGCGATGCACTACTTGTCTGTTTGATTATCTTCCTGCAACAAATGCCCAAAGGCATAGAGCGTCAGGTAGACGAGTACGAAAAAGACGGTAAAAAGCCCCACAAAACCGATCGTGCGTGGGCGCATGGCGAGGAGAAGTTTTGCAGAATCACTGAGAACCTCGATTGGGCTTTGCCAAATATCCCAGCTATTGAAGCGCAAAAAACGTCCCAAGTAAACGCCGATGCTGCTGAGAATCGAAACTGTAAAAACAAAGAGCCAGCCAACGAACTTGCCAAAAATATTCTTGACGATTTGCTGCATCAGGTAAAGCGAAACAACGCCGAGCAATAGTCCCGTCCACGAGAACCAAAATTGCAGCATGATGTCATACCAAACTGGCGCCTCGCCAAAACCGCCACCAAGTTCCTGTAGATCGGTGATCAAGTAGGGGGCGTTAGGGAAGAAGATCAGCCAGAGAATGGAAAAAATGGGGATAATGAAATAGAGCAGGGGTTTTTTCCATGAGAGTGCGTAGCTCAGATAAGCCAATATAAAAGGAATCCACGCCAGGAAAAGATTCCAGATCATCTGTGTATATCGGCCACTGTCGCTGTAGGCCACACGTGCGCCAACCAGCAAGATGCTGGATACAGATGACGCGGCCAGAAGGACAAAAATCGTCAACTTATAGCGGTGACGTAAGAGGGTTTGGGTTAGTTTTTTGATCATAATTGAGAGATGTGCGTTGCACCTTGCTGGTGCATTGCACGTCGGATTGGTGAAATTACTCCGTTCTGCAACGCGCTCTGTGAGTGCAATTCAGAACTAATTTTTAAGGAAATCAAGGATGATAGGGTTGACCTGATCCGCATCTTCGTAGTGGGGAATATGTCCACTATCATCAAACGTGTGGAAACGCACGCCGGGCAGGCTTGCTACCACCTGTTTAGAAAGCTATTTGGAAGTGTAATTTCTTCTTTCTCCAACTATAATTATTCATAACCATAGGCTGAATTTACAATTCAATTGTATCTCTGAGTTATGTAGTGAGTTCTGGGAAAAAAAAGGTAGAACCAGCATATTGAATTTCAGTTCAACTGTGGTGTGTTTCGATTTAGCGAGATAATGCCCTTGTTTTACAAGGACATTATCTCTAATGGAGAGAACAAATAAAACTTGTAAAATCACGTCATTGCGAGGAGGACGATAACCCGACATGGCAGTCCCTACAAGGTGGAGGTTGCTTCACTTCGTTCGCAATGACGTGACATGTTTTGCTAACTTCTAAATGATTTGTCCATAAGAAATTGCAGTAGGCGTGAAATTTTCAAAACTACGGCTGATCCGAATTTATGAGAAGTGCGCTTCATACCACGGACATTGCCAAGTGAACTGTATTGTAGGGTAATCCGTCTAACTACTCGCTTTTATTTTTTTCTAAATATGAAAACCGGACAATATTCGCCATATGGCTCTTTAACTACCTCTTCCTTTATGATCGAAAACAAACTTTCCATCTCATTTCGAAAATCTTCAATAAAAGGGACAAATAGTTTCAATTTCAATTGGTCATAATCAAGCTCCATAATTGGCTCCCATTCTTTAGACGACAGCATTCCTTTCTTATATAGCGCACGAAGTTCTTTTGCCATATTATTAAGATCAAGGTATTTTTTTTCTTCATCGTAATAGAACTCTTGTAAAGGACCTAATGTTGTGGGATAGAAAGAGTAGTTTAAGTAATACTTTTCTCTATATTCACGGATGATTTCAGCAACACTAAACCTAGGTCTATTCAATCTAACCCAAGTTCTTGAGAGAAATAAGGAGCCCAAGTTCAAGCATTCTGATATGTTGTTTATAAGTCTGTTGAAACTTTCAGAACTCACGCAATTTAACGAGGCATCAGCCATGATAATATCAAAGGTTTTGTCAGTGTCCATATCTAACCAATCTTGAAGAATGAAATGCTCTTTGCCATGATGTTTTTTATGTAATCCGAGCGCTTTGTAATTCTCCTTGCTGTAATCAATCACTGTTGGCACAATGTTTCTGCTATTTGCTAAATCTCGAAATTCTGGAGTTGATCCAAGAATTAGAACAGTTGCTTTACCATTTTTTGATAAGAATTGATCTAACGCATTCTCGAAAACGGAAACTACATTACGGGATGGTCTAATAGGGGGGACCCATTTCTCCCACGTTTGAGCCATGTAGAAATCCCACTTGGGAGTAAAATTTTTTTTAGTCATGCTATAAGCTCCGAATTGGTTTTAGTTTAGTATTTATTGAAGTTGCTCGGAGTCCAAAATCGTGCGGAACTCGAATAACCTATTTTGACTATATTTTTTATTTAGTTCTTCAATATTTTTACTGCTATAGTTTGATGCATTAGCCCAAATTGTTTTAAACAAAGCTGTATATTTTTTTATTTTTGCATCGTTCATGCAAATATAACCTCGCTCTGTGAATATTTTTTTAGGTGGCGTTTCCCAAACATAGTAGGTGCCGTAAATACCAAAGTCAGGTACAAGGTTTCTATCACCAAAACCATACAATAAAGTTTCGAAATCTTGGCTGCTTATGATTCTGAAATCATATCCGCTCTGGATATGCAAGCAGAAACACAATTTTGTTGTGAGTGTTTCTAATTGATCAGGGGAGTCAAAAATGAAGAGCCTTTTTACATTTGTAATCTGACCTGAGCGCACTCTTTCGTCAATTGCCCTCAAGAAGATTTCGCCTTCAGGTGTAGCAAACAAAGGTATCATTTCACAATCTACTGTTGCCCAAAAGAAGTCTTCCTTTTCTCCACGAAACACTTTGTACATTCTGCTTTGCTCTTGTATCACACTTCCATCAAAGTGATACGATTGATAATGAGTAGTGTAGAAAATATGATCTTTTAATCGATTTAATTTATCTTCGTACCAAGCGGGAAAAAAATCCTCCGCGCTCGAGTGTGTTTTTACAACAGCTTCTAGCCCATCAGCAATATCTCTAAGCTTGTCAGATAATTGGATTATATTCTCATCTACTCTTACAGTATGTCTCGTATTTTCAAGTGTTTCTTCCCACTTGCTTTTCATCCCTAAAATATTAACAACGTGATTTAGATTGGTTGAGAGTTTGAAATCAAAATAGATAATATTTATGCCAATAAAAGCGACAATACCAAGAAGAATGCTTTGAAATTCATCTAGGTTCAGGTATTTCTCAACGATGGCAGCCGTGAAGATGGCAAGAATTACCTCGATCAGAAATTCCAAAGCTGCTACTGCAAATTGCTTGAACATAACATTTCCTTTAATTTCACAACAAAATCCCAGATTAGAATTTTATCTTATTTAGGTGGTTTAAAGAACCCTGCTATTAATCAAACTGGATCATAATGCGTACTAGTTTTTTGTGCTATCTACACCTAGCCGGAAATTGGGGAACGCCATTATTGTGTAATGTCAAAAGCCTGAGCAAACACGTGTATGTGTAAGAAGTCTAAACAAAAAGTATAGTACAGAATTCACACACAAGCACAATTGCTTCAGCCACATCCGGGTTGCTAATCTTGTAATGCGTATATCCGACAGAGAGCGAGACGAAATCGCCCTCCACACTTTCGCGGAGGGCGTTATCAAGAGCTTTCTTTTCGTGGATATAAGGGAAAGGCATAGGAGTGAGTTCGCCCCCCTCTAACTCCCCCCCCCCACGCGTGGGGGGAGAACTTGTCCCTCCCCCGCTTGCGGGGGAGGCTAGGTGGGGGCGATTTATGAGATTATTTTATCTTTCCAAGCCCACGCAGCACACGCTCAGGCGTGAGCGGAAATTCGTCAAACCAGATGCCGGTCGCGTTGTGAACGGCAGCTGTGATGGCCGGAGCCGTGGGGACGGTCATCATCTCGCCGACACCGCGTGCACCCCAGGGGCCATTTGGGTCTTCGTATTCAACGATGACGGTCTTGAAGTTGACGGGGATATCCCAGATGGTTGGCACAAGATAAGTTGAAAGCTCAGATGTTTGCACATACCCATCTTCGTGGACGAAATCCTCCATCAATGCGTATCCGATGGTTTGCAATGTTCCGCCTTCGATCTGTCCCTCGACTTGTTGCGGGTTGATCGCCTTGCCAAGATCAGAGGTCGAGATCATATTCAAAATGCGGATATGACCCGTCTCGGTATCCACTTCAAGGTCGGCGACCTGGGCACAATGCCCGTAGGCCACATTCGGTGTCGATTCGCCAGTCTCTGGTGCATAGGGCGTGGTCTTTGGTGCAAGATATTTATATTCGGCAATGGCGGGGCGTTCTTCATCGTCCCATTTTTGGCGGGCTAATTCGCCCGCGCCCTTGACGGCGTTCAGCGCCATGAAGGTCATGCGCGAAGCCGACGAACTGCCGGAATCACCTTCGATCTCACTGTCCTCACCGACGAATTCAACCTGTTCAAAACTTGCGCCGGTCGCCTCTGCAGCTGCCTGCATGATGACTGTATGCGTTCCTTGCCCGACATCCGCTGCGCCATGATGGACGACCACTTTGTCGATCTCATTTTCACCGTGGATCTCAACCTTCGCCCAGGAATTTTCCTGATATCCAAAAGAGAAGCCGGTGTTTTTGAAGCCGCAGGCGAACCCGATCCCGCGCTTGATATGCGGACGAGATTCATCTACGGGCGGTGGGCTGACGAGGCGCCACTCGCCGTCGATCTGCTGCCAGCCTGATTCTTCGGCGCAGCGCTCGGTGACTTTGTCGATGGTGGCATTGCCCGTTAGCGGGGTTTGTACCGACATCAATGAGCCCTCATGCAGGATATTGCGCATCCTGAATTCGACGGGGTCCATCTCCAATGCTTCTGCCAATTTATTCGCCATTGTCTCAGCCGCGAATGCGCCTTGGGGCGCGCCGAAGCCGCGCAATGCGCCGGTCGGGATGTTGTTGGTATAGGCAGAATACGTATCTACTTTAACATTCGGGATTTCGTAAGGGCCGCTGACCATCAGGGTCGCGTTGCCGAGCACTTTGTTGGATGTGTACATATATGCGCCAGCATCCGAAACAGCTTCCGATTGTGCGGCAACGATCTTGCCCTCTTTGGTCGCGCCCCAGCGCATCTTGAAATAGAAGGGATGCCGCTTGGCATGCCCGATGATCGATTCTTCACGCGTCCAGATGATCTTGACGGGGCGGTTGATGCCGCGTTCGTGCAAGCGCATGGTTGCCAGGCCCAGCACAATTTGCACCGACATATCTTCGCGTCCACCAAATGCGCCCCCAATTGCGGGATGGATCACACGCACCTTGTCCAGTGGCAAGCCCAAAGAATGAGCGATCTGCTCCTGTTCCTCCTTGAGCCATTGCCCTGCCACCATCACGGTGACACGTTCACCCTCATCTATGTAGGCAACGCCCGCTTCCGGCTGCAGATAGGCATGTTCCTGGAAAGGGGTCTTTAGCTCAGCTTCGATGATGACATCCGCCTGCGCGAAGCCAGCTTCGATATCGCCTTTGCGTATCTGATGACTCTGGACGATATTCGTGTCCTTGTCAGGATGCAGGAGCATAGCATCAGTTTTCATGGCCTCACGCGGATCCGTGATAACGGGCAGGTCTTCGTATTCGACCATGATCAAGTCGCGGGCTTTTGCGGCGATGGTCTCAGACTCTGCCACGATCAGGGCAACCTGATCTCCCACAAAGCGAACACGGTCGGCATAGGGTTTGTCGGAGCCGGGGCCACACAGCACGGGCTGATCGGGGATCTGCAAGCCATATTCGTTGACGGGCACGTCCTTTGCTGTGAAGACGGCAATCACACCGCGCATGGCTTCTGCAGCGCTGGTATCAATGTTTTTGATGATTGCGTGCGGGCGGCGGGCGAAGAGAATTTTCATATATGCCTGATTGGGCAAGGTGATGTCGCCGGGATATTGAGTCTCACCGGTTACCTTACCGCGGGCATCAATACGGGGGAGTGATTTTCCAATTGCGTTTGTCATCGGCTATATTTCTTTGTCTTTCGTCGTTTGGGAGGTGGGGCATCGGTGGGGCCATATTTGGGAGGGGCTACAGCGCGATACATGAAGCCATAAACTATTCCGATGATTACCGAAAAGACGATCAGGACGAGTACACCAACTACAAGGTTGGCTTCTAGATTTGTCCAGGAGTGGATAGTGTTCAACACTGAAGTAAGTCCCTTTAGTTTCCAAAGATAGGGATGTAAACTTGGCGCTCCAAAGAGTCCCGGGCTCATCCGATAGAAAAGTCGATAGACGCTTTCTATTCTGAGTAGCTGAATGGCTGCCAGGTATGAAAAAACAGGCAAGATCATCATCAATAAGCAACCGATGCCGCGCCAGCCGGCTGGCATTTCTTTCTTCTTTTCTTTTCTGGCATCATCAAAACGATACGTTCCCATCTTTATGCCTCGCTTCCTTTTGCTGCATTTTCAATGGCATCAACGATCTTGTAATAGCCGGTACAACGGCAAATATTTCCACTGATAGCTTGCTCTATCTGGTTTCGTGTTGGCAAAGGTTTTTCTTCGAGCAGCTTTGCGGCAGACATGATAAAGCCGGGTGTGCAGTAGCCACACTGTACCGCGCCATCGTGGATGAAGGCATCCTGTACAGGATGCAATTGTTCCTGTTGCGCATCAGCAAGTCCTTCGATCGTTACGATCTCAGCACCATGCGCGCGCGGCGCTGGTACAAGACAGGACATAACGGCTTTGCCATCGAGATAAACGGTACAGGCACCACATTCCCCTTCGCCGCAGCCTTCTTTTGAGCCCATCAGCCCAACTTCATCACGCAGAAACGCCAATAGCGTTCGGTCATGTCCGCGGTCGATCACATATTCTTTTCCATTTATGGATGTGACGATGGGGCTGCTCGATTCATAAGCTGATTGGGATTTCCCGTTTTCCTTTTCGCCCCATAATAAGACCGGATCAGACGGGAACCCAACTTGCTCCTGACCATCACGCAGGGAGCGCAGTCCCCGGGCTGTGTTCACGCGAACCATCTCACGACGATAATCTGCCGAGCCACGAATATCGTCGATCGGGCGGGCAGCGCTCATTGCCAAATTCGCGGCTTCGTCGATCACATCTTCCGCTAATGCCTTGCCGACGAGATAGGTTTCGGCTTCTTCAGCATGGATAATGGTTGGTGAGACTGCGCCTAAAGTGATAGATGCTGATCTAACGGTATCAACTCCTGTGCTGAGCGTAGTCGAAGTATCCATGTCAAGGACGATGGCGACGTTGATGACGGCGATTGCTTGCGCGCGGCGCAATGCCAATTTGATAAAGGTGCCGCGCTGGCTTTCTTTCAAAGCCGGAAAGGAGATGTCCACCAGCATTTCGTCTGGTCGCATCACGGTTTTGCGGACGCCCAGATAAAAATCTTTTAGCGGTACTGTGCGCTCACCCTGTGTTGAAAGGAGTGTTATGCTTGCACCGAGGGCCATTAGAGGCGTGATGGTGTCGTTCGCAGGGGAGGCTGTGATAAGGTTTCCGGCAACAGTGGCGCGGTTGCGGATCTGGTTTGCGCCCACTTCCCAGCAGGCGCGCACAAGGGGATAGGCGCGCTCTTGCAGGAGCTTGGAGCCAGCCACATGATTATGAGTGATCATTGGGCCGAGATGGATCACATCGTCCTCATCGAGCACGATTCGGTCCAGGTCGGGGATGCGAGTCACGTCGATCAGTGTTTCTACATCTTTGCGAAGACCACGCTCTATTTCAAGGATCAGGTCGGTGCCGCCCGCAACAATGCGCGCGTTATCCGTTTTTTCTAAAATTTCAACAACTTCTTGGGGTGATGAGGGAGTTTTATATTCTTGCCACATAGGTTTTAGGGGAGTTTTGCGAAGGAGTGCCGCGCAAAAAGGAGATACTGTCTTTGCGAGTAGCGCAGCTTTTCAGCTGCGCTACTCGTGGTGACAATTTGGGGGATTTATTCGCCGCTGGTAAAGATTTCGTCGCGACGCTTGAATGCTTCGGTTGCCTGACGGGCAAGCGAAGTCAAATTGCGGATGGCTGCGGGCAGCCCGGATTCGTCACCGAGGCTGGCTTCCACGTTGTCGAGCGCGCGCCCGATCTCTTCTGCAGCGAGGAAGAATGCGTTGTCAAACTGGTAAAGTTGAGTAAGCTCTTCTTCGTTGATCTTGACGACGTCAAAAAGACCGGAATATCCATAGGATGCGGTGCGGATCTTGTCGATAAAGGTTCGCATCTGTATGGCTGCACGCTCCATATCGTCAAGATAGGCGATCAAGCCTTCGTTGACCATGTCGGTCTGGAGCTCTGATGCGCGCTTCCATTGTTCTTCAAAGCGAGCAGCAACGGTCTCGCGCAGCAATTTGTCGGCTGCGCGGCGGTTCTGGCGTTCGATATAGCCGCTAAAACCGGGGATATAACTTGCTAACTTCTTAAAGGGATCTTGATCTTCAGTAACACGTTGAAACAGGTCAGTCATAGGTCGTACCTCCTGATTGTTATACGAGAAAAGAAGAGATAAGGTCTCAAATCTTACCCATTATAGCCTCTGTTAGATGCAAGTGCAATTGGAACGGTGGTGTATAATTTTCATAGGCGATGCCAGTTGGCATCCATAAATAATTGAAAAATCATTGGAGATAAAAATGATC
The DNA here is from genome assembly GCA_964487745.1 of uncultured Anaerolineaceae bacterium. Classification (GTDB taxonomy): domain Bacteria; phylum Chloroflexota; class Anaerolineae; order Anaerolineales; family Villigracilaceae; genus Desulfolinea. Next base: position 92,294 of record CAZASG010000008.1, on the reverse strand, counting down.
GTTACTACCAAAAAATTATTTGAAGCCGCCTACGGCAAATATGCCATCGGCGCGTATAATATTAACAATCTTGAGCAATGTATGGGGCTTTTTAGAGGAAATCTGGAAAGCCAGGCGCCCTTTATTATTCAGATCAGCAAAGGTGCACGTGGTTATACAGATAAATTGATGCTCGAAGGCATGATCCGTTCTGCGAATGAAGTCTTCCCGGAAGCGATTTTTGCCGTACACCTGGATCACGGTGACGAGGAAACTGCTCTAGACTGCATCAATAGTGGCTTCTATAGCTCAGTTATGATTGATGCCAGTCACGAGCCTTTTGACGAGAACGTTGCCATCACCAAGCGAGTAGTGGATGCCGCTCACGCCAAGGGAATTGTGGTTGAGGCCGAATTGGGTATGCTCGGTGGCGTGGAAGAGCACGTCAGCGTCGACGAAGCGGATGCCAAATTAACCAATCCCGATGAGGCCAAGGAATTTGTCGAACGCACGGGCTGTGATTCTCTCGCTTGTGCTATTGGCACGAGTCATGGTGCTTTTAAGTTCACAGGCTCACAGGGCTTGCATTTTGATGTCTTGGCAGATATTCAGAAAAATTTACCCAATTTCCCACTAGTGATGCACGGTTCCAGCTCTGTGCCACAGGATGAAGTAAAGCGGATTAACGATGCTGGTGGCAAATTGCTTGGTGCCAAAGGCGTGGATGCGGATCAGTTCAAACGTGCAGCCGAGCTTGGCGTGACGAAGATCAACATCGACACAGATGGACGCCTGGTCTGGACCCGCGTCCACCGCGAACATTTCCGTGACAACCCCGAAAACTTCGACCTGCGCCCGCCAGGAAAAGTTTTCATGGCAGAGTATGCAAAGTTCATCGCTGCGAAAAATGTAAAACTCGGCAGTGCTGGGCAGCTGGAAGAAGTCCGCAAGCTGCTTGGTTAGATCCAATATAAGATAGAAAAGTGACTGTCACCTTCAAGGTGACAGTCACTTTATGTTTTAGGGAGAATGCTATGAAAATTCAACCCAATAGTAAACTTTTGATGATTGGCGACTCGATCACAGATTGTGGTCGCTTTTATGATGAGGATGGTTTAGGGGATGGCTACGTGCGTTTCATAGACGACATGCTGAAAGAGAAATATCCGCAGTTAGGGATCAAAGTTATTAATAGGGGCATCAGCGGAAATACCGTTCGCGATTTGAAAGATCGCTGGCAACAGGATGTGCTTGACTTGAAACCTGACTGGCTCTCTGTCATGATCGGGATTAATGACGTCTGGCGACAGATCGACAATTGGGAGCCACCTGAAAGCTGGATTTTGGTCGATGAGTACAGGCAAACCCTGGATGAGTTGGTTGGTTCCGTCTCACCATCGCTAAAGGGTTTGATCTTGATGACGCCCTATGTTCTTGATTTGGACAAAGCAGATGAAATGCGCGCAAAAATGGATTGCTATGGGAATGTCGTGCGAGAAATTGCGAAAAAATATGACGCGGTCTTTATCGATATGCAAGTCGCTTTCGATGAAGTTTTGCAAGGGATAGGCGCGCGGGAATTATCAAACGACCGCGTCCACATGAATGCGACCGGGCATCAGATTTTAGCAAAGGCTTTTTTTAGAGCTATTAAGTGATTTTTACGGGTTTAGGATCACAATTTGGCTATGGAGATAAACTACGCCGGCAAAGCCTTTATCTGCCTGGCGGATAGTGAGGCGAGCGGAGGTGGCTTCATCCACGTTGTAAGGGATGGTGGTTTCAAAGATGTCGCGTTCTCCGGCGATCATGTTGATAGTACGTAACCCAAGTATCTTCCCCTCTTCACTGACTAATTCAAGAATAACAGGGTTGTTGTTGAAAGGCTGTATTTCACCGATAACGGGTAGTACCCCGCCGTAAACATCGTCTTCAGGTTGAGGATAAAAGAAAGATGAACGGGCATATTCGTTGTCGCCGGGATTGATATCGTTTGCTCCAACCGAGAGCAGAAGTATGTGGACGCTGGTGATCTCCAGCGAGCGCCCAAACTCGTCTTTGGTGCTGATCTGTAAACGTCCGCGCTCGGCGGCGGCACGCGTTTCGAAGGGAATGTCGATGTTGATATAGGCACCTTCGTTTAGGTAAACTTCTCGCCGTAAAATTTCGCGTGCCAGCAGACGTCCATCTTCGCCGAGGAGTTCGACCTGGAATTGGTCTCGTGCTCCGGGGCGGACATAGCTTTTGAGCACGATTGGCGAAATGACCTTTGACATTGGTCCCGGGGAGAGAATGCGAATGGCGGGCAGCGGCGCAATTGGCCCTGCTGTGGGGGTAAGCGTTACGGTTGGGGTGGGGGAAGGTGTTAAGGTCGGCGTGGGAGTAGATGTTGGGGGGATGACTTCTGTTGCGGTGGGCTGGGCAGGTACGGGACTTGCGAGCGATTCCGCGGTTAATGCGACGGCTGTTGGCAAATAATCCGCAGGGATCGGCGTTGGGGCGGAGAGGCCGGAGCGATTACATCCTGTCAGAAAAAAGAGAATAATGAGAATAAGTGCGAAAATTTTGTTCATAGATTTAAACAAGGTGACAGTCACTCTCAAAGTGACTGTCACCTCTGGTTTGTGCGAAAGTTTTAGATGCCGTAAATATCGCGATATTTGTTTTCGAGATAGCGCAGATAAGGCTCGGGTGTGATCTTGGAGCCGGTCACTTTCTGGACGAGTTCCTGCGGCTCGTATTTGCGCCCGTGAGTGTGGACATTTTCGCGCAGCCAGCCGAGCAGGGCGTCGAATTTGCCCTGGCAGATCTGGTCGTCGAGATCGGGAATGGCGACGTTGATCTTCTCCCAAAGCTGGACGGAGATCAGGTTGCCGAGGGCATAGGTGGAGAAGTAGCCCAAGCCGCCGAAGGACCAGTGAATATCCTGCAAAACACCTTCTGCATCGTTAGGCGGGGTGAGCCCAAGATATTCTTCGAACTTGGTGTTCCAGAGTTCGGGCAGGTCTTTGACTTCGACACTGCCTTCGATCATGGCGATCTCAAGCTCAAGACGCAGCATGATATGCATATTGTAGGTGGCTTCGTCGGCTTCAACACGGATAAGGGATGGTTCGACTTTGTTGATGCCCTTGTAGAAGGATTTGACATCGACGTTGCCAAGTTGCGCTGGGAAGATCTCTTGCAGGCGGGGATAGAAGTGATCCCAGAAGGGAATGGAGCGGCCAACGAGATTCTCGTACATACGCGATTGCGATTCGTGGAGACCGAGGGATGCGCCACCGTTGAGCGGAGTGCGCTCATAGGCTTGATTCACGCCCAGCTCGTAAAGTCCGTGCCCGGCTTCGTGCATGGTGCCGAAGAGAGCGGAGGGGAGGAAATCTTCCATAAAGCGGGTCGTGATGCGCACATCGTTGACGCCGAAGGAGGTGGTGAAGGGGTGGACGGATTTATCCTGACGTCCACGATCCCAGTCGTAGCCGAATTTGGTGGCAACTTCGACGCCGAAATCCCATTGCTGTTGTTCGGGGTAGTGGACGTGCATGAAACTGTCATCCACTTGCGGGGCGTCGGCGATGGCTTTTAGCAATTCGACTTGTTTTTCGCGTAAACGACCGAAAATTTCCTGCACTTCAGCGGTTTTCATGCCCGGTTCGAATTGGTCGAGCAGGGTATCGTAAGGGTGATCCGCAGGCGGGAAGAAGGAAACGTATTCCTTGCGCATTTCGACGATCTCTTCGAGGTCAGCCTGAAAGATCGAGAAATCCGATGCTTCGCGCGCTTTTGCCCAGGATTCATGTCCGCGGGCGGTGAGTTGCGCAAATTTGGCTACGTATTCCGAGGGCACTTTTGTGGCTTCGTCATAATCTTTGGCAAGTACCTTGAGATAGCGCGCATCATCTGAATCCGGATCGGCGGTGCCCAGCTCGGATTTGACATCTTCGATCAGTTTGCCGATTTCTTCGGATGTGAATTTTTGGTGAGTCAGGCTGCCGAGCGTGGCAAGCTGGTTGCCGCGTGCTTCTGCGCCACCGGGCGGCATATAGGTTTGCTGATCCCAGCCGAGAACAGCTTGGGCCGCGTTCAGGTCAGCAACTTCAGCGATCAAGGCTTTCAGTTTCTTAAATTTTTCACTCATGTGAGCTCCTTATTCATCCTCAGTGAAGATGGTAGCAATTTTGTAGTAGTAAAAAAAACCATGCCTATTCTACTTCAAAATTACGTAGCGGTCTTCATTTTCCACCCTGCCAAATTTGCCAAAGCTCAATTTGAAAAGGATGTAGTCGAGCAGATTACCCGATAAATTCCCCATACGGATCATGCGCAGCACGATATGAATTGCATCCGTTTTTTCTTGTCCGTAAACTTCAATTAAGCGTTGTGTTGCCTCTTCATTTGGTTGTGCATTGCTTTCGGCCCAGTGTTGAGCATAGATCAGCGCGGGATATTCTTTAGGCGGTGTATCTTCAGGGATGCGCCCCTCGAGCATTTCGGCAAGCTCGGCTTCTGAAATACCGCTTTTCAAGGCTTCCTTGAGATGGAAATCGCGACAGTATTTGCACCCGTTGACCTCTGTGACCGTCATCATCAGGCGTTCGCGGAAATCATACGAGATTAGTTCGCGCATCGCACGGCGGATAAACTTTCTTTGACTAAAGATGTGCCGAAAGTCTTCGCGGATATCTTTGAAATTGCGATAATATCGTCGTGAAAATTCCTTGTTGCGCTTCGCTCGTGAATTTAGCTTGCTCATCGTTAAATGAACAAGTCGGCGGTAATTGACGCCGACCTGCTTCCTCTCGTCTAAAAACTATTTTTTGCTTTTCAGATATTCGTCAATCGCAATCGCAGATTTGCGTCCGGCGACCATAGCGGTCACAACCAGGTCGGGGCCTGTAACACCGTCGCCTCCTGCGAAAATATTCTCGCGAGAAGTCTGCCCAGTTTCCGAATCTTTTACGATCGTAAGCCCCCATTTATCAACTTCGTAGTCGGGGGTTGTTTTACCGATGATCTCATCAGGCCAATAACCGAGTGCCTTCACAGCCGTTGTAGCGGGAACGCTGAAGTTTGAGCCTTCAACGGGCACGGGGCGCCGCCGCCCGCTGCTGTCGGGTTCGCCGAGCTCCATTTCAATGCACTCTACGGCAGCAAGTTTGCCATCTTCGCCAGCGATGAATTGTACCGGCTGGGTCAGGAAGCGATATTTTGCACCTTCTTCTTTTGCCAGCTTGCGATCTTTTGCGCTTCCAGGCATCTCTGCTTCAGTACGGCGATAAAGACAAGTCACATTTTCGATGCCTCTGCGGACGGATGTGCGCAAGCAATCAGATGCAGTGTCGCCACCACCAATGACAACCACATCGTTGCCAAGGTCGGGAAGATGTTCTTTATCTTTGGGGAGATTATCGCCGCTCACATTGCCGCGAATAAGGAAGTCTGTTGCTTCGTATACGCCATCGAGGTCTTCGCCGGGGATATTCATGGGTGCATCGATTCCGGAGCCAACACCGACGAACATGGCATCAAACCCTTGAGCCAGAATTTCGTCTATGGTGATATCTTTGCCAACATAAGTGTTCCCGATAAATTTTGCGCCGAGTTTTTCCATGTCGTCCCAGCGTTTGAAGAAGACTTCTTTAGAGAGTTTGAAATTCGGGATGCCGTATACCAGCAAACCACCGGGAGCAGGTTTCGAGTCGAAGAGCGTTACGTCGTGCCCCATCTTGAGTAGTTGGTCCGCACAGCCCAATCCTGCAGGGCCAGCACCAACGATGGCAACTTTCTTGCCAGTTTTTTCTGCAATTTCAGGGATATAAGGGTCAATATCGCGTTCCTGTGTGAGTGCAAAAACTTCCAATTGTCCTGTGATAACTGGTTCGCCGGTTTTGTTCAAAACGCAGGAGCCTTCGCAGAGTTGCTCGTGCGGGCAGACGCGTCCACAAACTTCAGGGAGGGAGCTTGTGTTGTGATAAAGCTTTGCTGCTTCTGTAAAGCGCCCCTGTTCGATCAACCACATTGCAGAGGGGATATCGTTATGTGTAGGGCAAGCAACCATACAAGGGGCAGGATCTGGGCAATGGATGCAGCGAGCAGCTTCTATTTGAGCTTGTTCAGGGGTGAAACCAATAACTACTTCGTTAAAATCACAAATCCGCTCTTCAGCAGGACGTAGGTCTAATTCAAGAAAGGGTTCTTGCGCGCGTTTTTTGCGATTGATAGCCAAGAATTCGCTAGGAACAGCTTGCATACTTACCTCCGATAAATTTTCATAATGTGGCAGGATGATGATACCGAAACTTTACATCGGTACACAGGTTTTTATGTCACCAAATCGGGCGACAATGGTCACATTCAAATTTCTTTTCTTGCAACCTGTGCGGACACAAAATCGTAAGTACTTTGTGACTCTTTTATAAGGTTAATAGAGTTTATACAATTTCCATTAATATTAGGCGTATAATATTCCCGCTTAATCAAAGAAATGATGAGATGTGCTTTCTTGTGGAAAGAGCACGTCCTTTTTCTTGCAAGGAAATATAGTCTGTGAAATATCTTTTGGAGGCTTCACTAATGAAGAAAATCAGTAAGAGAACTTGGGTAATTCTGGCAGTCATCGCCGTTGTGATTATAGGTGCTTTTGTCGTTATTAATGGGCGCGCGCAGAGTTCAGTTGCGGAACTTTATCAGACTGCAGAAATTGAACGAGGCAATCTGACTGCTACTGTCGGCGCAACAGGTACCGTGCGTTCAAATCAGAGCGCGCTATTGAATTGGCAAGCAAACGGAACTGTGGAAAAAGTCAATGTTGTGGTCGGGGATCGAGTAAGCAAAGACCTTGCTTTAGCTTCGCTTGAAAGTACGTCCTTGTCGCAAGCAATCATTCTCGCACAGGCGGACCTGGTTAGTGCAGAAAAAGCATTGGAAGACCTCCTGCAGTCAGGAACAGCCGCCGCACAGGCGCAGATCGATCTGCGTAATGCGTCCGATGGGTTGGAAAAAGCTCAAGATTATCGTGATTCTCTTGATGAGCCTTATGAGTTCGACCAGATCGTTTATATAACAGTTGGTGGCAAGAGGGTGCCTTCCCTCAAAAAAGTAAAGGTTGATGAAGCCGATGATGAGACAAAAGCAGAAGCAGATGAAAGCCTTGCTTTAGCACAAGCACAATATGATGATGCTCTCCGTGCTTGGGAGCGTGTTGCAGATGGCCCCAACAAAGCCGATGTTGCGGCAGCGCAGGCTCGTGTAGATGCGGCTCAGGCAACGCTCGATATGGCCTATTTGAAAGCTCCCTTTGAAGGTACGGTTACCGATATAAATATCTTGCCTGGTGATCAGGTTTCTGCCGGTTCGCCCGGTTTCCGCATCGATGATTTCAGTCGCCTTTTGGTTGATGTTGAACTTTCGGAGATCGATATTAACAGTGTTGTTCTAGGGCAGTCTGTAAGCCTTTCTTTTGATGCTATTCTTGACCATGAATATGCGGGCAAAGTGATCGAGGTTGGGCAGATCGGAAACGAAGTACAAGGTGCGGTTAACTTCACCGTTACCGTTGAATTGACTGATACAGATGAGCTTGTTCGCCCGGGGATGACAGCTGCTGTGAATATTGTTGTCAAAGAGATCAAGGATGCGATCTTGATCCCTAATCGTGCTGTTCGTCTTGTAGATGGCGAGCGAGTTGTTTATTTGCTAAAAGACGGTTTCCCGGAAATGGTGAAAATCAGACTTGGCGCATCTGATGGCGGTGTGAGTATTCTTGCATCCAATAGTATTGAAGCTGGCGATCTTGTGATCTTGAATCCTCCTAGTGAGCCAATGATCGGGAACGGTCCTCCAGGTGGTGGCCCACAGCATCCGGGAGGAAACTAGATGGATGCTCCTGTTATTATCACGCATGACCTGACGAAGGTTTATCAAATGGGCGAAATGGAAGTCCATGCCTTGCGTGGTGTCTCGCTTGAGATCAAACGGGGCGAGGTTGTCGCGATTATGGGACCCTCCGGCTCCGGTAAATCTACCTTGATGAACACACTTGGCTGTCTCGACCAACCAACAGACGGCGAATATATACTGGATGGGGAAACAGTGGCAGACCTGAATGATGACCAGCTTGCAGATATTCGTAATCGCAAAGTCGGTTTTGTTTTTCAAAGCTTTAACTTGCTCTCACGCTCAACTGCTTTGTCGAATGTTGAGTTGCCACTCCGTTATTCGGGCACGACCAGCGGGCGCAAAGAAAAGGCGCGTATGGCACTTGAAGCAGTTGGGCTTGCGGATCGAGTTGACCACCGCCCTGCAGAACTTTCTGGTGGACAGCAACAGCGTGTTGCGATCGCGCGTGCTTTGGTAAATGAGCCTGCTATCGTGATGGCGGATGAGCCTACGGGCAATCTTGATTCGAAAGTTGGTCAAGAGATCATGGATTTACTGATTGACCTGAATAAGAAAAGCGGTACGACTCTAATTATTATTACTCATGATCCAAGAGTTGCTGCCCAGGCCCAGCGTATTATCCATTTGCACGATGGGCGCATTCGGGAAGAGGTGACAGCATGAATATCTGGCGATCTGTAATTGAAGCGCTTGAAAGCCTGAATGCGAACAAGATGCGCTCAGGGCTGACGATGCTGGGGATCGTAATCGGTGTTGCCGCTGTTATCGCTATGTTAGCTTTGGGCGCAGGGGCACAGGATACCATTTTGAGTTCGCTGAGCGGAATTGGTACAAATCTTCTTTTTGTCTTTAGCGGTGGTGAGGATGAATCCATTCGAAACCCGGAACCGCTCACGATTGGTGACGCAGAAGCTTTGGCAGACCCATTTGCGGCACCCTCTATTCAAGCGGTTGCCCCTGTGTTGCAGGGGAGTTCCGAGGTTTCTTATAGTGGTGAGGCCTCTACTGTTACTTTAACGGGTGTTACGCCTGCGTATTTCCCTGTGCGGAATTATTCCGTTATTGATGGAGAAGAAATTTCTGAAGAACATGTTTTGGGACGGGCGTCAGTTGTTTTATTAGGCGTTGAAGTTGCTGATAATCTCTTTGGTCATCGCGATGGTCTCGTTGGTGAGACTGTTCGCATCGAAGGGCAGCCTTTTCGTGTGATCGGCGTGCTCGAAGAGCGCGGTGGCGGCATGATGGGTAGTCAGGATAATGAAGTTCTTATCCCGTTTAGCACTGCGCAAGCCCGAATACTCCGACGTAGCCCTGCGGACAGAGTGGATGTGATCTTTGTTCAGTCTGTAGACGCGGATTCCGTTATTCTGGCAGAGGAAGAGATTTCTCAGATTATCTCACAGCGACACCGCACCGCTGTTGGTGAAAACGACTTTACGGTCTTCTCGCAACAGGATATGGTGGATACAGCTTCGTCTATCACCGGGATCTTGACGACCTTTATTGGTGGGATCGCAGCGATCTCCCTTCTTGTAGGCGGGATCGGTATCATGAACATCATGCTCGTCTCGGTCACGGAACGGACTCGTGAGATCGGCTTGCGCAAAGCCCTTGGCGCGCGTAAACGCGATATACTGATTCAATTTCTAACAGAATCGTCGCTCCTGAGTCTGGTTGGTGGACTGATAGGGATCGCCCTCGGCTGGGCAATCGGCGCGGTCGTTGGCATTATCTCAACGAACTCAGGAACGCCTTTTGAACCGGCTGTGAGTTTGAGCGCTATCCTGCTTGCAACAATGTTCTCAACAGCTATCGGCCTTTTCTTTGGTATCTACCCCGCAAACCGAGCGGCGAATTTGGTGCCTGTGGAAGCCTTGCGTTACGAATAAAATAATCGAGCATACGATAAGACGCCGAGTATCTTCAAGATACTCGGCGTCTTTGTTTCTATAGCGGTAGCAGGCTGTTATGTAAGTGCGATGCGATGTTTTTAGTCCAGCAGATCGAATCTTGCCTGGAAGAAGCGCAGATATTCGGGTTCGTAGACCATTTTCAATCCGCGGGTGCTTTCACGCTGATCGTAAACGGCTTTGAGACTCTCGGCTACGACATCCATATGTGCCTGTGTATAAACACGGCGGGGGATGGTGAAGCGGGTTAGCTCGAGCGCGGGATAGCGGTGCTGGCCAGTTTCAGGATCGCGCCCCGCGCTGACAACACCTCGTTCCATGGTGCGGACACCAGAATCCAGATAAAGTTGGGCAGCCAGGGTCTGAGAGGGGAATTGATCCTGTGGGATGTGTGGGTAGAAGCTTTTTGCATCGACAAAGATGGCGTGACCACCAACAGGCTGAACGATGGGGATGTTCCAGTCGATGAGCAACTTTCCCAAATAGCGTACCTGGCGCACACGTGAAGCAACGTGATCATCGCTAACGCCTTCGGCAATGCCGACGGCAAGAGCTTCCATGTCGCGCCCGGCCATACCGCCATAGGTATGGAGGCCTTCATACACCACGACCATGTTGCGCGCTTTTTCGGCAACTTTGGCGTCGTTGACTGCCAGCCAGCCGCCGATATTAACGAGATTGTCTTTCTTGGCGCTCATCCAGGCACCATCTGTATAGGAGCAGAACTCAAGTAGGATTTCGGCGATGGATTTGTCGGCATAACCTTCTTCGCGTTCCTGAATGAAGAAGGCGTTTTCATACATGCGGGTTGCGTCGAGATAAAGGCCGATGCCGTGCTTGTTGCAGAACTCGCGCAGCTCCTTGACGTTTGCCATGCTGACGGGCTGTCCGCCTGCCATATTGACGGTCCCTGCGAGGCTGACATAAGGGATTTTGTCTGCGCCAACTTTGTCGACCAACGCCTGCATTTTTTCAAGGCTGACATTGCCTTTGAAGAGGTGTGGGTCGGTTGGATCGTGGGCTTCGTCGATGATTACGTCCACGAAGGTGCCGCCTGCCAATTCCTGGTGCAGGCGTGTGGTGGTGAAGTACATATTGCCGGGAATATAGTCGCCTTTTTGGATGATCGCTTGACTGATGAGATGTTCTGCCCCACGCCCCTGGTGGGTAGGGACGATATGCTTGTAGCCATAATAGGTCTGGATGGCATTCTCAAGGTTGTAAAAGTTACGGCTGCCTGCGTAGGCTTCGTCGCCCATCATCATGCCGCTCCATTGGCGGTCCGACATAGCGCTGGTGCCGCTATCGGTTAGTAGATCAATATATACGTCTTCTGAGCGGAGCAGGAAGGTGTTGTAGCCTGCTGCAGCAGCGGCTTTCTCGCGCGCTTCGCGCGTGATCATATGGATGGGCTCGACCATCTTTATTTTCCATGGTTCCGCCCATGAGCGGCGACCGAATTGTTGCCCCATTGTTTTATACTGGCTATCTGACATTTGATACTCCTTTAGATAAAAAAAATCTGGGCTAAAAATTACCTCAACGGAATTACGCTTGTCGATTTTGCTTCGCGCAAAACAAGGTTGGTGTGAATACGGGCTACGCCGGAAACAGGGGTGAGGCGATTCATCAGAAAGTTTTCCAAACCTTCTGTGTTGCGCGTAACCACTTTTAGTAAGTAATCATATTCTCCTGTTACGTGATGGCATTCCAGCACTTCAGGCATCTCCTCGATGATTTTCAGAAACCCGCTCACTTGCTCGGTGTCGTGAAGTTGCAGGCTCACGTTTATAAAGCAGAGCAGATCGTAGCCTGCTTTTTGACGATCTACGATGGTTGTATAGCGCTCGATGAGGCCATCTTTTTCCAAGCGGCGGACTCGTGCGTGGGTGGCTGGCGGCGATAAATTGACGCGACGTGCCAATTCTGTATTGCTGATGCGCGCATCCTTTTGCAGGATATGCAAAATATTTTTATCAAGTTCGTCCAGCATAGGGACTCCAATTACATGGGGAATATTTATAATAATAATCTATCTAAAATTGTTATAGATGTCAATATAAGTTTTGAGTTTTAATATAAATGCAGAATTAAAGATGGTAATTTGAAAATTTACCTTTGTTAATTTCGCATAATGCATGTTGGGAAATATCGCTGCTTTCTTGGCTTTCTGAGAGGTTTTCAAAACCATCTGGCTCTCTTATAATCCCCTCATGATTGATCGCATTCTCCAATGGCTTCGTGGACTTCTCTATATACTTATTCTTTCTCTTTTTCTCGGCGGCAGCACTCTTCGCCATGATGCCGAGAGAGATTATTACAGCGACTATATTCAAGGGATTAAATTCGATTATTTGAGCTGGGTATTAGATGCTTCCTGGGTAAAGCTGCAACAAGCGGCGATCGGGAGTCCCTTTTATACGGAACGGGCAACTCGTAAAGTGATCGTAACGGATTATTTGCGACAAATGGATCGTGTTCTTGAAGCGGAATGGAATTTAAGCCAGATATATTCAAACCCTGAAATCGCCGATCCCGAAGCGGCGTCGGTTGCTTTGCGGGCACGGCTAAATGATCTATATGCAGAGCAACATCGCTTGGCGCCTTTTGCCGAATCGGTTCTTGAAGAACAGATCAGCGTTGTTTTAGCGGAAGCAAACCTGACTTCAGGAGGGCAGCCGCTGCCTCGCCCGCTCTACCATATCTCGCCCTTGCCTATGGCACTCATCATCTCGCCGCGCGAGATCATCCGTCAAGATGAAAATATCTCTCTCCTTGCCGACCTGCCCGTCGATCAGCAGGTTCTGCTTGAAGAAAAAATTACTGCAGAACTGGATCAATCGGCATTGGTGGTAGCGATCGGTGGGGTTGGAATCTACCCGACAATGGGAATGCGTTCCACAAATTTACCTTGGATCATAGATACCATCGCGCATGAGTGGATGCATAATTATCTCACCTGGCATCCGCTGGGGTGGAATTACGATACAACGCCGCAGTTGCGCACCATGAACGAGACAGTTGCCTCGATCGTTGGAACGGAGATAGGACAGCGAGTGCAGGAACGCTTTTATCCCGAAACCCTGCCCCCGGAACATACGCCTGTAGACCTGCTCTCGCTAACCGAGGGGATGCCTAGTCCGGAGCCGTCTCCCTTTGATTACCGTGCCGAGATGCGCGAAACCCGCCTGCGTGTGGATGAGCTTCTAGCTGCCGGCAAGGTCATCGAAGCTGAGTTCTATATGGAAGTGCGGCGTCAATTCATGTGGGAGAATGGCTACCCTATTCGAAAACTGAATCAAGCCTACTTTGCATTTTATGGTGCCTATGCCGATATCCCGGGCGGTGCTGCGGGCGCTGACCCTGTTGGGCCTGCTGTGCGTGCCCTCCGCGAGGAAAGTGATTCTCTCGCCGATTTTGTACATACGATTATGTGGCTGGATTCTTTTGAAGAATTGCAGGCACTTGTGGAGTGATCTTTTCATGCGTAAGTTCTTTTTCTTTCTTCTTTCTTCTTTCTTTTTATCAGCTTGTGCATCTTCACCGACACCCTCTGCAACAGCCTTGCCGACTTCTTCGCCGACACTCTCCGTTATGCCAACGCTGCCTGCCCCGGAATGCATTTCGATCAACAGCGCTCCGACGCCTTCTGTAGACGAAGAATCTCTTTTTGCGCCTATCAGCGCAGACGAGCGTGTGCTGGGTTCAGCCGATGCCGCAGTGACATTTACTTTCTATAGCGATTTTCGCTGCCCGGGATGCGCTCTCCTTTCTCTGACACTGACCCGCATGGCGGAACAATTCCCTGACGAAGTGCGCGTTGTCTATCGAGATTATCCTCTGGTAACCAATTTGGGGTATGAGCGCTCGGGATTGGCGGCACAGGCTGTCCACGCGGCGAGGATACAGGGAAAAGATTGGGAGTTGCAGACTCAGCTCTTTGCTGAGCAGGAGATTTGGGCAGTACTTTCGGAGGAAGCTTTCGTTGATTGGGTCGCCGAGCAAGCCTCCACGCTCGGAATGGATGGGGTGCAACTTCTCGTTGATATGCAGTCCGACGCGGTTGTGGAACGCGTTTCCCAGGCTGTTTTGGATGGGCAAAGTGTTGGCATTCCTGCGCTGCCCTTTGTCCTGATCAACGGTCAAATTTACTCAGGGCCTCTTGATTTTGACAGTTTGGAGCGAATCACGCAATTGATCGTTCTGGGTGAGATGCAATTTACATCTTGTCCGCCGACTGTGACCGATCCTGCAAAAGAATATTTGGCAACGCTAAAGACAGAGTACGGGGATATTGTCATTCAGTTCTATCCACAACAAGCGCCTGTGACGGTGAATAATTTTGTTTTCCTTGCCGGTGAAGGTTGGTTTGATGGGATTACTTTTCATCGTGTTTTGCCGGGAACTCTTGCTCAGACGGGGGACCCCAGCGGAACCGGACAGGGGAACCCGGGCTATTTCTTTCAGAACGAGATCGTTCCATCCCTGGGTTTTGACCGTGCGGGCGTGGTCGCGATGGCCAATGTAGGGCCAGACACGAATGGAAGCCAGTTCTTTATCACCCTTGCACCTGCCCCTGAACTGGACGGAAAATACACGATTTTTGGGCAGGTTATCAGTGGCTTGGAGTATCTTGAAAAACTTAGCCCGCGCGACCCGCAATTTGGTGAAAGGTTGCCCGCGGGCGATCTGCTACTAAAGGTTACTATTGAAGAACGCTAGGAATGGGGTATAATCGCCCGCTGTTACTCTATACTATTTGAAAAGAGAGTGAAAAATGGAACTTCTGGCTCAATTTATTGACTTCTTCATCCATCTGGATGTGCATCTTACCGAGATTATTGCTCAATACGGTGCGTGGACATACGGGATCCTTTTTGCGATTATCTTTGTCGAGACCGGCTTGGTCATCATGCCTTTCCTTCCCGGCGATTCACTGCTTTTCGCAGCTGGCGCATTGGCCGCTCTTGAAGGTAGTGTTTTAGACATCAAATGGATGATCATTCTTCTGATGATCGCTGCCATTCTTGGCGATACTGTCAACTACTGGATCGGTCATACTCTTGGCGAAAAAGCCTACGACAGTAAATGGGTCAAGAAAGAGTATCTTGATAAAACCCACGAATTCTTCGAGAAGCATGGTGGTAAGACCATCTTTTTGGCACGTTTTGTGCCGATCATCCGCACCTTTGCCCCTTTCGTTGCCGGGGTAGGACAGATGTCTTATCGGTATTTCTTCTCTTACAACGTTATCGGTGGCTTGGTTTGGGTGCCTCTCTTCTCTCTCGCCGGTTACTTCTTTGGCGGGCTTGAATTTGTTGAGCATAATTTTTCGCTTGTGATCTTTGCTATTATTGGTATTTCGCTGGTGCCGGTTTTTATCGAAGCCTGGAAAGCGCGTCAGGAAGGCAAAGAAAAAGCTGCTGTAGTTGACTAAAAATGTCTGCTCGTTCTCGATTAGCTAACTCGCGTTTTGAGAAAAAGAAGCGCACGTTAAAGGAATATTTAGGCGTTTCTCTGCGTGGGGTGGCGATGGGAGCCTCGGATATCGTGCCGGGAGTTTCCGGTGGGACAATAGCCTTTATTTTCGGGATCTATGAGGAATTGATCGAGTCGATCCGTAAGTTTGGCGACCCTGAATTTTTGCAGGCTACGATCCGGTTCCGCATCAAAAAAATGCTCGATCTGGCGAACTGGGAGTTCTTGCTCGCGCTGGGCTTGGGCGTTTTGACGGCCATTTTCACGCTCTCACATTATTTAGAATGGCTGATGTTCAATCAACCCCTCTATCTTTGGAGTTTCTTTTTTGGCTTGGTCGCTGCCTCCATCTTGACGGTTGGAAAACGGATTTCAAATTGGACACCAGCCTTATGGGGCATGCTCGTGCTTGGCACGCTCTTTGCCTTTTTGCTGGTTGGGCTGGTACCTGCTCACACCCCTGAGACGTGGTGGTTCATCATTCTTAGCGGTGCCGCTGCCAGTGTAGCGCTGATCTTGCCGGGCATCTCCGGCTCATTCATCCTGTTGTTGATGGGAAAGTACCAGTATGTTGTTGGTGCGGTAAATGACCGGGACTTCTTTATCTTGGCCCTGATCGTGGTTGGCGCTGTGCTTGGACTTGTTACTGTCGCCCAGTTGATCAGCCGCCTTTTTAAAAATTACCACGACCTAACGGTGGCGCTCCTGACTGGCTTTATGGTTGGTAGTTTACGCAAAATCTGGCCTTGGCGGGAAGTGGTTGCCTGGCTGCAAGACGATGCAGGCAATTTCATTCTGGGCAGCGACGGTCACCGTCGTATCATTGCCGAAGCTCTCCGCTTACCGGATTTCGCCTCGTCTGAAGGCATTACACAATTCATCTTTGCGCTCATTTTTGCCACAATTGGCGTGGTTCTGATTATCCTGGTTGATCGAGTCGCCAAGAAAAACAGACAACAAGAAACGGAAGCTGCTGGATAAGTGAAATGTTTTTTGAAGAGATCTTGTTCTGAGAAGCAAGGTCTCTTTTGTTTTAATTCGAGAGAGAGGAGCTAGGGCAGGAGCTTGACAAGCCTTTTCGAAAATGCTACTATATGCGCGCAACCCGAATTTCTGCATAAGTGAAATGAAGGTGGAAATTTCATACAATCCCAAGCAAAAACGAGGAAAAATGGCAATCGAAAACTTTGAAGAAAATCTTAAGAAATATGCCGAATTAGTTGTCAAGGTTGGTCTAAATCTCCAACCCAAGCAAAAGTTGATCGTTCGTGCAGCAATCAATACCGCACCTCTGGTTGAAGAGATCGCAGCAGTTGCTTACCAGGAAGGGTGCCCGTTAGTGACGATCGTCTGGTCCGACGAGAAGATCAACAAGCTCAGGCATCAATATGCGCCGCGCGACTCTTTCAACGAATTTCCGACCTGGAAATTCGCAGGAATTGCACAAGAGATCAGAGCTGGTGCCGCTTATTTGCAGGTTGCCGGAGCAGACCCTGAATTGCTCAAAGGCATGGATGCTAAGTCTGTTGCTGCCAGCAGACAGGCGCTTGCCAAGAACTATCGCCAGATCGGTGAGTTGCAGGGACAAAGTCTGACCCAGTGGAATTTGATCTGTCCGCCAACCCTCGATTGGGCCAAGCACGTTTTTCCCGACAAATCCCCCGAAGCAGCTTTGGAACTTCTCTGGAAAAAAGTCTTCACTCTTTGCCGTCTGGATAATGATGACCCCGTTGCTGTTTGGCAAAACCACCTCGCTGATCTAAAGAAACGCCGCGAATATTTAAATGAAAAGCAGTATGTGGCCATGCATTTGCGTGCTCCCGGCACAGATCTGAAAGTCGGCTTGCCTGCCGGACATATTTGGATGGGCGGCGGTAGTGTTTCCTCTGAAAATTATGATTACGTCGCCAACATTCCTACTGAAGAAGTATTCACCTTGCCGCACAAAGATATGACCGAAGGCACAGTCAGATCGTCCAAGCCACTTAGCTATTACGGCAGCATGATCGAAAACTTCAGCATGACCTTTTTGAATGGAAAAGTTGTTAAATTATCGGCAGAACGAGGCGAGAATGTCTTGCGCGAAATGATCGAAACAGATGATGGCGCTGGCTTCCTGGGTGAGGTTGCGCTAGTCCCGCATCAGTCACCGATCTCACAATCCAATATCGTTTTTCTAAATTCCCTTTACGACGAGAACGCATCCTGTCATTTGGCGCTGGGGCGTGCATATAAATTTAATCTCGAGGGTGGCCCCGAAATGACAAACGAGGAATTCTTCGAAGTGGGCGGGAATGAAAGTAATATCCACGTTGATTTCATGTTTGGTTCGGGTGAATTGGATGTGGATGGCGTCACCGCCGATGGGGCTGTCGAAGCCGTCATGCGCGCCGGTGAATGGGCGTTCGACGTTTAACGCCCTCTATTTGAGCTTGCTACCGTTTTAGGGATTTTTCTCCGAGGAGGCAGAAATGAGTGATCAACAGACTGTTTTTCAACTAAGGGGTGAAGTAAGTGCGTCGATCTTTCCACTTGCCCGAGAAGTGGTCATGCCGCTTTTCGAGAAGCACTTCACCGAGCAGCGTTTTTATGGGCCAACTTTTATTGCAACGCAGGCTGCACCAAAGCCGATCTCTGTGGCGTTACTTTCTAAGCGTACCCCGTACAACAATCCAATTGGCATCGCTAATACTCTGAAGGATGCCACAGATGCTGGTTACCTAGAAGCAAGTGGCGCAGGTGGATACGCTGTTGCGAAAAAAGGTGTCCAAGCTATTGAAGAAGCACATACTGCCTTCTATGCCCACATCAACAAGATCAACCAATTTCCCGCGGAGAAAATGGCAAAACTTGCAGCTCTTCTACGCAAGATCGTCGTAGGTTGCGCAGAGGTCGAATATAAAACAGGGCGCACAGCCTTTGATATCAGTCACGGCGGCCATCCTAAAGTGGACGCAGATTCTCTTGCAGAAGTCGATCAGCTCCTTGACGATTTAGCTGCCTTCCGCGATGATGCCCACATCGCTGCCTGGACGCCGATTGGCGTCAGCGGGCAAGTCTGGGAAACGCTTACCTTTGTCTGGAATGGCGAAGCCAGCACTGCTGAAAAATTGGCGGAACGTTTACCTTTCCGAAATTACACCGTCAAAGACTATGCCAGAGCCCTTGAAGAGTTGAGCGGACTGGGCTGGGTCGAAGCAGGCGATGATGGTCTCAAAACCACCGCCGAAGGGCAGCGTATCCGCGACGAAGCAGAGGCGCTGACAAATAGCAATTACTTCCTACCATGGTCGAGCTTATCCAACGCCGATCTGAAAGAACTGGAAGCGTTGCTCACTGAGTTGAAAGAAACGAACGAAAAATTGCTTCCAAAAGAAGAGTAAAATATCAGCCCTGCGCCATTCGGTTCGGGGCTTTTTCTTACGCTATGAAATCTAAACCCTTTACTCTCCTCTTGATTCTCTTTGTGCTGGGCATTATTTACCTCGCAAATATGGGCGGTTTGCCCAAAGAGATCAGGCAAATATATGATTTCCCTTATGGAGACAAGATCGGGCATTTCTTTTTGATGGGGGTCTTGAGCTTTGCTGTAAATTGGACAGTCTTTTCTTCAAAGAGCTCTTCCAAAAGCATCAGGCTTCTTTTGTGGACAACCTTTGCCCTGACATTCTTCGTCACGCTTGAAGAATTTTCCCAACATTATTTTCCCCGCCGCACCTTTTCCCTTATGGATTTGCTTTTTAGTTGTGCCGGGATCTTTCTCGGTGCTTTACTTGTCTGGAAGCTTAGAAAATCCATCAAATACCAAAGATGAATCTTTTCTTAGAAAACCCTCACCCAAACTTACTGAAACCTTTGTTTTCTTTTAGATAATCTTTTGTAGAATAGCGGGGATGAATAAAAAATCCCTCGGCATTTTACTTGCCAATACTGGCACTCCCGATGCGCCGACTCCCAAAGCGGTTCGGCGTTTTTTAGCGCAATTTTTAGCTGACCCGCGCGTGATCGAGTTTTCGCGTTGGTTTTGGCTGCCACTCTTGCACGGCATCATCTTGCGCGTGCGTCCGCGCCGTTCGGCGCGGCTCTACAAACGCGTCTGGGATGAGCGGGGTTCACCTCTCCTCTATCATATGCAGGATTTGGCGGAAAAGATTGAAAGCGAACTCCATGTTCGTTTACCGGAAGCAGAGCTGAATGTCACGGTCGGGATGCGTTATGGCAATCCGTCCATTGAAAGCGCACTGCACGAGCTCCGTGAAAAAGGCGCAACACATCTTCTCGTCCTGCCCCTTTTCCCCCAATATTCCGGAACGACCAGTGGCACGATCATCGAGGCCGTCTTTGATATTTTGAAATCCTGGCGTTGGGTACCAAATGTGAGCGTGCTCAGCGATTATCACGATCACCCGGCGTATATTCGCTCGGTCACGGAAAGCATCCGTGCGTTTTGGACAGAGTCGGAAAAGCCCGAAAAACTGCTGGTTTCCTTTCATGGCATTCCCGTAGACTATGTCGACAAAGGCGATCCATATGAGGCGCAGTGTTTGCGCACAGCCGAGCTTGTTGCCGATGAATTGTCTTTGAATAAAGATGAATGGGTGGCGACTTTTCAATCCCGTTTTGGGCCGCAGGAGTGGCTGCAACCCTATACCGACGAAGTCTTTGAAGAATTGGGCAATGCAAAGCTGAGCAGTCTGGATGCGGTTTGCCCGGGTTTCGCGGTGGATTGCCTTGAAACTGTGGACGAGATCGGGCATGAGGGGCAGGCTGAGTTTCAGAATGCAGGTGGCGGTGCTTTCCGCTACATTCCTGCGCTGAATGCTACCGATCTGCATGTTGAAGCTTTATGCGAAATTCTGGAGGCGGAATGCAAGATGTAGTTATCATTGGCGGAGGGATCACGGGGTTGAGCGCGGCGTGGGAAGCCCAGCAAAACGGACTTTCTTATGCTTTGCTCGAAAAAGAAAAACGTTGGGGTGGAAAAGTTCATACAGAAATCATTGAACTGCCGGAGGGGGAAGCAATTATTGACGGTGGCCCTGAATCTTTTGTGACACGCAAACCCGAAGCTTGGGAATTGGCAGGAGAATTGGGAATTCAGGACCAGGTAATCGACCCGGGTGCCGAAACCCGACATATGTATATCCTCGATAGTGGGACGCCCGTGGAGGTTCCGCTTGCTCCCGTTAAATTTATCACCTCGCCCATCATGAGTGGACGCGGCAAACTGCGCATGTTGGCAGAGCCGTTCCAGCCCCCAAAAGAGGATGATGCCGACGAATCTCTCGCAGATTTTGTTGCCCGTCGTTTGGGTCGCGAAGCGCTGGATCAGTTCATCGGTCCGATCCTGGGCGGTATTTACAACACCGATCCCGATACACAGAGCATTTTGGTTTCATCCCCGATCATGCGCGAGATGGAAGCGGAGTATGGCGGTTTGTTTAAAGCTATGTTTGGACGACTGAGAAAGGCGCGTCAGAACACGAATGGGAATAATGAAAAGCGTCCACGCTTTGGAGCTTTCGCCCGCGGCTTGGAAAGATTGGTCGATGCGCTTGTTGATCAGTTAAAAGGCGATCTGAAACAGGGGGTTGAGATTGAAAAGATCGAGAAAAATGACGCTGGCTATCAAATTTCTCTGACAAATGGAGAAAAGCTTTTAGCAGGAAAGCTGATCTTTTCCACACCTGCGAATGTCACCGCTGCGCTTTTAGCGGATATTGCCAATGAAGCGGCAGCAAAGCTTTCTATGATCAAGCATGAGAATATTGGCACGGTCACGTTGATCTACAAAGTGGAAGATGTGCAAACAGCTGTACGGGTGCATGGTTTGATGATTCCGCGCCGTGAAAAGCGAACGATAGATGCGGTAACGTTCACGTCATTGAAGATGCCTGGTCGTGTGCCGCAGGAATACGGGATGATCCGTGTTTTTTTTGGCGGAGGCAAGCCTGAGGTCGCGGAAGCATCGGATGCTGCCTTGGAAAGGATCGTTCGATATGAGTTGCAGGAATTGATCGGCATTTCAGCGGAGCCAGTTCAGATCGTCCCCTTCCGTTGGTTGAAATCCTTTCCGCAGGCAAACGTGGGGCATTTGGGATTGATCGATGAGGTAGAAAGAATGCTCCCTGAAGGGATTTATCTGGCCGGGAGTTCGTATCGTGGTATTGGTGTGCCCGATTGTATTCAGCAGGGACGCGATATGGTGAAAAAAGCAATTCATTCTGGTATTGCGAGAGAGGCGATGGCCTGACGCGGTATCTCTTAATCGGTTTCGGGAGATTGCTTCAGTCGCTGCTCTCCTTCGCACGTGTGCCCCGAGAAGGGGTAATGACAAAATAAAAAATCTTTTTAAATAAGGAATTGAAAATGAAAACAGTAGGTCGTATTCTTAACAACATCCGCTTGGGGTTCTTTCCGATTGCCTATGGGTTGAGTGGGGCGTTGATCGGCGGGACGCTTAACCGCGTGATGATCGCGGAAATGGAAATGCCCGCCTCACTGGTAGGGCTTTTCTTCGCAGTGCCCTTGCTGGTTTCCCCGGCACGAGTTTGGTTCGGTTATCGTTCCGATGGCTTTATGATTTTTGGCAAACGCCGTGAGCCCTATATCGTTTTGGGTGCCTTGCTGATTGGCTTGGGTATCATTACCATTGTGACCCTTTCGATCAATCTGGCTGGAACTGCTAGCCTTGTCTTTGGTGGCTTTGTAGCTTTTCTGCTTTACGGTGTTGGTCGTAACCTTGGGCATAATACCTTCCAGGCTTTGATCGCCGATCGCTTCACGGGTGAATCTGCTCGTGGTCGTGCTGTGACCATGTATGAAGTTGCCACCCTGATCGGTTTGATTGTGGGTGCAGGTGGTTTGGGGGCTGTTTTTGAAGATTATGATCCCGCTCGCTTAACACAAGTTGCAATTGGCGTTGCAGTTGTCATTCTCGTACTGGCTGTTTTTGCTGCAATAGCGCAAGAGCCACGTGGCGAGGAAGTTGATCTGGCCGTTGAAAAGGCCAAGAAAATGCCTTTCCAGCAGGTGTTGCGCGAAGTTGTTTTCCCTGACCGCCAGATCCGCACCTTTTTCATTTTGGTGCTTTTCACCTTCCTTGGTACGCTCGCGCAGGATGTCTTGCTTGAGCCCTATGGCGCGCTGGTTCTGAATATGTCTGTCGGTGACACCACTCGTTTGACTATGTATTGGGGCATAGGCGTGATGTTGGCCATGATCCTTTCAGGTAATGTGCTCATCCCTTGGCTTGGCTATATGAAGGTGATGCGAGCAGGGATCATCTCAAGCGCTTTAGTTTTCGTGGCTTTGATCATGCTTGGTTTGGGCGATAGCGCCAGCGCATTCAAGGCGATCGTCTTTGTGATGGGCTTGGGGACCGGTATGGCCGGTGCCGGGATGTTGACGGGCTTAATCTCGTTTACAACCCCTATCCGTGCCGGGATGTTAATGGGTGTTTGGGGGATGGCGAATATGATTGGTCATGCGCTTGGCAGTTTGATTGGCGGCGCGATGGTTGACATTGTCCGCAATATCTTCGGTGGCAGTGCTTTTTCTGCATACTCTTCCGTCTTCGGGATGGAAGTGGTTATGTTGCTGGTAGCCCTTTGGCTCTCCACAAAATTGGATGTTTCTGCTTCGAAGGCAAAATTGGAAGCCGAGGAAGCGTTAGTCTAATTAAGTAAAAAATGCAACGCACCATTTTCTCCTCTGAATTTGTAGGATTTGGGGAGATGTCCGCAGGACAGAGGGGGTGGCGCGTTGCATTTTCAAGGCAGTTTGTCTTGACGAAAGCCCGTAGCCGCGCTAAAATAACGCCCGTCATTAGAACAGTCGCCTCCGCATGGGGGCGCGTTTTTTGTCTCTATCAGTGAATGGAGTTTTCCGTGAGCGATGAAAAGACAGCACCTGAAAAATTGAATGCTCCCGAAGTTGTGAATATGACCAATTCTCGTGCGGAGAATGTTAAAGCCGGGTTGGTGCGAATGCATCAGGCTGGCGCGAAAAATATCTTCGCTGATGAAGTTGGGATGACACAGAGTGGTGCGAGTGGTATGAAAGCGCATACAGTTTCGGCTCATGAATCTCGTATTGTTGCGCTCAAGGCCGATGAAGTCAATATGGCGAAAAGTGTTGCCATCGCTCTGCAAGCGGAAGACGTCCACTTGCAAGGAAATGCTGGTGTAGTTGCCGCAAACAACATCTCAATGCGAGATGGGTATTCGGTAGCGATAGCAGGTCGTGATGTCCGAGCGGAGCGGATCGAGTCCATTGTTTTTCTTGGACAAAATGTTGAAGGTGAAGTCCACACAATGATCGACACGCGTGGGGCTATCCTGGTGGGTACGATCAGTGGTCTGCTTTCGGGGTTGATCCTGTTAGCAGGCACCTTGCTGTTCCGACGTAAAAAATAGTGAAAACCCCTCGGCTTGCCCGAGGATTTTATGAAGAGTGTGGTAATCTCGATAAGGTTCGAGGTGAGAGGCACTCGAGGATAAGAAGATGGATAAAATTATTATTGAAGCTGAAAATCGCGATGTGATCGGCAAAAAAGTCAAGGTGTTGCGTCGCGAGGGAAAATTGCCAGCCGTTATCTATGGTTATGGTGTTGACCCGAAAGCAATTGTGCTGGATCATAGAGCATCCAGCCGCATTTTGGCAAAAGCAGAATCGTCCAGCCTGATCATGGTCAATCTGGATGGGAAAGAATACCCGACTCTGGTTCGTGAAAAACAGTGGGATTATATTCGCCGCTCCCTCTTGCACGTCGATTTCCAGGTTGTTTCGATGACCGAGAAAATCGCTGCGCAGGTACGTTTGGAGTTCGTTGGCGAATCTGGTGCCGTCCGTGATTTTGCTGCAATTTTGGTCACCGGGCAAGTCGAGATCGAAATCGAAGCTTTACCCTCTGATCTGCCCGACAGCATCGTGGTTGATATCTCTGCGTTAGAGAATATTGGTGATGGTATTTTTGTTCGCGACATTGACGTTGACGACAAACTAACCATTCTGGATGATCCTGATAGCATGATCGCTGTTGCCTCTGCCCCGGCACTCGCTGAGGAAGAAGAAGTTGATGCCGCCGAAGAAATGCTGGAAGGCGAAGAAGGCGAAGAAGGCGAAGAAAGCGAAGAAAGCGAAGAAGAGTAGGCCCCTTTTATTCGACAAAAAAGGAGCGATGCATTGCATCGCTCCTTTGCGTTTAATTGCCGAGACGCTCGCCTTTCAACCTGTTTCCATTATTTTATCGATCACTCGACCAGAAGGCAGGTGGCGCCATAACCAGATCGCAAAGCGCCAAAAGGGAATGGTCGTAATTCACGCGCCAGCCAGAAAAATCTCCCCAGGCTTGTTCTCGATCTTCCTTGAGCGGGACACCGGCTGCGCCCAGTTCGTCCAAAACAGCGTTGAATTCATCTTGTGTGATGCTGATCGGTGTTTCAGGGAAGTGCGGGTCACGTGGGTAGGGGATATCGAAATTTCGAGCGATTCGTCGCAAAGAAATGAACCCTGCACGGATACATAGCGAAGCCGATGGCTCTGGGGGAATATCCAGAGATGATAAGGTTAGTGCGGCAGCATCAAGTACCGTCCCTGCTGCGGTGACCCATGAGAGCTTCTCGCGCGGTGAGCGGAAGAAGACCAGCGCAGGGAGCTTGGCATGGCTTTCTTCGATCTCAGCAAACCAGGTTTCCCAGGCTTGCCAATATTCTCCAAGCCGATGAAAACCGTGGATGCGGTTAAAGCGCATTAGCATCTCGACCGAGGAAGGCGGTGTTCCGGCGCGCACATCCAGCAGATTGACGTAGCGCTCACGACGTGCGAAGGCAGAATACATCGTAGGGAGATAGGCGATCAAGAGCGCGACCAGGATCAATCCTAGCGTGGCTTGAGAGAAGATCAGGATGTGTACGAAAAGACCTTCAGCAGTGGCGAATCCCAGCGTAAGCAGGGATGATCCACTCAAGATGAAAGCCGTATAGGCATTCCCAACGCCCAATGACCAGTACATCATGGCATAACCAATAGTGATCAGGACATACCAGGTCGGGACGAGCATCAACAAGCCGATGGGGGCGTAATAAGCGAAGATGGCATCCTTGCGTTTGAAGGTTTTGACTAAAAGTAGCAGCTTATCAAAAATAAGACGCAGCCCACCAAATACGATACGATTCAGCCTGCTGCGTGCGCTGCGTGGGAGGACAAAGCTCGAAAGCGCTGAAAGCAGCGTGCTGATGACGAGGCTGAGCCCGAGGATGAAAACGATAGTGTGTAGAAGAGTGTCCATAATTTGCTAAAGTGGTTGTCTTATTCTTTTTGCAAAAAGCC
Source organism: uncultured Anaerolineaceae bacterium (assembly GCA_964487745.1). Classification (GTDB taxonomy): domain Bacteria; phylum Chloroflexota; class Anaerolineae; order Anaerolineales; family Villigracilaceae; genus Desulfolinea. The sequence continues at coordinate 66,696 of CAZASG010000008.1, read as the reverse complement.
TTTCTTTTTTAACCCGCTTAAGTTACGTATCCCTGCAGAGAACATGGTGGTCTCCATCTGGCTTTTCAACAGCCCGATGGCTTCGACGACTTTCTCAGTTGAGATCATTGCTGCACGCAGGAGCGGCGTTGCGATGCCACCCAGCGTTGCGCCCAATGCAATCGACTTGGCAATATCCAGCCCGTCCTTCAGTCCACCGCTGGCGAAGATCGTGATCTTGGGTGTGGCTTTTCTGACATTCAGGATTGAGTCGGCGGTGGAGATGCCCCAGTCTACAAAGGTTGCGGCAAGATCACGGGTGAATTCATCCGGGGCGCGGTGCATCTCAACCTGCGACCAACTCGTGCCGCCAGCGCCCGCCACGTCAATGGCATCCACGCCGCAGTTGTTGAGTAGTTTTGCCGTTCGTTCGGAGATACCCCAGCCGACTTCCTTGGCGATAACGGGTACGTCCAGTTTTTTGCAGATCTGCTCGATCTTCTTTGCCAAGCCCGTGAAGTTGGTGTCTCCACCGGCTTGTACGGCTTCCTGAAGAGGATTTAGGTGCAGGATCAGGGCATCGGCCTCGATCATGTCTATGGCGCGCTGACACTCTTCCACGCCGTAACCGTAGTTTAGCTGGACAGCGCCAAGATTGGCAAAAAGCATCGCGTCTGGCGCAACTTTGCGACAGATCTCGAAAGTTGGTGTTTGTTTGGGGTCTTCAAGTGCGGCGCGTTGCGAACCCACGCCGAGAGCAATGCCAGTCTCTTGCGCTGCTTCCGCGAGACGTTGGTTGATCTCACCGGCTTCTTCTGTCCCGCCGGTCATGGAGGAGATCAGGATGGGGGCACGCAAATTTTTCTTGAAGAGAGGCAAGCTCAGGTCCACGTCTGTGAGCGCGATCTCAGGCAAGGCTTCATGTGTGAAGCGGTAGCATTCCAGACCAGTGGTCATCCCAGAGTCCACATCTTCCTCCAGATTGATCCTGATATGATCTGATTTTCTTTTTTCAATTGGCGCAACTTTTGACATAAGGCAGTGTTCCTGTCTTTGAGATGTGCTGGTAAAATATCCGGCGTATAAATAAACCTATTCAGGAGGACGAAATGTCTGACACTTTCAATGAAATCAAAGATATTATTGTGGATCTTCTCGGCGTTGACGAAGGTAAAGTTACTCTCGAAGCCAGTTTCCGTGAAGACCTTGAAGCCGATTCTCTGGACCTGGTCGAATTGATCATGGCTTTTGAAGATAAATTTGGCGCTGAGATCTCTGATGAAGATGCCCAGTCGATCACGACCGTGGGTGGCGCAGTTGATTACATCAACTCCCACAAATAGAATTATACCGCTCTAAAAACAGAAAAAGCCGCTCTCCTTTTGAGCGGCTTTTTGCTTGGGTGAATCTGCCCGAAAATGGATATTGGTGCGTTAAAATCCCACGAATTTCTTGACTGCCTCACCCCCATATGGTAAACTATCGCTCGTTCGATTGGTCCCGTGGTGTAGCGGTTTAACATGCGGCCCTGTCAAGGCCGAGATCGCGGGTTCAAATCCCGTCGGGACCGCAGAAAAAGCTCTCTGGAAAGAGGGCTTTTTTGTTTTAATATCATTATTCCGTATCTATGGGGATGTAGATTTGTTAATAGGAATGAAGTAAAATAATAAGACCTTTTATGTTTGATTTTATTCCTACAAATAACCTGGCTTTTCTCGCATTACTCCTTGTGGTGATCGTTGCATTAGGGGCTATCGTTTGGCGTGGCATGGAGCAAAGAAAAGGGATTGATCAGGAACTCCAAAAATTCCAGAAACAATTAGATGCCAGCTTTTCTCTCAGTGGTTATTTGCTAGAGTCCCATAATGAAGAGGCTGTGATCTTGGCTGCTATGCGTTCGGGCTATGAATTACTGGGTGCCGCAGGAGGGGCTTTTGTCCCTTTCAATGAGTGGGAACAGCACTTGCCGGTGTTACAGCATGGCGACCTGCAATTCTTGCATGAGCCCAGTTGGCAAGTGCGTTTATCACAACCAGAGACAAGACATACCTGCCGGAATTGTTCAACGAAACACTCCGGAGCAGGATGTATCTTGCTTCAGAATGTTGAAACAGAAAACGTATATTGTCTCTCATTGCGTTGTCGTGGACGCGTTATAGGTGTTGTTAGTTACTTTTTTAAAGAAACCCCGGAAATCAACGCCAGCCAGGAGGCTTTCCTCTCTGAATTGGTTCGTATCACCGATCTAAGATTAGATACGTTGCTGGTACAGTCCCGGGAGTTGAGTGCCCATCGTCATACACAGCAATCCGCTCTTTCTGAAAAGGAATTGGCAACGTTAAATGCCGAGAGCAGAGATATCTTATATCAGTTGGAATATCAGGCTGTTTTGAACGAGCGGACACGGTTGGCGCGTGAGATCCACGATGGATTGGCACAAACCTTGGCTTTCTTGAAAATGGAAACCGTGCGGATGCAAATGTATATCTCAAGAGGTGAGGTTGCGTCGATTAACCAAACCTTACAAGCTTGTCATCAAACCCTTTCAGATGCTTATTTGGATGCTCGACAGGCAATTGATAATTTGCGTCGGGCACCTGATGAAAGTTTGGCGGCTTGGCTAGAATCTACGGCATCAGATTTCAGTGTCCTGACGGGATTGTCAATTAATGTTGAAAATGTCAGTTTGGATCACCTTTTCCCTAATAATATAAAAGTACAGTTGTGTCGTATTGTGCAAGAGGCCTTGACCAATGTTCGCAAACATGCCGAGGCAAGCATGGTGACGATCTCCGCCTTTGAGCATGATGATGAGGCGATTATAGAGATCAAAGATGATGGACAAGGATTTTCCCCGAATAACGTCAGGCCTACTTCTGTGTATGGATTGCGTAGCATGCGTGAGCGTGCAGAGACGATTTATGCTGAGTTTCAGATCATTAGCGCACCTGGAGCTGGAACCACCGTTCGTTTGCAGGTGCCTACAAGTGAAAGAGTGAATTCGTGAGAGGAGATACGCGCGTCGTAGTTGTGGATGACCATACGCTCTTTCGGCGGGGGTTGATAAGTTTGCTTTCCGAGATGAGGGGTATTCAAGTGGTTGGGGATGCATCCAATGGCAGGGATGCGCTCAAGCTTATTTCTCGCACAAAGCCAGATCTGGTTCTGATGGATGTGAATATGCCCGTCATGGACGGGGTGGAAACGGTAAAAGCCTTGCGTGCTTGTGAAAAATGCCGCATCCTGATGTTGACGATCTCGGAAGAACATCACGATCTGATCGGGGCGATCCAGGCTGGCGCAGACGGTTATTTGCTCAAGAACGCTGAGCCACAGGATTTGCGAAACGCCATATCGTTAGTCATGGAAGGGAAGTCAGTGATCTCGCCGGAGGTCACTCGTCAGGTTTTTAGGGTCGTTGGCAGTTCGCAGGATGATACGCAAACAAGGCCTGTCCTGACGACACGCGAGTTGGATGTTTTACATTGTCTTGCAAAAGGACAAACAACCGCACAGATCTCAAAACAGCTTTTTATTTCCAGCAACACGGTTAAAACCCACGTGCGTAAAATTCTCGATAAACTTAAAGCATCGAACAGGACAGAAGCTGTCAGCAAGGCAGCTCGACTTAATCTGATCAGCTCAATGGAGTGATTTTTTAATGCTAACTAGATCAAAACATAAAAAACTTTTTCGCTGGGTGCTTCTCGTAAGCTTTCTCAGCATTTTTTTTGTCAGTGGTTGCAGTGCTGATAAAGCAGAACTTCCTCTGAACGGGGAGTCCCTTGAGTTGCAGTGGCGCTATGAATCCGACGGTGCGATCAATCAGACACCACTTCGAATTGACGATGTGCTCGTTTTCATCCCCCATGATGGAACGCTCACAGCTTTGAATGCGAAGTCTGGCAAGCTGCTTTGGGAGTTCGCCGGAGAAGCGGGTGTTTGGGAACGTGCCTTTGCAACAGACGGAAAGCTTATCTTTGTCGGGATGCAGGGTGGTAAGTTGGCTGCCCTCGATGCCCGCTCAGGGAAAACGAAATGGCAAGTAGACCTCGGCGTTGATATGCAGGTGCGCCCCCTGATCGCGAATGATGTTCTTTATGTCCCCACCACTTTTGTCGGCCCCGGACTGGATTCAAACCCCGAAGGAAAAGCCAAGTTGTTTGTGCTTAATCCCAATGATGGCAGCGAAATCTGGTCTTTTGAAAGCGATAATTACATCCTTCAGACGCCAACCCTTTCCGGCGACACGCTATATGTTGGTGGTAGCTACTACGCTCCTGAGATTGATGTGGATGAGGGAGGTCCGATGCGTATTTATGCGCTGGATGCACAAAGTGGCGAAGAGCATTGGGTCTACGAATCTGTCGATGGTTTTGCAAAGAAACTCTATGCCACAGAAGATGCAGTGGTGTACATCGCTTATCAGGACTTTGTAACGGGTGTTGATGCGCAGACCGGCGAAGCCATCTGGCGGCGCGATACGGGCAATTGGGTTCCGTCCATGTTGGGTGTTGGTGATACCGTTTATTTCGGCTCGGCGAACACCGTTATTTATGCTTATGAGATCGCCACTGGCGATCTCATTTGGAAGCATAATATTCCTGAAGGTACCTTCAATTACGTCATGGGTGCGCCTGTGCGTATTCAGGATGAGCTCTACATGCTTACGCAGCACGGTGATATCATGGCGCTAAATGCGCTAGATGGCACGGCTCTGTGGCAGATCCCCACTGGTATCACACCGCGGGATGGATTGACCGTCTCTGGCGGATGGCTCTACTTCGGCGATATTGATGGTGTTATCTACGCCTATTCGGACTAAATCCCCGCAACGCTCGGGGATTTGAACCTGCTTCTGTTTCGAGAGAAGGGGTGCCGCGCCCGGTGTGCTTTACCAATAACTTTGAACGGTAGCAAGCGAGGGCACGAGCGTTACGAAAATAAAAAGTGGTGGCGAATTCGCCACCACTTTTTTGCATCAGGTTATTTCATCTTCCCTGCGAGGATCATAGGTCCATCACGATTTTCTTCAGTGATATCGAATTCCCATCCGGGAGCCATGCGGTTATCGCGCAGGCGTGCTTTCATTTTGGAGTGCTCCCAATCGTAGTCGGTCTCACCAACAGCAGACTGACCGAAGAGGGGAACTCCAGGAGGCTCGGAGAGTACGTCGCCACCGGACATCAAACCAGCGTAGGAGCTGAGGTCCATCTCGTGGTAGGAGCTTTCGGAGTTGGCGAAGTGACAGCCGATGCAAGCCTGTGAGCCTTCGAACCACATATTATTCTCGGTGAAGAAGGGCAGTACGTCGCGCTCGAAGGTGAGTTCTGCATCACCGTACTCGAAAGCATCGGTTTCAGGAGCGCCGCCATCGACCCAGGCAGCGATGACGCCGAGACCGTTGAGTTCACAGCCATATTCGCCGGGGAGGACGGTGACACCGTCAGCAGAGACTTCGACACAGAGTCCATCACGGTTCTCTTCGGTGATGTCGAATTCCCATCCGGGGGGCATGCGGTTGTCGCGGAGGCGGCTGCGCATTTTGGAGTGATCCCAGTCGAAATCAGATGCGCTGACTTCAGACTGCCCGAAGAGGGGAACGCCGGGCGGTTCGGAGAGGACATCGCCGCCGAGCATCAAACCAGCGTAGGATGTGAGGTCCATCTCATGGTAGGAGTTTTCGGAGTTGGCGAAGTGACAGCCCGAGCAGGCCTGCGCGCCATCGAACCAGAGATTGTTCTCGGTGAAGAGCGGCAGAACATCGGCTTCGAAGGTGGCTTCGCAATCTTCTCCATCGGCGTCAGTGAAATCAAAGGCATCGCCTTCGGGAGCGCCAGCATCAGCCCAGGCGCCGATCAGGTCAACGGCTTTAACTTTGCATTGACCTTCGCCGTATAAGTTGGCGCTTTCATCTTCAACAATCGCTTCACCGTGGAGAACGAGAGGTCCATCGCGATTTTCTTCTGTGATGTCGAATTCCCAGCCGGGAGCCATGCGGTTGTCACGCAAGCGTGCCTTCATCTTGGAGTGTTCCCAATCGTAGTCGGTCTCGCCAACAGCGGATTGACCGAACAAAGGTACTCCTGGGGGCTCGGAGAGCACATCACCCCCGGACATCAAACCAGCATAGGAGCTGAGATCCATCTCGTGGTAAGAGCTCTCGGAGTTGGCGAAATGACAACCTATGCAGGCTTGCGAACCTTCGAACCACATATCGTTCTCGGTGAAGAAGGGCAACACGTCACGCTCGAAAGTGAGTTCTGCGCCACCGTATTCGAAAGCATCGGTTTCAGGAGCGCCGCCCTCAACCCAGGCAGCGATGACACCGAGACCGTTGAGTTCACAGCCGTATTCGCCGGGGAGGACGGTGACACCGTTAGCAGAGACCTCGACACAGAGCCCGTCACGGTTCTCTTCGGTGATATCAAATTCCCATCCGGGAGGCATGCGATTGTCACGCAGGCGGCTGCGCATCTTGGAATGATCCCAGTCGAAATCGGAAGCGCTGACTTCAGACTGACCGAAGAGGGGTACTCCTGGGGGCTCAGAAAGGATATCGCCGCCGAGCATCAACCCTGCATAGGATGTAAGGTCCATTTCATGGTAGGAGTTCTCAGAGTTGGCGAAGTGACAGCCCGAGCATGCCTGTGCGCCATCGAACCAGAGGTTGTTTTCAGTGAAAAGCGGAAGCACATCGACTTCAAAGGTGGCTTGATAGGTATTCCCATCAACACCTGTATAGTCGAAAGCATCTGTCTCAGATGCGCCAGCTTCAACCCAGGCGCCGATCAGATCAACTGCCTTGGCAGCTGCGCCATGCATATCTTCTTCAGTTTCCATTTCTTGTTCTGAAGATGTATCTTCGGGTTCAGGAGTTTCTTCCGGGGCTGTCGCCTCTTCAGACACAGGAGACGGCTCAACAGTTAATGTGGCAGGTGCCTCGCATCCTGCTACAAGGACTGTTACCAAGAGCAGTAATAAGGCGAATGACAAATGTAGTTTTTTCATGCGCAGTTCCTTAAATAGAGTAACAAGGGATTTTAATCTTTCCTTAATATAATACTTGTAATCTTATCTAAATTGGGGGTTATTTCACGTGACCGAAGGGGTGATTCGAATATCATCTCTTTGGGTGATGGTGCGGGTGAGTGACAAGAAAAGGGCTTCTTGATATAGTGGTTGTCAGTATAGATTCGCTTGATCCCTGTTCATTATTAGGGGCGGATTGGGTGTCGAAAGGCGATTGAAGGCGGAGATGCCTTCTTCGTAATAAAGGATTTCCCCGGCAATCTAGAGATATGCTGAAGTATGGAGGAGTATGTAGATGAAACACTTTGTTAGAGTGGCTATATTGGTCGCAGTTTTAACTGCGTTGATCGGCTACGGTCTGGACAATCTGGATTATATGCCTGCACTTGCCAGTGTGCAAGGCGAGGCGATTGATATCCTGTTCCGACAACACGTCTGGGTAATCTCTTTCCTGTTTTCTTTAATTATGGGCTTTATGCTTTATAGTTTTGTGGCTTTTCGTCAAAAGCCGGGTGAAAATAAGGATGGGGATCACTTTGAAGGTCATACAGGATTGGAAATTGTCTGGACGATAGTTCCTCTAATTACGGTCCTGTATTTTGCTTATCTAGGAGCAAATGCTTTAGCAGAAACTCGTCGTGCAGACCCCAATGCTTACAATATTACGGTAGTGGGATCTCAGTGGACATGGCGTTTTGATTATGAAGACTATGGCTTTTCGTCTTCTGAATTGCGCCTGCCAGTTGATCGTCAGGCGCTCCTGATGCTGACGTCGACGGATGTGATCCACTCCTTTTGGGTTCCTGAATTTCGCGTAAAACAGGACGCCCTTCCTGGTGAGGGAATGGAGCGTGAGTTGCGCGTTACACCAACAGAAGTCGGGAATTATGTCGTCCGCTGTGCAGAACTTTGTGGTTTGGAGCATGCTTATATGCTTTCAGATGTAATCGTCATGGAAGTGGATGATTTTGAAGCTTGGGTTGCAGAGCAAACAGAAGAGCCTACTGGAGATGCCGCTGAGCGTGGAGCAGAGCTTACGTTGCAATTTGGTTGTCAGGCTTGTCACTCCCTCGATGGTAGCGAGAGCATCGGTCCCTCCTGGTATGGACTGTATGAAAGCACAGAGACTCTAACTGATGGAACGACCGTTGTTGTTGATGATGCTTATCTTGCTGAATCCATTCTTGATCCACAGGCAACGATCGTTGAAGGGTATGACAAAGTTATCATGCCGCCAACTGGCGCGGGCATGACCGAAGATCAAATTCACGATGTGATTGAATTCATCGAAAGTTTAAGCGAGTAAGGAAGAAAGAGGAGCATAAAAGATGGAAGAAAAGAAAAAAGTCAATTTCTTCACACTCGGTTTGGTGCGTGGAATCATTTTCCAGGTACTTGGCTCGGTTGCGGGCATGGGATTGGTAATGCTGATCCGTGTTTTGATGGGCTTGCCAGCCTGGAATCCTGAACCAGTGTGGGTAGGTGGTACTTTTGTTGGTGTGATCACCTTTATGGCTGGCACAGGCGTTCTCTCGGATTGGTTCAAGTGGGCAAAAGGTGAAGAGACATCAGACCACCACGAATCTGACCCCAGCCTGCCTGGGTGGGCGAAATACTTCAATGTTTCGCTGGATCACAAAGTTATTGGTATTCAGTACGGTGTAACTTCGGTAATTGTCTTAGGTTTAGCTGGAACATTTGCTTTGATCTTCCGTGTTGAGTTGGCGGCGGCAAAACTGCAATTCTTGGATTTGGGTGTTTTCAACAGCTTGATCGGTTTGCACGGTATTGTCATGATCGCGGCGATCTTGCTTGGTATTGGCGCGATGTCCAACTATTTGGTGCCCTTGATGATCGGCGCGAGCGATATGGCTTTTCCGCGTTTGAACGCTTTCGCATATTGGATCAATGTTCCCGGTGCCTTACTGGTTGTGAGTAGCCTCTTCTTCGGCGGCTTTGACACAGGCTGGACAGCCTATCCGCCATTGAGTGTCCGCGCCCCTCTGGGGATGCAAATGTTCTTTTTGGGCGTTTATGTGATCGGTTTGTCCTCGATCCTTGGTTCGCTAAATATCATCGTCACGACGATCAGGATGCGTGCGCCCGGAATGAATTATTTTCGAATGCCTATTTTTGTCTGGGCATCAGTCGCCACTGCGATCATAGGTGCCACTGCTACGCAGTTGATCGCCCTTTCTTTCCAGATGGTCATGTTCCAACGCCTCTTTGGCATGGGCTTCTTTGATCCGGCAAATGGCGGTAACGTGATTCTTTTCCAGCATCTCTTCTGGTTCTATTCCCATCCAGCGGTTTATGTCTTCATTCTGCCGGGATTGGGCATGATCAGCGAATTGCTGCCTGTTTTTTCACGTAAACCACTCTTCGGTTATAAGTGGATCGCGCTTTCTTCAATGGCGATCGCCCTCGTTGGCTTCTTCGTCTGGGCGCATCACATGTTTACCGCTGGTATGGAAGAATATCTGCGTGTCCCATTTATGTATAGTACTATGCTCGTTGCTGTACCCACAGGCGTGAAATTCTTTAGTTGGGTTGGTACGATCTGGCGTGGTCGTCTCAGCTTCCAAACACCAATGCTATTTACATTGGGCGCGGTTTCGATCTTCCTCCTCGGCGGTCTGACAGGACCGCCCAACGCCACAGTGGCAACCGATCTTCACTTGCACGATACCTACTGGATCGTCGGTCACTTCCATGCCACCATGTTTGGCGGTTTCATTTTCCCCTTCTTCGCAGCAGTCTATTACTGGTTCCCGAAGATGACAGGGAGAATGTACAACGAAAAAATGGGTAAATGGCATTTCTGGTTGATGTTCCCTGCTTTTTATGTTCAGTCCCTTGGTCAGATGCGGATCGGCTTGCTGGGCATGCGTCGCCGTATCGCGGATTACGATCCTGCCCTTAATTTTGACTTCTCTCAACTCTTGATCACCATTGCCGGTTTTGTGATCTTCACGTCAGTGCTGATCTTTGTGGTCAATATGTGGAGAAGTGTCAAACGTGGCGAGGAAGCTGCTACCAATCCCTGGAATTCTCGTTCGCCCGAATGGCAGTTGCCGACCCCGATCCCCGAACACAACTACGCAGACCACCCCTTTGAAGTCGTTGGTGAACCTTATGATTATGGTCTGGAAGGTTCCACCTATATCAAGATGTCTGCTGGTGCAGAGTAAGTGGAGAAAATCTAATGGAAGATAAGAAAAACAAAGCCCTTAAATTCGGAGTATATGTCTTTTTGATCCTGGCGGTCTTGACCGTAGGAGAATACTTTGTCGCGACCATTGGAGGGCAATGGTGGTATATCCTTGTTGGGATCGCGGTACTGAAAGCATGGTTTGTCCTCCAGCACTACATGCACCTGCCCCGTTTATTCAGTGAAGAGGAGAAGCACTAATGGCTACTTCGGCTGTAGATCGTACCAGTTATCAATATAAAACAGGGACGAACCGCATGGGATTGTGGCTCTTCCTTTTCTCGGATGCCTTCGTTTTTGGCGGCTTATTGGTCTCTCGTTTCTACTTGATGGGAAATACCCGCCCCCACCTGGATCAGACTCTGGGTCTTATCGTTACAGGTGTTCTGTTGGTCAGCTCTTTCTTCATGAACAGAGCTGAGACAGCTATGGCGCATGGCGATCAAAAAACTTTCCTTCGGGGAACGCTGATTACACTTATTTTAGGCGTGCTCTTCCTTGTAGGAGTTGTCGGTGTAGAGTGGCAGTTGGCTCCCTTCGGTCCTGGAGACGGCGCTCATGGAGCGATGTTTTACATGATGACGGGAATGCATGCTTTTCATGTACTCACAGGCGTGATCTTCCTTTTCATCGTTTACCGTAACGGGCGCAAAGGGCTTTATACAGCTGAAAAACATTGGGCTGTTGAAGCCTGCGCAGTCTACTGGCACTTTGTCGACGTGGTCTGGATTTTTTTCTATCCTGCACTTTATTTGATCGGCACTGTAATCGGATAATTTCAAACTTCAGGGAGCAGCAACCTGTGAATGAATATAAGATCCTGGTTGCTGCTCCTTTATAATCTGTCTATGCCTAAAAAACTTTTTCGACAATTACTTATAGGGGTAATGATCGGCGTCATTCTGATAGCCGGTTTTTATTTTTTCGCTCAACCATACAGCTATCAAGGCTCCCTGATAGATCCGCCACTCCCGGCTGCAGATTTTTCTTTAGAAAAAGCTGATGGTGCAACTTTTCGGCTTTCCGAGCATCAAGATAAAGTAGTTCTGCTCTATTTTGGCTACACTGCTTGCCCGGACGTTTGCCCCACAACTTTATACGACCTTGCCAAAATGAAGAGGCTTATGGGAGAAGAGAGCGCCGCCAGAATCGAAGTTGCCATGATCACTGTGGACCCCGAGCGTGACACACCTGAATATCTGGATGTATATGTGACCTCTTTCGACCCGCGCTTTATCGGCTTGAGTGGTGAAGAGGAAGTGCTGGGAGCCATTTGGCAGGATTATGGTGTTTATCGAGAGAAAAAGGAAGAGACGGGAGCAACAGGCTATCTTGTAGACCACACAGCCCGAGTTTATGTTGTTGATCCGAATGGTAATTTGCGTATTACTTTCCCCTTTGGCATGGCACCAGAAGCCATGGCTGATGATCTCGCACATCTTTTGAAGAGTAACTAAAATAAATGAATGAGAATTTTCGCTTATACAGAAATCGCTTTTTCGTAGTTCTTTTTGTTGCACTAATTTTTGTGGGGATTGTCAATGAGGGCGCGCACCTCCTGTTGAAGGAAAAAACGGATCGCCCGCCTGAAACGATTGAGATACGCATCCCCGCTGGAACAGCTGAACGCGTGAAAGCTGGCGAGGCGATTCCCTCCATTCCCTCTGAATTGGTTTTCGTGATTGGTGATACCCTGATGGTCACAAACGAAGACGTTGTTCCTCATGAGCTGGGTCCCTTATGGGTGCCTTCTGGTTCCAGCGCCACCTTGTTGATGGAAAATGCGAATAAATATACGCTGGGCTGTACCTTCCAGCCTTCTAAATTTCTCGATTTTGATGTCCGCTCACGCACAACGGTCAATTCGCGCATTCAGGCTTTTGCGCTGGCAACCCCACCAACAGCAATGTTCTTCTTTTTGTACAGCCTTGTGGCTTTTCCTTTGAAGAGTGATAAAAAAGAAGAAAACTCGACAGGGTAAAAGGAAGAAACATATGAAAAACCTGCGCGTTTTCTTTTCACGGCAATGGACTGTTGCTACATTACTGGTTTTGGCAGGGGGGGCATTATGCATTCGCCTGGGATTTTGGCAGCTCAGTCGTCTTGAAGAGCGCCGCGCTTTCAACGCTCATATCGAGAGCGTTTGGGCAATGGAGCCTGTTGCGATAAATTCAGCTTTGCAGGAAGGCCTGACTCTTTTCGAATACCGCTCTGTCTCTGTTAGCGGCGAATATGACTTTGAAAATCAGGTCGCTTTGCGAAACCGGTATTTTGAAGACCAGTATGGCTATCACTTGCTGACCCCCCTTATTTTTGATGATGGTTCCGCTGTCTTGGTGGATCGTGGTTGGATCCCTGCCGAGGGAAATGAGACGCCGCTTGATTGGCGGAAATATGATGAGCCCGAACGCATCCACCTTCAGGGACAGATTCGGCTCGGGACCACCAAGCCAGACCTGGGGGGCGTCCCTGACCCGGAACTTGCTCCAGGGCAAGACAAACTCGAATTTTGGAATATCGTCAATCTTGATCGTATCCGTTTGCAGTTGTCTTATCCGTTGCTGAATGTTTTTGTGCAGCCGGATGTTGATCCAACTGATCGCGAACCGCCGATTCCGTATCAACCTGAAATCGAACTTTCGGAAGGTTCACATCTGGGCTACGCCGTTCAATGGTTTACTTACGCCAGCATCCTTTTGCTGGGCTATCCTTTTTATGTACGTCGTCAACTGAAGGAGAATTTGTGAAATTTTCGTTATCATCATCTTTTGCCCGCCTCACTTTATTTGTTTTGGCCTCGATCTTGTTGGTGACCATTGGCGGATTTTTGGTCACGCTGAATGGAGCCACTGAAGCTTGCACAGGCTGGCCCCTTTGCGAACCACAAGGCTTGCTGGGATGGATGCAATTGGCACATCGCCTTTCGGTTGGCTTTGCTATTGTCCTCATGCTTTACTTGCTCTTCCGTGCCTGGCGCGATGTGCGCGATCACCGCGTTTTGTTACCCCTAGCCACGTTGACGGTCGTTCTCTTTTTTGCACAGATATTTGTCGGGGCAATGGAAGTAACACGCGGCTTTCCGCGTTATCTGGCCATTTTGCACGCCCTGACAAGTGTCGTGCTTTGGTCTGGATTGCTGGGATTAGTGATTTTCTCCGGATTTATGGCACGTGAAACGGTTGCCTTCCCTCCGCTCGACCTGCGCCAAAGGGCGCGTGATTTTCTGACGCTGACCAAACCCATCGTCGTTTTGCTTCTGTTAGTAACCACCTACGCCGGTATGGTTGTGGGCGGTAAAACCTGGCCCTCGCTTTCGATCACTTTCTGGACCTTGGTTGGCGGCTATTTCGCTGCGGGCGGCTCCTCAGCGCTTAATCAATATATCGACCGTGATCTGGACAAGAATATGCAGCGCACGGCAAAGCGCCCACTGGCTGCCGAGCGCATGACGCCCGCAGAAGGACTTGCCTTTGGCTTAGCGCTTTCTGTTTTGAGTTTTTATATTTACGCGGGCATGGTTAATTTGTTGGCGGCTTTCTTGTCTCTGGCAGGAATTATCTACTATGTGATCTTATATAGTATTCTGCTTAAAAAAGCGACTGTCCAGAATATCGTCATTGGGGGTGGAGCGGGAGCGATCCCGCCTTTAGTCGGCTGGGCCGCTGTGACAGGAAGTTTGAATATCCCCGCTCTATTCTTGTTTGCCATTGTCTTTATGTGGACGCCGCCGCATTTCTGGGCGCTGGCGATTGTTCGCAAGAAAGACTATTCACGCGCCGGTATCCCGATGATGCCGGTTGTGCGTGGCGAAAAAGAAACTCGCAAACAGATCTTGATCTACACGGTGGAGTTGGTGGTACTCACACTGCTAATGCCCCTCTTTAATTTTGCTGGCATGATCTATCTGATCTCTGCGCTTGTGCTAGGTGCCTGGCTGCTTCACACTGCCTGGCAGGTCTGGCGCAACGAGGGGAATCAGATCGCCTGGAAAATGTATCGTTATTCAAGTATGTATCTGGCGTTTATTTTCCTGGCATTGATGATCGACGCTATTCAATAATCAGAAAAGCTGTTTTGCAATGAAAAAGCTCACGGATCTTTTCCGTGAGCTTTTTGTCTTCAATGAGATTTACAAGTTTTTCTTTTGCAAGAATTCGTACTTGAGTGTGTTGTACATAAAGAGAAGAGATACTCCAAACAGAATTATCGCCAAAGCCTGATGAACAAGCGCTAGAGAGATTTGGACATCAAAGAGTACGACACAGATTCCCAATATGATTTGCGTGCTCCCTAATCCCAAAACGAGAAGCAATAATCTTTTTATTTCTTCTGGATAATTACGTTTCAATGCTACATAATACAGAGCCATACCAAAAAACAATGCAAGAAATGCTACCCAGCGATGAGTAAACAAGATTGTTTGTGGGGATTGAATTAGGTTGCTTCCTTTGCTGAATAATCCTTCAGGGATCCAGCGCCCGAACATGAGGGGCCAAGTATTGGACAGATGACCGGCTTTTAATCCGGCAGTAAACCCACCATAGGAAATTTGAAAGATTAAAATAGCAATGCCAATAAGCCCTAGCTGGGAGAGAATAGCACTGTTCTTCTTTATATTTTGGTTGAGAAAATCAAAGCGATGTCCAAATGCTACCCATAAGCTGAGCCCAAACAAGGCGAGAGCAAGAATCAAATGTAGCGTGAGACGGATATGGCTGACGGCAGGTTGGTCGATCAGGCCACTGGCGACCATGAACCAGCCCATGAAAGCCTGGCTGATGAACAACAAGCCCATCACGACATAGATCCCAAATTCCTTGCGTGGGATGGTTCCCTTGTAAAAAAAGTAGAGAGCGGGTATGGCGTAGAGAAAGCCAGCCAAACGTGCGATCAATCTATGTGTCCACTCGATGTAAAAGATGCGCTGATATTGCTCAAGTGTCATCTGGGAGTTGACTTTCTGATACTCAGGCGATAGTTGGTATTTGGAGAACTCATCCAGCCAGGCTTGCTCGCCAATCGGAGGGAGTGCCCCGCTTACCGGATTCCACTCGACAATAGATAATCCCGAACGTGTTAGTCGTACAAAACCGCCAAAAACCACTAAGAAAAGAACTGTAAAAGCAAAGATGAATAACCATATCATTACGGCGCGATTTTGTGTTTTTGGCATGGTGCCTCCCGAATTTTTTGTGAAATTATAGCACTATGTTTTTATAAAACTTGAACGTTTATCGCGCGTTCATCATGATCGTCAACATCGTCATCTTGCCTGCCGATGCCAGTCGAGCGAGGTCAATTTCATATGCCAGCGTATCGTCGAGATTGGTCTCGTCGGCTTCTCGCCAGGCGATGCGCATTGCCTGGATGCCTTCGTTGCGGAAAGGATCGTGATCGCTGCTAATGCCGATCCGATCTCGATTGAAGAGCACATCCGGAGAGAAGGGCTGCTCACCGCGCTCTTCAGGAAAGGAAAGCTGCAGGCGTCCGCCAAGTAGATCCTTGGCATGCTCGATTGAATAGAGTAGCTGACCCTCGTTTTCGCGCGAACCTTGTGCGTCCAGGTGATGGGCGCCTCCGTTTGCAACGGCGTCCAGTTGAATCAAGGCGGCAACACTTTCAAGCGGATAAGGCGGATTTTCAACATAATAGCGTGAACCCATCTCGCCCAATTCCTGTGCGCCCCAAGCGACGAAAAGAACGCTGCGCTGTGGACGATAGCCTGTTTCCTGCCAGCGTTGGGCGATCTCGAGCATGGTTGCCACGCCGCTGGCGTTGTCGTTCGCGCCGCTATATGCGCGATTTGGGTCGTTGCCTACATGGTCGTAATGCGCGCTGACGATGATAGTCTCGTTTGCCAGCACAGGATTGCTACCCGGCAGGAAGCCAAAGATATTTGCGCTCTCAGCGTTTTGCTCCTCGTTAAGGTCTACGTTCAATTGGGCGTCAATACCCAAAAAGTGCGCAGGCGGCGCAGCGTAGATACTCGCTAGGCTCTCGCCGCTCATTTCAAGCAGACGTTTGAAGCCTTCACGCGTCAATTCAAAGACAGGAATAGCGCCTTCATCCGGCAGGTCACGCGTTGGATATTTTGCGCTCAGATCGTCATCGCGATTTTTGTCGCCGACCAGCAATAGCGCGCCTGCGCCGTGTTCGGTCGCCTGGGTAATTTCTTCTGTGATGGTGCCGGTTGGTTTTCGGACGGCGATATTTCCGTCCAGGTCCATGCCTGTGTATGCCTCGTCCATGATCCAGACTAGCTCTCTGTTTAGAAGACCATTCGTGTCCGCAGTTTGCAAAATCAGGAAGTCTTCGCGGTAGACGAAGGTTTCTTTAGTGCCATCGGCTTGCAGAGCTAGCGTTAATCGTGGTGTTTCGAGATAATAGAGATAGGGGACGGGGAAAATCTGATGCTCAACTCCTAACCCGTATTCTGTGAATTTCTCGGCGATATAGTCAGCTGCCAACTTCTCGCCGGGAGAGCCAGCCTGCCGCCCTGCCAATTCGGGGTTTGCGAGATATTCGATATGGGCGAGAGCACGTTCTTCGTTGAAGCCATCAGCGATTTCGAGCCAATTATCGGTGCTGTGTCCAACGGCGAAAGATGCCTGCCAATCGGTAGCAAATTCGGGTAACGTGCGTCCCGTCGCTGCGCGGAGCGCGGCTTCCACATCGTTAGCGCGCAGCACGCTCCAGAGCGCATCTTGCCCATATGTCTCTGCAAGATAACGGACGGAATTCCAGGCTTGTGGAATAGCGACTTTGTATTCGGATTCGCTCATCCGATAAGCTGCGGGAAAGGTGGTAAATTCGATCAGGGACTCGGACTCGATGGCTTTGCGGAGGGAATAAAGATTGGCCGCGGCTGCCATTTGGGATGCGCCGCCGTCGACGCCCCTGGCGAGGTAATTGCTACCGCCTGTGAGTAGCCATTCATCCTGAACGCCGTTTTGTAAAAGCAGTTGCCGGGCGAAATGCGTGGCGAGAAGGGAGCGGTAGCTCTGGGGCGTTGCATTGGGTTCGAGGAAGATCTTGAGAGAATGTCCCTGCGTCGACCAGCCGGGTGTCCAGTCGTAATTTGGATAGGAAAGGAAGATGGATGTGCGATAGGCGTTTTCGTCTGTGTAGAGGGCGATGGTTTGCCAGGCGGGGCTGATGTTCATATCGTCAGAAACTTGCGTGTAGACATCTTGAGCATTTGCCAGTAATTCAGCTGCGAATTCTTCCTGCCCCGCCGGATAGCGCACGCGGACACGGTTGCCGCTAAGATTCTTGAGTGGCACGCCCGCCCAGCGGTAGCTGTTACCGCTGGGTTTGAAGAGCACGCGGAAGGTGGATGAGCCTCCGCCCCAGCGCTCAGAGACTCCTTCAAGTTGATAGGAGAGCGTTACCGAAGCATGGACGCTGTCATCATCTAGAATGGCAACAGGTTTTGCGCTCAAGCTAAATGATTCTATGGGGTATTCGTTCAGGTCGGCGAACCAGTCGCTTTCTTCGCGGATAAGGTTGGGCGTGCGGCGATCTACGGTAGCAAGAAAGGCATTCAGGTCACTGTCGCGGACAGCTTTAATGCGTGTATCCAACAAGGTGTTGAGCGATGTTTGCGTGTTTTCCAGTCGTCTTGACCAATATTGCTGCCAAGCGCGATGGAAGGATGTGGTGTTCATACGGAGAGCAGAAGCAAGGGCTGCATCTGCGCCTTCTTCAGTATTGCAATCGTTGACCTGACAGGCTCGCCCAAAAGCGGAGATAAAACGTCCAAGCCCTGCCGAGCCCAAACGCTCGCGTAGATAATCAACAGCTGCCCAGGAAGTTTCGGCATTGAAGGGGGCTACTTCGCGGACGATCGAGTTTTGTAAGGGCAGGATCAAGCGCTCTTGTGTGAAGATAGGATCTTTCTCCGCTTCAATTAGAAGAGGCAGTCCTTCCCAAAGCCAGGGTGCAGCTACTTGGGGTATGCCTGCATCCGCGAGTACGAGATGAACAATAGCATCATTGAAGCGCTCTCCACCTGCGATCTCTGCGCTATAAGCCAACTTGATCGTGTTGGGCGTAATAGCTGCGTTTTCACTGCGTCCTAATGACATGGCAGTGCTGGCGCGCAGAGCTTCGCTCCCGTCGAATAGAAGGATGCGAGCATCATTATTGGTTGGCAGGCCAAGCAGGTTGGCGATCTCGGCGTATTGCGCTGCCGCAACTTCACCTAAGCCCTCGAGTCCTTCTTCTTTTCCTTCAGGATAATAGACAACGAAGCGTGGTGTTTTATCTTCTTCGGGAATACTCACTTGGACCAAGTCGGCGCCTGCCCAAAGCCATTCGCCATCGACATAGTGGAATTGAGTCGGCATGGAGAGCGAAATCTCGTGCGAGCCACCGTTGTCACCGGGGATTTCGAGGGTGATATTCACGTTCGCCGAGGCGCGGCCACCTGTGACGCGAAGATTCTCAAAGGTCATTTCGCTGCTGGTCGGCGCGAGGGATCGGGCATCTGCGAACCAAAGACGATCGTTGGATGATTGGTCTGCGGTGGAGGTTGCAAGGAAAGCGGCTTCGTTGCTATCAAGAAGGGCATCCGCACGGCGGGCGAGTAAACCGTCAATTTCTACAGGAAGGTCTGCCAAACTGAGTAGTGTAAGAGAGGTCAGCTTCCCAACTTCATCAAGGGTTTCTGTCTTGACTAATTCGGTTTTCCCGGTCGACCAAGCAAGATGATTCGCACCAGTTAGAGGGAAGCTATAGTTTCCCTCATAAAGAGAAGCGGAAAGTCCCAATGCCTGTGCCGTATTGCGTATTGAGGCGGCAATATCACCGCCCCCGCTGATGAGAATCTCATGTTTACTATCACCAAAGAAGGGGGCAAGCTGTATGACGGCAACAACATCTTCAGGTTCATATTGCGGATGTTGAACGTAGAACTCTGCGCCAAGATTGTTTTGTTTACCCGCATCCCAAGCAACAAAAAGGACAGTAGTGTTTGGCAAATAACCTTCTGCCTGCCAAGTTCGGGCAATTTCAAGCATCATGGAAACACCGGATGCACTTGGTACGGTCCCTAACCAATTATCCAACGCATCATAGTTTGCACCAACAAGAACAATTTTCTCGGCAAAAACGGGGTCTTGTCCTGGTAAAACACCCAAAACATTCCGACTCATGCAATCATTGCAAATAGTTTCCTCTTTGACGGTTATCTTCGCTTGAACAGGAATTACAACCGGTTCTGAGATTAACGAAAGATCTGCTAACGAATACTCACTCTTCCTTAGTATATCGTCGACAATATCAGGAAAAATACGCAAAGCAGGTATGGGTTCTGGAATCCAGACGGGAAATAAGGCTGGGACCAAATCAACCGTTTCTTTAGTAGATTTAGGCTCGGTTAATACTAACAAGCCCGCAGCACCATTTTCTCTGACCGTGCGTGCGATCTGGGTGATATCACCATCTTGGCAAAGGATGATCTTGCCAACCACATCAATTTCAGAAAAAATATCAGCATCACAATCTTTACCCCAGACAACTTCACCATCTGCTGTGCCTGAGCCGAGATAACCACCGACTAATGCCCAAAGTTGGGATGAGTGCTGTTCAAATGATCCGCCATCATCAGGATAGGTAAGTTTTAAAATCATTACATACCCGTCATCTAAAGCAGTATAGGTCACTGGAAATTCTTGGAAATACGAACCATTTACGCCAGCGGGCTGGAGACCATATTCTTCAAAATGTTCAGCGATATATTTGGCTGCGAGTTGTCCGCCTTCTGAGCCAGCGACGCGACCACCATATTTAGGCTGCGTCAGTTCTGCGATGTGACTGAGAGCGGCTTCTGCGTTGAAGGATTCGGCAATGGCAACTTGATCGCCGATCGCTGCCGCGGGACCCGGGGTGATATTCACTGGCTGGGTTATAGGCGAGGTGATCTCATATTCTTCAGCAGCATCATCTTCGGTGGCAAAAATAGCTTCGGGGACATCTTCTCCGCGTAGGGCCAGCTCAAGTCGGGAAACTTCTTTTTCAACAGAGAGATTAACGCACCAACGGTAGAGCCCAAATCCCCAGAGCAGGAAGAATGCCCAGATAGCGCCTAATAAACGTATGCGGCGTTTCTGTATTTCTTCGGGAGTGCGCTGGATGCTTTCGTAAGTATCCTTCGCGGAGAAGGGGTGGCGGCGGGTGTAGGTTAGGGCACGCCAGCCCCATTCCAGGGGGCCAAATTGATAATGTTCGAACCACCATTGGCTGAACCGGATTTGTGCCAAATAAACGACGGTGGTCAGTAGCAATGCAAATGTCGGGTCTGTTTCGCCGTATAGTCCCAGCCCGTAACCGTAGAAGAAAAAGGTCAACCCAACGGAGTGGGTGATGTAGTTGGTTAGCGCCATCCGTCCCACATAACCGAGGGGAGCCAGGCGTTCACGCCATTTCAGATTTTGGTAGAGCAAGGTGATGCCTGAAATGTAGAAGATGGTCAGTGCGGGTGCGCCGAGGGTACGTGCTCCAACCCGTACAAGAGAATAGTAGTCACTATTGAAAGGGTTAGCTGTGTAATAAGTGAAGACCCCATTTAGGACCAATCCAATAATGAGACCGCTCCACATAGCCCTGCGGAAGAGGGAGCGATGCTCTTCAAAGTTGGCGAAGAGTTTGCGTTTGCCCGTGTATAAGCCGAGTAGCATCATGGCAAAGACATTGCCCATGTAGCAGGGGAACCACCAAAGGCTGCCAATGAATTCCTGATAGCGAAGCTGGGTCACTTCCCAATAGGTGCCAGTGGCATAGAGCGAACCGGGCAGGGACGTGTTTGGTGAAAGGCATTCAGAAGTGCTGAAACACCATTCGCGGGTGTTATCCATCAGTTCGCCGGGGAGTGTCATTTGGATGGAAGAAATCAAAAGCAAAATCGCTGCGATCAGAAGCACCTTGGGTTTCTGTTTATGGAAAATGACCAGCATAAAGATGCCGATGATGGCATACATGCGCAGGATGTCGCCCGTCCAGAGCATGACGCCGTGTAATGTGCCGAAGACCAGCAAAATGAGTAGGCGCCGCAAATAAACGGGAAAGAATTTAGTTCCCTTGGCTTCTGCGCGGCGTATCTGAACTGCCATACCCCAGCCGAAAAGGAAGGAGAATAATGAATAAAATTTTGCCTGCACCAGAAAGTCGATCAGGGCGACGATGGCGCGGTCGAGTGGCTCAACCCAATCGTTCATGCGCATGGATTGCCCGGCGAAGCTGCGCATGTTGAAGAGCAGGATGCCAAGAATAGCAAAGCCGCGCAATACATCAACGACTTGGATACGCTCTTTGGATTGTACGGGGATAGCGTTTTTTGTTTGGCTCATAGACTACGGTCTCTCAAGGCTGATGTATCGTCCTTGTACCCAACCTGCTTCCGTTTCATTGACATTAATTCGGTACCAATCTTCGCCGCTGCGACGCAGATACTCAGTCACGATGATGGGGGTGTCATCCTGCTGAATGGATGCGACGATGCTGCGATACTCCGGCTCCGAAAGAATGATAATGAGCGGTTCATCACTTTGCAGATAAGCACGCACATGTTGACTAGATTCTCCGCCTTCGGCGTTGGCTTTGATCGCCAGATCGATCGTGATGCCGGTAAGTAGCAGGGCGACAACGGCGGTGATGATCCAGAGTGAGCGCGAATTCTTTTTGAACATCACTCACTCCTTATCAAATAAATATCGCCCACCGGACGATTGCTTTCAGCGCTACTATAAAGATAGACCAAGTATTCTCCATCACGCACGAGTACCTTTGGTGAACCAAAGGTACTCATAAAATTGATCTCCTCGGTTGAAAAGACTGGTTCTTCAGAAGCGCTTGTCCACGTGACCCCATCAGAACTGGTTGCATAATCCATATCTTCTGGGTTATTTCTCCCGATGCCATAGAACATTGCGAAGCCCTGTATGTCCTGCCAAATGAAAAAATCTTGAATGGAATTGAAGCCTGCGATCTCTCCCTCATAGACAAAGACTGGATCACTTTCACTAAAGCGTTCTTCAGTAGCAGGGTCGTTATATTTGGTCCAGAAAAGCCCATCTTCGGATGTCGCCAAGCCGATTCCGGAGATGCCGCGGCGATTATCAAAACGCGCATTGAGATAGTACATGAGGTAGCCATCTTCGGTTTTTAGCACGATTGGAAAGAGAACACCGTAATAATCCCATTCGCTGGATTCTCCAGGTTCCAGAAGGGGAATATCATCAAAAGCCCAAGGCCCGTTCGGCTCGGGGGCAGTGGCGCGCCAGATCATAGGTAACTCTTCTGTTATGCCAAGCGGAAGGGAAGAGAGATAAAGTACCCAAGTGCCATCATCTTCGATAAGGGCGCTGCTTGCACGCAGCCACATCTCGTCGCCAACAGTCTCATCCCAAGTAAATATTGGGGCATCTGCGACGCGATACCAATCGGTCCCATTCGCTGAGATGGCATAACCAACCCCGCCTTCACCTGAGTTGCCGCTGAGTTTTATCCCGTTGTAAAACATGTGATACAAGCCCTCTTGATAGAGGACTGCACCCGGAAAAACAAATGAAGAATCCCAACTATCGTCCAAGCCCTCGTGAAAAATGGGCTCTTCTCCATATACAGAGAGTATTCCGCTAAATGGCTCGGGGAGTTCATTCTCGCTCTCACTCTCTATTTGTGGGATAACGATCTCTTCAATATTCTCGCTGGGCACAAAAGCGACTTCCGGCTGCGAAGTGCAACTCGCTAGTAAAAATGTGCCTAATACAACCAAAGAAAAGCGAAAGGCTAAATCTCTCATCTAATAATCCGTTTCACGTACGATCTTGGTCAATGCCAGCGAGAGCGCTTCACCCAGCGACTGAATCTTGTCTTCGCTGATAAGTTCAAAGCTGTCTTCGGTCGGTGAAATACTGGCATCGCTCCAGCGCAAGGAAACCCAGGGAAAACGTCGCGTGATCACATCGGTAGAAAAGTCTTCCGTCTCAGCGTCCATAAAAACGGGTATTTCGAACTCTTGAGCGGTCTCTTCAAAGAGCGCGATCAACTCCGGCGAAGAATCGGGGTGGATGAGCAACTCATCCCCGCCCGCGCCAACATAATCCAGTTGCAGCATCAGAGCGGGCATCACACGGTCGTTAGGATTGGTCGTGATCAGATGTCGGAAATTGAAATGGTCTTCAAAGAACTCTCTCGCGCCGTCGTTATCCAGTTGCGCACCACCCCAGGCCACAAAGAGCACGGAGCGGCGCGTATCGAGTTCCTGCTCATCCCAAAGGCGGGCGATCTCCAGCAGCATCCCCACGCCCGAAGCATTGTGATTTGCGGCCGGATAAAGCGTTCCGTCGGGATCAGTGCCCAGCCCATCGTAATTGACGAATAGCACGACAAGTTCTGTTGCCACATCCAGATCAGAACCGACGCGATAGCCCATCACGCAGGGGATTTCAATGTCTTGCGGCTCGCCCAATTGCAGGGACATCTGGACATGCACATCCAGATCGGATGCGAACCAACCCTTCCCACGTTGCTGGATATCTACTGCACCCGACGAAAGCGCATCCCACGTGACCCTGGCCTGCTCTAAAATGGACGCAGCTACGCCGGGACGAATCCGGTAGATCGGGATGGTGGGATTTTTCTGGTAATCCCCTTGGGAGTCTGCCCATTGAATTTGCGAACGGACATCATCGCGGTCGTTTCCTGTGATCCACAAAATGCCGCGCGCGCCGTGCAAAAAAGCTTCGGTGGAGAAATCTTTGGGAGCATTGTTGCCTTGCAGGAGAACGATCTTGTCTTGCAGATCGAGCCCCTGATAGTCTGCCCATTCGGGGTCTTCATCCCCGTCAAAGCCGATGAAGGTGATCGGGAGTTGAGTATCCCCGCTGCCGCCGTGCCCCTCGATGACGTACCCAAAGTCGATCTGGTGCTGGAAGCTTTGGATAACGGAACCACTTTCATCTACAAGGGCGAATACGGGTTGTTCTACGGGTTGGGCAATGGTCGTTTCGAGCGGATAGGTGTAGCTCAGGCGCTTCCAGCCCGGATCCAGTCCATATTCTTCAAATTTGCCTTGAATATAATCGGCAGCTTCCTGTCCGCCTGGCTGTGCCACGCTGCGACCATCCATATCGGAGAGAGCTTCAATATGCGTGATGGTTTCTTCGGAGTTGAAGGCTTGGGCGACCTTGGAGAACCAGGGCGCTGCGCCCGTATTATTCATAATGAAGATGGTTGCCGCAGTGATGCCCGCAATGACGAGCAGCATTTCTTTTCGCAGCAAAAAGGCAGTGTTCAGGCTGCGTTTCTCAACGAGGCGACGCATGCCTTCGCCCAGTGATGTGAAACCGATAATGGAAATGAAAAAGGCAGCTGCCGGAGGAACAACGACGAAAGGCTTTGAGCGCAGCCAAAGATAACCATCTGCGAGCATGGCGCCCCATTCGGGGACTTCAGCGAGGGTGAATATCTCGGTTGGTGCCATCATCTCGATGATGGCTATCTGGTGTCCACCGCCTATGTAGACCCCGACAAAACCCAATTCACCGAGCAACATCAGCACTGCGCCCATCTCCAAGAAGGCGAGCACGAGCAATTGCGGCAGGATATTAGGGAGAATGTGGCGTACAGCTGTGTGCAGGTTGCGTGCGCCGAGGGATTGTGCGCCTTCTATGAAGGGCATTTTACGCAGTACAAGGAATTCGCTGCGAATATATTGAGCGATTTCCGTCCAGCCAATGATCGAGAGAGCGATGATGAAAGTAGAGAGTCCACGCCGAATATCGAGGGCAAAGATCAGGATCATGCTGCTAATCAGCATGGGGATTGATGTGGTCACTCCTACAAGACTCATGATGATACGATCAGCGGTCTTGCCCTCGTTCCAGCCAGCGTAGCCGCCGAGTATCACGCCAAGGATCAAGCGTACCATTGTGATAAACGCCGAGGCGATGAGTGTGTTCCGTGCGCCGTGCAAAAGCAGGCTGAGCAAATCCATCCCCCAGCGGTCGGTACCGAGCGGAAATTCAGCATCAGGCTCGAGCGGGGGGCGAATGAATTCGCCTTTTTCTGCATCGTAATGCGGGACGATATGCTGCCCGGCGATATAGGGGTTTTTCGGTGCCCAAACGGGACCAAAAAGCACGATGATGAAGAGGGCCAGAACGATGATCAGCCCTAACATAAGAGGTAGATTGAAAAGGATGTCGCGCCAGGAAAGTTGTCCGCGGACACCGCCGGGCGCTTCTCCCTGAGATTCTACTGATTTTACGAGAGCAGGCATCTCGTCCACGTTCGAGCGCGGATTGAGTATCAGTTTGAAGAGTCGTTTTAGCCAATTCACGATTCATCCTCCCGCAGACGTGGGTCAATGATCCGATAGAGGATGTCCAAAATGAGATTAATGATTAGAAAGGTTAGCCCCATTGCGAGGGCGAGCGTGACAACAACTTCCGTTTGACGGGCGTTGATCGCTTCAAGCAGACGCAAGCCGACACCGGGCCAGGCGAAGAAGAACTCGACCACAGGGAGGGTGCTAAGTGAAAATCGCAGTGAAACACCGACGGATGTTAGCACCGGGACGGCGATGTTGCGTAAAGCGTGGATGTAGACCACCCAGCGGCTTGGTAAGCCTTTTGAATATGCGGTGCGGATGTAATTCTCTTCCATCAC
This sequence comes from uncultured Anaerolineaceae bacterium, assembly GCA_964487745.1. GTDB lineage: Bacteria > Chloroflexota > Anaerolineae > Anaerolineales > Villigracilaceae > Desulfolinea. Next base: position 40,802 of record CAZASG010000008.1, on the reverse strand, counting down.
GCGATTGAAGGAGAGAAATGACGCGCGCGTGAGATACGCCAGTGGGCGTGCCATCAGCACAAGCACAGGCATGAGCATATATTCAATATCCCAGCCAAACCCCGCCATTTTGACGAGTTGTTCGCCAGTGGCTTGAAAATATTTCATCTCGCCTTGCTGTAAAAGCAGACCTGCAAAGAAAGATGGCGTGGAAACCCCCAAGATGGTGAGAATGAGCAATGCCAGAACGATCTGTTGTTTTTTGACCAAGGCTGCGAATAACCCAAAAGAGAGCCCCAAGAGCGTAGCTATCAGCAGGGCAACGAGCAGTAGTCCCATGCTTTTTGTATAAGTGTCTTTGAGCAACTCCCAAATGGAGATGGTTCCCAGCACCTCATGATTGATGGTGCCGAGATCTCCGGCGATCGTCCCCTCGATATAGGCGCGGCTATTGCTCCACGCGTCCTGGCTGAACTCAACCAGATCGTAGCTTGGCGTCTCGACGCTGGAGTTGCGCGCCATGTCCATGCCAAGGTTGACGGAAAATATGATCAGGACAGCAACGGAAATGATAAAGGCGAGACGTCGCCCAATGAATGACAGCATAGTTTTATCCTAAAGAGTTGTCCCTAAATTGTACTCCTTAAAATCGCGGCGAGAATATGACAAACTTCTTTATCCGTTGCCTTTCTTCCCTGCCCCTCGTTTGATCGTCCCTTCCCCAAAACGGGATTCGATATCCGAGAGCACATCCTCAACGTAACGCTCTTTCTCCCAGTCCTGATCCCACAAACCAATTTGTTGCTGCGTTTTCTCCAATCCGCTAACACCTACGCCGATCAGGCGCAGGGTGCGCCCTGTTTGCCAGTGTTCGCTGAAAAGCTTTTCTGCGGCATTGGTGATGATATCCCGTTCGTTTGTGTGGGATTGCAAAGTCGTCTGGCGTGTCAAAGTTGTGAAGTCAGACCAGCGCAATTTGATCTTGATCGTCCGTGCGGTGAGATTTTTGTCTTGCAGACGGGTGGCGACCTGCCTTGCCTGCTTGCGGATCACTTGAAGTAGTTCGTTTCGATCGTTTTTATCCCTCGTGAAAGTTCTTTCCTGGCTAATAGACTTTGCTTCGCGTTCTGTCACGATGCTGCGCGTGTCGATTCCGCGCGCGCGACGGACGATCTCGTAACCGTTCTTGCCAAAGCGGCGTAACATCTCGATTTCGTTTTGCTTTGCCAGATCACCGATGGTTATGATGCCCAGCTTTTCGAGATGCTCGGCTGTTTTCGGGCCTACGCCCCAAAGCTCCTTGACGGGGAGGGGGGCAAGAAAACCGGCTTCATTTCCTGGGGGGACGAGTGTAAATGCCCGTGGCGGAACACCCTTGCTCGTAACCGCTGATTTCCCGGCATCGTTGGCGATCTTTGCCACTAGTTTATTACTCGCGATTCCGATAGAGCAGGGGAGTTGCAATTCTTGGTAGATCTCCCGTTGCAATTTGCGAGCTATGCCTTCAGGATCATCTTTTTCCGAGAGATCAAAAAAAGCCTCGTCGATGGAAATCTGCTCAACCTGTGGTGTGATTGTATGGATCTTTGCCATCACCTTTCGCGAGGCAGCCTTGTATGCGCCAAAATTCTGGTGAACGATTTGCAAATTGGGGCAAAGCCGCAGCGCACGTCCCATTGGCATGGCGGAGCGTACCCCTCGTGCGCGTGCCGGATAAGAGCAGGATGCCACCACACCTCGCTGATCCGGGTTACCGCCAACTGCAAAGGGTTTACCACGCAGAGCGGGGTTTTCCAGTTCTTCCACTGCACAGAAGAAGGCATCCAGATCGAGGTGGGCAATAATACGCATGGGGTTATTGTAGCACTTCTGCCCATTAAAAATAGTTTTTTAGCTTGACCGCGCTCTATGATTCTGGTATTCTATAACTACCGAACGGTCGGTAGGTTTTAGGAGCTTCCCCCCATGATGACAAAAGCAGAAATTCTCGACGCCGCAGCCCAGATTTTTCGAATCAAAGGCTATCATGCCACCTCCATGAGCGATATTGCAGGGGCAGTCAATCTTCAAAAAGCCAGTCTTTATCACCATGTATCGAGTAAGCAGGAGATTTTGCTCGAATTACTGGATCGTGCCCTCGAACTTCTCTCCGAGCAGATCACAGATATTGTAAAAGATCAAAACGCCACGGCAGACGAGAAGCTTCGCCAGATGATGCATGCCTATCTCAAAGCCCTCACCGATCATATCGACTTGGCATCCGTTCTCCTGCTTGAGCACCGCTCTCTTGAACCTGAATTGCACGCTCGCCACGTTCCCAACCGGGATGGTTTTGAAGCCCTCTGGCGCGAAGTGATCGATGAAGGAATGCAGACAGGTGCTTTTTGTTCTGTTGAAACAGCCCTTACCGCCCGAAATTTACTTGGTGCCATGAACTGGACGATCACTTGGTTCAATCCCAAAGGCGAGCTCAGCGTAGACGATATTGCCGACCAACTTGCCAACCTCTTCCTCGATGGTTTACGAGGTAGATAATGCAACCTATTCCCTCCACAAAAACCCCGCATACTTTCGAGATATTCACCACCGCGCAAGGCGCAAGGATATATCGCATCCCAATGCAGGCATTTCCAAATTTTTGGGTTTATGCCTATCTCATTTTTGTGGATGAAAAGATCGTCCTGATCGATACCGGCTCAGGATTTGGTGACAGCAACCAGCATTTACTGGATGGATTTGAACGCGCACGTGCGGAGGAGGGGCTTGCCTCCGTTATGGATGCGTTGGACTACATCCTCATCACCCACGGACACATCGACCACTTTGGCGGATTGCCCTTCCTGATCGAAAAAACGGATGCGAAAGTCGGAATCCACGAGCTTGACCTGCGTAACCTGACCAACTTCGAGGAACGCATTCTGGTTTCAGAGCGTCGTTTACGCGAATTCCTGGTCGAAGCCGGTGTTGAACTCGAAAGACAGGAAGAGATCATCCGTGTTTACATGGTCAATAAAATGCTTTCCAAGTCTGTGCCCGTAGATTTCACATATAACGCAATGGATATGCAGCTTGGGCAATTTGAATTTTTGCATGTCCCCGGACATAGTGCAGGGCATGTTGCCATTCGCTTGCATGATCATATCTTTTGCGGCGATCATGTGCTGAACGGAATCTCCCCGCACCAGTGGCCCGAACGCCTGACGCTGAATATGGGTCTGGGGCATTACCTGAGTTCACTGGATAAATTGGAAGCCTGGGTAGGGAACGATATAACGCTCACCCTGAGTGGGCATAATGAACCAATAGAAGATCTGTCGGCGCGCATCACGCAAATTAAAGGGATTCACGCCCAACGTCTGGAGCGAACCCTGGGTATCCTGTCTGAGCCTGGCACCGTGGCTGAGGTCTCATCCCAGCTTTTTGGGGATGTCGGTGGTTACGATGTCCTACTCTCCGTTGAAGAAGCTGGCGCACATGTTGAATATCTTTATCAACGGGGATTGTTGGGCATATCCAATATCGAGGAAATTGAGCAGGGTCAAACACCTTTGCTTTATAAACGTTTGAATGATCCGGTCGTAGAGCAGATGCGAGTTTGCTGCTGAGACGGAGAAATCCATAAGGAGGAGCGATGTATTCTTTTGAACCGAATGAAGAACAACAAATGCTGATCGATGCAGTCAGCCGCTATGCGGAGAATGACTTGCGCGCAGCGGCGGAGGAAGCAGAGGAGCATGGGAAGTTCCCTGATGACCTCGTAGAAAAGGGTTGGGAGATGGGGATCTTGCAGGCTTCTATTCCTGAAAAATATGGCGGGTTTGGTGAATACTCCAGTGTAACAGGTGCGTTGGCGGCTGAAGAACTGGCTTATGGCGACTTGCCTGGTGCGCTGGCTGTGATGACGCCGAATCTCTTTGTTTTGCCAATTTTGCTGGCTGGCTCTGAGGAGCAAAAAGAAAAATTCATTCCGCCCGTGATCGAAATGGAATGGAAAGCTTATACTGCTGCTTTGATCGAGCCATATATTGATTTCGATGCAGGTGGTTTGAAAACCATTGCGGCTCCCGATGGTGATGATTTTGTAATTTCCGGGAAGAAAACCTATGTCCCCTACGCTGCTGATGCAGAAATGATGATCGTTTATGCGAATGTGGATGGCGTGACGCAGGGCTTTATTGTCCCGGCTGGTGCAGAAGGCTTAACTGTTAGCGAAGAGCAAAATAAGTTGATGAGCATGCATGCTTTGCCGCAATATGATGTGATTTTAGAGAATGTGCGTGTGCCAGCTGCAAATCGTCTTGAGGGTGATTTTGAAGCTGTGATCGCTGCCAGTCGTGTTGCGCTCGCGGCTTTGGCAATTGGCGTGGCCAAAGCCTCTCTAGATTATGCGATTGAGTATGCCAAAGAACGCGAAGTTTTTGGTGTAAAAGTGGCGCAGAAGCAAGCGATCGCTTTTATGATGGCAGAGATGGCGATGGAAATTGAAGCAACTCGCATGTTGACCTGGGAAGCCGCCTGGATGCTGGATAATGATAAAGAAGATGCCTATAAATCGGCTTATCTCGCTTCGGTTAGCGCAATTGATATGGTGATGATGGTCACGGATCGCGGTGTACAGATTTTGGGTGGGCACGGTTATATCCGCGAGCATCCTGTTGAGCGCTGGATGCGTAACGGGCGCGGCTTTGCGACTTTCACTGGCTTGGCGATTGTTTAGAGGAGTAAAAAATGACTATTGAATTTGAAACCCCGAAACCGATTGCACAGCAGCAATATGTTTTGCAAACTGTCGCAGACAACATGATGCGCCCCCACTCACGTTATTTTGATGAAAATGAACATGAAATTCCCTGGGATTACATCACTTTTATGCATCAGGCGATGAAAGCCTCTGGCGCAGGCTCTCTAGCTCCTAAAGATGATAAGAAGAAAGCCGACCCAAACAAACCCAAACGTCCACCAATTGGCTACCAAATGCTGGCGCATATGATGGAGATCATCTCTTGGGGTGATGCCGGGATGTATTTGGTGACTCCCGGTGGTGGGCTGGGTGCAGCCGCAGTTCAATCTGCAGGGAATGATGAGCAGAAGAAGAAATTCCTGGCTCGTTTTATGGATGACAAGCCCACTTTCGCAGCGATGTGTATGACCGAAGCTGGCTCTGGCTCGGATACTTCATCTATCCGCTCAACGGCTGTTTTAGATGAAGAGACAAATGAATGGGTTTTGAACGGTGAGAAGATATTTGTTACCGCTGGCGACAAATCTTTGACGGAGTATGAGCAATCCGGCAAAGGTTTTGTAGTCGTCTGGGCAACAATTGACCCCGAAGCCGGACGTGCCGGAATGCGCTCCTTTGTTGTCGAAGCGGGAACGCCCGGTATCAAGGTTGAGAAGTTTGAGCATAAGTTGGGCATTCGCTCTTCGGATACCGTCACGATCGTGATGCAGGATTGCCGAGTCCCCTTTGAAAATATTCTGGGTAAACCAACCGTTGAGAAAACGACCAAAGGCTTCAAAGGCGCGATGGCGACCTTCGATGCTACTCGCCCGCTTGTTGCGGCAATAGGTATGGGTGTTGCTCGTAGTGCGGTGGAATTCGTCAAAGAGAAGTTAGCTGAAGAGGGTGTTGAAATCCGTTATGGCATAGCTCGTAATCGTTTAACATCCATTGAGCGAGATGTGATTGATATGGAGATCATGCTCCGCTCAGGCTGGTTGATGATCCTTAAAGCAGTCTGGATGGCAGATAATAAAAAACATAACGCCCTCGAAGCGTCGATGAGCAAAGTCAAAGCTGGCGATGTCGGCACGAAGATCACACAGAAGGCCATCGAGATAATGGGCCCACTTGGCTACTCACGCGAATTTCTGCTCGAGAAATGGTTCCGCGACGCCAAGATCACCGACATCTACGAAGGCACCGCTTTTATGATGGCAGAGATGGCGATGGAAATTGAAGCAACTCGCATGTTGACCTGGGAAGCCGCCTGGATGCTGGATAATGATAAAGAAGATGCCTATAAATCGGCTTATCTCGCTTCGGTTAGCGCAATTGATATGGTGATGATGGTCACGGATCGCGGTGTACAGATTTTGGGTGGGCACGGTTATATCCGCGAGCATCCTGTTGAGCGCTGGATGCGTAACGGGCGCGGCTTTGCGACTTTCACTGGCTTGGCGATTGTTTAGAGGAGTAAAAAATGACTATTGAATTTGAAACCCCGAAACCGATTGCACAGCAGCAATATGTTTTGCAAACTGTCGCAGACAACATGATGCGCCCCCACTCACGTTATTTTGATGAAAATGAACATGAAATTCCCTGGGATTACATCACTTTTATGCATCAGGCGATGAAAGCCTCTGGCGCAGGCTCTCTAGCTCCTAAAGATGATAAGAAGAAAGCCGACCCAAACAAACCCAAACGTCCACCAATTGGCTACCAAATGCTGGCGCATATGATGGAGATCATCTCTTGGGGTGATGCCGGGATGTATTTGGTGACTCCCGGTGGTGGGCTGGGTGCAGCCGCAGTTCAATCTGCAGGGAATGATGAGCAGAAGAAGAAATTCCTGGCTCGTTTTATGGATGACAAGCCCACTTTCGCAGCGATGTGTATGACCGAAGCTGGCTCTGGCTCGGATACTTCATCTATCCGCTCAACGGCTGTTTTAGATGAAGAGACAAATGAATGGGTTTTGAACGGTGAGAAGATATTTGTTACCGCTGGCGACAAATCTTTGACGGAGTATGAGCAATCCGGCAAAGGTTTTGTAGTCGTCTGGGCAACAATTGACCCCGAAGCCGGACGTGCCGGAATGCGCTCCTTTGTTGTCGAAGCGGGAACGCCCGGTATCAAGGTTGAGAAGTTTGAGCATAAGTTGGGCATTCGCTCTTCGGATACCGTCACGATCGTGATGCAGGATTGCCGAGTCCCCTTTGAAAATATTCTGGGTAAACCAACCGTTGAGAAAACGACCAAAGGCTTCAAAGGCGCGATGGCGACCTTCGATGCTACTCGCCCGCTTGTTGCGGCAATAGGTATGGGTGTTGCTCGTAGTGCGGTGGAATTCGTCAAAGAGAAGTTAGCTGAAGAGGGTGTTGAAATCCGTTATGGCATAGCTCGTAATCGTTTAACATCCATTGAGCGAGATGTGATTGATATGGAGATCATGCTCCGCTCAGGCTGGTTGATGATCCTTAAAGCAGTCTGGATGGCAGATAATAAAAAACATAACGCCCTCGAAGCGTCGATGAGCAAAGTCAAAGCTGGCGATGTCGGCACGAAGATCACACAGAAGGCCATCGAGATAATGGGCCCACTTGGCTACTCACGCGAATTTCTGCTCGAGAAATGGTTCCGCGACGCCAAGATCACCGACATCTACGAAGGCACCGGGCAGATCAATCGTCTCGTTGTGGCGCGTAATTTGTTGGGTTATCGCGGTAGCCAGTTGCGGTAATGTTTTTACGGTAGGGGTGGGTCTCAGGCCCACCCCTACGATAGAAAACAGGAGATAAAGCTTATGAAATACCAAGTAAACAAAGCCGTCGTGGTCGGCGCAGGGACAATGGGCGCAGCGTTGGCAGCACATTTTGCAAATGCCGGTATCCTGACCACCTTGCTGGATATCGTCCCCTTCAAATTGACGGATAAGGAAGAGAAAAAGGGCTTGACCCGTGAAGATAAAGCCGTCCGCTATCGTATTGTGGAGGCAGGCTTGACTGCGGCGAAAAAATCTCGCCCGGCATCTTTCTTCTCATCTGCCCAGCATGAATTGGTCAATATGGGCAACCTTGAAGATGATTTCGACGTCATTGCTGATGCTGATATTGTCGTTGAAGCGATCATCGAGAATCTAGAGATCAAACAGGATTTGATGAAACGCATCGATGCCATTCGTAAACCGGGCGCGATCATTGCCACAAATACTTCCGGTATCCCCGTCAAGGATATTGCCGCTGGCCTCTCGGATGGTTTCAAGCAGCACTTCCTCGGGATGCACTTTTTCAACCCGCCCCGCTACTTGAAATTGCTTGAAGTCATCCCTACGGCCGATACTCTCCCCGAAGTTGTTGATTTCGTCAGCCACTTTGGTTCATATCGTCTTGGCAAGGGCATCGTCCTTTGCAAAGATACGCCCAACTTTATCGGCAACCGCCTTGCTTTTGGCACGGGCGCATTTGCTCTCGATTACGTCCTGAAAAATGGCTACACCATCGAAGAAGTGGATATGGTCACAGGCCCCATCATCGGGCGCCCGAAAACGGCCACTTTCCGCCTAATTGATCTCGTTGGCATTGATGTTTGGGAACATGTCGGACGCAATCTCGCTCCGCTCATCCAGCACGACACTTACGCTTTGCCCTATCTCGAAGCTGAAGCACCCAACAAGCTCATCGGCGAGATGGTCAAACGTGGCTGGCTCGGCAATAAAACTCGGGGCGGCTTCTACAATGTCAAGAAAGATGCTGAAGGTAAGAAAACCTTCTTGCATCTCGATTTTGAAACTTTCGAATATCTCGAACCCAAGAAACCCCGCTTTGACTCTGTCGGCACAGCCAAGAAGGCTGAGGGCCTGAAAGGCAGCATCCAGGCGATGCTCGATGGCGATGACAAAGCCGCCAAACTCGTTCAGGCGCTCGTTTATCAGGGTTCGCAATACGCTTCGGCGTTGATCCCTGAAGTTGCCGACACGATGAAGCCCATCGATGATGCCATGCGTTGGGGTTTCGGGCACAAGGCCGGTCCCTTCGAGATCTGGGATATGCTCGGGGTTCAGGCGCTCGTTGATCAGATGACTGCCACGGGCTTCGCACCTGCCGATTGGGTCCTCACCATGCTGAAAGGCGGACGCGACTCCTTCTATCAATATGAAGATGGAAATATCGTGGGTGTCTACGATGTATCCAAAGATGACTACGTCCGCATCGCTCGTGTCCCTGGCTTGGTACTGCTTAAAGAACAGAAGGTTGTGAAAAAGAACGCTGGAGCCACCATCCACGACTTGGGCGACGGCGTGGCGTGCGTCGAGTTCCACACAAAGATGAACGCTTTGGATGCCGATATCGTCGAGATGATAAATGAAGCCCTCGACCTGACAGAAACCGATTTCGATGGGTTGGTGATCGGCAACGAAGCCGACCATTTCAGCGCTGGCGCAAATCTTTTCATGGTTGTGATGGCTGCTCAACAACAGATGTGGGATCAGCTCGATGAAATGATCGTCGGTTTGCAAGATGTCATGATGCGAATGCGCTACTCGCCGAAACCTGTTGTCGTTGCGCCCGCTGGGATGGCGCTTGGCGGTGGTTGTGAAATGGTGATGCACGGCTCGCGTGTGGTTGCGGCTGGCGAAACCTACATTGGATTGGTTGAGTTGGGCGCTGGCGTGATCCCTGCTGGTGGTGGCACAAAAGAAATGATGCGCCGTGTCATTAATCCCGCAATGAAAGTGCCTGAAGCGGTAGGGCTGCCTTTCATCCAGAAAGCCTTCTTGCAGATCGGTCAGGCGAAGGTCGCAACCTCCGCTCGTGAAGCTCAGCAAATGGGTATTCTCAATGAGGCTGACCGCATTGTGATGAGCCGTGACCATCTGCTCGCTGAAGCGAAGAAAGAAGTGTTGCATATGGCAAATACCGGCTATACCCCGCCATTGCCTGAGAAAATTTACGCCGCTGGCAGAGATATGCTTGGAGCATTGCAACTGGGCGCTTATATGTTCAAAGAAGGTAAGTTCATTACCGAATTTGAGAACGTGATCGCTAATAAGCTCTCTTATGTTCTGAGCGGTGGTGGCTTGAGCAAACCGCAATGGGTTAGTGAGCAATACGTCCTCGACCTTGAGCGTGAAGCCTTCCTGTCACTTTGTGGCGAAGCGAAAACCCAGGAACGCATGTGGGCTTTGTTGAATACCGGCAAGCCGCTGCGTAACTAAAGGAGAAAATTATGGAAATGCGAGATGCTGTGATTGTTGCCGCTGTTCGTACCCCTGTGGGCAAAGCCAAACGTGGTGGTTTGGCGACCGTCCGCGCGGATGAGATGGCTTCGATCGTGATCAAAGAATTGCTCAATCGAACCCCCGAACTTGACCCCGCCGATATCGACGATGTCATTCTCGGCTGCTCCTTCCCCGAAGGCGAGCAGGGCATGAATATGGCACGTCTGACCGCTTTGCGTGCGGGCTTGCCGCATACCGTTCCCGGTGAGACCATTAACCGTTTTTGCTCGTCGGGCGTTCAATCCATTGCTCATGCAGCCCAATCAATTATGTCCGGGCAGATGGAAGTCGTGATCGCTGGTGGTGCAGAGTCGATGACCCAAGTCCCGATGACGGGCTATAAATTTGCCCCCAATTTGAAACAGGCAGAATCCAACCCTGAATCGTTTACCAATATGGGATTAACATCCGAGAATGTTGCTGACAAATACGACATCAGCCGAGAAGATCAGGATGCTTTTGCTGTGAAATCGAATCAGAAAGCTGCCAAAGCTGTAGAATCCGGCTTATTCGATGCGGAGATCATCCCCGTTGAAGTAGAAGTGACCGAAGTCGGACCGGATGGTAAGCCTGCTCCCCGTAAATTTACAGTTTCCCGAGACGAAGGTCCGCGCGGTGATTCCACCGTGGAAGGGTTGGCGAGACTCCGAGCGCCTTTCAAGGAAGGTGGACGCTCCACAGCCGGGAACTCCTCTCAAATGTCTGATGGTGCGGCAGCGGTAATCGTTATGTCTGCAGATAAGGCTAAAGAGCTGGGTATCAAGCCCCTCGCACGTTACGTCGCGTATGCTGTGGGCGGCGTCCCGCCCGAGGTGATGGGGATCGGCCCCATCGCGGCTATCCCAAAAGCACTAAAACTGGCTGGCCTGGAAAAAGACGATATCGATCTCTTTGAGTTGAACGAAGCCTTCGCGTCCCAATCTCTAGCGGTCATCCGCGAGCTGGATTTGGATGAAGAGAAGGTCAATGTGAATGGCGGTGCGATCGCGTTAGGGCACCCACTTGGCTGCACAGGCGCAAAGCTGACCACCCAACTCGTTTACGAGATGGGACGCCGTGGCTCGAAATATGGCATGGTGACGATGTGTATCGGTGGTGGCATGGGTGCTGCTGCGATATTTGAGAATTTACAATAACTATCTGTCATTGCGAAGGAGCGTAGCGACCGAAGCAATCTCTCCGCCCAAAAGGAGATTGCCATGTCGGGCTAGCGCCCTCCTCGCAATAACGACAATCTAAGGAGAAAATAAAATGGCACTTACGATCAAAACCCTCATGGAAAAAATGCCTGGCGCATTCCTCCCCGAAAAAGCCCCTGGCTTGGACGCTGTGATCCAATTCCACTTCACGGGCGAGCAGGCCAGCGACTGGTATGCTGAGATCAAGGACGATAAAGTCCAGACCGTTGAAGGCGTCCACGATGATCCCAAAATGACGATGACGGCTGATTCCGCGGATTATATCGGCATCTTCACCGGCGAAGTGGACGGTATGGCTGCCTTTATGCAGGGCAAGCTCAAACTGGCTGGAGACCTGAACTTGGCGATGAAACTCACGCAGATGTTTAAGATTCGCTAAATACAGTTTGTAGAATTGAAAAGAGACGCTCAACAGAGCGTCTCTTTTGCTTTTAATTCGCGAACTCATAGCTATTTCTTTTGCCATACATCGAAATATTGACGTGCCTTTTTCGAGAAAAGCAAATACGCAAACATCCACCCATTGAAAATAAATTGAAAGATAGTTGTCGTTAAATCTGAATTGACAACTTCACCGGCAGGAAAGCCAATCATCATAATAATAGGAATGAGCAAAAACAAAGAAAGCATTTTCCCGAAGGCAGAGAAGCCTAGATATACGAGGCTTAATCCATAAGCCCATTTTTTTTGTTTTGTCATTCCATAGCCTGATGCTATACCAAGACCACCTAGTACGAATGATATGGCTATTAGGAAAAAGGTAATCAAAGGCGGTTGGTTAGCGTTTCCTGACAAGAGACAAACTGGGACAATAAGGGTGAGCAAGCCGCCCAAGAAAAGAAGGGACGAGATGATTTTTATCCCCGTAGGGGTTTCTATATACCCTCCTGGCGTAACTTGATTAGAGCTTTTGTTGAGATATGCAGGATCTTCCATATTTCCCTCCAATTGACAATTTGATTTTCGATATTATACAACATGCTTCCATAAAGTTATTAAAATTGACCCTTGATAAAACCCATGCTAAGATAGAAATTATCTTCTTTTTTTTAGAGGTTTAGTCTTAGGAGAAGAAAAATGTCTGAAAACAAAACTCGCCCTACCGATCAAAGCGTCGCGGATTTCATGGGGAATGTCGAAAATCAAACTCGCCGTGAAGATGGCTTTGCCTTGCTGGATATGATGACCGAGATCACGGGTGAAGACGCCGTTTTGTGGGGAAGTAGCATTATTGGTTTTGGCAGCTATCACTACAAATATGAGAGCGGGCGCGAAGGAGATATGCCTCTTGTCGGTTTTTCCCCGCGTAAGCAGAGCATGACTCTTTACATCATGCCCGGTTTTGACAATTACGAAGATTTGCTGGAGCAGCTAGGCAAGCACAAGATCGGAAAATCTTGCCTTTATGTGAATAAGCTGGCAGATGTGGACGAAGATGTGCTGAAACGCCTGATCAAGCACTCCTATGAGCATATGAAAGAAACAAACGAACACCTAAAATAAAAAGAGTGCTCCGAAACGGAGCGTTCTTTTATGCTAATCCTTGGTAAGGAATTGCTCAAAAATTTCTTCGATCTCATCTAGCACGTTATATAACCTATGGTCGCTTTCCAGGATATGTAATGTGGCACGATGTTTTCTTGCAAAGCGGATCGAGTGCTCTACGGGAACGGTTATATCATTCCAGCCGTGGATGATTTCTAAGTGGTTCGCTTTTGGGGCGAATTCTTGCACTAAGTATCCATCCAGGTAAAGAGCGGGGGCGAGGAGAAATATCCCCTTCACAGGTATTCTTTCTGCAGCAACTATTGAAGCGTACCCACCCATGCTGGAGCCAACGAGCACTTTTTCAGCAGGATCTTTCTCGATGATGTTATATAGTCGTTCCACGCGCAGGTCGGGATCGAGTGTGTCGGCGTAATCAATACTGCGGATGGTATGCCTCTGGTGAGTAGCAACCTCTGCAAGTCGTTTGATTTTTGTGCCATTGGGGGTTCCAAGTTTTCCGTGAGAAAAATAGATATTCAAGCTGTTTTCCTTTCTAGCGGTTTGGAGACAAAACGAACATCGGGATCTTTCTGGTCTTGATACGTTTTTTATATTCACCATATCCGGCATACATGTCGACAGCTTCCGCCCAGTGTGCTTCGCGTTCAGACTCGGTTGCATCTCGTGCTATGTATTTCCCGGTTTTTCCATGAAGGGATATTTGTGCTTCTGGATTGGCTTTTAGGTTGTAGTACCATGCAGGGTGATGTGCTTGCCCCCAATTGGATGCGATCAAGAAAATATCATCGTCTTTTACCACACCCAGTAAAGGGACTGTGCGGGGAATCCCGCTTTTGGCGCCAATGGTTGTCAAAACGATCACGGGAATTCCAGATAAAATGCTGGTCAATGAGCTTCGATTTTTTGTCAGCCGCAATATTGCTTTATCGATCGGATGAAGAATTCGCGATGCGATCCGTGCGCCTATCTTTGATGAAGTAAATCTTAGTAAAGCCCCTTGAAACCAGTTGCGTTGTGAGTGGGTTTTGGTCATTTTCATTGTAGGTTGCTATTCCTTTTGCGTTCGTTAATTTTGTTTTATTATAGCGGGAAGATAGATATCCCACTTTGTTGCGAGAAAGTATTCTTTTCGTTTCTTTATGCTAAAATCTAGCATCATTAAAAATGGATTTGGAGATCATGGAATCAATAGGCTTAGATTTACTCAAATTGCTTGCCGTTGCCTTGCTTGTTTTGGCGAACGGTTTTTTTGTGGCGGCGGAGTTTGCCCTTGTCAGTGTGCGCGGGACACGCATCCGTGAGTTGGTTGCACAGGGCGACGCAGGGGCAAAGTGGGTCGCGAAAGCCCTCGAAAACCCCGATCAGGTCATCGCTGCGACTCAGCTTGGGATCACACTCGCAAGCCTTGGGCTCGGGTGGGTTGGTGAACCAGCTTTATCCCATTTACTGGAGCCTCTTATCGAGCGTTTCCCTGCGAACTGGCAAGAGGGTGCATCTCATAGTATTGCAGCGGGTATTTCCTTTGCCATCATCACCTTTTTGCACGTTGTTGTGGGTGAGCTTGCACCGAAATCCATTGCTCTGCAAAACCCTGAAGAAACTTCGCTTCGCGTAGCCCGCCCAACCTTGTGGACAGAGTGGCTTTTCAAACCCTTTATCTGGGCGCTGAATGGAACGGGGAATTTCCTGCTTAGGCTTGTTGGTGTTGATCCTGCTGCCGGGCACGAATTGGTACATTCTGTTGAAGAGCTAAAAATGATCGTGGCTGCCAGCGCAGAGGAAGGGGTTGTAGATAGCGATGAAAGCGAGATGTTGCACGCCATCTTCGACTTTGGTGAATTATTGGTGCGCCGGGTGATGATCCCGCGAACAGAGATCTCTGCTTTTGAAGCCGATATTTATCTCGAAGAAGCCATTGACCTTGCGATACAGTCATCTTTTACGAAATTCCCGATTTACGATGATGACCTGGATAATATCATCGGGATTGTGCATATCAAAGACTTGTTGCGCGCACAGCAAAATCAGGATAGTGCCGATAGTAAAATTCGCACTCTTGCGCGCGAGCCTTATTTCGTCCCAGAATCAGTGCCGGTACGAACGGTTCTACAGCAGTTCCGCGCAAAGCGTCGTCATATCGCCATTGTGATGGATGAGTTTGGCGGCACTGCGGGCTTGGTGACCCTGGAAGATTTGATGGAAGAGATCGTTGGTGAAGTCAGCGATCCTTTTGATACTCAATTGCCGGAAGTGCAAAAACGTGCTGACGGCTCAGTTGCAGTGGATGGTTTGTTGTCCATTGAGGAAGTGAACAAAAAACTTGGGCTGAACTTGGGAGACCCCAACTACGATACCATTGCTGGCCTTGTGCTTGGTCACTTTAACCGAATCCCGGAAATTGGAGATGAGATTGAAATAGACAATGTCCGCCTATGTGTTGAAGAAATGGATGGGCGGCGCATTGCGCGCCTGGCTTTAGAGAAGATCAAGTAAGAATTAAAACAAAAGGGTGCACGTTGAATTCAGCGCGCACCCTTTTGTGAATTAAATGAAAAGTTATTTGAAAATACTTGCACTCATCTATGTTCTCCTCCGGCCCTCTCATAGAAAACAAGTAAAGTACTCCCATACTTCCGCTCATCGAACTTTTTAAGATGTTTTAGTTCGAGATCTTCGTAGCCGCGAAATTCGTTCGGATGGATCTGGACAATGACCTCGCATTCGTCGCTCAGCCAGGCAGGGTTTTCATCGACCAACTTCAACGCGCGCACCCACATCTCCTTGTATTGGGGAGGAGCGATATAAATATAGTCGAAAACATAATCAGTTTTTGCTTCAAGAAAGGCGAAAGCGTCACCGCGCCTGATTTGGGCTTGCTGGTCGTCAAATTGACAATGTGCCACATTCTCACGGATCACGTTGATCGCTACCCGACTCATCTCGCTGTAGCGAACAAATCTTGCCCCTCGGCTTAGTGCCTCGATCCCAACCGCTCCTGTTCCTCCGAAGAGATCCCACCAGGTCGAATCTTGCACATCCGCACCAAGGATATTGAAGAGATTCTCCTTTATGCGATCGGTAATGGGGCGTGTTCCTTTTCCTGGGACACCCTTTAATTTCCGCCCCTTCGCTTTGCCAGCAATAACTCGTAAACTCATGGTGCGATCTCTTTAATAACGCAGAATTTAGCTCCAGCGCGCCCGATTTTAATAATGTTGGGCGAATGGCGCTTGGTTGTATTTACGCGATTTAGACGTGAAGCGACTAAGACATAATCGCCCGCTTTGAATTCTCGGTAGCCAATTACGTTGATGTTTTCAGGAGCGTAATAAGCGGCGTTGGGAGCTTCTCGCAAAACGATCAAGGTTTCTCCGGCAGGGGCGAATTTGGCAAACTCTTCAACAGCTTCCTTGTAGCAAGTGAGCCAATAGTCCGTTTCGTAGGTACCTTCTGCGCCACTGGTCCCGCCAACAAAAGAGTTGTAATAAGTGTATTCGTAGGGATGGAGTTTGATATTCCCGACAATGGAAAAAGCCAAAATGCCCATAAGAAAGATCGCTAGTAACCAACGGGGATGTAGCCATTCAAAGAGTTGGTCCAAGGCAAAGCCAGCAACAATAAAAATAGGGGGAAGAATAAAAAGAAAATGACGATAATTGTCGTACATTGGTGGACGCAGGATCAGCGCGTAGGCGATCATAAAGACAAACCAAAAAGCTACGATGCTCAAGTCTTGCCACATTAGCCTCTTTTTAAGAAACCCGAAGGCAATAATGACTGTGCCCATTGTAAAGAGTATCCAGACTGGCTCAGTAAGCGTGATCCCCAAAAGTGTAGGAAGATAGCGGAGAGGGACCTCGTAGGACGCATAAGCATTTCCATAAAAGAGTGTTTTAGGGCTGACAGGATAATTCGCCATTGTCTGGATCACTTCAATGAATGTGGCGATAGGGGATTCCCAAAGATAGGGCCAAGTGAAATAAGCGGTTAGCAATGCGATCAGCGCCGCAGGGATGAACCAAACTAGAGCTTTGAATTCCTTTTTCAGTAGAGCATAGCCGAAAAGCATTACCCCAAGAAGTGGTCCGATCACGCGCAGGTTGGTCGCGATCCCGATCAAAATGCCGGTGATAATGATTTCTTTCCACGGGGTTGATTTTTTGTCTTTTTCTGCAAGTTTATCTACCATGTGGAAGCCAAAATAGATCGCGGCGATAAAAACAGTAGCAAAAGGCGGGTCTTTCGGATTGATAAAAGCATGTCCCCATAGAACTGGTTGACTAGCGTATAGTGTTGTCAGTGAAATGGCTGTCGCAGGACGGAACCAACGCAAACTTAAATAATATAAAAAGAGTGCGCCAACAAGAAAGTTGATAAAGTTCATCAAATGCCAAATAGCGATTTTGTCAATGCCGGTGATAGATTCAAGTGCATAGACAGCACCGCGCGCAATCAGTAAATACGCCGGACCATGATTTTGGTGGTCCCAGGCGCTTGGCTCAAAGGCGCGAGTTAGATCGAAATCACCACTCATGCGCTCGGTGATGGAATAAGCGTAACCGATCGAGTCGGCATATTGATAGTATAGATACTCGTCCCATGCCATACCATAATCTTGGAAAGTGAATATCCCAATCAGGAGGCTGATGAGGAGTAGAACAAAAACAGGGAAGTGACGAGATTTAATAGACATAAGGGAGGTAAAGTCAAAATCTACTCTGTGTGGAGTAGATTTAATTCTCTTTCTTTGTTTTTGGCTTCGTAACGCGTTTTTTACGCGCGAATGGCTGAAGCAATGTTTCGAGTTCTTTTTCTTCCCCTTCTTGATCGTTGAAGTACTCGTCGATGAATTTTGATCGTCGCAGGCGCAGCGCCATCGGTGCAACGGTATGTAAGTCGGCGAGTTTGACAGCTGTGCGTCCGCTGGCGGCTGCATAGGCGCGGGCACTTTCGAACCAGGTGATCTCTGCGCGCAGGGAGTCGACGCCAAGCTCTTGGATGAGAGCAATTGCCTCTTTGGCAACCCTGTTCGAGATGCGGACTTGGCGAAGTCGTTTTCGGCTTTCTTCGAGCTCTTCTTTAACGGCAGCAATTTCCCCGGCGTATGTTCCGATGACCTGGCGCGGATTCTCCAAGTAGGCATGAACGCGTCTGTATGCTTCGAGGCGTTCCTTCGCATCATCCAGTCCGCGCACAACAACACGCAGGCCAAAACGATCCATGATCTGCGGGCGGAGATGCCCTTCTTCCGGATTCATGGATCCGATCAAAAGGAAGCGGGAGCGATAAGTTGCGGAAACGGGACCGCGTCGCAGTGTGTAGGAGCCCTGGGCAGCAGCATCCAGAATAGCGTCGATCACGTCGTCGTTGAGTAAGTTGACTTCGTCAATATATAGTAGGTTGCGATCTGCCTGCGCGAGAATCCCACGCCGTAGGCGCATTTTTTGGTGCAAGGCAGCGCGTTCATCAATACCGCCGATCACGTTTTCGAGTTGAGCGTTGAGGGGGAGTTCGATCAGGCGAACACGATCTGGAATCGTGAGCGATTCTCCCAAGCCATATTTCTTTGCGCAATCCGGGCAGATGGCGTCAATCCCGCCTGTCTGAACATCTTCAGGGAGACAACCATAATGGCAAGCGCTACGCTCAACTTGCGGGAGAAGATCAACAAGACTGCGAACAGCCGTGGTCTTTGCGGTGCCGCGCGGGCCAACGAGGAGAATGCCGCCAATATTAGGATTGACTAAACCAAGGAGGAGGGCAAACTTCATTTCTTGTTGCCCGACAATGGCTAAAAAGGGAAAGGGAAGAATTTCTGCTTTGCCGCTATCTTCAAGTGCGATGGGGGGTAGGTGTCTGCCCGATGCGTGATCGAGAAGCTCTTTCAGTGTGCGAAAGGGATGTGCCTGACGCTCTTTTTTTTCTGGCAATTCAGCCGGGTGAGAGATATTTTCGTTGCTCATTTTTTCTTTTGGGCAAGACGATGTTTTTGGCGTTCTTCGGCTTCTCGCATGCGCCTTTCATCATCTGGGCTTTCCGCGATCAGTGCGGGAACCTGTACGGCATTTCCGTCATCATCGAGGGCAACATAAAGCAAATAGGCAGTGTTGGTATGGACTTGTTCGCCCGTCACCGGATTTTCGGCGACGACACACACTTCTGCTTCGAGGGATGTGCGCCCAACATAGCTGACTTCTGCGGTCAGGATGATGAGGTCTCCAATACGGATGGGTTTCTGGAAGGTCATCTGGTCAATAGCGACCGTAACCACTCGCCTTTGGGCGTGACGCATGCACGCCAGAGCACCTGCTTCGTCGACGAGCTTCATGATCCAACCACCGTGAACATTTCCATGTGTGTTGGCGTGCTCCGGTAGCATCAATTGAGCAATGGAAATGCGTGATGCGCTGATCGTTTTTGAAGAAGGTGTGTTTTTCATAACTAATCCAGGTCTTCCCGAAATTCACCTGAGTCGGCAGTGTGTAACCTTTCCGGCTCATCAAGAAGAACATCTATTTCGCTGTGATTAAGCTCTGCCATCAGCGGGGCAAGAGGGACGGTTGCTGGCGGATAAACTTTTGGTGGTTTTACAGGAGGGCGTTTATTTACAGAGGCAACTTCAATGGCGCGTTTACGCAGGATGCGCGGCCCGTTCCCAAGATAGCCGACATAATGCCCAATGACGGAGTATATTTCACGTTCTGGTGTGATCCAGCCAATCCAGTCGCCGATACGGTTATAAATGTAAGGGTAGATCAGAAAGGCTTCCGCATCGCCTTTGGTAGTATAGATGGGGATAATCGATTTTTGATTTGCCATGTCTTATTATAGGGTTCTAAGGCGAATAAAAATGTTTCAGTTTCAGAATAAGCTAGTCAGCGCTAAACGGATACGGGAGTGTCAACATCATTATATGTCCAATAGCGATTGACGAAGAAATTCCAGAGCATGACGATCCCAACCGCCAGTGCCAGCGTGAAATTTTTGGCAAGAAACTCGGCATCTACAGGTAAGTTTAAATTCAATCCACTAAAGAAGTTGAGCATGGGCGGCTCAACAAAATGCAGGATTGGCAAGCGGATGACCATGCCTGCGATGTTGACAGCGAAGAACATGGTCAATTGTTTAGCGATTGAGCGAGAGCGCGATTCCGGATATGTCCAGTATCGATTCCAGATAAAGTTGGACACAATTGCACTGATGAAGGAAATTGTCCCTGCTAAAACAAGGGACATATTTGCTTTTTGGGTGAGCAGGTTCATCATTCCAAAGTCGATGATGGCACCTATCACACCGACGATGGCAAATCGGAAGAAGCGGACTCGCTCTTTTTGATTGAAGATCGCTGTTGCCACGCTAAAGACCTAATTTTTCCTTGAAGTAGGGCATGGTGCGGGCAATGCCGTCTGTTAAGTCAACTTGTGCTTCCCATTTAAGTATTTCTTTTGCCCGGGTCACGTCTGGGCGGCGGCGTTGAGGATCGCGTGCGCTACGCCCGCTGGGAACAAAGGTTATGCCGCCTTCGTTGCCGGTGACTTCGTTGATGGCTTCTGCAAATTCTAAAATAGTGATCTCATCTGGGTTGCCGATGTTGACTGGCATATGCTCGTCAGAGTATAGCAGACGGACAATGCCCTCGATCAGATCATCTACGTAGCAGAAAGAACGGGTCTGTTGGCCATCACCGTAGACAGTGAGTTCTTGTCCGAGCAGGGCCTGTTTCAGGAAGTTTGGCAAGGCGCGCCCGTCTTCCAGGTCCATGCGGGGACCATACGTGTTGAAAATGCGCACGATGCGTGTATCCAAACCGTGATAACGATGATATGCCATCGTTAACGCTTCAGCAAATCGTTTTGCCTCGTCGTAGACAGCACGCTTGCCAACCGGGTCTACGTTTCCGGGGTAGCTTTCTGCCTGGGGGTGGACGTTTGGGTCGCCGTAGATCTCACTGGTCGAGGCAAGCAGGAATTTGGCATTATGAGCTTTGGCAACACCAAGAGAGTTGTGCGTCCCCAATGCGCCGGCTTTCATGGTTTGAATAGGGAGGTTGAAGTAAGCACGTTCTGAATCAGGATTGGGACTGGCAGGAGATGCAAAGTGCAGGACAGCATCCACTTTCTCTGGAGCGAAAATATAGTTGGAGACATCGTGTTTGTAGAAGTTGAAATTCTCATTCCCCATTAGATGGGCGATATTTTCAGGATTGCCTGTGATGAAGTTGTCCATGCCAACAACTTGGTGCCCATCGGCAATAAGATAGTCGCAGAGATGAGAGCCTAGAAAACCTGCCGCACCAGTGATAAGAATACGCATAATGAAATCCTTTAATTTGAAAGACTTTTCCAGTCTATGCGACTGATCAACCCGTCGCCGGTAATTTGATGAGCTTGTTCTGAGCCCGAATCGACTAACCAAAGATTGCCTTGGTAAACTACTGCCAAAAAATCACCCGTTTGCCCAGGGACTGGATCAGGTGTCCAGATCGGTGTTTGGGGGACAATTCCCTGCGCATCTTCAGGAGGAAAGATCGCACGGCGATTCGATCCATCCCGATCCATGACGATGACCCGATAGCGACTGCTTTCGCTTTGGGCAGGGAAGATCGCTTGCAAGTAAGCGATCTGGTACATCTGCTCTTTTCCGCTTGGGCGGATGGGCGATGCTGATGGATAAGCGAACATGCCCGTTTGCGGAGAGAGTTGGATATTTGTGCTGTTCGAGATCGAAACTGCACTCAGATCGAAATAAGGTGAATCTTCAAGGCTAACCAAATTCGATGCAGGTGCATGTGTAACTGTATAAAGTGTGCGGCTATCGCCGCCCCAAGCGAGACCGGGAATCCACGCCCAATCACTATGAGTGCTGAGCGCGGTGATGTCGAGCAGGGGATCGAATTTGCCCGTATCTACATTGACAAGGCCGATCCCATCAGGGCGGGCATAAGCGAGCTTGCTGCCGTTGGGTGACCACATGAAATTCATGCCCCACCAACCGTAGATACCGCCAGCATTGGATTCAACGATCTCTTTTGGATTGGTCGACCAGCCTGCGCTGAAGTTGACCATACCTAAATCGTTATTAGCCTGCCAGCCAGGTGCAGCGGCACGGGGCTCGACCGTGGAATAGTAGATGCGTGTCCCGCCGTTGGGACGCCAACCGGCGAAGTGTACCACATTGGCAACACCCAGCGGGATCGGGTCTTTGGGCTTTCCAGTGGTACTGACAGCCCAAAGTGTATTGATCTCTTCGGCGGGACCTTTTTCTGATTTACGTGTGTAAAGTAACCAGCCTGCATTTGGCGAAAGCGCAAAAATACGTCCGTCTAGATCGCCGGTGGTCACCAGTGCACGACGATTGGCAGTTGAATCCTCCATGATCCAGGCATTGCCACCAGAAAGATAGGCGATCACACCCGGGATGGGGATCGGGGCAAAAACAGCCTGTACGCCGACCATTGTAATCTCTGGCACAGAGGCTTGAAGGATAACGGTCTTCACCAGATTGTTGCTGATCTCTTCACCGTCTTCGTAGACGCTGCGATATGTGATCTCTTGCAGGCCATTTTGTCCGAGTTGGATCAGGCGAGTCTCACCTTCGGGGAGAGATTCATTACGGACAACCTGCCGCTCGTAAGGGATGATCTCCTCTTGTGTTTCAAAAACTTCCTCCACGCGCGTGATCTCGACCTGGTCGTCTTCGCCGAGCAGGGTGTAAAGCGGTGGCTCAACGCGGTCGCTCTCGTTTACGGGGATCTCCGCAATTTCGAGGGCTTCTTCCACGTTGCTGCCAGCAGGGATTTCAACAATGTGGCTTTGTCCATCCGCGTTGATGCCGATCTGTATTTCGTCTTGTAGAATTCTTGGGGAGCCGCAGCCAGTCAAAAGGAGGACGAATGCGAGAATCCATCCAAGTTTGGATGCGGAAATCATCCGAAATCGTGCCTTACTGGTATAATCCACTCGCTATTTGACCTTCCCGGACATGACCATGAAGCCATCGCGGATACCGATCTGTTCGATCCGAAAACCGGTTGCTACGGGTCCGATTGCGCCGGTATATGCCTCTTTGATGATCGCAGACAGGGTTACATTGAGCGTTTCTGGCGCGGGCAACGGACCGAAATCTGCTGAAATGATTTGAATATCAGGTTCCCCTGCTTCATCCACGCCGACCTGAACAACCACTTTTACATTGGCAATAAAATAGCCCTGTGTGGCTTTGCCATAAATTTGCATTGTGCCATCGCGCAGATAGACTTGTGGCTCGGTGATGAGCGGGTTATTTTGCCCCTCCATTTTGAGCGCAAGAAAAGATGTGATCTGCGTTTCGGTGATGGTCAGAATGACATCGCCCCCGCTGGCAACAGCTGCGGTGATCGCCGCTTCTATTTGGGCGCGCATACTGTCCACCGCTTCGGCAGAAACAGGGATTTTTGTTTCAGGATAATCTGGACCGCCAACATGCATGGTGCAGGCTAAAGTGGCAATTAATAGGGCTAATAGCGCAAAAACCACTTGAAAATTCTTTTTTCGAAGCATATTTTCTCACTTTTTCATCAAATACGAACGGAGCAATTATAGCATGAGCGACCCGAAAAGCACCCCAAAACTCTCTCTTATTGCCAAGCTGGAAGGCTTGCTTTTTGTGGCGTCAGAGCCGGTTCCACTGACGCAATTGGGTGTAGTTTTAGATCTGACATCTGCTAAAGTAAATAAGGCTTTAAAGGAATTGGACGAAACGCTCGCGATCCGAGGCTTGCGGATTCAAACCCATCGCGGACGTGTCCAGTTGACAACTGCTCCTGAACTTGCCCCGCTCATCGAAGAGTTCCTCGGGCTGGATGCTACGACGAAACTAAGTCCCGCCGCGCTGGAGGCTTTGTCGATCATTGCCTATCAACAGCCTGTCACACGTCCGCAAGTGGACGCGATCCGCGGTGTGAATAGCGATGGTGTGATGCGCTCGTTGTTGAATAAAGGTTTGATCCAGGAGAGTGGACGGGCTGAGGGTCCTGGTCGCCCGATCTTGTACGGCACGACGCCGGAGTTTTTACAACATTTTGGCTTGGCTTCTCTTGCCGATCTGCCGACCCTGGATTTGACAGAAGTAGCTAGCACCAGCGAAGATGTGGATACGCAGTTGCTAAAGAGCTAAGTTTCTATAGATTAGTTCACTCTGTCAGAGTGAACTAATCTTATTTATCAAAAAAGGAAATATGATGGAAGAACGATTACAAAAAATTCTGGCGCATGCGGGCTTTGGCTCTCGGCGAGCCTGCGAAGATTACCTTACCGCCGGGCGCGTACGTGTTAATGGTAAAGTTGCGAAACTCGGGCAAAAAGCGGATGCGACAAAAGACAAGATCACCTTGGACGGAAAGGAAGTTTCTGTTCCCAAGCGACGGACCTATATTGCTTTAAATAAACCGCGAGGAGTGATCTCGGCAGTGACGAGTCCTGATCCGCGCCCGACCGTGCGAGATCTGATCCCGATCGAGGGGCGTATTTATCCTGTTGGACGATTGGATATCGAGAGTGAAGGTTTGATCCTGATGACCGATGATGGCGATCTGGCAAATAGACTCTCTCATCCACGTTATGGGCATGAGAAGGTTTATAAGGTTTTGGTAGCACGTCATCCTGACCAGAAGCAACTTGATTCCTGGCGACGTGGCATTATTCTGGAAGATGGCTATCGTACCGCTCCGGCGAAAGTTTTCGTCGAAGGGAAATCTGGTAAAGGGGCGTGGCTGAAAGTCATCCTGAAAGAGGGGCGTAAGCGCCAGATCCGCGAGACGGGGAGTTTGCTGGGTTTGCCTGTGGCAAAGATCATTCGTGTTAAATTTGGAGGGCTAGATTTAGGACGTTTACGCCCAAAGGAATGGCGCTATCTAACAGAGGATGAAGTGAAAATGCTCAAGGGGGAAGGTGGTGGCGCAAAGACAAAGCCGAAACAGAAATCCGGGCGTCGAGGACAAGCTAAAAGCCCACGCGCGAAGCGAAAATAACAAAACAGCCGACCCATTTTGGGTCGGCTGTTTTGTCCGATAAAATTAGCTTTTTAGAAGCAACATTCGCGAATATCCCAAACTTCTTTGGCAATATCCCAAATGGCTTTTTTGACATCTTCCTGTTTTGCGCCGGCAACTTTGAAGGTAAGTAGTTTGGTTGCAACATCTTCGCCGGTAAATTGACCAAAAGAAATGAAGTTGCCACCAATGGCTGTCACGGCTTCGGTGATCTTCTGCAAGACGCCGGGCTCATCTGCCACTAGCGCCGTTACGCGGACGCCGGTATCGCGAGCGCCCATCAATTCAAGGAAAACTTTGAAGAGATCGGTCTCGGTGATCATGCCAACAACTGTTCCTTCACGCACGACAGGGAGACCGCCAATTTTATTATCAACCATAATGCGAGCTGCCTGTTCAATGGGTGTGTCTTCTTCGATCGTGATGACCTCTTTGGTCATGATGTCTTTGATGGTGATCTTGCTGAGCAGGTAATTCATCTCCCAAACGCTAAGAGTGGTAGCTTGGGATGGGGCAGCATCAATGAGGTCTTCATCGGAAACGATGCCAATTAGTTTGCCATTTTTGATAACAGGTGCACGGCGAATTTGCTCTTGTTTGAAGAGATTTCGTGCATCGTGGATGGGCATATCCGGGGTAATTGCGATAACGGGGCGGGACATTCGTCCTTCTACTAACATGGTTAGCTCCTTGAATAAATGAAATATTTTACAAGCTTATTCTCATTATATACCCAAATAAGCAGAACGAATTTCCTCATTTTTCATGAGTTCCTTCGCGGGCCCCTCCAGCCTGTTTCGGCCACTTGCTAGCACGTAGCTGTAGTCGCTTATGCTAAAAGCTAATTGCGTATTTTGCTCTGCTACGAGAATGGTGATGCCTTCCTTTTTGAGTTGCCTTAGGCTTTCAAAAAGCTCTAACACAAGTACGGGTGCTAGCCCCAATGATAGCTCATCAACGATCAAGACTTTGGGGTCTGCCATGATCCCACGTGCGAGAGCAAGTATTTTTTGTTCACCCATACTAAGCATGCCAGATTTGTGGCCTCTGAGCTCTTTTAGGTGAGGAAATAAAGTAAAGACACGCTCTAGATTTTCTTTTAACCGAGGGCGTGAGCGTTTGCTAGTAGCACCCATTTCAAGGTTTTCGTAAACGCTCATCTTGGTGAAAAGCTGACGACTTTCAGGAATAAGTACCAGGCCGAGATTGGCTTTTGCGTGTGGAGGAAAATTGCTCACATCTTCGCCTTCAAACCAGATCGAGCCTCTCCAAAGTTTGTTCAATCCAACGATAGCACGCAACAGCGTTGTCTTGCCTGCACCGCTGGCGCCAATGAGAGATGTTAGAGTCCCCTTTTTTAATGAAATGCTGGCACCCCATAAGATTTGTGTATCTTTGTAACCAGCGGTGATATCTTTTGCTTCAAGGATCGCCATCTTAATCCCTTTTCCCCATTAACTTTGTGGCAAGATTAGGGTTGCCTAGATAAGCCCTGATCATCTGTTGGTTGCGGGCTATCTCCTTTGGCGTTCCCTGAGCAATTTGCCGACCATACTCCAGCACAATCACGCGATCTGAGACGTCCAATACGGTTTTTATGATGTTTTCCGTCATAACGATGGTGATGCCTCTTTCGCGAATACTCTTGATCGTTGTCATCAACTCCATGATTTCATCGGAAGTAAGCCCGGTAGAGATTTCATCAAGAAGCAAAAGATGAGGGCGCGCAGCTAATACTTGTGCCAATTCAAGGCGTTTCTTTTGGATGATACTTAGATTTATTACTGGTTGGTCGGCATATTGCCCGACACCAGTAAATTCAATTTCATCCGCAGCAATTTTCTTTGCCTTGCTTAGGTTGTAGTTCTCATGACCAAAACAAGCAGCGACAATGACATTTTCCCGAACACTGAGTTCTTTAAGCAGATGCGGAATTGGATATGTGCGTGCCAGACCGTGTTTTGCCATATTGTAAGTTTTGCTGCGAGTCACATCTTTGCCCATAAAACGAATGCGGCCTTCTTCAGGGGCATGGATGCCGTTGATGCAATTGAAAAGTGTTGTCTTCCCTGCCCCTTTGGGACCGATTATGCCTAAAGTTTGTCCTTTAGGTAGATCAAAGGTCACATTTGTGAGTGCCTGAAGATCACCGAAGCGCTTAGTAATTCCTTCCACCTGCAAGAGTAACGTCATCGTAATACCTTCGCCAAAGATATGTAACGATTGCGCATCCAACCAACAACCCCCTTAGGGATAAAGAGTACAAAGATGAGTAAAAGTGCGCCCGAAACTGATATCTGTAAACCTGTGGGCAGATTGCCCAATATAAAGAAAAGATCCATCAATTTGTAATAAGTAACCGCTCCCAAAACGGGCCCCAGGACAGTTCCTTGCCCGCCGACCATAACGATAATGATTAACTCGATCGAAGTGTGCAAAGAAAATGCGCTTTGAGAGTCTATGATCCCTTCTGTAAAGAAGAAAAGCACACCTGCCATACCCGGGATAATGGAGGACAATACAAAGGCTTGTTTTTTTGTGTTTAGGGTATCAACTCCCATGGCTTCGGCCGTGCCTTCATCTTCGCGAATAGTAAGTAATCCTAGTCCGAATTTTGAAATACGGACAAAATAACTGAGTACAACAGCAAGGAAGGCTAGTCCCGCCATGATGTAGAAAGTAATATCAAGAGCCTCTATTGCGCCACCATATGCGTCAAATTTCAGAGGGATACCGATTTCGCTGCCCGGGAAATTAAAATTATTTATCAGAGCTTTGGCAAGTTCGTTGACACCAATGGTTGCAAGGGCGAAATAAGCGCCACGTAATCGTAAGATTGCTTTCCCGAAGAAGAAGGCAAGTAACCCAGATGCGAAGCCAGCGATCAGCAAGGATACCCAGAGCGACCACTCATATACATTGATGAAATAGAATCCGATATAACCGCCAAAACCAAAAAAGAGAATATGCCCAAAGTTGACATACCCGGAATAGCCCATGAGGATATTGAGACTGGATGCGAGAGCAATGGCATTAAGAATTAAAAAAGCACTTTCCCGCTTTGAAATATTATCTGTATAGGTGGGCAAAAAAGTAAGCCCAACGATGATCAGCAAAGGGATGCCAAGTCCGAGGTAATTGCGCCAACTTTTCACTCTTTTGCTCCCAGAACACCGTTTTCTTGGGCGAGAAGGATGCCAACAAGCAAACCAAACTCAATGACTGGTATCCATGAACTCTCCAGGAAAGTGGAAAAGGCATTTTCGAAAATGCCAAGAGCCAAGCCGCCCAATAAAGCTCCAATAGGATTTCCAAGTCCGCCCAAAACAATGATGACAAAGCCTTTTAGCCCGTATTCTGTGCCGGAAAGAGAATTGAAAGGCAAGAAGGTGGCAATCAAAGCTCCAGAAATGGTAGCGAGCATACTTCCGATTCCAAAGCTGAGTGCCAAAAGCTTTGCCGTAGGGATTCCCGCTAATTCAGCTGCCTCACGATCATTGGTGACGGCGCGGATACGCCTTCCGAGATTAGAGCGGTAAAGAAAAATATATGCTGCAGTAGCAATAAGAAGGGCGATCATGATTGCGATTAGATGTGTCTTGGGGGTTATTTGGGCTCCGATATCAAGGTTTTTCTTAAAGGACGAAGGCGTAAAAATAGTTATAGCAATTCCTGTGATGATCATGCCAACCGCCAAAGTTGTGAGCAAGGTTGATGAATGTGGCCTATCAATTATCTTGTGCACAGCAATAAAATAAATTGCAATACCAAGTAGTAACCCAGTGATCGCGACTAGGACAAGGCTAATAAGGGGATTAATGCCTAAGTTGAAGAAGACGATAGATGAGCTAAACATCCCCAAAGTAATAATTGCCCCGTGAGAGAAATTAAAAATGCCCATGACGCCCCATATAAGTGTTAACCCCATAGCTGCAATGCCATATACAAGACCTAATAAAATGCCTTTGGAGATGGGTGCTAAAAGCATGCTAATTTCTTGCATGAGAGTTCCTGTATTAGTAAGTGCTATAACTCCAGAGTAAATTGCATTAAGACTATTACCCTTTAAATCTATAGCCGATCCCTCGCTCGGTAAGCAGATATTCCGGATGTAGTGGGTCTTTTTCTATTTTTTGGCGTAGCTTTCCCATATAAACACGTAAATATTCAGCTTCTTCGCCATACTCTGGTCCCCAAACATTTTGAAGAATCGAACGATGCGAGAGTGCTTTCCCCGCATGGCGCATCATATAAACGAGTAAGTTAAATTCGGTTGGGGTAAGATTCAGGATTTTTCCTCGGACGCTGATCTCGTGGCGCTCTAGATCAGCAACGATGTCTTCGCGCACGATCTTTTCGTTGATAATGGATGTTTCCGACCAACGTGCCCGTCTCAAGACAGCTTTGACGCGGCCTAGCAGTTCCCCGGTGCCAAAAGGCTTGGTGAGGTAATCATCCGCTCCCATATCGAATGCGCGAACTTTATCCGCTTCCTCACCTAGCGCGGTCAGTACGATGATCGGGACGAGGGATGTTTGGCGAATGCGTCTCGTTGTTTCCAGCCCATCCAGATGAGGCATCATGATGTCCATGATGACAAGGTCAATGTGCTGAGTGTTGAAGATAGCCAAAGCTTCAAGACCATTGCAAGCAGTTTCGACCTTGAAGTTGCGCACTTCAAGATTGCGCCGAACAAAATCACGTAGAGGTTTTTCGTCATCAACGACAAGGACGGTTGGGGAATTAGTGCTCATGATTTAACTGCCTTTCGTGCGCTTTATCTTCTGGTCTTGGATGTACGTTTTGGTTGTCGATGGGAATGGAGAAAGCAATGCACGCACCTTTTTTCTGAGGCTCTGCCCAAATTCTGCCGCCATGTGCTTGAACGAGACCTTTGCAGATTGCCAGGCCAAGCCCGGCGCCGCTGGCAAGACGAGTGAGGCTGGTATCTACACGATAAAAGCTTTGGAAGATGCGCTCGCTTTCCTGCGAGGGGATACCTGGGCCATTGTCTTTGACGCGGAAGATAATATCGTTTTCTTCGGACCGCACGTCTATTTCGATGGCCGCTTTTTCACCGGCATATTTTACGGCGTTTTCGATCAGGTTGCGCAAAACGGTTTCAAGACGCGGCGGATCTGCATATAGCGTGGGCAAGTTCGGGTCAAGTGTGATGGCGAGAGTGTTTTCATCCTGTAAGTGGGCGCTTTTTGCGGCACGTTCGATAATCTCGTAAACAGGGGACTCAATATGCGAAATGCTCAAATTGCCTGATTCGATGCGCGAGAGATCAAGCAGGCTGTTGACCAACGCGCTAAGGCGATCCGTTTCATCAGAGATAATTGATAGAAACTCATGTTGTGAAGTTGTGTCCCACTCTACATCGTCCGCGAGTAATGTGGTTGCATAGCCCTTGATAGCGGCGAGTGGTGTTCGTAGTTCGTGTGAGACGGTTGAGATCAAGCTCGATTTCATGCGGTCTACTTCGCGGTCGGCGGTTATATCGCGCAGGATCAAGCCGCGCCCAATTGGTTTTCGGTCGGCATCTGTAACAGCAAATAGCTGCAGACGCAGATCAACGCGACGATTTTGGTCGATCAGTGGGATTTCGACCCCGCGTTCTTCATTGCCTTTGAATGCATCATCAATGCGCTTGCGAAGCTGTCTTGGTGTGGATGCTTTTGTTAGAATGCGGTTGATGACGCTGTTGAGGCTGGTGCGATATAGCTCTTCGGATGCCAGATTGGCAAGCTCTCCGATGCGCCTGTTTGTATAGATCACGTTTCCGCTCAAGTCACTCAGGATTAGTCCATCAGAGAGGGAGTGGACAAGGGCCTCGATGCGACGAGTTTGCTGCTGAAGGCGCATGTCGCTGCGTGAGTAAAGAGTCGCATTTTCAATCGCCATTGTAACGTGGTTCGCAAAGTTGACGAGAAGCTGGGTCTCGTTATTTGTAAAAACGTGTGGGTCAGGACGGAATACCAATAACGCTGCGGGTGGGGTGTGTTGCGTGTTAAGTGGTACGGCCAATATGGAACGATAGCCTTCCGCTTTGGCACGCGGTCGCTGTGCAGCGAAGGTGGCATCAGTATCAGTGTTGCTGATCTGAATGGGCTCTTTTGCGCGTAGAGCGCGCATAGTAATTGAGTTGGGGTCAGTCGGTTGAATAGCGAGTTGAACCGCGTATTTTTTCGATAAGCCACGGCTGGCGCGGATGCGGAATGTTTTGCGCTCTTCATCCAAAGCGACGATGGCACACATCTTCACGTTGAAGAGTTTTTGAACTTGTTCAAGAATGCGGTCGAGTACTGTCTGTGGGTCAAGAGTGGAAACAACGGCCTTGCTGGTTTCAAGCAAAGTCTCTTGTTCGTTTATGCGAGTAGCAATTGATCGTTCCATCCGCAAAATACTGCGGATGAGATGCCCAATCTGGTCTACTCTTCTAGATAGCCTGTTGACTTCTTTCCGGTCCTGTTGGCTGATTTCGCGATTGCTCCCGATTGCCCGGCTGAGAGAGGTGAGTCGTTCGAGCGGCATAACTACGCGGCGTGCAAGCAGTATCCATACAAACAAGCCGATCACGACAAAGGTGACTGCAACGATGGTGGTAATTTGATGGATAGTAATTTGAGTGGCAAAGGCTGTAGCTGTAGGGCGACTGACGATAACTCCCCAGCCAGCACTCTCAATCGGTGTATATGTGTATAGGCGCTCTATATTGTTGTGATCGGCTTCAATGCGTGTGCCGCTTTTGCCCGCCAAAAGAGGGGCATAAACATTAGGGAGTAATTCGCTTGCGTCTTGGAGAAGATGGCTTGGATCAGGATAGGCTATGATCTGCGCGCTTGAATCGATGACGACAATATCAAAATCTTCTTCGGGCCGTCGGCTGGAAGCGATCTCCTCAAGGGTTTTGCTCAAACTGGCTAGCTTGATATTTGTTGCAACGATGCCAAGAAAGCGCTGCCCGTCACGGATGGGCATTACAGCTGTCGCCACAGCTTGTTGTGTAGTTGGGGAAATACGGCCTTTGGAAACAAGTGCGTTGCTGCTAAATAACGCTTTTTGATAATAATCTCGGAATGAAAAATCGTCGCCCACTGTCGAGCTAGGGCCGACAGGGTAGTGGTATAGCATTGTGCCATCTGCATCAAGTCGATAGATCAGGTTTACATCGGGGCGGGTTTGGAGAAAGATATTGAATATCTCCCCCATCTCTTCAGAGTTTGCTTCGATAACGCTTGTGTATTCAGAGAGGCCTTCTACAGCTTTTAAAGACTTCATGATCGAAAGATCAGTTTCCAGGGCAATGGCACGTGCCAGGGAGAGGTCGTTTGCACGAACATCTGTCTGGATCTGTTGACCGGCAAGATAGTCAAATGCAAGCAGAACCCCTAAGGCTGGGACGATGATGAAAAGATAGAGTGCAAGAAGTTGCAGTCCCAGATCGGTAAAGAAAGTTAGCCAACGACGCTTCATCACTTAGGAAAATAACCAATTGATAGAATAAACACCTGTGTATGCCACAGCCGTCATCTTGATCAGTTGCCCTCCCCAACAGGCAAGAATGAACCTGCCAAGAGGGATTTTTGCAGCACCAGCAGCGATGCCAGCAAGATCAAAAAACGGATTGGGGATCGCGCCCAAAATGAGGATCGTGAGTGTTCCGTAGCGGTCGATCCAGGGCGAGATCCGCTCATAGACATCCATACGCTCGACCACAGCTTGTCCGCTGAAACCTGCCAGATAACCAGAAAGCTCTCCAAGAGCGGCTCCTGATGCGGCTGCAATGATTACACCAACGGGATTGAAAACACTTGCCATTGCAAAAACAATGGCGAGGCCGGGCATAGGGAGCAGAACTGTTGCGCTGGCGAGGAGGGTAACCAGAAAGATGCCGGGATATCCATAAGCGGCGAAACTTTCTGCTTGATCGCGGATGGAAAAAATAAACGCGCTTAGCCCTATGACCCCGATGAATATAATGATGCGGAGAAGGGCTAAGCGACGCTCTTCTGACATGGTCTAAGCTTCAGCGATGGTGACAGTCTTGATCTTTACGCCGGGATATTCAGGGCGCATCGGGTCACGCGGCGGAATCGCCATAAGGGTGTCCATACCTTCGGTTATTTGTCCGAAAACGCTATGGCGATTATCCAACCACGGTGTGGGAACATGGGTGATAAAGAACTGCGATCCATTTGTGCCAGGACCGGCATTGGCCATTGAGAGAGTGCCGGGTTTGTCGTGCTTCAATTCAGGGTGGAATTCGTCCGCAAAGCGATAGCCGGGACCACCTGTGCCGGTTCCGGTTGGGTCGCCACCCTGTGCCATGAAGTCAGCGATTACGCGATGGAAAATAGTGTCATTGTAGAAACCTTCGCGCGCAAGGAAGACAAAATTATTGACCGTCTTCGGGGTTTTTTCAGCAAAGAGCTCGATCACCATATCACCCTTGTCAGTTGAAATGGTGGCAGTATATTTCTTGGCGGGATCAATCACCATGTCGGGGGCAGAAGCCCATTCTTGTTGAGACATTGATAAATTCCTTTCGGTTACAGAAGAGATTCGATTCGAGCAACGACCATATCCAGGGCGGCGATATTATGCCCACCCTCTGGGATAATCACATCGGCATATCGTTTGGATGGCTCGACAAACTCAAGGTGCATGGGGCGCACAGTTGCTAAATATTGTTTAACGACATTATCTGTTGTTCGCCCGCGTTCAGCAATATCACGTTCCAATCGGCGGATGAAGCGAATATCGTCGTCTGTATCTACAAAGATCTTTACATCAAAGAGTTTGCGTAAATCTGGTTCCGCAAAGATCAAAATTCCTTCTACGAGAATCACGCCGCGTGGGAGTACTTCAAAAGTCTCTTCTGTGCGGCTGTGGTTCGCAAAATCATAGATGGGAAGATCAACCTTCTCGTTTTTTTTCAACATTTCAATATGTTGAATAAGCAAATCCGTTTCGAGTGAGTTGGGATGATCAAAGTTGACCGCCATGCGCTGTGTTGGGGGGAGACCGCTCAGATCTTTGTAGTAAGCGTCGTGTTGTAAAAACGAGATTCGTGCAGGACCAACGCGATTGAGAATTTCTTGTGCGACGGTTGTCTTTCCTGAGCCAGAGCCGCCAGCGATGCCGATAACGAGGGGAGGTTGTCGAGAAAGCATGGGCGCATTATACCCTCATATCGGTATATAATGTCCTTATGAAACGCTCCTGTATCATCGTATCTGCGATTTTTCTCCTGATGGCGCTGCTTATTTTTTCTCCTCCAGCGCTCGCAGGTTATCAGAACGAGAAGAATGCGCGCGAAGCACTTGCGGCTGGAAACGCACGCTATGCTGCTGAACAATTTGAGTTGGCTTCCCGGCGTGTTTTCTGGGAACCTGTATTATGGAATGAGGCAGGAGATGCTTACTGGGAGGCTGGTGATATACCTGCGATGGCTGCTGCTTTGGAGAATGCCAGAAGCCGGGGTGCCCTCAATGCATGTGGGTGGGAAAAATTGGGATATTTTTACGCTTCTGATACGGATCATGCAATTCAAATTTGGCAAGAGGCCCTAATACATTTTCCCAATCACGTTATTCTTTACCAATATATGGCTGGTATATCTCGCTATCACAGAGAATATGAGTTGGAGCTAGAGTATTTGTCAGATGCGTTAGTCTATGAAGAAAGTGCCTTGTATTGTGATTTTGTGAATAGGATAAACTTTCCACATATGCACTATCGCATCGGTGTTTTGCTTATTCAGGATGACCCAAGCCGTGCCATAGAAGAACTGAACACCGCCGCGCGCCTGGACGAGGAATATTCTCCTGTTGTGGAGACGTTGCGCACAACCCTGAATTTGGCATCGATAGAGAGCGATTCTGCTCAGAGGTTGATCCTGCTTGGACGTGGCTTGGCATTGGCAGAAGAATGGGAACTGGCGGCAGAAGCTTTTTATAACGCCACCCAAGCCGACCCTGAGAACGCATCCGCCTGGGCATGGCTGGGGCAAGCACAAGTTGAGCTGGGGCAAGATGCCTTGCCATCCTTTGAGAAATCTGCTTCCATTAATCCTGATTCTCCCACTCTGCTTTCTCTGCGGGGGTTATATTGGCAGCGCGTGAACGATCGCAATGCTGCCTTGCTCGATTTTGAAAGGCTGGCAGAGCTTGAGCCTGATAATCCGTCCTGGCGTACTTTGCTGGGGGGGCTTTATGCCGAATTGGGAAACCTGCCAAATGCCTTGGCTGCTTATGAAAAAGCAACTGAGCTTGAGCCAACTGAGCCTGTTTACCGCCAATTGTTGGCGTTATTTTCGTTTGATTATCGTTATGATCTGGCAGGAACGGGGTTGTCAGCTGCGCGTCGAGCGGTGATCCTTGCGCCTGAAGAAGCACGTTATATCGACACATTGGGCTTGGTTTACTTTGGCTTGGATCGCGATGAAGATGCCGAGCGTCAATTTTTGCGTGCCCTGGAAAAAGATGCCGAATATGCCGCGGCACATTTGCATTTGGGTATGCTATATCTCAAAGGCGGGGATCGTGGGTTAGCGTATTCCTCGCTTTTGCAAGCGCAAGAATTTGCGCAGGACGATGCGCTGAGAGCGGAAATCCAGCGTCTTTTTGATGAATATTTCCAGGAGTAGTGGTGGTCTATGAAACGAATTCTTTTTTTACTTTTGCTTACGTCTCTTTTGCTGGCAGCTTGTCAGTCTGAGCCTGCTGTCTTGCCAGGGGATATTCTTTTTGCCGATGATTTTTCGGCGAGTCAGGCACAGTGGACACATCTTGCAAATGATAGCGGTGTAGTGGGCTTTGATGCAAATGGGTTGCGTTTTTATATCCGCGATGCCGGTTTGAACTATTGGTCAACGCCTGGGCTGAACTTCAGTGATGTACGTCTTGAAGTAGATGCTCTGCTATATGCAGGTCCGGTTGAAAATCGGATTGGTCTGATCTGTCGTTATCAGGACGATCTGAATTATTATTTTTTCGTTATTAGCACCGATGGCTATTATGCGATCGGCAAAGTGCGAGATGGGGAGCAGGTCCTTTTGGGGCAGAACTCCATGCGCTATAACAGCGCGATCATGATCGGTGTTGCGATCAATCGTTTGCGAGCGGAATGTCAGGGAAATACCCTGCGCTTTTATATTAACGATGCTCCGGTTGCTTTGGTTGATGATGCAGATTTTAGTGAAGGCGATGTTGGTCTCCTCGCAGGGACATTTGATGTCGGCGGTCTGGATGTGTTATTTGATAATTTTGAAGTTCGTCAACCATAGCAAACAAAAAACTCCGGCTAAGCCGGAGTTTTTTGTTTGCTGAAGAAATTGTGCTAGGGTCTGGCAACCACGAAATTATCGAAATGAATTTCAGTACTGGGAATGTCGAAGGTTCCTGCGATCAAGCCGACATCACCACCAGTAAATGAAGTGTCACTTGTGCTCGTCACCTGTTGGCCGTTGACGTACAGAGTCAACGTACTGCCAACGCAATCGGCGCGCAGATGGTTGGTTGTGTTGCCTTGTTTGATGGCGTCGCTGGGCTGCATTTTCTCGTTAGAGATATATTCGGTGGAGCCAGCAGTTACTTTGCCGATGACAGCAAATCCATCGCTGCTGATGATAAAGAAATAGTAACTGGGGCTGGAAGGTTCGCCAGAATAGCGGCAGATCACACCATAATCATTATCGTCTTCTCCACTGATCTTGGTTGCGTCCACATCAACACGTACATCACCATCAAAGTATTGCCCGGGGTTTGCCCAAATATCATAGCTGGGGACTTTTACGACCATGCGGTAGACGCCATCGCCATAATCGGTTATGCCGCTATCCCAATCTGCTTGATCCCAACCGCTGTTGGATTTTGAAAAATCATCCCTAAAAAGAATGTTGGGATTGGTATCCCCTCCACCTGATGCGGGACCATCCGATGATGCTACCGGTCCTGAAAAAACGCTGCAAGCTAAACTTGTCAGCAGTGCGAAAATGAGCAGTAAAACAATGTGTGATTTCTTCATGATAGATCCTCTTTCTTTGAATAGGTTAAGTGGTTTGAGTATACACATGCCTATAGTAAATTACAACCTCGTAGTAGTTCAAGCTTATCCCCTGTTTCTCCTAAGCTTATTTTCCAAAACCAGCTATCTTAAAAAACTCTTTTGCGCCGTTAAGAAGATTATAATCCCCATGTATTTAGGTTGGATGCCTGCGCTTTATTTGTGAATTAAGGTATAATCTCGCGCGGAAGTTGTCTGACAACTTTTGGAGTCAACCTTTGATTTCTATCCTATTTGGAGGCGTTTAATGTACAAAAAACTTTTTATCCCTGGTCCTACGCATGTTGTAGACGAGGTACTTGAAGCGATGGCGGTTCCCATGATCGGACACCGCGATTCTCTTTATTCTGATATGCATGGGGAAGTGGTGGAGAAGCTCAAGAAACTTCTTTACACTGAAAATCGTATTTACCTTTCCACTTCGTCGTCGACCGGGATGATGGAAGGCGCGATCCGTAACTGTGTGCAGACCAAAGCTTTGATGACCGATTGTGGTGCTTTTTCCAAGCGTTGGGCGCAGATTGCGACAGCAAATGGCAAAGAGACCGAAGTCATCAAAGTGGAGATGGGTGAGGCTATCACGCCAGAAATGGTGGATGAGTATCTCTCTCATGGTGGGTTTGATACCGTTTGTATTACGCATAATGAAACCTCAACAGGTGTCACCAACCCCATTAAAGAAATTGCTGCCTTGGTCAAAGAAAAATATCCCAGTGTTCTTGTTTTGGTTGATGCTGTCAGCATCATGTCTGGCGCTGAGATCCGTGTGGACGATTGGGGCTTGGATGTTGTTTTAGCCGGGACACAAAAAGCTTTTGCCCTCCCACCCGGGCTCTGTGTTGTCACGGTTAGCGATGCTGCTTATGCTCGTTCAGAAACGACTGAAAACAAAGGTTACTATTTCGACTTCGTTGCTCTTGAAAAGAAAGCTATCAAGAGCCAGACTCCCGCTACACCGGGGATCAGCCTAATCAATGCCCTCAACGTCCAGATGGACCGCATCCTTGCAGAAGGGATTGAAAATCGTTTTGCCCGTCATGCAGAGATGGCAAAATACGTTCAGGATTGGGCGCGCAAGCATTTTGAACTCTACGCGGATGATGAAAGATATCTTTCGCCAACGATCACTAATATTAAGAATACTCGTGGCATCAGTGTTGCCGATCTAAATAAAGAACTTGCCAAGCGTGGTGCAATGCTCTCGAACGGATACGGTACCCTAAAAGAAAAAGCCTTCCGCATTGCCCATATGGGTGACCTGCAGATGGAAGATCTGAAGTGGCTCACTGACCAGATCGAAGATATTTTGGGACTCTAAAAAACTTTCAGAAGAGAGCACGGAAAAGTGTGAAATTTTCTCAACGAACACCGTGCGCTTCATACGTGAAAAGAAAAGGTGAAAAATAATGACAAAGAAAGTACTTATTTGCGATGCAACTGCCCAAGCTGCCCTCGATATGATCGCAGAAGCTGGCATCGAAGTTGTCAACAAGCCTGATATTACCCCCGAACAACTCCTGGAAGAAATCCACGAATACGATGCAATGGTTGTTCGGAGCCGCACGCAGGTTCGCAGTGATGTGATTGATAAAGCGACCAAGCTGAAAGCCATCGTTCGCGGTGGTGTTGGGCTGGATAATATCGATGTCAAATATGCTGGTTCAAAGGGCATTCAGGTGCTCAATACCCCCACTGCCTCTACAGCTGCTGTTGCTGAATTGACAGTTGGCTATATTTTTGCTCTTGCTCGCCATATCCCTCAAATGACCATTTCAATGGAAGAGGGTGAGTGGGCAAAGAAATCCTTCCTCGGCACGGAGATAGCGGGAAAAACTTTGGGGCTGATCGGTGTTGGGAGCATCGGGCAAGCATCGGGCAACAAAGCGAACGCGCTCGGAATGCGGGTGATCGCTTACGATCCCTATGTCGAATCCGCTCATGGCATTGAGCTTGTCAAAGAGCTTGATGATCTTCTCAAGCGTGCTGACTACATCAGTTTGCACGTCCCCTACACCAAAGAGACACACAATATCCTTGATGTTGCGGCATTTGAAAAAATGAAAGATGGTGTAAATATCATCAATTGTGGGCGTGGCGGCACGATAGACGAAGATGCGCTCTTCAATGCGCTAAAAGCTGGCAAAGTTGCTGGCGCTGCTCTTGATGTATATACTGAAGAACCAAGCATGGGGCATAAACTGTACACGCTCCCGCAGGTGATCGGTTCACCTCATATCGGTGCAGGCACGGTGGAAGCCAAAGCTCGTGTTGGCACAGAAGTCGCCAAAAATGTTATTAACGTATTGAAAGACTAACCCGAATCGCTTTGGCGGTTTTGTGAACTGGAGCAAAAATGGCTAATCTAAAACCCTTCAAGGGAATTCGTTATAACCCGGAAAAAGTGGGCGATATCGCCACTGTCATCAGCCAACCCTATGACCGCGTCCGTCACGGTTTGCAGGATAAATACTATGACCTTAACGAACATAACGTTGTTCGTATGATTAAAGGCAAGGAATTTGAGAGCGATAACGAAAGCGAAAATGTTTATACTCGCGCGAACGCTTTCTTGCAAAAATGGCTTGCTGAGGGTGTTTTACAGCATGAAGAAAAACCTGCCCTATATATTTATCATCAAGAGTTTACCCTCAACGGAGTGGCTGTCGTCCGCAAGGCTCTGATCGGAGCCCTTGAACTTGCTCGTTTTGAAGAAGGCGTCGTCCTTCCACACGAGAAAACCCATGATGGTCCGAAAATGGATCGTTTAAATCTCACCCGCGCTACCGAAGCTTACTATGGCAACATCTTCATCCTTTATCCTGATGTGGAAAACAAGGTCGATAGTGTTTTGGATGCCGCTATCCAACGTGACCCCGATGTAGACGTTCGCGAACTTTTCGAGAAAGATGTTCGCCAGAAGCTATGGGTCGTCACCGATGAAGATGTTCTCGCCGCTGTGCAGGCAGAGATGGCTCCAAAAAAAGGCTTGATTATTGCGGATGGCCACCATCGCTACGAGACGGCTATTGCTTATCGAGATGAGCAACGTGAAAAATATCCTGATGCTCCCGCAGATGCCGCCTTCAACTATCTTTTGGTGGCCCTCGTGAGCATGAGCAACCCCGGGCTCACCATTTTGCCCACCCACCGGTTGATCTTTGATTACAACCAGATGAGTGCAAGTGAAATTCTCGCGAAAGCCGCCGAGTATTTCGAGATCGAAGAGGTGACGGATCGCGCCGCCCTCGAGGTTAAAATGGATGCCGCTATTGGTGAGACCGGTCGCTTCGGAATGGTGACGAAAACCGGCGTTTACGCACTTGAACTCAAGTCGGCTGCCGTTATGGAAAAACTTGCCCCGTCCCGCACGCAAAGTTGGCAAACCCTCGATGCGAGCATCTTGCATAAACTCTTGCTCGAACACATCATGGGGATAAGCGAAGAAACTATTGATGCTAAAAAAGGGGTTGAGTATCTTCGTGAACCTGATCTCGGCTACGAACGTGTCGCTGCCGAAGATACCGCCTTCCTCTTCATTGTGAACGCTACCCGTATGGAGCAGATCACAGCCTGCACTGCCGACGATGAGAAAATGCCTCAAAAGTCGACAGATTTCTATCCCAAAGTGGTTACTGGCTTGGCAGTTCTTGACGTAAGCGCAGACAAGGCCATATAAACGAAAGAGCGACCGAGTGTAAGCCACTCGGTCGCTCTTTTTACATCAACTTGTGATTGAACTTAGTAAAGACACTGACATTCGCATTGAGGTTCACCCATCCAATAGCACCCGGGCGCGCAGGTTATTGGTACACAAGAGGCAGGGGTAGGCTCTCCAGGTTCGCCGGGTGTTTTCTCCGGTCTAGGACAGAGTTGTGGCTCAAAACCAGTAGGGGTGTAGCCAAAAGCTTCACGACAAGTATTATCAACCAGATAGAGTTCCCCTAACGGATAATATTTAACTCAAGTTGCTACCTGGTTTGTAAAATCCATGGAGTACCTGCTAAAGTTACG
>CAZASG010000007.1:0-110689 GCA_964487745.1 uncultured Anaerolineaceae bacterium | reverse complement strand
TGACGGGATTCAACTCATTCAAAAAATTCGTTCTTCTGAATTGGAAGGCTATGTTTATGTCATTTTGGTCACATCGAATGACAAAAACGAAGATATCGTGCAGGGGCTATATTCAGGGGCGGACGATTATCTGACCAAGCCTTTTAACCCTGCCGAATTGGAAGCACGGGTCGCTGTTGGGGAGCGTGTATTGACCCTTGAAGATCATCTGGTCCGCGCGAATAATCAGCTCGAAAAATTGGCAATGGTAGACAGCCTGACGGGAATCATGAATCGACGTGCGATCTATAAATTTGCGCGCGGCGAACTGGAACGCGCCCGCCGAATTGCAGACCCTATCAGCGTCATTTTTCTCGACATCGATAAGTTCAAAGAAGTCAACGATGAGTATGGGCATCTCACTGGCGACGAGGCACTAAAGCTCATCGCACAGGTGATCAAAGAACGTAGCCGCACTTATGATGGCATCGGTCGTTGGGCAGGCGATGAATTTTTGATTGTTTTGCCTGGCACAACAGCACAAGATGCTGAAGGTGCTGCGAAACGCATTCTGGAGGGGATTGCGGCAACAAAGCTCGCCCTCCCTGAAGGAGGCGTATTAAGTCTCCGCGCCAGTGCTGGCGTCGCTACGGCTACCAAGATCAGCGGTTCCGCAACACTGCTAGATGATATTATCCAACTTGCCGACGAAGCTCTTTACCGTGCAAAAGAAGCTGGTGGCAACCAAGTAGAAACATCGTGGGTGTAAAACTATGAGCATAAACACAACCATTCTTGATTCTTATCGTGAGCTGATGGAAGATGAAGCAGATGAGTTTATCGCTGATATTCTCAACAGCTTCTACGAAAACTCCACTGAATTACTCAAAACCCTGAGGGATTCCATCGTACAAGGACAGCCATCTGAATTTGTGCGTGCTGCACACTCGTTTAAATCCACCAGTGCCACAGTTGGCGCGGAAGAGCTCTCAGCTCTGGCCGCCGATCTTGAGAAAAAGGGGAAGAGTGGCGAGATAAACGATCTTGCGCCTGCCATCGACGCCTTGCAAAAGGCATATGAATCGGCGAAAGAAGAGCTTCAAAAATTATACGGATAAAAACATTCTCAAATGTGCAATAAGGGCGTTCAAAATTTTTAGGCACAATTGAAATACAAAGGAGAAATAATGACCGAAGAAAAAAACGTCAAGAACGACCTTGTTGTAGTTATGGATTACACCCTAACCGTCGAGGACGAAGTACTCGACTCTTCAGAAGGGCGTGAGCCATTGGAATTCTTGCAAGGGCATGGCAATATTATTCCAGGATTGGAAAAAGAAATGCTCGGCATGAGTATTGGCGAAAGCAAAGAAGTTACAGTAAAACCCGCCGAAGGATACGGCGAAATTGATGAAGAAGCCTATATGGAAGTACCCACCAACCAATTCCCCGACCATATCCCTGTTGAGTTGGGCACAGAATTACAGGTACAAAACGAAGAGGGTGAGCCCGTTTACGCACGGATCGACAAGATCGAAAATAACGTTGCACAATTAAATTTCAATCATCCACTTGCCGGGAAAAAACTGCACTTCAAGGTTAAAGTTGTTGGGCTGCGTAAGGCAAACGAGGTTGAACTCTCACACGGGCATGTGCACCAACATGGCCATGACCGTCACATAAACGAATAAAAAAACAAAAAAATATCCCCGAAAATCGGGGATATTTTTTTGTCGAAGAGGCTGTCTTACTCTTGTACAGCCACAAAGTCAATTTCCAGCAATACTTCCTCGTCTACATCTGCAACACGCGGCACAGAGGGGATCGAAATCCCATAATCGGCATAGGCCACTATCGCCTCGGCATGACCCTGCACTTCCGTTTCTGAAAGCATCGTCACTTCAGCGGTGAAAAGAACTTCATGGGTTCTCCCCTTGATCGTCAAATCGCCAAGGATCTGCAGCATAACACTTTCGCCAAAGCTGATCGCATCTGGCAAGAGAGTAATTTCCTTCGGCACAAAAGAGATCGTCCCATAAGCGCCGCTTTCCAAAATACGGCTGTGAACAGCCCGATTACGCAGATCATTATCGGTCGCAAAACCGCGGGCATTGATCAAAATCTCGCCCACATAGGTCTTTTGCGGCTCATCCATCGGGATGGCAATACTCCCCTCAGCGCCACTTGAGACACCGACCACAGTCGTTGGTACGCCGCCCAGCACTTCATTCAGCGTAAAACGTGCTTCTGACTGGAATGGGTCAATGCTAAAGAGGGTTACATTTTCAGGAAGCTCCGCTTCGCTCGCGACTTCAGGCTTGCCCTCG
This sequence comes from uncultured Anaerolineaceae bacterium, assembly GCA_964487745.1. Lineage (GTDB taxonomy): Bacteria > Chloroflexota > Anaerolineae > Anaerolineales > Villigracilaceae > Desulfolinea. The sequence continues at coordinate 108,383 of CAZASG010000007.1, read as the reverse complement.
TTATCTTCGGCATCTGCCTCCTCCACAGGGATCATTGCCACCATCCCCGGAGGTAGATCACCTTCGTAGAGCCAACGATCTGCGAAAGCCATACCGAGAATAACTAATGTGCCAAAAATGCCGATCAATAGTAATCTTTTTTCATTCTTTCCCATGATTTCTTCCTTATTTGGACTGTTTTAGTGAAATTTTGTGCATAATACCATAAAAAGGAGAGCTGAAAATCGAGTAGTCCTTTTTCTAAGGTTTTTCTTATGCAACGCTCAAAACCCGCATTAAAACACGACGCTGATGCGGACGAGCACGGTGCTCAAAAAGATAAATCCCCTGCCATTGACCAAGCGAAAGCTGCCCGTTATCAATGGGGATGCTTAGGCTTACATCTGTCAACATAGCGCGGATATGAGAGGTGGCATCATCTGGGCCTTCAAGGGTATGCGTATACCAGCGCTCTCCTTCCGGGACAGTTCGTTCCATAAAGGTCTCGAGATCTGCGCGGGCAGAAGGGTCCCAGCTTTCAGAGATGAGTAAAGAGGCGCTGGTGTGTTGCAGGAAGAGGGTACACATCCCCTCTTCGATCTGCCAGTTATGGATCTCATCCCGAACGAGGGAGGTGATCTCGTGGAGTCCTTTGCCGGGGGTACGGATTTGAATAGTGCTTTTATGCCATTTCATCAGTTGATTTTCCTTAGACGGTAGCAAGTTGAAAGGAGGGTGTTCCGATTATTCCATCCTTTTTATAGCATACGAAAGAATTTCATCCAACAATTCTGCGTAGCTCATGCCCTCAAAGGTTGCGATCATGGGCAAGTCGGAATGGGTGGGATGCATCCCTGGCAGAGTGTTCACTTCGAGGACTTGCGGGCGCTCGTTTTCATCAAGGCGAATATCCACTCTGCCGCCATCACGACATTCCAGAACGCGCCAAGTTTTCTCTGCCAGGGAGAATAGTTCGCTGAGCAGAGGCTCTTCTGTAAAATGATCATAGGCAACCAAATGCTCACATTCTTCTTTCTCAAAGAAGCCATACACTTCTCGTTCGTGCTTGAGAGATATTTCGATTGCACCAATAATGCGTGTTTCTGCCCCTGCGCCTAAAGCACCTACAGTGAACTCGCGCCCGGGCAAGTATTTTTCGAGCAATACGGGTTGTTTGTATTCATCCCAAAGCCATTGAACCCGCGCACGCATTGCATCTTCGGTATGGATAATGGAATTTTTATCGATCCCTTTAGAAGTCCCTTCATATATGGGTTTCAGGAAGAAGGGCATGGCGGCAAGGGAAATATTTTTTAGAGAGGCTGGTTCGTGGGGGTGTAACACTTGGTAATCCGGCGTGGGGATGTCTGCAGCGCGGAGAATATCTTTCGAGAGTCCTTTATCCAGACAGATGGTCAGTGAATGTGGGTCGGAGAAAGTGTAGGGGATCTGATAGGCTTCAAGCAAGCCAGGCACCTGCGATTCTCGTGCGCGCCCATGCCTGCCCTCTGCCATATTGAAGACCACGTCCACGCGCTGCCCTGATGCCAGAAATTGCACCAAAGCATCGATATTGCCTATTTCAACAACTTCGTGCCCGAGGCTTTTAAGGCCATCTGTAATGGCGGCAACAGTCTCATCGGTTTCAAACTCACCATAAAAATCGGCCGGGGAATTTGGGTCTGGTTGATGTTTACGTCGAAGATCAAAAGTAAAGCCGACTTTCATGATCGCTCCTAAAGGATGGATGCCTCTCTTTATTGTTTTCTACCAGGAACTTGTATCAAAGATCACTCATGATGATATTAGCACAGAACACGGCGAAAAAGCGCCTTTCTTCAGAAGCAAAAAAGCACTCTTTAGTATTTCAATAGCATAACGAAAATCATCTCGAATGCTCTTTATGATAGAATCAAAACATTCCCAAAGGAAGGATAATGAGCGAAGCTATTTTGATCAAATCCGATGACCCGATCATCAATACACTGAACTTTAAAGCCTATCGCAGCACTGTCGAACGGCGAGTGGAGCGCTTTATGCCTGCTTCTCACGAGCCACAAAATATCGAAGTTGCAACGCCTTGGGGCGAATCCCTGACCGTTAATGCAGGTGATTATCTAGTCAGTGAAATAGATAGCCCACCCGGGGATCGTTGGCCCGTTGAAGCATCCATTTTTGAAGAAACCTACGTCATCACCCGTTCAGGTTTTTGTCTAAAAAGAGCATTAACTCTACTCGTGCCACTTGTGGATGCGGTTAAGGATGGCCCCGATCAAGAAGTGGTTGTCGAAACATTGGAGGGATTGGTCTCTGTCCGCGCCGGGGATTTTTATCTCGCCCGCGGCGTACAAGGAGAGATCTGGCCTTACCCGAAAGATAAGATCGGGACGATTATGCAGCCTGTGGAAGAGTAGTCACTATTTCTTCTCGACTGCGTGCTTTGCTTACCCCTTCGGGGCACAGGCCGCAAAGCCCTCCGCTCGAAGAGGATAGTTTTTATAAAGAAAGAGACCGAGTTTTTGAAGCTCGGTCTCTTTCTCATTTACGTACTCTTTTTAGCAGGTGCTTTGCCTTTTGTGCTTTTCGGCGTTGTTTTCTTTGTAGATTTTCTCCGGGTGCCTCTGAGATTGAGCAGCTTTTCAGGGTTTATCTGCTCGATGATACCGCCGGTGTCGCGCATCAGATCAACCATATACTTGACCAAACGAGTATCGCGATCATCTTCTTCAGTGGATTTTCCATTCCAGAAAGCGATCAGACGGACTTTATCGATCCCAAAGATCAGGGAGGAGTAGAGCGTCCAGCGGTTGTTGCGCTCGTAGATATCGTCTCCGGCTTTGGGCGCACCCAAATGCTCGTATTGATATTTCTCGTCCACGAGGGGGTGGTTTCGAGTCTGGTAGAAACGTTCCACCCAGGCATCGCCACCGGGGCTGACAAATTCGCGCACGTAACCGGCATCCGCCAGGGGCAGATGGGCTTCGACCTTGATCCCACGCTCGGCACATAACTCGGCGAAGATGATCTCTGTTCCGCAGGAGAGTCCCGCAGTGAATGCCAGATCGTTTCCATCAGCATTATACTTATCCAGGACATCAGAGATCGCCTTACGGACCTGTTCTTCCTTATCCGCCGGGAAAAGATTACGACGGCTGCCATCCGGGTCTACAGTATAGCCTTCAAAAACGAAGACCTGGCGGGCTGTTTGCTCTTCTTTGTCTTCGCCTTTGGCATCTTCGTCCTCTTTCGAAAGACGTGCGATCTCATCCTTGATGGCGTTGATCCCGGAATCCACAAATTCGGGGCGAATATCCAACATATTGAGCATTTCGAGTTGCCCCAACGAGGAATTCAGGAAGAACTCATTGCGGCGAGAAGCGATCAGGGCTTTGCGATAGGCACGATTGACCTTGATGGCTTTATCCGCTGTCAGCACACGTAATTCAGCGAGAGAGACCAAGGTCCAGTAATCCACTTTTTCGTCTTCAGCGAAAGTTTCGAGCGCGAATTCCAGCGCGCCGCGTAATTCAGGCAAAGTCTCGCGGACATTGACAATATCGGGGTCTGGATCTTCGGCGTCATCAAAACGATCTGCCAAGCCAACCAAAAGGGTACCCAAAGTGACCGCATTCACACCCGGATAGAATTGATTCAAGTCAATACGATAGCCTTTCAGGTAAGTATCAAAGGCTTTGATGATCCAGTGATACGACTCAAAGGCTGTTCTCAGGCGTTCTTCGGGGTCTTCCACCCAATCCCATGAGTAGATCCATGTCTCCTTATAAATTCGTCCAAGATAGGCAATGGCTTCGCTATCATCAGGGTGTTTTTCAAGAAGTGACTCGAGTTTTACAATCGCTTCGTCCACACGCCCCAAACGATTCAGGTGGAAGGCTTCCTGGCGATGGAACTCAAGATTGCCTTCGTTGATCTCCAAGCCTTTGCGATATTGCTCCAGCGCAAGCTCGTGACGTCCCATATTCGCGAGGGCTTTACCAGCCGCCGCAACCGCTTCTTCCTTGATGAGCGGATTGCTGATCTCCTCCGTCAGGAGCAAGATGTCGCCAATGCGGCGTTGGCGGCGCGAAACGTCCACGCGCTGTTTCCACTCGTTATACTCACGCCAAAATCCGGTCGCGAGCGGGGTGCGCAGACTCGTCTGGTCGGGTTCGTCCAAGCCAGTCAGCAAGTTGAATACCGGGCTGTGGATCGCGTCCACGCCTGTTGCCCAAGTGTCACGGGTGACGCGCGCGATCGCCTGAATATCCTTTTCCAAAAATTCGGGGTCGGGCACACCTTCTTCGGTCGTATGGTAGGGAATGGTGCGCACATTGAAAATATCAAAGGGCATATACGCGCGCCCGGACTGAATATGCACAATACCGCGCTTCTTGAAAGCATGGCGGATGCCCAACTCGTAGAAAACGTTGGCGTTATCAATGCTCAAATCAGCGATGACCAGATCTGCCAGCAACAATTCCTGAAACATATCGGTCAAAATATCGCCCGTAGTGGTCTCTTCATCCGCACGGAAAGGTTCAAAACCAGCCGCTTCCAACGCCGGTTTGATCAGGTCTTGATAAATGGCATTGAAGTTGATGACCTGCCCATCAAAGCCCTTCTTAATCCCAAAAGGCATGACCACAAAAGCATGAGGACGAATTTCAGGGCGTAACTTTCGTTTTTCAGGATTTCCATCAGCGGACATAAGCTCCGGCTCCTTTATCACTTCGGTGTTCTTAAGCAGCGCTTCTTTCTCTTTTTCGGCTTGCTTCACCTCTTCAACAACGGATTTAACCTGAACACGAGTCTCTTCGACCACCTCGTCGATCGCTTTCTGGATGGCGGCTTTCGATGCAGAGAGCGCATCAAGAGTCTCCTGGGTTTTATTTGCATCCCCTCGTTTACCGAACAATTTTTGAGCCATGATTTAGCCTTTCACTTCGCCAGTTTTCGGGAAACGCTGCATCATTGCATGCAGATCAGATGCGGGGGTTTCGGCATTGAACTCAACACCGTCAAATTCAGCTGCGACCTCATCAATAGCGGAGCGTAATTGGGACGCCCGATTGACGATATTTTCCACTGCCTCAGAAGCAGCTTCTGCCATGGCTGCCAATTCCTGTTGAACAAGATCGGAGGAGGCTTCTTCAACAAAAGTGCCCAGCGCCTCTTCGAAGGTTTCAGCGACGATCTCTTCGCCTTCGTGCAGTTTTTCAGTGGTGTAATCGACAATGCTATCGCGCATCTGTTTCTTCAGGCGGGCATCGGAGGCAACCGCTTCCTCGAGTACATCATCGATCAGATCGGCTTCATCGAGGTCAGCATCGGCAAGGGCTTCCTGCATGGAGCGGATATATTCCACATTCTGGCTCCACAACACATCTTCGGTACCTCGAACCATTTTGACGAACTCTTTCTGTGTCCGCTCTTCCGGTTCGAGATTGAGCCAGTGATCGTAGATGAAGGTCAATTCCATAATGACTTTGCTGTAGTTCCTGAGGGTATTATCCAGATTGCGCAATTCCTGCCAACCAATAAAAGCCGCTGCAAAAGCTGCTGTGATCGTCACATAGAGATAAAAATCCAATGCTGCAAAGGTGGCACCCAAACCGCCTGCTATACCGATCGCCCAATGTAAGCGTTTGCGCTCTTTCTGGATCTTATTGATCTTGCGAATATGCCAGGCAAGCTGATCCTGCAGGCGGTAGGCGAAGTAATCATCTCCATTCAGGAAACCAAAACCCGGGTCACTTTCCGGGTTCTCAGGATCATAGTAGGGAGGAATTGCCCCCTGGTATTGCTCGAGGACCATCTCACCGCCCAAACCTCGATAGACCTGACGTTGGATCTCAGACAAGCGTTTTTCAAGCCATGAGCGTCGTTTAGGATCATTCTTTTTTATCGTTCGGAAGACGTAGATCTCTTTCAATATCTCTTCTGCACCTGCCCTTAGGGTCAGGAAACCACCACCACTGTGGAACCTGTTATAGATCACAGCTAATAGAGAAGCAATGATCGGAGACAAGATTAACAAGAGCTTTAGAACTAGTTTTCCCGTTGCAATAAATGTTTCAGGGTACGTTTCTGTCATCACGGCAAAGATAGCTGCCAAAACGCCAAGAATGGCGATCCAACGACGAAGACCGTAATGAGGCTTTTCCATTTTTTCAGATGCGGCATCCATTTGAGCATAACGCATCCAGGCCACATGCAGGATGGGGATTCGTTCTTCGACTATATTTTCTTTGTTCTCATCCATAACGTTCCTCCGTAACTAAGTGAAATCGATCAGATCGTTTTCGCGGGCATTGACTGCCCCATGATTTTTTAGATTTTATTTTGGAACTTCCAATCCAGGGCAAAGAATGCGATATTCTTCATCGCCATAGAATAATTCCCATTCGTTCCCGCTCAAATTTGCGATCAAATGTGAGCAGGCTGTTTCCACAAGGGATTCTGTCAGGGTGACAGGTAGTGCCGGGATATCCCATAGTTGGACAGTTTTTCGAGCAACGGTAGCAAGTTCCAATCCATTGGGAGAGAACTCGACGCTTGAGACCACGTCACTATGTGGCAAGCGTGTGATCTCCTGCCCCAGCGTAACATCCCAGATATATGTGAAATAATTTGAACTGCCCGCCGCAAGCAAATTGCTGTTCGGGCTGAATTCAAGGGCGTAGGGCTGCCCGTTCATCCGCAAAATGGTGGGGGAGAGGGTGTAATTATTCTCGATATTCCATAAGCGGACATCGCCTTCGCTGCTGGCTGTTGCCAGCCATTTTCCGTCAGGGCTGTAGGCAATATTGTGCAAATCCCCGACATGGGAGAGTGTGGTGACCTCTTCTTTGGTCTCCAAATCCCAAACGGTGACTTTGTTCTCCATGCTACCAGCCAGTACCTTCCCGCCAGGGTGGTAAACAACAGCTTGCAAGGCATTGGAAGTTTCAATGCTATCGATCTCTTCTCCTGTTGCCAGATCCCAGAAACGAAGCCACCCATTTCTGTCGGTGGTTACCATCTGGGTATGATCCGAGTTGAAATCAAAGGCATCCAGTTTGGTACCTTGTTCCAGCCTAAGGGTTTCTTCTGTTTCAAGATTGTATAATGCTGCAAAATTACTACGCGAGGCAGCCGCTGCAATCCATTGACTATCGCCGCTAAAGGCCAGATCGTAGGTTAGTCCTTCAACTTTGATAATTTCCATTCCTTCTGTGCCATTTTTGATCTCCAATGTCTCTGCAACAGGTAAAAGCCAGACATTGCGCTGATCTGTATTCACAGCCAGATATTCTCCATCGGGAGAGTAGCGGGCTTCGTGAACAAGTTCGGGGAATTCAATGATATTCAAGCGCGCAAGGAGGGATGAGGTATCCCAGAGGGTGATATTGCCATCTTCATCGCCAACAATAAGGCGCGTACCATCTTCGTTGAAGAGAATTGAAGAACCACGACTCTCTAATGGGATGTGGATCATCTCACTGCCAGAAACCGTATCCCAAACTCGAGCCGTTTGATCTTTGCCCGTCGATGCGATCCAGGCGCCATTTTCAGAAATATCCATGCGCATGACAAAGCCATTGTGCTCCATACGCAACTTTTCGATACCAGTCTCAATATCCCAGATGCGCAAATTATTGTCATCTGAGGCTGTTGCAAACCAGCTTCCGCTGGGGCCAAACTCAATGAACTCGATCCAGTCGCCGTGGGTCATCACATTACGAGCGATACCACGCCGGCTCGCTTCGCTGGCTCTGGCAACACTATCGGCTCCACCGGTCACCATCCACCTGCCATCAGCACTGAAATCTACCGCGTATATCTCGTCCGTGTGGGTTGCACCTTCGTAGAAATAGGTCAGGTCGACGTTCCAGAGATAGGTTCTTCCTGATGCAGTGCCCACGCCAAGCCATATACCGTCGGGGGAATAGACCGACATATAGACTGTACTATCGTGTTCGAATTTGCGCGGAGTTGCATCCAGATCGGTCAGGTCGATCAGACTGACAATCCCGTCATCGCGCGAGACCGCAAGCTGGCTTCCGTCTGGACGCAAGTCGAGGTCCCAGATCGTTGTCCCGTTAAAATCGTAGCTTTTAACGAGTTCGCCATCTTCAACATCCCACAAACGGACAGTGCCATCTTCCCCGCCAGCCATGAAGAATGTACCATCCTGGCTGAAAACGACATCGTAAACTGCGGCGTCGTGGGCGACACAGAATTTCTTCGCTGCATCTTCTGTTGCCCAAAGACAAACGGTGGCGTCTTCACTGGCAGTGGCGAAATATTTACCATCCGGACTGCGTTTTGTTCTCCAAATATGTCCACCTTGTGAAACCTGCGCAATGGGGATGGGGCTCAAGCTGGTATTACGACGCAAAATATCTTCCGCGAGGAAGGAAGGGGCACGCTGCCAGGAATCAACCGCCAGAAGGGTGCTGGTTCCCAACTCGCCAGCCTGTGTCTGATAGATACGGGCTTCGGCAGCAGCGCGCTGTGCTTGTGCTTCGATCGCATTCTGGATCGCTTCAGCTTCGTTCTCTTCAGCAATGACCTGCTGTGTAGCGCGTGCATGTTCATTTTCAATCGCAATTGCTTCGTTCTTCTGGGCTAATTCTGTTTGATCTATCGCAATTTCGCGCTGGAACATAGCGAAGATCGCCAAACCAACACTGACAACCAATGCCAAAGAAACACCGATCAAGAAGTTTCGCTGTCTGCGAGTAGCTGCCTGTCGGCTAGCCTGAATATATTCAGCTTGCAAAGGAACAACTTCCCGGCTTTCGTGGGTAGAGGCTTCGACCTGCCAGCGCTCAGCACCTTCCAGATCATCCCCCTGCAAGAGAAAGCTGTTGCTTTTATTTTTTCCTTCCCATTCTTTGGCACGTTGCAGTAAACGCGTATGCCCCCGCACCCAGCCCAGATCTGTTTGGATCGTATCAAGGAGCTTTGGCAAAGTTGCATCAAAATCATCTGATTCACGCATATAGACCCAGTTCGTAGCTGCGAGTTTTTCGTGCATACTCGAACCTTTTTCCGGCTCTATGTGCAAAATGGGGATCAGTTTTTTATTATATTGAAGACCTAATTCCAATTCCTGGGCACAAACTTCAGATGCCAAAGAATCCGGAGTAATGATAAAGAGAAAAGCATCAGCACCTTCAATGGCGCGCGTGATCTCCTCCATCCAATCGGAGCTAAGGGGAATACCCTCCCAATCCACCCAGGCATCCACCCCGCTATTGTCCAGGCTATCGTTCAGCTTTTCTGCAAAAGCTTTATTTCGTCGTGAATAGGAAATGAAAACTGAACTGGTCGTTTCCGGTTTTTCAGTCATTAAGATTTCCGTGCCTAACGAGCTACAAACCAGGCGGCGACATAACCTTCACGTCCACTGGCATCTTTGACTTTTAACCAATCTTTATTTGAACCGATCTTTTTCTCACCACCAGGTTCTGCAATGGACAGCTCTTCGTTGAGCGCCAAATACCGGATCAAAGTCGAGGCGGCGATCTTTGGCTCACTCCGGAAGGATACCGCTTGAGCAGTCGTTTTTACTTTATCGGATGCTGCCGCAGGCGGTGGCGTGGAGGCTTCTGTGGTCGCAGCGGTTGAACCACTCTCATATTTCACATACCAGGCCGCTACAAAACCATCACGCCCGGTTTCATCGCGGACATTCAGCCATTCACCCATCACCCCGATCTTTTTAATCGTCTGATTCGAAGGTTCAAGGCTGATGACCTTTTCCGTCGTCGGGATGCGGCGGATCAAGGTTTCAGGAGAAATAGTCGTATTCGTGCGGAAAGCGACGTTATCGGTCGGGATCAACGAAAGCGCACCCGGGGGCAATGGTTTCGTCGATTTGGGTGTGTCCGCGGCCGAGCCGGAGGAGCTGGTCGAGGTAGTTGTCGTGCTGGTAGTTGTGCTGCCGGGAGGCGGCGCACCTTTTTTATCTGAGAGATACCAGGCAGCGGTATATCCTTGCTTGCCTTCGGGATCCTGAGCGTGCAGCCATTGCCCCATGACACCAAGTTTCTTCCTGGTCGCATCAGCGGATTCGAGACTCTTTAGTTCGGTTTCACCTTCGAGACGCTTGAGGAGGTAGCCGCCAACCGACGGGTCGTCACGAAATGCCAGGTCGTCCTCAGCAACATAAACGGAGATCGAATCGGCCGGAACCGGGGTCGGGGTCTTGGGTTTCGGCGGCTGTGGCGGGATCCCCATCGCATCAAACCAAAGCACAGCGCTGATCTCCGATTCCAGTTTTTTGCCCTGATATTTATAACGGTCGGTCAACATGACATCTTTGCCGGGACCATCACCGCCATATTTATAAGGATCGTAAATGACGTAATCGTCACCTTTTTTCTCTTTGATCAACACAAAATGTGTCTGAATGCCCGCCTTCTTATTCCAATCCACCTGAACGATCACGGGTTTTCCGGCTGCCACAGCAGCATCGATTCGTGAAATCGGAGCAGGATGAGTCTCACAGGGTTCCATATCCTTATAAATAATATTCGGGAAGGCATAAGGCAAAACACTGGGGATAAAAAACGCCCCCTGAAAACCGCCCTTTGCTTTCATTTTATCGTTGACGGTATCCGGGGTTTCTTTATACCCAATTCCATTCAGCATCATGGTTACAGAGGTCAGCAAGCACCCCCAGCCTTTGATCGTTTCATTCGAGTTACCTAATTTTTTACTGCCCCATTTATCATCATTTTGATACAGGTTTTCAGTTTTGAACATTCTTGCTCCTCCTGAAGACTCGTGATTGCGTCTAAGATTTTACAGGGTGGTACTAGGGTACTGCTCCAAATTATACAATAAAACTCCGAATTTCCAAGCGAATATGTTTACGATTTTGCAAGGAAACTGCAATGTTTCGCCTTTATTTTGGGCTTGCTTCCGCCTAAAGAAAGTTTATTGACAACCGATTTTCATTTTGCTATGCTAAATTTAGGCTATTCTCCCCCATCATCCTTACTCACTCCTATTCAATTTTCAACGCAACACATTAGAAACGGGGCTATAAAAAAGGAGGTGCTTATTGAAGTATGTTCTTGGTCTGATCAATATTCCATAATGTTATAAGGAGAAAATAATGGATGCTTTAGTAGAAGCCTTTGGACCGGTCTTTGCCGCTGCGCTCGCCATTCAACAACTCTTGGAGTTGTTAGACCCTATTTTTGATAAGCTAAAAGCGAAAAAAGCCATTCTCGCATTTATATCACTTGCAATTGGGCTCGCATTGGCATTTGGTGCAAAACTCGCGCTCTTGGCTCCGCTAGGCTGGGAAGGTAAGCCTGTCTGGGACAGCATAGTCACAGGCTTTGTCATCAGCGGAGGCACTGAAGGTATCAACTCGATTATGAAGTTTTTGGGCTACAAGAAGGACAACGAAAATAAAGATAAGCCCAAACCTGGGGAAGGTGGCAAGTAACCTCTCCCTTTTCTAAAAAATAAAAGGCTTCAGATTGATCTGAAGCCTTTTATTTTTCCTATGCCTTCATCTTCCTAATTTCTTTCAGCACCACCCCGTTCACCAGCGCGGATGTATCGCCAAGCTCCAGCCCCAAATACGCCGAGCGGATCATGCGTCTCATTACCTTGCCATTCCTCGTCTTCGGCAGGTCGCTGATGAAGAGAATGCCCTGCGGAGCGAGCGGTTTGCCCATAGCCTCGGCGATCATCGCACGGAGTTCAGCACGCAGTTCGTCGTTAGCGTCCACATCTTTGCCCAAGACGGCGAAGACGACCACGGCGCTCCCTTTGACGGGATGCGGCACGCCGATAGCGGCCGCTTCGATGACGCTGTCATGATCCACGAGAATCGATTCCACTTCGGCAGGGCCAAGCCTTTTGCCAGCTACTTTGATCGTGTCGTCCGAGCGCCCAAGGATATACCAAAGCCCGTCGCTGTCTTTAGCGGCAAAATCGCCGTGTACCCAAACATCCTTCCATTGCGACCAGTAGGTCTCGATATATCGTTGGGGGTCTTTCCAGAAGCCCCTTGTCATGCCGATCCATGGGGTTTTGATGACGAGTTCGCCGACTTCGTCAGTCACGCTTTCGCCTTTTTCGTTAACCACGTCCACAGCCATCCCAGGGCAAGGAGCGGAGAAGGCGCAGGCTTTGAGCGGCAAAATGGGATTGCCCATCACGATGCCGCCCGAAATTTCCGTGCCGCCAGAGTAGTTGATGATGGGCACATTCCCGCCGCCGACTTTCTCAAAGAGCCACATCCACGGGTCGGGATTCCAAGGTTCACCAGTGGATGCAAAGAAACACAATGAAGAAAGGTCGTGTTGCTGCCAATGTTCGTCGCCTTTGGGGATCAGGGCACGCACGAGGGTCGGGGAAATGCCCAAAGTGGTGATCTTGTGTTTTTCGACCATTTCCCAAAGCCGATTGGGGGCGGGGAAATCGGGAGCGCCATCGTATATAAAGAAAGTGCCGCCCAAAACCAATGCGCCGAAGACGAGCCAAGGCCCCATCATCCAGCCCATGTCGGACATCCAGTAGAGGACATCGTCTTTCTTCAAGTCTGTGCCGAAAGCCATATCCTGGGCGGCTTTGAGCGGGAATCCGCAATGGGTGTGGACAGCGCCTTTCGGGCGTCCCGTCGTCCCAGACGTGTAGATGAGCATCAGCGTATCTTCGGCTTCGGTGATCTCGGTTTCGGCTTCTGTAGACTGGGCATCCACCAGTTCGTGCCACCAATGATCTCGACCTACACGCAAGTTCAGGTCAAGTCCGATCCGATTTACGACGATGACGTGCTCGACCGTTGGTGCCTGTTCCAAGGCTTGATCCGCCACGGATTTCATATCCACCGGCTTTCCACGCCGAAAAACGCCATCTGCGGTAAAGAGGGCTTTCGCATCCGCATCCACAAGGCGGGTGACGACAGCATTGACGCCGTAGCCCGAAAAGAGGGGCAGGATGATGCCGCCGATCTTGGCGGTGGCGAGCAGGGCGGGGACGATTTCGGGGATCATGGGCATGTAGATGCCGACGGCGTCGCCTTTGCCCAAGCCGAGCGAGCGCAAGGCGTTGGCGGCCTGGTTGGTTTGACGGTAGAGCTCGCCGTAGGTGATCTTTCGGCTCTGGCCCTCTTCGCCCTCCCAGATAAAGGCGGCGGCGTGCTCGGTGGGCGTGCCGATATATTTATCGAGACAATTATGGACGATGTTCATCTTACCGCCCACGCACCATTCCACCCACTGGATGCCTTTCTCGAAATTGGCGACTTCGCTGTAGGGTGTGTAAAACTCGACATCCATGAATTTGAGCACGGCGTCGGTGAACCATTTTACGTCGTCGGTGGAGCGCTGCATGAGGGCGTCGAAATCAGGGATGCCGTGCTGGCGCATGAAAGCGGTCAGGTTTGCGTTTTCAATATGGTCAGGCGTGGGATTCCAGACAATCTCACCGCCGAAGTCAAATGTCTCGCTCATGATTTCTCCTTTGGGTTGTGATTGGTCTTTGGCTAGGAAAATTATAGTGTATTTTGATGAGGAGAGAAGGGAAGAGGAAAGAGGTGGGTGGTTTATAATGACAAAGAAATTGCTACAAACGACAACAGTAGTCTAAGGATGGAAAACTATGCCAATGTTTGAAGTTTCAAAAAATGACCTATCTCCTGTTTCTCAAACTAACTTTCAAACAGAGAAGCAATTACAAAACTTAGTAGAGAAAAACCTTGAAACTATCTTCAACTGCCGTTTTATCGCTACAGAGTTTTCTACTGGCACACAACATGCAGGCAGAATAGATACGTTGGCACTCTCTGAAGATAACAATCCTGTCATTATCGAATACAAGAAAAAAGAATCTTCTGATCTGATAAATCAGAGCCTTTTTTACCTTTCGTGGATTCACGATCACAGAGGGGATTTTGAAATCGCCGCTCAAAAACAGTTAGGACATGATACAGAAGTAGACTGGTCAGATGTGCGGGTAATTTGTATTGCTCCCGGCTACAAAAAATACGACCTGCATGCTGTAAAGGTCATGGGAGCAAATATTGAGCTTTGGCGATACCGATTATATACAAACGAAAGTATTTATCTCGAAGAAGTATTCAAGCAAACTTATCCCGAAAACTCAATGCTTTCGACCGAGATTAATGAAAAAGACCCTGTTATGGTGGCAGCAGGTAAAAAGGCAGCGATTACCAGAGCCACGGGACATTACACATTTGAGCAGCATATCCATAACAAATCCAAGAAGATACAAAGCCTCGCACATGCCATACAAGAGTATATACTTGGCTTGGATACTGCTATCGAACAATCACCAAAGAAAATGTATGTAGCATATAAAATCTCCCAAAACATTGCCTGTTTAGAAGTACAAACTCAACTTGTACGCTTGTTTTTGAAGCTTCAACCAAACGATATTGAAAATGCCCCATCAATTTACCGAGATGTTACAAATATTGGCCACTATGGAACTGGTGAAGCAGAATTTACAATAAAATCAAAAGCTGATTTGGAGATCGCAAAGCCATTCATAGAGTTAGCGTATCAGAAAATCGGTGGATAATTTCTACTTTCAGATGTAGGATAAAAGCATCCCATGCCCCAAACCCAACCCAATAACCCCTTACACGGAATCAAACTTCAGCAGATCGTCGAAGAACTTGTCGCGCATTACGGCTGGGAGTTCTTAGGCGACCGCATCAATATCCGCTGCTTTCAGAACGATCCTTCTATCAAATCCAGTCTGAAGTTTTTGCGCCGCACCCCTTGGGCACGAGCGAAGGTCGAAGAACTCTATCTTGAAATGATCGAGAGCAAATCATGAAAAAAAACGAGCTGGTCCCCTGGCTGCTTGAAGGGGATGTATCCATTCAATACCAAACTCAGCGTGATCTTCTGGGCGTTGAAAAGTCCGAGATTCAAGCACGGATCGCATCTGAAGGTTGGGGAGCGAAGTTTCTCAGCGCTCGTCAACCGGAAGGGCATTGGGGACAGGGCTTTTATCAGCCAAAGTGGATATCGTCGCATTATTCGCTGCTTGATCTGAAGCATTTGAATATCTCTCCCGATGTATCAGAGATCAAAGAATCCATCTACCAAATTGCGCAAAAGCACAAAAGCGATGATGGGGGCATCAATCCGCATCGAGATTATCGCCTAAATCCACAAAGCGATATGTGCATCAACGGGATGTTCCTGAACTATGCTTGTTATTTCGGCATCGACGAAAGTGAACTCAAATCAGTCATCGATTGCCTCATCCAGCACCAAATGCCAGACGGGGCCTACAATTGCCGCATCAATCGCGGCGGGGCCGTGCATTCATCCCTGCATACGACGATCTCCGTCCTTGAAGGGTTCTGGGAATACAGGCAAAACGGTTACACCTATCGCGTTGGTGAACTCGAAAAGATCGCGGCCGAGTCACATAAATTCATTCTGATGCACAAACTTTACAAATCCGACAGAACGGGCGAGATCATCCATAAAAAATTCACCATGCTCTCCTATCCATCACGCTGGTTTTACGATATTCTGCGCGCGTTGGTTTACTTTCAAAATGCGGGTGTGGACTATGATCCGCGTATGCAGGATGCGCTGGATGTGCTGATGAAAAAACGTCGCAAAGACGGTACATGGCCGGTGCAAGCGAAGCATGCTGGCAAAGTGCATTTTGATATGGAGAAGACAGGCGGTCCCAGCCGCTGGAATACCTTGCGCGCTTTACGTGTATTGAATCATTTCGGACAAAATGCCCATGCATGATTTCCTAAAAGAAAAACTCTGGCGAAACGGCATTTTGCTCACTCTCCCACCTCTGCTATTCAACCTGATCTTTGCAAGCAGTTTACCGTCCGCATTCAGTCCTGAAATATTTGATAAAGACATTCCCGCACTAATTACCTATGGCGAGAATATACTGCGTGCTTTTGTCTTTATCTTCCCCTTATTCATGGTGCTCAACCTTCAAACGAAAAGACAAAAAGCGGGACTGCGCATCTATATTGCAGGGATCACCATTTATTTCAGTGCGTGGTTATTTTTGATCTACGCCCCCCATAGCGCATGGAGCACAAGCCTACTCGGATTTCTTGCACCAGCCTACACGCCTTTCATTTGGCTTTTGGGCATGGCCATGCTCAGCGATACGCTCTGTCTCAAGCTTCCCTATCGGTGGTGGTATTACCTGATCGGCGTTTTCCTCTTTCTTGCCTTTCATATTTCGCACGTTTTTATCGTCTTCACCCAAAACCTATAAATGAAGCATCACAAACTCTTTAGCAACCGCTCTAACCTTTACGCAAAGGTACGTCCCCGTTACCCACAGGAATTATTTACTTTCCTAGCTTCGCTCTGTGATGATGGTCAAAGCGCATGGGATGTAGCTTGCGGAAACGGTCAGGCTGCCGTTGACTTGGCAGAGCATTTCGACGAGGTCTACGCGACTGACGTCAGCGAAGAGCAGATCGCACACGCACACAAGAACCCTAAAGTGAAATATTCCGTTCAACCTGCAGAAGGAACAAACTTCGCTGAGAATCAATTCGACCTAGTTGGTGTCGCTCAAGCCCTGCACTGGTTCGACTACGATCTTTTTTGGGATGAAGTCAAACGTGTCCTGAAGCCGGATGGTATCTTCGCCGCCTGGGGATACTCATGGTTTTCGATCAATCCCGTAGTCGATAAAGCTTTCAGAGAAAACTTTTTGCCGCCCATCGAACCTTATTGGGCAGAGCAAAACAAACTTTTGTGGAACGAATATCGCGATGTACCGATCCCTTTTGAAAAGGTCGGAACCCCGAAGATTGAAATGTCTATGACATGGACATTGGACGAGCTTTTTACCTATCTCCAAACCTGGTCGGCCGTTCGAGAATATATCAAAGAAAACGGGGATGAATTTCTGGTTCGCACGTATGAAAGCATGCTGCCCGCGTGGGGAGATCCGTCGAAGAGAAAAAGGATACCGATGAACTTCGTTCTGCTTGTTGGCAGGAATACTTAGCCCCCCTTTCTACCTCATTTTGAAAAAGAAAAATGTGGGCGGCAGTTTTACCCTCCCACCTGCCAAACGTGGATAACCGATTTATACTCATCCGCCAAACGTTCGATGACGTAGAGCCTGCTATGCTCACGATCAAAAGCTATTGCGCCGACGATATCTCGTTTGTAGTTGGTGAAATCCAGTTCGGGGACGAAGAGATATTCGGTTAAGTCGAGCGTGGCATAGGGTTCGGGCTGCCAGCTTTCGAGTTCGCCGCGCGCGACGGCGAGCAGTTGGGCAGGGTCGTAGAAGATGATTTGGGGCTGGTAGCTTTCCGACCAAAAGCCGCGATCATCGTAGGGAAAATCAGGGACATCGGGGCAGGAGTTATTGTCCACACAGCTATAGTCCCATTCGATGCCATTTGCAAAACCATACCATTCATAACCCAGCGCCTTTGTTCCGGCAAAAATGACCGCTGCATTTTCGCCCGCCGTCAGCCAAGCCGCGCCCCACCAGTGGTCGGCGTCGTGATAGTCCTTCACCGCCATGCTCTCGTCGCTGATGATGTCGGGCGCGTCGCCCTGTGTGCCGTAAAGCAGCAGAGGCATCACGTCGGTCAAGACGCCATTATCAACCACATCCGGTTGATAGGCAAAGAGCGCGGGGCCACGTCCGCTCCAGAGACCTTCGCGAGCGCGTCCGCTGGCGAGTGGGTAGCTGCCCAGCGCATCTGCCCACTCAGGCGGGATTTCAAGGAGATAATCGTTGGTGATGTAGTTCGTGTAATTGCCAAAGATATACGCACCCTCGGCATCGCTCAAATTCAGCGATGTGCTGCCGTGCGATGGTTCAAAATCCTGAATATGTTGCCCGAAGGCAAAATAGAGCCGCTCATTGTGGAGAGCCAGCCCCGCTCGGGGGATGGTCATCGCTTCGGGGACAAATAGCCCACTGGAAATATCGGTGAAGGGCTGGAGTGTGGATGCAGTGTTCAAGTCGTCGAGATTTTTGGAGATGACGGGTTCGGGGATGGAGATCTCGGAGACTTGAAGGTGCTGGTCATGCCCAAAGCCGAAGAGCGAGCCATACGTGCTTTGGGCTTGGTCGGTGGCTGGACGGTGTGTCAGCCCGTGACCGCTGTACTCCCAATTCGAGCCACCCGAGGCTTCGGGGAGGCGAAAAGCGCCGAGGTAGGTGAAATGTTCAGGCAAAATGACATTGCCTGAGGGTGGGGTTGAAGGTAAATCCGCTTCGGGCTGGGTAGTTTCATCTATAGCGGTAGCAGGTTCAGGGAAAGAGCGTTCCGGCGGAGCCTGTCCCAATGTACAGGCAAAGATGATTAATGTGGCAAGCATCCAAAGTATTGAAAGTTTTCTTTTCATGTGTTTTCTCCGCCCCCCTATCCTTCGGACATCCCCCCAAATGCAAGACATTTGGGGGGAATATTCATTCTTATCGTCCCATCCTGATAAAGCTATTCAGGTTGATATGGTCACCGAGCAAACCGAAGTCAAGCGGTTGGGTGAAGTACTCAAGATCATCCACGCTGATGCGAATGGCACCTTGCTCTTCAAAAACCACATCGTCTGGGTTGCCCCGCGAGTCACAATCCATGATACGCCCACCAATGGTGAGATCACCGCCGTCTTCGAGCGGGATTTGGAGCGAGGAGCTAAAGGGCGCGTAGAAATCGTTACTGTTACAGCCATTGCCAATACAACTGGCTTGGGCGGTTTCGATCCATTCGAATATGCCGCGATTGATCAAATAGGTGCCGCTTTGTAACTTCAAACCTTCGCACCAGCCCCAGAAGGTTTCGCCGGGGCCAAAATAGCACCAGCAGGCGTTGAAATCAAGTCTTTCAACAGTGGTGCCATTGGAAATCCAGAAATTGCCATAAATCGGGCCAGGGCGATGCAGCCCATCTTCATCAGCAGGCGGATTGTGGACTTCGAGGGTGGTGAAAGTAACGTGAGCGGTGTAGGTACAGGTATCACCGGGCCAGTATTGGGCATTACTTGTTGGGGTATGTCCACTTTCGCCGTAAGCGAATATCTCAAAGTAGAAAGTTTCTCCGCAGGCAGGCATATAGTCTTCGATATCAAGGAAGCGTGCGGTAGGGTCTTCGAGATAGATCATCCAAAGGGTTTCATTTCCTTCTCCAAAGATGCGCATGATGAAACCGTCGATCAAGCTTTCATTACCATCCCAGCGCCAACCTATGCGGTAGGGACCTTCGCCAATGGGACCAAAGGTGGGCGGCGCAAGGAGTGGCGCAGGGAAGGCGCTCTCATCGCAGGAGGGGCTGCAAATTCGATAACGCACACCATAGGGTGCAATACCACCTGTGAAGGGTCCTCTACGAAATTCGCGTCCATCCCATTCGCCAGGCGGGTGCAGGGTTGAAATTTCGCCCAGAGAGACAGGTTCTTCGCCTGCGTTTGAACCCCAGCATTCCATGGATAAATTCAGGGGAAGATTTTCTTCGTGCAAGATACGCACGCTATTTTCTCCGCTGAGTTCTTCGGCGATATTCCAAAAATGTTCTCCCTCCGGTTCAAAGTCGTAGCGGCGCGGGTCTTCTTCACCGAGACGAACATAGCACCACATATTCTCAAAATCGTCAGTCACCTGAAATTCGTAGGCTTCGATCTCGATGGGGATAGGCATACCCGAATCAAAGGGAACGGGATCACCGCTGCCTGCTTCCGGCGCTTCATCGTCAGCGGGGTCGGGTGGATCGTCACCCGGACGGGGTTCGGGGGGCGGTTCGTCGCCGCCGGGAGCGGGGTCGGGGGGCAGTGTGCCTTCGGGTTCGGAGCAGCCATCTGCGCCCGCGCCGGGTTCTGTGGGGCAGGCATCGCTGCTATCAGGCGTACCGTCGCCGTCGGCATCGGGGCAACCATCAGCGAGGGGGGAGCCGACTTCGTCGGGGCAGGCATCTGCATGATCGAGCATCCCGTCGCCATCGCGGTCGCTTTCACCCGGTTCGGGGCAGCCTGTTGGCGGTAATCCGGCTTCATCGGGACAAGCGTCTGTTGCGTCAGTGATCCCGTCAAAATCACGGTCGGGGCATCCGTCGGCGGCTTCGCTGCCAGCTTCATCCGGGCAGGCATCTGCATCATCGGCGATGCCGTCCCCATCCCGGTCCGCAAAGGTAGTTGCACCCACATAGATGGTCGCCTGGAAGGGGTTATTACGTCCATCAAAGGCGCGCACGATCAATGTATGTGAACCTTCGGTCGGATACCAGGTTGTGAGCAGTGGGAAGGGGTTGATGCCACCCGGCGTATTGCTTTCTTGCACATCGACGAGAACACTATCCACCCAGAGCTCAATGCGGGTGACATTATCATCGTCGCGGGCGAGGGCGCTCACTTGCACCGGTTCGCCGGTTGCGAGAATTTCTCCATTATGGGGTGAGCGAATGGAAATAATGGACTGTCCTGAAGCGCTGGTGGTCGTATAAAAATAGCCACCTAAAAGTGCCAGAACAAGAAGCACACCCAAGAGCGCTGAACATCCCAACACAAAGGGTAATCTGGATTTTTTGTTTGAGCGCGAAATAATCGTTCTGTCTTGACTCATCTCAACCTCCCACCCCTAATTCAATGAAACCGAAAAGTATGAAGGTGCCGACCAGGCACTGTAATTACCAGCGCCATCCTGCGCGCGCACCATCCAGCGGTAGCGTCCGCCGCAATCCACGGGCACGTCCACCTGTTTGCCGCTGACGGGTCCGTATCCGCCCGCCGAGACCCAATTACCGGGTGTTGATTCACGCTCGAGCTTCACATAATAGCCATCAATACCGCTGGGATCGCTGACGGGCATCCAAACCAATGTCTGGGATAAGCGGCAGCTCAGCTCCAGTCCGTTTGCCGGGACGGCGGGTGAAGGCACAGGCGGCGGTGTATTATCCGCAGGAGGTGGCGGCGGTGATGTGGGTGTATAGGTCGGCGGCACAAATGTTGCGGTCGGGGTAGCAGGAACGGGCGTGGGCGTATTCGTAGGAACACCGGTCGGGACAAGCGTCGGCGTGACAACCAGCGTAGGCGTCGGTACTTCGGGTTCAGGCAAAACGTCTCCGATCACTTCGACTGAGATCGCAGCCGGATTTCCGGATTGCCCCTGCACGTCATAAACCTGCACCATAATGGAATAGATGCCCGCTTCGCCCGTGACCCAAACCTGCTCGATGGACACAAAATCCTGCCCGGCTTCAACGGGTACATCCCGTCTATAGGCTTCCCCGTTGATCGAAAGAACGACTTCAGAAACACCGTTCTTCGCAAAAACGTGCGACATGATCGTCACCGTCTCCCCTGGGGCAAAAACATCTCCCCCACGTGGATAGTCGATCCACGCACTGGGGACAGATTCAGCGCTTGTCGTACAGGCTGTCATCCCTGCCAGGGAAAGCGCCAAAATAATAAAGAGTAGCAGATAGCGAAATTTATTCATCGGGGGTCCTCCTCCCGCGAGTGTGAAAAAGCTGTCTGAGAGAGACTAAAAGGGCTTTTGCACACCCTACATTTACAAATTACTGATTTTTCTTCATCTTTCAATGGTGCCGTGGTGGTGCAATTTTCTCGGCGGCGAGAACGCCGCCGAGAGCGTATTTTATAGATTAGCTTCCAAGTCAATTAGTAAGGCGCGCAGTAGCAATCCGGGTAGCCTACCCATGAAGAGTTCTCACCGCAACCCTGAGGGGGTGGATCACAGCTAGGAGGCGGGTCATCACATGTGCAGGTTGTGTAATTCCAGTTATTGCATACATAGCTCGTTGGCGGGAAGCAGATATCGGGGACTTCCGTCGGGGTTGGAGCAACTGGTGTCGGTTCGGGCAAAAGACACAATCCGGGATATTCAGTAGTGGGCTCAAAACCATATCCCCAGCGGCAGGTATTATCTACAGAGAAGAGTGCTGCCAGGGGATAATGCGGGGAATTGCTCAACGGAGAGCCAGCCTCCACCAGCGTAAAGTGATCGTTATAGTCGAACCAACCAGCTTCTCTAACACCTTCATCACTCCAGCCCCCAAAAAGGAAGGTCTCGGCAGAAGCGATCACGCTATGCTTGAAAGCCACCTCCACGTGCTGGGGAGAAGCAGGGTCAATGCGTCCCCAGGCGGTATCGGGGTCAGCCCCATGTCCACTATCAAAGACCAACTCATCATAGCCGTCGATACCAGAAAGCGGAGCATCCGAGACCATCGGTCTGGTGCCGCCGACATCATTGTTGGTATCGTGCCAAACGCTAACGCCATCGGTCGTCCAAGTCGTGGAAGGGGGTGCCGTAGCGCCGATCAACCAATCGCCGCGCCCATCCCTGTCAACATCAATTTCGATGGCATAAAATGCTTCAGACCCGGCAGGGGGCGCTCCTTCAAGATGCAAAACGACGTAGATCCATTCGCCGCCTTCGCCCATCTCTACTTTTGTAATATCAAGATGAGCTTGATAGACCATCTCACCGGCGGTAAAAGGGCGCTCGAATAGATTTTGCTCAAAACCATCAGCCACAGCGCGATGCTCAGAAGCATAAGATGCAGAGGACCTATCCGTCACCCAGGTACGGATGCGGCTCGGCTCTCCCGGTTGTGTAAGGTGCACGATCGGAACATCGGGAACTTCAGTTGGCTCAGGCGTGTTTTCCGGCGGAGGGTTTGCAGGAACTTCGTCATTCTCAGCCTGTGGGATCGGCGGTGCCACTTCATTTGGCAAAGGCGGTGCGGTCTCTCTCGGCATAGGGAGATTACATGCCAAAATAAAGAAGACCAACACAAAGATAAGAGAAAGTCTGTTTTTCATTTCGAACCTCCTTATTCTGGTTCTGTTTCCTCCTGATCGAAAACCCAGGCACGCACTGTTTCCAAATCCAAATCCCCTTTGGATACAAATCTCTCCGCGCCAACTTCTTTTGCTGCATGGTGAAAATCCTGATACGCACTGATCAGAATCACCCGCAGGTTATCACTCAGCGCCTTCAGTTGGGGGGTGCCATCCACGCCGTTGGTACCGGGCAGCATCACATCCACTACGGCAAGATCGGGCTGGAACTCCTGCACCATCTTTTTGGCTTCGGGGATATTGCTCGCCTCGGCGATCACGTTCATTCCTGCCAGAGTCAATAGCTTGCGCAGTTGGCGGCGAAAAGAAGCTTGGTCGTCTACGATCAGAATATTTGTCATGACTAGAGCATAGCAAAATATCGCATCGTCGCCATCAGGGCGCGGTACTATTTCAGTACTGCTTTTTGGGATGATGATTCGGTACAGGGGTACTGATTCAGTAGTCGGTATTCAGTGGTCAGTGTTCAGAGATGTCCGTAGGGCAAAGGGGGTGGATCGCACGTGATTTAGGCTTGGTTGCTGCCCCAAGCGGATGCCCGGCGTGGGCAGTATCCCCTTTACGCCGGGAGATGTTTGTCGAAGGCTACCAAGTTGAAATCACGGGCGTCGCGAAGCAGTCTCCCACTTCACATCCACACGCGTCCCCTCCCCGGGCGTGGATTCCAGTGACCAATCTCCCCCAATCAACTCGATCCTTTCGCGCATCCCGACCAGCCCGAAATGATTCTGCGCTGGCAGACCGTTGAGCGTGGGCGGTCTTTCAAAGCCGCGCCCATTATCGTGGATGCTGAGTTGAAGCGCCGTCTCATCCCCGCGAAGTTGAATTTCCACCTGCGATGCCCGCGCGTGCTTGCCGATATTCCCCAACGTCTCCTGCGCCACGCGGAAAAGGTTGACCGCCACATCGCCGGGGAGTTGGCTCAGCTTCTGGTTTTCGGGGGCATCGAATTGCACTTTGATATTTTCCTGCTTGCTCCATTCATCAGCGTAGGTACGCAGCGCGGCACCCAAACCGAGCGCATCGAGCAGGGGCGGACGAAGATCAGTGCAGATTTGGCGAAGTTCTGCCAATAACCCCCGCACTTCGGCACGCATTTCCTTGAGCGATTTTTCCACTTCCGGGCTTTCTCCCGTCGAGAGAAAAAGCCCGAGTTGGATATTCAACCCCACCAGCGTCTGGATGGGACTGTCGTGAAGATCGCGCGCGAGACGAGCGCGTTCATCTTCGCGCGAGCGCAAAAGCTGGCGTTGTGCCTGTGCAAGCGCCTCGCGGCTGATCCGGATTTCGTCCAATTGATGGCGCAAGGTTTCGATCAGGAGCACATTATTGAGCGCAATCTCCGCCTGCTGTGCGAGGGTATTGAGAATACGATGGTCGGTTTCAGAGAGATCATCACCATCGCTGTGCAGCCCAACTACCCACTGCGCGGGTAGTTGGCTCTGGAATTTGAAACGAAAACGCATTTTCTGTGGCGGCGTTTGCGGGAAGGTGGCGTTAATACCGCCGATCCAGAAGTCACACACACTGAGCTGCATTAGCGTGGGTATAGTTTGTGTGAGTATTTTGTGAACTTCCTCGCGCGTGGTGCTGCGCGCCAAGGCATCGCCGACCATCTCAACCACGCCGGGATAATCGTACCAACCGCCGTAAAAGAGCCTGTCCACCAAACGCTGAACATGGGTGCGCGACCAATTAAAAGCCAAGCCAACCAGCAAGGTAAGAAAGGATGCCACCAGCATTTGCGCCAGCAGGTCACCGGATGTGTATTGAAAGATGAGCAAAAAAGGTCCCAGATAGAGCATCATAACGCCCAAAGAAAGGATGATGATAACCATCGCACGGTTGAGCAGTTTGTCAATCCCAAAGAGATTATGGCGGATCGTCGCGTAAAGATAGCTAAGCGGTGCAAGCATTACCCACAAACCGACCAGCCAAACAGGGATGCGCGCCGGAATTCCAAAGAAATTCGGCAGTAAATAAAAAAGAAGTGCAGGCACACCCGAAATTAGCGTGCTCAAGACCACCACGCGCAATTTACGCCGCTCATCCGGGGTTGCGCGGCGCAGATAGACGTAGATCATCGCAATGAGCGCGGCGCTGATAACAATTGAACTGTAGAAGATGCCTATTTGACGTCCCGCTTCAAAATCAGCGAGATAAGCCCCCAGCCATGCTAAAACGGCGAGCACAGCCAAAATATAGATCAGGCTCAACCCCAAAATCCGCAAAAACTTACTCCCCAACTTCACAGGGAAAGAGATTGCATAATGAAATATCAGCGGCGCTGCAAATAAAAATGCAATAATGCTCAAAAACCGGATGCCCAACGGAGATGTCCAATGATCGGGGTGCGCCATCGGGAAGAAGAGCGCAATCGCCAGCAATTGCCCAATCAAAAAGATGACCCTGATTTCATATTGCTGAAAACGCCGCAAAAGCAAAGCCGTGCCAATACCCCAAAAAGCCAACGCCACAAAAGCACCGCTTATCAGGGGCACTAAATTAGTTCTCAACAATGGGACGATGGGCAATTCCATCTCCAATATTTGCCCGTCCCGTTCAATTTCAACGATCTGATTGCCTACTTCCAATTCCCCCCACTGCTCAAAAGGAATCCCGCCTACGCTAATAAATTTATCGCCCGCCCAAAAACCTGCATAATCGCCAAAAGTGTCTTGCGGCACATCCAGAATAATGCCCGTTTCCCAATCCACCCTAAAATCCATCACCGGTGTCCGCCACTGAATATAGACGTCATATAAGACCAATGTCGGCGTCAATAAAATAAAGAAGACGCAAAGAAGTACCCAAAATACTGTCGAGGTTTTCTTCTCAATCTCCATCCGGTCTTTCGCTCCCATCAACATCCACCCAACCGCACCGGATCGCATGAAGCATCGCCTCCGTGCGTGAATCAACGCCCAACTTCCCATAAATATTGCTGATATGGTTTTGGGCGGTGCGTTTGGTAATGACCAACTCCGCCGCGATGGCGGCGTTATCCAAACCTTGGGCAAGCAATTGCAAAATTTCCATCTCGCGCGGCGTCAGCGGGGATTCCACTTGAGAGATTTCCGCCGCCTTCTCCTGTCCGCCGCTCACCGCACGCTGCACCACCTTACTCGCCACAGCCGGGCTAAGCCAACTCTCCCCGCGTGCCGCCGCGTGGACAGCGCGCCCCAAAGTCTCAAGCGCTTCATCTTTGAGCACATAGCCAATCGCGCCGCTTTCAAGCAGGCTGAAAATCATTTGGCTGTCTTCATGCGCAGTCAAGATCAAAATCTCGCTCTCAACCTCTCCCTTTTTCAACTGACGGGTCACTTCCAGCCCATTCATATCGGGCAGGTTCACGTCCAAAACCAGCACATCCGGCTTCTTCTCAGGCACAAGGGTCAGCGCATCTGCGCCAACGCTGCCCTCCGCGATGACGTTGATCTCAGGGTCGGTGTCCAGTACAGATCGCATTCCCGCCCGAACGATGGGATGATCGTCTACGATAATGACCTTAATCATGCTTACATCATAGCCTAAGGGAGAGCGATTTGCAAAAAAATAACTCGAGATCTGGCGACAATGCAGAGCATCGGCACAAGGATTTATTACTGTTGATGGATAGCTGCGCCGCGTCGCACTTGATTTGGGCTTGCTCGCTGCCCCCCCAACAGGATGCCCGGCGTGAACGGGATACGGGTTACTCCCTCATCGAGTTGTGCGTTGCATCTAAGGAGATGCATTGCACAGCGGGTCTTCAAATTAATTTATAGTGCTCCCTGCGCCGTACCCGCAGGGTACGCGTCCTCGGCGCAAGAATTATGAGAAGAACCGCCGCCGAGGACGCCCCGAACGGGGAACGGCGGCTAGAGCATGTTCAGATAGATATTAAAAGAGCTGGCCAGCCGCCTTACGCCCCTCGGAAGGCGGCTCTTTCATCACTTCTTTCAAAATCCCCTCGACCTTTGCTCCCATCTTTGTGCCGATATTTTCGATTCCTTCGATCCCCTTTTGCCCCATCGTTCTGTAGATCAACTTAATATCCTGCTGCAAATCTTCGACCGCCCAAGCCGCTTTTCGATAATCCCAACGTCGGGATTTGTGGGCATTCTCCAAATCCAACTCGTAGAGTTTGTCTACCAATATCTCGACGATGCGTTTATTTGTTGCAAATTTATCGCCGGGGATGATGGGGCGTGGCATCCTGTCTTTGATACCGTGCTTATTGCAAAGCTCACGAATTTTGAGCGCCGTTCTGCGCCAGCCCTCGCCGACCGCACCGTAGCTCTTCCCGGCAGGATAATGTTTTTCGTAAGCGGGCAAAAGATCGGGGAAGCGTTCGGCGAGTACGCTGAAGAAGAAGGCACGCTGCTGATCGGACAAGGTCAAACCCGAGGCAAGGACGAAGCGCCCGCCGTGATTTGCCGTCCACTTGATGATGGTTTCGAGATTTTCATCCGTATCACAGAGTTCTGGCAAAAGGGGCATCATGCACACGCCCGTCTGGATGCCAGCGAGAGCAAGTTGCTCCATTGCTTTGAAGCGCTTTTCCGGCGGCGGGGCAAGGCGCTCCATTTGGCGGATGCGTTCATAATGCGCCGAGTCTGGTGTAGAGATGATGCTGAAAGCCGTCGCCGCCACAGCTTTGGCATTGATCTCGGTCAAAAGGTCGAGGTCGCGCAGGATGAGAGGCGAGCGCTCGAGAATGAAAACAGGGAAATTCCGCTCAAGGCAGACTTCGAGCATTTGGCGGGAGAGTTTGATTTTCCGCTCGGCAGGCTGGTAGTCGCCCGTGAAGACGAGGTCGGTTCTGGCGCGGGCAATGGCTTTGCGCAACAACTGCGGCGCATTCTCCTTGACGTGGATGGTATAGGCAAAATCATTCGGGTCATCGAAGGGGGAGAATTTCTGCTCACGGCAATAGCAGAATTCGCATCCGTGCTGGCAGCCTTTGTAGGGATAGGCGGTATAGCGCGTCCAGAACCAATGGTCGGCGCGTTTGTGTTTGTTGAGAATGGTCTTGGGTTTGTAGGGGATGAATTCTGTTCGGCGAGGCATAAATGAAATTTTACCTATAAATAGGTCTGTTCAATTCCCGTAATATATTTCGAGTTTCTTGTGACGATAAAGGGGAAGAAGCCCGAAATTTTGTCGGCATAGGGGTCGAGGGGACGGGCGTATTTTAGCTCAACAACGATGGCTTTGGGGTCGAGAAATTGATGTCGAAAATGGTTGCCCGCCTGCTTGATGTGAAAATAGCGCATCTCTTTATCCACTGTGACACGATATTTTTCGTCTTTGGTGAGGTAATACCAGCGGAAATAGCGATTGCATAAAACCACCTGCATCCCCTGCAAACGCCAGCGGACGACATCGGGCAGATCGGATTGGGCGATGAGTTTTTGAAAGCCTTTTTGGGTGAAGGTTTTGTCGAAAGAGAAAGCGGGGAAGGGGTAGCTGTATTTCGCGCCGACCAAGCCGTCCTTGACTTTGAATTCGAGCACGGGCTTGTTGATCTCACCGAAAAGCCCGCCATACCAGCGGATGCGCGCCTTCATTCGCACGCCGACGCCGCTGACGTTGGCATGGTAGTTGTCCATATCGGGGGTGTCGAGGTAGAGATTGTTGATATGGCGGGGCGGGTAGGGTGAGTAGAAGATGCTAGGATGGCGTTTGACGAGCATCCGCACCTGGGCATCGTCGAGGTCTTCGACGCGGAATTTCCGCTCGTAGCGGTATTCTCGGATTTTGGGTTTTTTCATTTTTTCTTTCCTGGCAGATAGTGCGTCGCACCATCTTCGACAAAATGATGCAAAACGATGAGCATAATGCCCATTGACAGGCAGATACCTGTCTTTTTGGTGCGACGCACTATCAGTTATTTACCAAACACCTTTATTATCCATAAAAGTGATCTCGATCTGCTCGGAGAGCGCCCTTAACTCTTGCTTGGTCACGTTTAGTTGGCTCATATCCTGAAATTCAATCAGGAAGCCTGCTTCGAGCATCCCGGATGTTTCGTCGAAGCGGAGCAGTTTCATTTTTGAGCAATATTTTCGTAAAACGGCTTCGATCTGTACCAACTCCACTTTGGCTGGATGTTGACTTGCAATGACCAAATGTAAATTCACGTCCGCTTCGGCGCGGCGGAGCAAGCGATTCAATCCGATAATGACGATTCCGATCACCAACGCCAACATCGTGATCAGTCGCTGATTATCCCCCAAGCCGATGCCAATGCCGATAGCGAAGAAGAGGTAGGCGAGTTCTTCGGGTTCTTTGACGGCGGTGCGAAAGCGGACGATGGAGAGCGCACCGACCAAGCCCAAACTGAGCGCCACCGAGGAGCGGACGACGAGGATGATGAAGGTGGTCGTGACTGTCATCAGCATGAAGTTGGCGGCGAATTTGCGGCGGTTCGAGAGCGATGATCCCCAGTGGATGTAGACCATACTGAGAATAAAGGCGGCGATGGCTGCCAGCACCATGTTAATCAGGAATGTGGTCAGGTCAGTCGGGTTGGCTTGACTCGAGAAGAATTCTTGCATGAGTCCCTCTTTCGTTAAAGGTTGGGTTGTATCGTCGGTTGCGGGAACGGTCGTTTCGCCAACTTGCGGTGCGCCTTCGCC
Organism: uncultured Anaerolineaceae bacterium; assembly: GCA_964487745.1. Taxonomy (GTDB): domain Bacteria; phylum Chloroflexota; class Anaerolineae; order Anaerolineales; family Villigracilaceae; genus Desulfolinea. The sequence continues at coordinate 78,949 of CAZASG010000007.1, read as the reverse complement.
CGTTGGTGGTTCTTCGCCCATCGGTGGAGCTTCGCCTTCCATTGGTGGCTCTTCCCCTTCGGACGGATCTTCGCCTTCGAGCATGGCGCCTTCGCCAGGCGTTCCTTGAACATTTAGGTCGTCAAATTCGAGGGTGAGACCGCGCGAGTTGAACATCACTGCACCCGTCTCAAGCGGGTTGGAATCTGTGGCTGTGATCTGAAGCGCATCATTGATGTAGACTTGATGCTCGCCACCACTGACGATAATCTTGAGATTTATCCATGTGTCGGACTGGAGACCGTCAACATTGGTATTGTCCAGCATCTCAAATCCTTGCGGTGTTTCTTTTTCGAGAGCCAGATGGTTTTCAGCAAAAACAACACTATAGCGCCCCTCGTCGCGGAAGTAGTAATTGACCGCCCCTTCCCCTTCGCCAGAGAATTTGAATTTGAGCGTCAGTGTGATCTCAGACCAATCGCCAAAGTGGAGGGCGAAGCCACCATCGCTGATCTTCAAAACACCGTTCTCGACCGTTGCGCCTGGAGCTTCCCATTCGTGGAGGGTGGCATCGTCGAAGGTTTCGGTGAAGCCGTTGCCTTGGGCGAGGGCGAGGGTTGGAATGAGAAGAATAATGGTGGTGATGAGAAAAATTCTTTTGAGTTTTTTCATGGACTTCTCCTTAATAAATGCAGAATGATGAACGATGAATGATGAATCTTTTTTTACTTTTTGTTATTTTTCTTTGCTGTATTGATAGAAGAAACGAAGATAGCAATAAGTTCATCGGTTTCTTTTGCTAACTCGCTCATTCGCTCTTCTGGCATTATTTCAGCTTCGATGAGCAGTTCTATCCAGAATGCAGTTTCGTCGAGTTCCTGAAGACTTCCTTCCATCTTGTTGATGAAATCACGAGGCGATTTTGCTCGATATGCTTCTCTATATTGCGCCCCAACTGACGTTCCGCTTCGCAAAATTTGCCTGCCGATCACATTTGCTTCACCGCTTTTGGGCAATGCCCTATACAAACGAATGATACGCAAAGCAAACTCTTTTGTCCGCACACGAAGCGCCAACGGTTCTTTTTTCTCACCCATATTTATATCTCCAAAAGTCAGCTTTTAATTCATCATTCCGCATTCATCGTTCATCATTTATTAATTCACCAACCCAAATCTTCATTAAAATTCCCTTCCGTATTCAAATCCACATTCGCTTCAGGCACAAAGGTCTTCCATTGCCCCGAAGTCAAAAAAGATTGCAAAAACTGACTGCGTTGCTGCGTAAAATTCAGCATCTGTTGTCGCTCGGTAGAGAACTGTTCGGGCGTGTAGAGTGCCGAAGCGCCGTAATACGCCTTATCTCCCTCGCCTTGCACCAAGTACGGGGAAACGAGACCCTGCAACTCGTCCGAGCGAAGCGCAAAATAATTCCCGTTGAACCAGTAACGGGTCAGCAGATCCACATAGGCGGCGTAATCCTGCCTGTAGCGTGCCACCTGCATCACCTTCGTGTAAAGCGGCGCCCATTGCACCGGTCCCATACAGCATTTTTCGCCATAAAAGGGGAACTCGGCGCTGCCCATCCACGAACTATTTAAATCCCACGCCACGAACTCAAATTTCCCCGTCGTCAGATCGTTATAGATGAAAAAATTATTCCCCGTGTACTGGTAGGTATCCAGATTTTGATGCGTCATCAGCACCGCCGTATAACGCAGATAGCCATCCACATTCAGGACACCCTCCAAAGCCTGCGTAAATGCTTCTTCGGATTCATATTGGACGCCGTCGATCACATAGCATAATTGGATGATGTCGCTGTAGTCGGCTTCATCTTTATTGGTACGCAGACCGTATGCGACCTCTCCCCGAGGTTTGGGATAATCTTCGATATCACTTCCGTAATAGGCTAGGTCAGCAGCCCCCTGCTCGAACCAGGCATCCGCCTTGAAGAGATTGCCGACCCCGGCATCGTCCCCAAAACGATTGCGCACAAACTTCGCATCGGGGCGCTCAACCATCGTATAGACGCCCCAATACTCGGATGGATTCCCATCATCCGTTATGTCGATCCAAAACTCGACATAAGCCGTATGCCCCGCAGGGACGCCCGCAAAAGCGCTCATCTCGTAGCCCATCTTCTCACGCAGCATGGATGCGTCCATAAAATTATTGTGGAAAAGGAGCTGTTTCAAATTCTTGTATTCCTGCTCGGCGACAAAATAGTCTGTATCAATTTTCCATGATTTTTTCTCGCCAGAACCTCCCAAGGAGCCGTTGCCTTTCATACTGACGGCAACCGATTCGACCAGATCGCCAAAGAGAATTACATCCGCTTCCACACGGGTTTTCGATTCGGGTTGTGCCCACAAAGCATCCCAATTTGCTTTCGTGATCTGCAACTCCACCTTCCGCACCTGAGAATCATCGAAGATCGTCCAATAATCCACCGTGCTGGATGCGGGATGCATCACTGTCACCATCGTCTGCGCCGTGGACGAGCGCCCTGCATCATCGGTTACGCGCATAGTGACTAGATATTCGCCAGGCTTGGTGTAGGTGTAATTGGCATAGCTCCCCTCCGCGCTGGCATCGGTATCGTAGAGACCGTTGCCGTCCAAATCCCATTCGTAGCCGACGATATTTCCCAATGCCGACGTACTGCCAAAAGCACTGAAATAAACCGTCATCGGCGCCCATCCGCGATGCGGCATGGCGTAGGCGTAGGCTTCAAGCTCGGCGCTCGGCGCTCCCTCGCCAACGGCATCCACACCTTGCGAGGGATTGAATGCCAAGAGAAACAGCGTTACGATCACAAAGGCGGCGATGCTAGCGATTTCTGTTTTTCGATAAGTAGTTTTTTTACTCATAGTTTTTTGATAAGTGAGAAGTGATAAGTGAAATTTCACGTTTCACTCGTCGCTCATCACGCTTCACTCAAAAGGATATCTCAACCCAAACTCAGCCCGCATTTCATCCATTAATCTCATCATCGAGAGCGTGTACTCATGCAAGACAACGGGGCTTTCCAGCAACCCCGCGCGGATACAGCGCATCGCTTCTTCAGTTTGGTACTCGAAGCCTGTCGCGCGGAAAGGAGCGGAGACCACTTCATCTTTCTTTTTCATGATACTCAAGGTCGCTTCGGTGCCGCCCCAGAAATTTGGATGGATGCGGATATGCCCCTTTGTCCCATAAATGAAGAAATCGTTCGTCGCTTTGGCAAGAAAGGTGCTCGTGAATTGTGATGTGACGCCATTTTCATAGATCAAGATTGCAGAGAGACTTTCGTCCACACCCGTACTCCCTTTCAGGGCATGAACTTTGAAAGATTTTGGGAACTCGCCCATCACAAATTGCGAAACAGCCAGCGGATAAATGCCAATATCCAACAGAGAGCCGCCCGCCAGATTTGGGTTGAAAAGACGATTATTCTCATCCCGTTTGGCGCGGAAGCCGAAGGTGGATGTCAGAAATTTGATCTCACCGATCAGCTCATCGTCCAACCATTTTCGTACAACGTCATAAATGGGCAAAAAGTGCGTCCATAAGGCTTCCATCAAAAAGAGATTTTTCTCGCGTGCCGTCTCGATCAATTTCTGTGTTTCGGCGGCGTTGACCGTCAGTGGCTTTTCGCAGAGAACGTGTTTCCCTGCTTCGAGCGCCAGCATTGCGTGCCCAAAGTGTTGGTGATGCAAAGAAGCGATATAAACGGCATCCACGTTGGGGTCGGCGACCAAAGCTTCGTAGTCATCGTAGGCTTTGGCAACGCCATATTCCTTCGCAAAAGCCTTCGCTCGTTTCTTGCTCGAACTGGCAGCAGCAACGATCTCCGCGTCGGGGATGGTTTCTACACCTTGTGCAAAGATATGGGCAATCTTACCGGGCGAGATAACGCCCCATCTGATCTTTTCTGTCATTTCTTTTTCCTTTGCGCGAAGGCAAAACCGCCTAGTGCTACCGGTAAAACCAGACCGCCCACACAGGGCAAGGGTGTACTCCCCGCGCCATCGTCAGCACCAACATCATCTCTCCCTGTCGCACTTTCAGGAGCAGGGGCTTCGTCCAGAGCAGCTTCTATTTCGGTACCAGGCACACCCACGACAAGATCGTCAATATAAAGTGTACCGCTAAAACCTTCTGCCATATCATCGGGGGTATTAAAGCCAAAGGCAAATCCCGTCACTTGATCGGTTTTAGTAAAGGGTGTACCGGCATTTTCTTCCCAGTCCACACGCCTGAACTCGTCCCAAAAGACAATGAACTCCTGCCAATGCCCACTTCCTTCGACCCATCCCTTGTATACATAGCTCTCACCCTCCACAAAGAGATCGATATTGAAGGTGGTCTCCTCCTGCTCTGCATAAGCATGGAAGGAGATCCCTTCATTTCCACTCCAGTTTTGGGGATTGTTAAACTCAAGATGGCAGGTAGCCCAAGTGTAGAGCGCAATCTTATAATCGATCCGCATGGCATTTGCTCCGCTGTGTACCACGTCTCCTGAGAAGGCACAGGAGATACTTGTTTCCGGGTTTTCATCTTTGTACGCTTCCCAGCCATGGCTACCGATTGGGATACCGCCTTCGAAATCGTCAATCAATTTAATTATGAAGGGGGCTTGCGCAGGATAAAGCTCAGGGGCAGGAGATGTTTCTGCGGCGGGAGCAGGTTCGTTATCCACGGGCGGAGCGGACGTGTCCCCGGCTTGCCACCGATTGTAAGCAGTATTCAACACCGGAAGAAATTCCGCCGTCGCGATCCGGCTTCCTTCTGCTGAGGGGTGATCGTCGCCAGTGGGATAGTAGAGGGTATTGCCGCCGGGGCCCGTGAGTACGTCGTAAAAGTCGAAAACGGCGACGTTGCTGCCTTCGTAATTGGCAAGCCATTCGTTCTTGAGCCAATTATTGAAGGCGCGAGCGTTATTGGCGTAGGTGGGGTCGGAAAGCGGCGGCGCGGTGATGACGATGAAGAGTTTATCGGGGCGCGTGGCAAAGTATTCGAGAATGGTGTTGTAGACGTATTTCGAGTTGCCGATGGTCAGCCAGCCATCGGGGGTGGGCGGATCGTTGATATTGCCCTCAAGCGCCGAGTTCGGGAAGCAGGATTTGAACATGACGATCTCGTTCTCGCCGCCGGGGTCCGCGAAGGTGCGTGTGTACTCGGAATGTTGCTCGCTTTCATTGAAAAGGGCGTTCATGTAGGTGGGTGTTTCTGCGCTGGCGAACCATTCGGTCCAGTTGGGGATGTCAGTGCGGTCGCCGATGCCATTGGGGCCCCAGCCGTAGTTGGTGTCGCTGAGATAGTAGTTATTTTGCGCGAGCGCTAAACCCAAGCCGCCATAATCGTCCATGATCCAGCCTTCGCCAGTGGAGTGGTGGATGAAGATGATCTTGACCGGTTCCGCGGGCGGGCTGCTGCTTTGCGGGCGTGCTGCAGCAATGAGCAAAAGAACTATCAAAATAATGGCGAAAGAAAATATTAAGCGTTTCATCGTCCCTCCCGAATTGTTATTAGCGTACGCTAAAGAAAAAGAATTACCAGCACAACAACAAGTGCGATCGTCAGCCAGAGCCACAACTTTCCGCCGGGATCAGCAGCGCCTGCATGAAGCCCGTTCGGCTTAATGCAAATGACGATCATATCCTTGCCCCTTTCGCGCAAGTCTTCGTCAGAAATAGTCCAGGTGTTATAGCCAGCCAGAAAACCGGCAAATCCGCTATTTTTCAGGATTTGACGGGCAGCTCTCAACCACTCGTCTGGATCGGTAACGGTAGCAGCTTCACCGGAGAGCGTCGCGGCAGGCAGGATCAGGTTGATCTGCGGCTGAGCCTGGAGATTCTTGTACCAGTGGGCAATCTTCCCGAATCCCGAAAGACAGTAGATATTCCCATCCAAAATGGCGTAATTGACCGGTGCATATCGCACCAGCCCGGTCTTGCGCCCGATGGTTTTCAAGACCATGATATAACCGGAGATCGGACTGCCCATAAAAGGCCCAAAACCCCAGCGAAATGCCGGAACCATGAAGAATTTATTCAGTTGGCGGAAGATGAAACGGAGTGTTTTTTCCATTTTTATTGCTCCATAAAATCCGAAGGGCGGACTGTGTTCCGCGCCCAGAAGGAGGTGATGACATCCTGCAATTCGCTGTCCACATCGGTAGCATTTTCCGGATCAGGACCAAAGCGGAAGGAAAGGTGGTTGACATTTTCGTTCCACGGTTGCCAGACCGGATCCCAAACCCAGAGAGCGTAATTCAAACCAAGTTCTTCGAAAAGTGTCATCTGATCGTGCATAAAATTTGCGGCACCCGGAGCCCAGCGCGCTGCGCCGAATTCATTGACCGCCAAAAGAACCTCATACTCGCTGACAAAATCGGACGCTATAGCAAGATATTCATCCAGCCAAGCCTGATTAAAATCATCATCCTGTCCATCGTAGTCGGTATCAAGCCAGCCGGGATAACGGAGTTCTTCACCCGAGCTTTGGAACATATACATGGATGGCGCATATTGATGGAAGGTGTAAACAATCCGCTCATCATCCACCAATTCAAGATATGGCAGCCAGTCAAGGGCGCTGTATCCTTCTCCTCCGACCAGAATCGGGGTTTCTGTATCTACCGAACGAATAGCTAAAACCAAATTTGGATACCATCTATTCCAGTCATAAACGGTACCACTGTAATTGGCGTAGAACTCATCTTTATCCCACTCATTCAGAATTTCGTTGGCATTAGGCTCACAGATCAAATCGTAGCCGATCACGACAGGATTATCACGAAAATGCTCGGCAGTGTAGCGCCACATTTCTGCCCATGCGGCTTGGGCATCAACATCACCCCACAGGTTTTCAATCAGGTCTTCGGGGGCAAACCAGTCGTCGTCGCGGTAGAAGGTGAAGTCGTTTCGTCCCGGTCCTGTGCGGAAGGTGATGACGACGAAGAGATCGGCATTCGTTGCCATTTCCACCATTGCATCCAAATTGGCGAGGGCTTTTTCGTCGAGTACATAAGGCGGGCGTTCGGTGAAGATGCCGGGATGTGAAAGGTTGACGTAATTTGCCCCCAAGGCTGCCAGCGCATCGAAATCGGATTGGGTGTAGGGAGGACCGATATAGTCGTTGCCAAGAAATTCGTCGCCATCATATTCGGGGACAACGATCCGTTGCCAGGTGTTGGCACCACGGAGCTGGGTATCATTTGTCCATAACGACCATTTGTCGAATTCAGTTGTCTCTATAACGGGCAAGGTTGGGGACGCAGATGATGTCGCTTCAACGGGAGCAGGCTCGGGCATGGGCGTATCCGGCTCCACATCCCCAAAACAAGCAGTCAAAAATATTGCCAGCAGCAAGGCAGATTTCTTCATGTCTTCATCTTATAGAATCTCCCGCTCAACTTCAAGGTAAAATATGACTTATGGATGCTAAATTTGATGGATGGACTTGCCCCATCCCCCTGAAAAATTACCCCACGATTGTGATGGGACACGGCGCAGGCGGAAAGATGATGAACGACCTGATTGCGCATCTCTTCGCTCCGCTCTTTGATAACGACTTGCTCGGGCAAATGGGCGATTCGACGGCCCTTGATCTGACTCCACTAAAAGGCGGACGATGGGCATTTTCCACCGATAGCTTTGTCGTCAGCCCGATTATCTTCCCTGGCGGCGACATCGGTGATCTCGCCGTAAACGGGACGGTAAACGACATTGCTATGAGCGGCGCAAAACCGCTCTACCTTTCGGCGGGATTCATTCTCGAAGAGGGCTTGCCAATGGAAACGCTCGGCGAAGTGGCTGCTTCGATGGCGCAGGCAGCAAAGGAGGCAGGCGTACAGGTGGTGGCAGGGGATACGAAAGTGGTCAACAAGGGGCACGGCGACGGGATTTTCATCAACACATCCGGTTTTGGCATCATCCCCGAAGGCGTGGATATTTCCGCAAAAAATGCCCGCCCGGGCGATATGATCCTGGTCAGCGGGACGATGGGCGATCACGGCATGGCGATCATGTCAAAACGTGAGGGATTGGAGTTCGAGAGTCAGGTCGTCAGCGATACTGCTCCCCTGCATGGAATGATCGAAGAGATGCTAGGCGTGACACAAGGCGATCCGTCAGGATCGGCCATCCACTGCCTGCGCGATGCAACGCGTGGCGGGCTCTCGGCGGTACTAAATGAGTTGGCACAGGCATCGAATGTGGGCGTCGAGTTTGAAGAAACGAAGGTTCCCGTCAAGCCAGCCGTGAACGCCGCCTGCGAAATGCTGGGGCTTGATCCCTTCTATATTGCCAACGAAGGCAAACTGGTCGCGATTGTTGCCCCCGATGTTGCAGATGAAATTTTAGATGTAATGCAAAAGAATGAATACGGCACAGATGCAGCAATCATAGGAACAGTGACAGAAACGCATCTCAAACGCGTCGTAGCGAAGACCGCCATCGGCGGCTCACGGGTAGTTGATCTGCCTGCTGGCGAGTTATTGCCGAGGATTTGTTAGAACACGCTCTCTACAACAAAATCCTATTATGTTATTGTTTCAATGTGATGGGTTAAACGTAGTATGTTTAACCCTGTTTATTAGTGCATCTTGCCATCATATACGTCATGAATGCTTACACCAGGCAGAATTGGCGTACCTGCCAATGAGCCATTTCCATGTAAGCCTACATAGTTACCCGTTCCACTAACAATTTTCCAATGAGCTGTAGTAAATCTGGTTGTGAGATTTAATTTCACGACAAGCCGCACGTCAAAAGTTCCGCTCAGATCATCACATGTAAATCTTTTTAGGACATGGAGAATTAAAAAATTTCCATTTTGTGATCCAGATGACACTACGCTAAGATCATCCACTATTCCAGACGCACACAAAGTCCCATCAACAACTGCAGAGCCGCTTGCTGCAAAAGCTTCGCCACTAGTACCAAGAATCTCATCTACTTCAATATGAACATCCCGGGGTGGGGCTGCTATTACGCCTGACGCAGTTACGGCCAAAAATACAAATACCAGCAACACAGAAACTACTGTGGTTTGAACTCTCTTTTTCACGATCTTCCTCCTTTACAGAAAGCTTGTATAGACAACTTTAGGCACGATGATAAATATAATTTATACGTGCAAAATAGTCAAATTCCAAATTCGAATACGCGAATACATTTATGGCAGATAAGTAAAGGATACCCCGCCTGCTTGCGGCAGGGTAATTCATTGCTAAAACAATGGGTTCAAAACTGTGCTTATTAACAAAGTGAAGTTGTAGCCGAACTGGATTTGAACCCACATACGTTTGATTATGAGGCATAAGAATACTCTGAAAACCGTATGTGGGGAGGAGGCGAATCGCAAACCGCTAGGCTCTTTTCTCAAGCCTTAGACAAGGAGCTATTGAAATAAGATACTAAATAAGGAAATCGTATGGCATATATCTGTTTGCACGACAAAGAGAGAATCGAAGATTTTCTCAGGAAAGATGTCTATCTCCATATCTACAGTCTTGGGGATCTAGACCCGTTTTTCTGGCAACACACTACCTGGTACGGAAATGAAGTTGATGAAAAGATTGAAGCCATCGCCTTGATCTATGCTGCGCCATCCCTGCCAGCGTTACTGGGTTTCTCCAATAATCCACCTGTGATGGCAGATCTTCTGAGTGCCATACGTCATCTGCTCCCACGTCGTTTTTCTGCGCATCTCAGCCCGGGCGTTGCCTCTGCTCTGGGCAAAGATTACGACCTGGAAAGTCATGGTGAATTCTACAAAATGGCTCTGACAGACACATCCCTGGCTGCACATGCAGAAAGCTCTGGGGTCAAAGGTCTCAGCATGGAAAACTTACCCGCTATTCAAACGCTCTACGCCGAGAGCTACCCAGGGAACTGGTTTGACCCAAGGATGCTGGAAACCGGTCAATATTTCGGCATCATGGAGGGGGATAATATTGCCAGTATTGCAGGGATTCATGTCTATTCCCCCCAATACAAGGTGGCAGCTTTGGGGAATATCACTACCCATCCATCACATCGAAAGAAAGGATATGGGGGGCGCGTGACAGCCCGGTTATGTCAGTCATTGCTTGATGAAGGCATGAAGATCGGGCTAAATGTAAAGGCTGATAACAGTGCAGCCATATCCTGTTATGAGAAGCTTGGGTTTACAATCGTCGCAAGCTATGAGGAATTTATGGTTCAGGGAAAATAGGATAAGAAAACTTTCGGATGGCCAAGCTGCCTGCCAGCAAAATGCCAATCACAAAAGATATACAAAAGACACCGAGTTTTTGAAAAAAGTCGGTGTCTTCGTCTTTCAAACAACTGTTTGCGATGCTACGGCAGCGCTTCTCAAGTGCGGTAATCGAAGGTCATGCCGTTGCTTTGCTTAGGCTTGTACATTAAGATAAATAATTGGTCAACAATCCGCCAAATGCACCAGCAACGATGGCATATGAAAAGTCAGCAATCATTAGAGAAGTGGTCCAACCCGAGAAAATTGCATGGCTTATAACAGCAAATGAGCCAAATGTAATGACGCCCATTATCACGCCGTTCAGCACAAATTGACCAATACCCTCGGATGCAGAAGGAAGAAATCTCACAAACCCAAATGTGGCAATGAGGTTACCAAGAGCAAGGAAAGCCATCAAGGGAGCCACTACATCACCGTCATAACGACCTATTTGGGCAAGATTGACAGCATAAAATCCACCTAGAATGATATTGTGCCAAATAAATGACCAGACGAAAAGAACAACAAAAACTACCAACCAATTTTTTATAACTTTAAACATACTCATATCTCCTTTTTTCAATAGTCTAATAAATGCACCCATCAAGTCTTACAAATTCTGTTTTCTTCAAATGAGGCTATCCTTTCAGCTGTGCTTCCTGATAGCCGTCAATGGCAAGAACTGTATTTGCTACAAATACAGCCCCAAACATAATCGGGTACAGCGACGGGGCGACGGCACGCAACTGAAATTCTACATACGTTAATACCAGGGCTGCGAGGGTAAGCCCGATACCAGTCAACTTCCTTTGACCGATGTAAAGGGTTCCGAGCCCCATAAAAAAGAAATTCAATACGGCTGCGATCCAGGGATTTTTATTCATCATAGTACTCCTTTAAAATATTTTGGTCTTACATTGATACTGCTTCGTATACTCTTACACCAGTAATCATTGGACAGCCTTGAGCAATCTTTTCGGCTTCGTCCATACTGTCAGCATTGATAATTGTGTAACCGGCTACTGACTCTGCTCCAAGTGGCAACTCTTTCGTTCCAGCAGGCGTGATCTCTCTTCCTACTCCGAATGGATTTCCACTATCAACCAACTTATCTCCAATGGATGCGAACCAGCTACGCCATGCGTTCTTGATTTCTTCGGTGGGTGGCTCAAATCCGTAGTACAAGAATATAAATTTTTTCATTATTTCTCCTTATTTTCATTACTCAAGTAATGAACATAATTTTCGAGGGTTTCTTCCTCGTTACCCCAATACGTGTGAAACTGCATTAGCCAATCTTGAAGGCAACGTAATGAATCGCGGTTGAGTGCAAGAAAATTGGTTCGTCCGATTTTTTTGCGCATTATCATGCCTCCTCTTTCGAGTACTTTTATATGTTTATGAATAGCTGGAAGAGAAAGCCCTCGCATAGAAGCCAACTGGCTTATCGAGTGTGGTTGTAAACTTAAAGCGTATATGATTTCGCGCCGGTGTTCGTTGGCGAGTGCTTCAAGCACAGTATCTAAATCTTGAGGAATGTTTGGCGTAGGCATAAAGTTAACTTTAAAGTTAAGTATAACAAGACAAACAGATTCTTGTCAAGCTGTGGCAATATAGCTTAATCAGACGCTCTATCGGTTACTGAAATATCACGGAGAAAAGAGGAAATGTTGCAAAATTGATTGCAGCATTTTGAAAGAGCGCAGTCTGGATGCTTTCATTCCAAAGAAAATGCGCCCTATTCAGGGCGCATTTTCTTCTTATGGTTTAGGGTCAAGACTTCCAAAGTTATGGCATCGCTTCCCAGGTGCGGTAATCGAAGGTCATGCCATTGGTGTTGTGATCGGTCGGACGCAGCCAGCCGACATAGGTGATCATGCCGGGGGTGTAAGCGTAACAATAGTAGGCGGTATCCTCTATTTGCCAAATGACGGTGCTCCCGCTGCTCCCCAGAGCAGCTTCGCAATCGGCTTTGGTGGGTTCATCACTCATTGCGGCAGCAAATTTCACCGAGGGATCCAACCCCTTGATCTCCATGACTTGCAGGCTCTTCTTGGTAGTTTGATGATAGGTGAAGATGGCATAGGGCTCTGCGCAATCGATCACGCCGCTATTGTGCAGATCATAGCACTCGTCGGTCAGCATGGTGACTTGCTCACCCTGACTCTGGATAAGCACAATGGGAACGGGCACTAAGGTCGGCGGTACGGGTGTTGGGTTGCTACCCTGATTGCCCTGCCCTGAGAAGACTACTTTTATCGCCACCCGCAGGGGGCTGTTAGGTGGCTCACCCTGACCGAACTCACGTCCCTGGGCATTTTGCATCTTCCAGACTGAGACATAATCACCCGGCTGGGAGGGAGCTTGCATATCCACACTGAGGGTTGTCGTTCCTCCTGGCGCTACGGGGGTGCCTAGCGGCAAGAGACTTTCGGCGACGTTGATATCACCTCCCAGAAATTTCAGGGTATAGTCGGCGCTCCAGGTACATTCGCTGGTATTTTCTATTGTCCACGTCACCTGAAAATTCTCATCCGGGGCAAAGGTTTGACCCTCAGCAATATTCACATTGGCAACAAGACTCTCTTTACAGAATTCGGATGGCTGGTTCCCGTTCGGGGGTTCTTCCGGATTGGGTATAGATTCGGGCTGCTCAACGGGAACCTGCTCAGGTGAGGTTTGCTCTTCGGCTTCTGGCAGAGTCTGCTCCCAGGGCAGCGAGCAGGCTAATTGTGCCAATACCAGGGCACCGACAACCCCAACAAATACAAAAACTCTTTTATTCATGACATTCTCCTTTTGCCTGAGTGTGCATCAGTGGGCTAACTGATGTACTTGATTTTCATATCCAGTCTATGTCAAAGTTGTTCAGAAATTGTTCAGGCATAATTGCGGGGCTGTAAAATCTTAGGAGAAGGCACAAATATTGAGATGCCGAGTGTTTTGAAAACACTCGGCATCTTTTTTTACGGTAACTCGATCCTTTCTTCCTCCATCAAAATATCGGGGACATCCCAGTCTTTTTGATCCATCAGGTCTATATACGCGCGGCGAAAGAGGAGTTGGACGGAGACTTCAAAAGTCTCTGAGGCTTTTGAAGTCTTGAAGGTGTAGGAAGTCTGATCACTCTCCATCGCCTGAATACGATTATCACTGAGGATGCGGGTGGGGTTCCAATAAGCGCCGCTAGGGGAGATTTCTGTCCACAACTCTTGCAAGACCTTTGCGTAGGCTGTGCCGGGGGCGTTAGCATAGTAACCCTCTTCGTAATTCCCGATGCCGCCCCATTCAGGGATAGTATTCCCTTCGATCAGCTCAAGTTTTTCACCATTTTCATCCGTGACCTGCACAAGCAGGATGAGATGCCGCAAGGGTGAATCGGTGGGGACGTGGTGTCCCGTTTTATCGTTGACAAGTTCGACTTCGACGATAATCTTGTCGTCTTCTCGGCGGGCGTCCACGTTCATGCTCAAGGCGTTTTGGAGGAGTTCTTCGTCTGCTGCGCCGGGCATACGATGACTGAAGATGGTGGCAGGGTCCCGTTCGAGGCCGCCCACTTCAGGGAGGGCAAAGTGAGTATTACCGAGAGGAGGCATGTGGCAATCCTGGCAAGTCTTCGCTGAACTCAGACCAGCAGCTTTTGCCCGTTCGAGGTCGGCGTAGGGGCTTTCCAACCATTCGCCATAGGAGTTATAGATGGGCGTATCCCAAAAGGCGGAAAAATGACAAGGGGCGCAGAATTGACTCTGGTTTTGGAGCGGAGAATAGGTATCTTCTCCGGGGGCAACATCATCGAGGGGGCCAATAAAAAGTTGATGGCCATCAGGTGGGCGCCGAAATGTGTACGCCAGCACCCCCGGCATATTGGCGAGTGGCAAGCCTGAAACAGGGTCGAGACGCACGTCCCAGATCTTGTGACAGAAGTCGCAGGAGATGCCTTCGAGAGCGATCCCCTTGAGAGATGTTGGATCCACGCCATAGGCATCATTTATCGCTGTGAGGGGAGCGTGGCAGGCAGCGCAATTCCCGGCAGTTTCCGGAAAGTCCAATTTGTAGCCGGGACCATAATAAGGCTTATCGGGATCAGGGCGAAGGGGGAAAAAGCCATAATCTCGGCTGGTTGCATATCGAGTGAACGGGCTTTGATTACCGTACACATCCTGCCCGGTATACATGGTCAAAAAACGTGGATTGAGCGCAGATTGGGCGTGGGCATCAAGAAGCCACTCATCTACGGGGAGGGTCGCCCCTTCTCCTAATGGTTCACCGATCAGTGTGGGAAGGGGCGCGATTCTTGAAAGCATGGCTTCAGGCGAGAAGGCACTCTCAACACTATGGCACTGAGCGCAGCCCTGATCTTCACCTTCGCCGGGATGGTAGGTAGAGGGGAGCCATTCATACTTGGCGTTGTCTTCGGTGGTGTGTACTTCAAGGTGGATCTCGATCTCATCACCGGGATTTGCTTCTGTGCCCGCGATGTAGTAGCCCGATACCCAAGCCGTAATATAGGACGGTTCGTCCGTGGGGAGGCTTGGTATGCGGAACCGACCATTTTCATCGGCAATAGTCTGGATTGCCGTTGCCTGCACCCGAACAATAGCTTCGGGGAGAGGATTTCCGCTTTCATCGAGGACGGTGCCTGTGACGGCTTTTGGAGAGCAAGCGGTGAGGAAGATAAGGAGGAGCAGAAGATATTTTTTCATGGTCTTTTCCTTGGATCCACAAAGGGTATGAAGGTGAAATTATTTCTTCTTCCTCCACACCCAAACTGCCCCAATCAGCCCAACCGGCGCAAGACCACCCAGGCAGGGGATAGCGGGAGATTGCCCCTCGCCAGTAGATGAATCGGGAGCGGTATCAGGCTCAAATCCAGTTTGACCCGATTGAGATATCCCTGCGGGGATACCAAGCCGGAAGACGCCTCCGCCTGTCGTGGCGAGATAGAGTACTGTCCCATCATCCGAAAGAGCCAAACTGACGCCAGCGCGAGTAAGCAATCCATCATTGAAGGCTGTCCAGCTTTCCCCGCCGTCCGTGGAGCGGTAAACACCGGCGTCGTTGGAGGCTGCGTAGACCACGCCGGGGTGGGTGGCATCGGCAACCAAATCGAAAATGGATGTTTCGGGAACCATACCCGCGGAAGATGCTCGCCAGGTTGTACCGCCATCTTCGCTGATCATAATTCCGCCGCGCATAAAGCCGGCATAGAGTTTGTTGGCATTCTGCGGATCAACAGCTAATGCGACTAAGGCCGGGCCTGGCATATCCGGGTCAGGATCGTCTAATTGAATGCCAGAAATAATATTTTGTGCCACCAGTTCCCAATTTTCGCCATTATCCGTAGAGCGGTAGAGATCGCCGGGGTGAATGGATATGTATGCAGTGCCATCAGGGCTAAAGGCTAATTCCATCGCCATGCCCGTTTGAAGATTTGAGTTTTTCCAGGTTTTGCCACCATCGGTGGAGTAGAGCGCTCCACGCCCTTCTTCACAACCCAGCACTGAGCTACAATCAATTTCTGCTTGTATTCCGATCATTCGCCCGGCTTGTGTTGGCGAAAAAGCGATCTTTCTCATAGCGCCCCATTCGTAAAAACCGTACTCACCTATTCCCTGCTCTGCTTCCTGCCAGGTTTGACCGCCATCATAAGAAATTTTTGGCACGGGTCCGGCATCGCCAATGACCGTGATCAGATGAGATGAATCTTCGGGATTGACTGCGAGCGCCAACCCTTCCATAGCACGAGCCACACCGCGTGACATCCCAGCCCAGGTATTACCTCCATCTTTGCTGACAAAGACACCACTACGCGCGCTGGCGTAGACCAAAGCGGGATTATCCTGTGCGACAACCACCTTGTGCATGATCGCACCTGTATACCCCTTGCTGGCATCCACCCAGTTTTTGCCGCCATCTTCACTCAGGAAATTTCCGCCACCGTAATTGTTGACAAAAATACGCATAGAGTCATTTGGGTCACATTGCATATCGATAGGGAAGCCAGCGACAATATCCGGTGGTCCCCACACAGCTGCCGCAGCCTGCCCAACATCACCGCTGCCCCCCTGAATTTCCCAAGTATCCCCACCATCATCACTGCGATAAAAACCACTCAAAGAGGCAGCGTAGACTATGTCAGGGTCGTTCTCGCACATTTCAAGGGCGCTGGCATTCGGCAGGTCCAAAACCCGCTCCCAATTGTCGCCGCCATCTTTTGTCCGGTAAATGGCGCCCATTTCATAATCCAATGCCCATAAGTAGGCATCATTTCCTGCTGCGCCGATCAAAATATTCGAGTTTTCCGGGTGCATTGCCAGACTACCAAAAAAGAGCTCATCTGCACGAATGCCATTCGCCACGCCCAATTCTTCCCAGGTAGCCCCCCCATCGCGACTGCGCAAAATGCCCACGCCACCAGGTTTCAAGGCAACAGGATCACTATTTGCAGCTTCACGGTCAAAGATGCCGGTTGATGCATAGAGAATATTATGGTCGTCAGGATGTATCCATATATAACGCGCCAGATTATCTCCATACCAGATACGGCTCCAATTTTGCCCGCCGTCCATTGTCTTGTAGATCGCTCCTTTGGTCAGGTCAAAACCAATACCCTCCAACGGCGTTCCGTTCCATTCCCAACTGGCAACTTCCCCCGCCAGATAAACCACATTCGAATTCCCTGGCTCAATGGAAAAGCCACGAATGGTCAGCGAGCGTTCCTGAATGCCATCGCTCATCGAGTGCCAGCTTTCACCACCATTATCACTACGAAAAACACCGCCGCCAAATTGCGTCCCCACCCACAAAGTATCTGCGTTATTAGGGTCAACGGTCAAACTAAAAACAGGAATGCCATCGCCAGAGGGCCCGACGCGTGCTGAGATACCATTATTAATAGGTTTCCAGCTTGCACCACCATCGATACTTTTGAAAGCGCCCGCCCAGGCATCCGTCACATACATCACATCGGGGTTTCTCGGATCCATGCGGATGTCATAGCCCAATCCGCCGCTGGGACCGCCCGTGTAAAACCATGGCGTGGAGGGAATGCCCGGATCTGCCCCTGTTTCAACTTGCTGAGGCTCCGGCTGGGCTTCTGCTTCATCTTCAACATTTGGCTGCTCATGCCCCTCCCCAACAATTTCCACGCTATCAATCTCAATGCCCGTCTCGGCAAAAGTCTCGAAGGAAACGCCCCCTATTACCTCTGCCGGATGCTCCGTTGTTAATGCAAGTTGCCCGTTGATGAAGATATGATGCTCATTCCCCTCGACCTGCACCGTGATCTGAAACCACTCCCCCGGCGGGATAGGCATAACATCCGCTACCGCCAACTCATTCAAAACACCACCGATCTCATACTGGACACTAACCCGATTTACACTACTCACTAGATGAAAAGATCCAGCTTCATTTGCCCCATAACTGATCACAAAATCCCCTTGATCCATTCGCTGCACGAAGGTGTGTAATTCCATCTCTCCCCATACACCCGGAACAGAAATGAAGTTTTCTGAGGGGATGTGTAAAACCCCATCCCGAACTTCTACTTCGGGGGTATGATCCCAGGTTATGAGGTCGGACTTATCAAAAGTTTCGCTAAGCCCGCCGCCTTGCGCAAAAGTAACAGTAGAAAGAGTAAGGAGAATGAGTAAGGTTAGAGATACCCCAAAGATATTTTTTCGTATCACAGTAAGACCCTCCAATCGTATTATCGACCATAAAAATCACTTATATGACTTATTATGACAAAGGGGAGGGATTAAACAAGCTTAGGGTTCGCTTTTTTACCTATAGAGGGCGTCAATCTATCAAATTTGAAAAGAAATTGGTGAGAAAATCATCGCCTGCCAATCAGTTCAAAAAAGGCATCCACAACTTGGGGGTCAAATTCAACCCCGGCTCTCTCTCGAATGTACCTAACAACTTTTTCATCATCCCAAGCCAAACGATAAGGGCGATCCGAGCGAAGCGCATCCCAAACATCGACCACACTAAAGATACGTGCTGCAAGCGGGATATCCTCCCCTTTCAACCCGCGCGGATATCCGCTGCCATCCCATTTTTCGTGATGACAGTAAGGGATATCCAGCGCCTTTTCAAGATAGGGGATGGACGAAAGCATATCGTAGGCATTTTGTGGGTGCTGACGCATAGTTTCCCACTCTTTTGCAGTCAGACTATCTGCTTTCTTGAGCGTTCTATCAGGGATACTCATCTTCCCAATATCGTGCAAGAGCGCTCCACGCCAAATATGAATAAGATCATCATTCGGTGTTCCCATTGATCGCGCCAGATCAATCGTCAACTCAGCAACCCGCAAGGTATGATCACCGGTTTCTTTATCACGCAGATCAAGAGCCTTTGCCCAGCCTTCCAAGGTTGAGTCATATGCCAGGATCAAATCTGCGTTCATGCTATTGATCTTGTTCTGAGCTTTTGCCCGATCGATCAATCCGGCCAAGGTATTCGCAACAGTTCTTAGAAATTCAATTTCTTTTTCATCAGGAAAATGTTCTTTTGGAAGGTAAAGAACAAAAAGTCCTAACAAACGTTTCCCCAAGGAGATAGGTACATTGTAGTGGCTATGTTCTTCAATTTCGCCCACATGGGTTTCATGATGCGGACTTCCTGATTCAAAAAAAAGAAGTTCCTGACTTTCTGCGGCTTTACCACATAGACATATCCCTGGCTTAACAATTGCACAAGCTATTTGTAAACTTTTACCCAGGTTGTTATGGGCGATCATTTTCAGGGTGCGATCTTCTTTGTCTGCCAAGAAAATTGCACTTTTCGGCAGGATGGAAAACCAAGGCGTGGACAAAATGATTTCCAGAGCATGCTCCAGTTTTTCAGTTAGGGAAATATTCTGCAACGCCAGTTGCAACAGGGTATTGATGATCTTCTGATTTTGATTGTTCCTGATAATCTCCGCTTCTGCGCGTGCACGTTCATCAGCTTGCGTAATCCGATCTATCGAGATCGCTATATGGCTTGCCATTGCCGAAAGAAAATCTAACTCGGCCGTTGTAGGAACATAGGGCTCTTCATCCTTGAAGCTCCCCATAGCAAGGACACCTAAATGTCGATCTAGCAAATATGTGGGAACATGAACCAAAGAGATATTCTCGAAATATGCAACGGCATCCTTATTTGTACGCGGATCAATTCGCGCATCTTCAATAACAATTGGTGCATCACCTTTTGCAATTTCTTCTAAAAAAGAATCGCCTTTGATCTTCAATATTGGCGCATCTCTTCTGATCTGATCTGCTTTCCAACCCGCAATTCCAACTAAATGCGCTGTAGTTCTACCTTCAGAATAAAGATAAAACCATATATTTCGGTAGCCTAAAACATCTTCTATTATGTCCAATGATGCTTGAAGGATCTGTTCATAGGTTTGAGATATCTCTAAAGCTTTTGACAAATTTAATAGAATAGCAGTGCGCCGCTCGCTACTACGTAAGGCATTTTCTGTCTCTTTACGGAGCGTTATATCTTGCATTATCAGAGTCAAGATCATTTTCCCTTTGCTATCTACCTTGGAAACAGAGACTTCAATCGGGAAATTGCTCCCATCGGAACGGCGCCCAACTAGTTCACGGGCGATGAGGGCTGAATACTCGTTCGATCCTTTTTTGGCAAACTCATCTACATATTGAAAGTGGGAATGACGAAATTCTTCGGGGATTAACAAATCAATATTTTCGCCAACAATTTCATCTACTGAATATCCAAACATATCTTCAGCAGCCTTGTTGAACATAACAATTTGCTGATCTAAATTAGCGGAGATAATTGCACTGGGGGCTGCCTGTACAACCACTTCTAGTCTTTCTTCTGCTTGTCGAGCAGATTCAACCAAATTGATATTATCAATAGCAACAGCAGCCTGGCGAGCTAACCCTTGTAATAGATTGATATCGTCCTGAGCAAAATCACGAACCTGATCAACAAGTGTATAACATCCCAGTATTCCTATTACTTTATCCACGAGCAAGATAGGAACCTGAGCAATACTTCCCAATACTCCTGCCTGCACGGTAGCAGATTTTCCTTCCCAGTGATCATATTCTCTAACAACCAATGGCTTCATGCTTTCCAGAACACGACCAGCCATTCCTTCATTACAATTTAATTGGCTAGAAAAATACTTCTTCCCTTCGCCAAAAACACTTACCATTTTAAGGGTTTCCTCATTATCTGTAAGAAGATAAATCAAACTCCCATCTGTTTGCAATAAACCAGCCGCATACATCACAATCAGTTCTAATAATTCATCCATATTTTTATGCGAACTGATATCCAGAGCAATCTCGTTTAAAAATGCTAAATGATTTGTTTGTTTTTGAAGGGAAAAAAGACTCCGTTCAAGGCTAGTAACAAGGTAGGTTGTTGCAAGCACCAGAGCAGTACTAAGAAGAGCAAGGACTACCCCACGTACTACCCAGGATGCTAAATTAGCAGAATTTACTTGCAGTTCAGGCTTAATAATCAGTATCTCAGAGACAAGCAACCAGGCAATAACTCCAACAATTATCATTCCTGCAATCTGCACAATTAGTGTTTTTCGAAGATCATAGAAAATTGCAGAAAGAGAAATAGCTGCAAAAATGATTAACAAACCGTCGCTACTTAATCCCCCCGCAGTAAGATCGGCCAATCCGATGCTGAATAGAATAAAGATCAGGCTACCCACACGAAAATGAAACTTGAAGCGAGGCACAAAAGTTATTAATGTCGTCAAAATATAAACGACCAAGTAAAGTACCCCCAAGCCAATTGCTTGAGCAAGAGGATATCCTTGGTGATAATCCTGTATTATGTTAGTAACTCCAAGAATGAGTACAGGTGTAGCAAAAACAAATACAGCTCGTAAAACCCAATTCAATGCTGTCTGACGCCACGAATGGAGCAAATCAAGTTGTGCTGAAAGTTTCTGCTTAGGAGGAATTGTTTCGGGGTTTTTCGAAATCTTATCAACCACAAGAAGCCTCATACTCAGGAAAGAAGAGCCAAGCACCCTTTGGCTCCAAAGTAAATGCCGACATTATACTCAACATTTCCTCTATTCAGATAAACATTATCTTAAAAAGAGAAGCCCTCAATGATCTTGAGAGCTTCTGAAAAAGAATCCGAATTCAAATGCTACTTGCTATTCATACGCCAGCGTATCTCTTACGGTTAATCGAGATGCTCTACATGCAGGAAGAGCGCTTGCCAAGATCGCCAAGACCAGTGTGATGACAAGCCAGATCATGATCCCTTCAACGCCAAAGGTAAATGTTAGCGGAGATTTGAAGATCGCCACACCCACGCCGTAAACCAGAGCGGAGGTGATCGGGGCAGAGAGCAACACTCCAGCTCCCCAGCTGAGCAAGCCAATGAAGAGCCCCTCCACGAGGACGATCTTTTGAATGTCGAAGTTCGAGGCACCAATAGCACGCATTACGCCAATCTCGCGGGTGCGTTCAAGGGTGTTGATGCTCATCGTGCTCATCAATCCCAAGCCACCCACGATAGCCGTCAGGATCGCCATCACCAGCATGAAATAGACCAACACATCGGTCTGTTGGGTTTGCTGCAAACGCCATTCGGCCGCCAATTGCACATCACCAATCTGAATATTATTCTCATCCATCAAACGTTGCAAGGTCTGTCCAATGGCAGCTACAGCTGCTGCATCATGCGTCTCGGTGATGATACGCAGGGAGAAAACCTGCCCAGGCATATTGACCAAACGACTCACATAATCGTAATTGACATAAACCAAAGGCGGCACAACGTTACCGGGGATATTGTAGATGCCAACGACCTGCCACTCCGATTCGCGGTCGAGGATGTTCATCTTGATGGTATCGCCAACTTTTAAATCAGGGCGTACGCTGAGGAGATGATTACCGATCACGACCGCATTCTCATCGCCGGGTACCAGCCATCGTCCCTGGGTCAGGATGGGTTCGATCAGGGTCGAATCCGCTGGCGGGGCAACGAGAGCAAGCTCATTGGCGGTCGCCTCGTCCGCCGAGATGATCTCGCCGCCGAGCATCATCCAGCCTTCCGCACGCTCCACGCCGGGCACCGATTCCACGATCCCGGCCACTTTTTCATAACGATAGGCACGGTCGAAGGCGATGTTGATATCGGCAAGGAAGTATTTTTCCACATCTCGCATGGTCTGTTCAAAAGTGCCAAAAAGATTCATAACGGCGACGAAGATGGCGCCCGCCAAAACCAATGTGGACAGGGTAAGCGCGAGGCGCATTTTGCGACGGAAAGTGTTGCGGATCGATATCCGCACCGGGCGTGAGATGAGGCTCGAATCTTTGACCTGCTTGGAGGTTTGCTTCACGCCCGAATTCCCCAACCCGTAGTCGCTCAACGCTTCTCGAACGGTAGTGCGCACCGTGTTCCACATCGGGAAAAGGGCAGCGAGGAGCGGAATCACGAAAGCCACGGCTGCCTGCTGAATCACGGTTTGCGGGAAGATGGTGAATGCGCCCACATCGAAGTTGAGCCAGCCCGCCATACCTTCAAGGACGATACCCGCCAAAAAGGACGAGAGCGGTACCGAAATCAGAAAAGCGGCAAAACCAAAGGAAAGGATCAGGACGATATACATCGCCATGATCTGGCGCGTTTGCCCGCCGATAGCTTTCATGATGCCGATCTGCTTGCTATGCTGCGCCATGAGTGAGACGATGGTGTTGACGACGAGAAAAGCGCTCAGAGCGACGGTCAGCCAGCCGAGCACGCCCAGCACCACAATAACGCCCTGGGTAACATCCCAGGCAAAATGATGGCCCGGGTTAAAGATAAAGGTGAAGTAGACGATGCCGCCACTCTTTTCAAAACGCTCAGAGACAGCTTGGGCTACATCAGAAACATGCTGCTGATCGGTGGGGTTCTCTGCCACACTAATATTGATCTTGGAATAATATTGCGAGGTGCCGCCCATCCACTCGAGGGTATCGGGCGTGACATAAGCGGTTATCGAGCCCATCATGGCATAGGGGATGGTGACTACATCGTGGACGTAACCCGCTACGCGCAATTGGCGCATCTTGCCATTGCTGAGTTCAATATCGATCAGATCGCCAACCTCATAGCCAAGATTTTTGATATTTCGGTCAAGGAGCACTTCCTTATCGCCAAGAGTCGGCAGGGCTGTGGTACTGGGGTCATCGGGTTTAAGGATATTGACACGTACTTCAGCGGGATCTTCGATCCCGTCAAAACTGATGGCGATCTTTTTTCCGTCTTCCTGTACAAGCTGAGCAGTGACATCACTGCGTCCTTCAATTTCGCCAACACCCGGAATATCACGCAGAATCTCGAGCATATCATCATCTGCGGGCGAGACATAAAGCGTGGCTTCAGAGGGATTTGCGGAGAGGAAGTCTGCATCCATATCGCGATTCATTTGCAAACCGATATTAGCATTCAACCCCACTGCAAAAGTGCCTGCAATAATGGTCAGGATCATCAAAAAGGTGCGGGTTTTATTTGCCCAAAAATCTGCCCACACTTTTTTCCAGCGGCTACTCATGCGTGAACTCCGTTGAGTTTGTCACTTTCGATCACACCATCAGCAATAGTCGCAACGCGAGTAGCCCGCTTCGCCATCTCATTATCGTGTGTGACGATGATGATGGTTTTACCTTGTGCAACAAGCCCATTAAACATTTCGAAGACACGTTCAGCGGTTTTCGAGTCGAGGTTGCCGGTCGGTTCATCTGCGATGATGACAGGGGGATCATTCGCCAGTCCACGAGCAATGGCAACACGCTGCTGCTGACCACCAGAGAGACCGGAAGGGAGCTTGAAGGCATGGTCAGCTAATTCCATTTGATCGAGCAATGTCAAAGCACGATCTTTGCGTTCGTTCTTCGGGAAGGTCTTGCAAAAATCCATTGGCAGCATGACGTTTTCAACTACGGAGAGCATGGGTAGCAATTGGAAAAATTGGAAAACAATCCCCAAATTGATGCCGCGCCAGCGCGCCATTTTATTCTCGCCCAACTCGTGAACAGCGGTTCCGTTCACCCAGACTTCCCCTTCGGAGGGACGGTCAATACCGGTGACCATATTCAGGAGTGTGGTCTTGCCGCTGCCCGATTTCCCGATCACACTGACGAACTCGCCAGCTTTGATGTCCAGATCAACATCGACCAGAGCGGGAAAGTCGCCCACGGCGGTTTTGTAGAGTTTGTCCACACCTCGCAGAGAGATGAGAGGATAGTCATTCGATTCGACTGGCTTCTTGCCGTTTTTTGTAAAAGGTAAGGTAAGCATAAGATTTTCTCCGAGCTCCCTCGTTCCCCCAAAACATTTCATATTTGGAGGGATGCCCGTCAGGGCAGAGGGGTAGGGTTACTCCACAAACTCAACCAAGGCAGTCATCCCCCAGCGCATGGCAGGATGGGTCTCATCAAGAGAGATCGTAACTTCATAAACAACATCGCCCTGACTCTGTGAATAAGACTGCCCGATGGAAAGCACTGTCCCGCTCAAAGGGGTGTCGGGCAGCGCATCCAGCGTTACCGTGACCACTTGACCTTCAGCGATATTGACCACATCCAATTCAGTCAGATCGGTGGTCTTGACCAGCCAATTGGAGAAATCAGCAACGGTGGCAGCCGACTGCCCCATATTGACCGCTTCGCCCACTTTGACGCTCAGGTTTGCTACCGTGCCCCCAATCGGGGAGCGCAGTTCGGCATTGGATAACGCAACCTGCGCAGCAGCCAAACTGCCCTGAACTGCACTCACATCACCTGCCTGAAGGCTAGCATAATCTGCCTGTGCCTGTGCTAAACGGATCTTGGCGGCATCCAAAGAAGCTTCGCGGCTCATCCATTCCAACGCCCGGTTATAGTCTGCCCAGGCATTATCCAGATCTTCTTTCAAGTCTTTGACATATCCGCGTGGGTTATCGTATCCCTGATAAGGTTCATAGGCTTCGCGGGCGGCATCAACTTTAACCTTCATCGCTTCGGCAGCTTCAGAGGGTGACATACCATCAAATTTTGTGGGGACGGAATAATTATCCAGGCGCTGTTGGGCAACGCGCAGAGCTTCATAAGCATCAGCAACTTCGGTCAGGACAGCGGCTTCGGCACGAGCAAGGTCTGCCTCGAGGGCATCAGTGTTGTCGAGACGTGCGATCAGATCACCTTCAGCAACATCATCACCTTCAGCGACGAGGACGTCACCAACGACGCCACCGGCAGAAAAGGCAGGCTCCGCATACTGGACCGGCTCCAAACGTCCTTCTGCAATGATGGCGCTGTCAACGGTAACCGGAGGGAGGGGTGTTTCTTCCGCTGCCGGAGTGGCAACACCGCCACAGGCGCTCAAAAGGGCGGCAGCTAGGATTATGGCTGAAAAAATGGCAAAGCGTTTCATGGAATATCTCCTGTTTTTGTTAAAAGTGCGTCGCGCTCCACATAAAAACCACACGAAGGGGGAGAGTCTTGTTGTGTGGCTTTGTCTGTCGCAGAAACACGACGCACTTTTGTTGTTTTCTCTTTCGCAACCATGTACGTAGAATCTTTTTCCCAGGTTGCATGAACAATGGCAGTATAGAGGAGTGGGGGTCATATTCCATAGTGCTGGAGGTCATATTTGGGGTCACGTGACGCCCGCCCCCTCTGCCCTTCGGGCATCTCCCCAAATTCGAAATGTTTAGGGGAGAGCATAGATAGCGGAAGCAAGCCCAGTTCCACGTGCGAAGCGGGAGAAAATCATCCAAGAAATGGTAAACTTGGACAATATTCCCCAACTATCTCCGGAGGAGGCCGCAATGTACTACGACATCCCGCTGACGCTTGGCATCGAGGAGGAATATCAGATCATTCACCCCGAAACACGCGATCTTCACTCCTATGTTCAGAAGTTGCTGGAGCATGGCAAGTTGATCTTCCCCGAGGAGGAGTTGAAGCCGGAATTCATGCAGAGCCAGATCGAAGTAGGCAGCCAAGTTTGCCGAAACGTGAAAGAGTTACGCGAGGAGGTCGTTCGCCTGCGGAGAATGGTGGGGACGCTCGCGGAGAAAAACGGGATGAAAATCGCCGCAGCAAGTACCCACCCTTTTGCTTCATGGCTAGATCAGGATGTGAATGCCGGTGAACGCTATCGCGAAGTGCTCGATAAAATGCGCGGCGTGGCAGAACGCCTGTTGACTTTTGGCATGCACATCCATATCGGCTTTGGGGAAAACCCCGAAAATCGTGACCGGATGATCGAGATCATGAACCAGATGCGCTATTTCCTGCCGCATATTTTGGCGCTCACGACCAGTTCTCCTTTTTGGCAGGGACGAAATACGGGATTAAAATCTTATCGTAGCGTTGTTTTTGAGATGCTGCCTCGCACGGGTGTTCCAGCACATTTTGAGTCTTTTTCAGAATATGAAACCTTAGTGAACACGCTGGGGCAAGTAGGCTCGGCGATCGATGTTGAAGGAAATCCAGATGCAACAAAGATCTGGTGGGATGTGCGCCCTCATCCCAAATTTGGGACATTGGAGATACGTGTTTCGGATATTTGCACCAGCCTGGATGATGCAGTTGCCATTGCCGCACTGATCCAGGCTCTGGCAGCGAAACTGCTCAAATTACGAAAGAACAATATGAGTTGGCGGCGTTATCGCCAGCACCACATCCAGGAAAATAAATGGCGCGCCATGCGTTATGGTATTCAGGGAAAATTGATCGATTTCGGTATTAAGGAACAGGTCCCGATGAAATTCCTGGCAATGGAGATGCTCGAATTGGTAGACGATGTTGTAGACGAACTCGGCAGCCGCGCAGAGATCGAGCATATCAAGACCATTTTAGAGCGTGGCACCAGCGCAGACCGTCAAGTACAAGTTTATAAAGAAGCCCTTGAAAAGAGTGCCAGCGAGGAAGAAGCCTTAATTGCAGTTGTTGATTTTTTAACCACAGAAACAATGCGTGGAGTTTAGATGTCTACTGAACGATCTCCCCATATCTTTATGACCTGGACAGATGTTGACCGCCTGATCAACTACCTGATCCCAAAATTTGACCGCGAATTCAACGCCATGCTGATAGTCACGCGAGGCGGCATCATCCCCGGCGGCATGTTGGCAGAAGCCATGGATATCACACATGTTTTGACGGCAGCCGTCGATTTCCCTGCTGAACTCGAACAGGAAGACAATAAGCTTATGGCATGGCCCCAATTTATCCAATTCCCTGCTGACGAGCAGTTGGAAGGACGCAGCGTCTTGATCGTGGATGATGTTTGGGGCTCAGGGCGCACGATCACGGCTGTAAAGAATCGAGTCGTTGCAGCCGGTGGCGATCCGCAAACCTGTGTGCTACACTTCAATCCCTATCGCACACTTTTTGGCAAAGCACGCCCCGATTATTATGCCGATGTAACAAACACCTTCGTATTCTATCCGTGGGAGATAGATCGCGGAGGCGACAAAATTCTCTTATAGTAAAAAAAACATGCATATTCTGCCCACAGCTACTGAAAAAAAACTACAAACCTTACGCAGCAATATCTACTTCGAGGGGCTGGACGAATCCGCTTTGCAAAGTGTTGCAGAGAAAATGTATCTCTATAAATTTGAGCGTGGAGAAACTATCTTTCTCGAGGGAGAGCCCAGCGCTGGGCTGCATATCGTCAAAAGCGGTAGTCTCAAAATATACCGCCTTTCACCGCAGGGCAGGCAGTATATCGTCAATATTCTCACAGAAGGGGCTACCTTTAATGAGGTCTCGGTTTATGGAGGCGGGACAAATCCGGTCAATGTGGAAGCGCTTGAGGAAAGCACAGTCTGGGTGATCGAGGTGGCGATCTTACAAGAATTGGTCTCATCACACCCTGCCTATGCACAAAAGATCATCAACAATCTTTCTGAAAATTTGCGCAATCTCGTCCACCGCGTGAGCGGGATGGCGTTCTATCAGGTTACCCATCGCCTTGCGCGGCTGCTCACCAAACTCCCCGAAGATGTCCTCAGCGGCGATGGTCCCAGCCGCCTGACCCAGGAGCAACTCGCCGCGCGGCTGGGATCGGTGCGCGAAGTTATAGCCCGCTCACTTAAAGAATTGGAGCGCGGCGGCGCGATCCGTGTGGAACATCGACGCATCTTTATTGAAGATCAAGAAGTCTTAGAGAAAATATCGCAAGGCACGTGGGAATAATTCCCTAGCGCGAGTATCTGCGTCCCTTCCACGTTACCCCTTTTCCTGAAATCACCTTAAATGCGGAGGCGAACATCATTGCACCAAAAACGCCCGCGCCCAACGGAACTGTAAACGCATACCAGAGGGGAATTTCCATGGCACGATTTGCCCGGATGCGCCAATAGATCAACGTTCCCCACAAGAGCAATCCTTCGCCGATGATCACGAAACTCTCGTGATTTGGGCTTGCTATCGTTAAATAGATACCCAGCCCAACCCAAAGCGGAAGCAGCAACGCCGCTGCCAAAGCAAGAAACGCTCCGAAAATCCCCAACGCGACCAAACGCGGCTCATCCCGCAAACCAAGATAGATATTCTTCGTCCAGCCTTCCCACAACTCCGGCAGGGATGTGTACATCCGCGTGCGGACGAAGTCACTGCCATTCGCAACGATCAGCCGATAACCGGATGATTTCGTCAACACAGCCAAATCCTTGTCCTCGACAATGGAATCCTTGATCGCCGCATGCCCGCCGATGGCATCGTAAACACTGCGCTTGATAAAGATGAATTGTCCGTTCGCAATGGCAACATCACTCTTGGGATCATTGACCTTACGCGGCGAAAAGCCGACCGAGAGCGCCGTCATCACGAGGGGCAGGATCGTCCGCTCCCAGAAGGATTCCATCTCCTGATGGGTGAAGATGGTGAAGAAATCGGCATCTACTTCGCAGGCTTTGGTGTAGACAGCGTTCAAGGTCTGGGGCGCGGGGAAGGTATCTGCATCCATGAAGCAGAGCCATTCGCCGCGGGCGGCGGCTGAGGCTTGGGTCAGCGCATGGGGTTTACCTGCCCAGCCCAAAGGGAGTTCGTCTCCGTGGATGACTTTTAAACGGTCATCGGCTTGAGAGAGTTCATCCAATATTTGGGGCGTGGCATCCGTCGAGCGGTCATCCAGAACAATGAGTTCAAAATTGGGGTAAGTCTGCGCGAGGAGCGATTCCACACAACGGCGGATATTGCGCTCTTCATTGCGGGCAGGTACGCAGATGGAGATGAGCGGCGCATCTTGTGGAGAGGGTGCTCGCTCGATGGCAATGTCAAGTTGATATTGATTATGCAACCAGTAGAGAATGATGAGGCTGAAGATGAGGAGGAGGGTGGAGATGAACATGGCGTGTAAAGTGCAACTATCTTGAAGATACGTTGCACTTCTTCTCTAAATTACCTGTACCACCGAACCGTTTTCCCCCTTTTCCACCACGATCTGCGTGGGGAAGGCTTCCTTCAGTGACTCAAGATGCGTGATGACCAGAATTTTCGCAAACTCGCCCTTGATCTGGTTGATGGCTTCGATCAAACGCTGACGCCCCTGTGCATCCTGCGAGCCGAAGCCCTCGTCGATGATGAGGGTCTGCAAACGCGCGCCCTTGCGTTGTGAGAGTGCCTGTGAAAGCGCCAAACGAATGGCGAAATTAACCCGAAAAGCTTCGCCGCCAGAGAACATCTCATAATCGCGCACGCCGGCGCTATCCTGAATTTGAATATCGAGGGTTTCTTTCTTGTCATCCCGTTTTGTATCTTTATAATCCGCCTGCGTCACAAAACGGATCGACATCTGCCCGTTGCTCAAGCGGTCAAGGAGATCGTTGGCTTTTTCTTCGATCTCGGGTAAAGCTTGCTCGATGAGCAGCGCGGGAACGCCATCCTTTCCAAAGGCACGCTCCAACTTTTTATAGCGTGAAATCTGTAAAGCCAACTCATCGCGCTGGGAGGCGTAGTCCGTTTTGCGAGCGCGCAGCGAATCGAGCACTTCCACTTTTTGGCGGGCAGCGCCTACTTCCTGATTGAGTTGATTCTCTTTCTCTTGCATCGCCAGCAATTCAGCGTAGGCAGCATTCTCATCAGGCGTTTTCTCGGCAGCGGCATCGAGGGCTGTTTTTGCCCCGTCGTATTCTGCTTGCTGGGCATCCACTTCCGCTTGTCCTTTGGCAATCTGCTCATCCAGACTGGCAAGCTCTTCTTCGAGGGGCTTCAACGCAGCACGCGAATTTTCCAGCGTCCGGAAATCATCTTCGGCGGCGCGTTTTTCTTTTTCATTGCGACGAGCGGCATCATGCGCGGCAGCATCGTAGCCCAGCTTTTTGAGTTCGGCGTTCACATCCGCAAGTTGGGCACGGGCTTCTTTGGCGAAATCTTCTTTTTCAAGAATTTTCTTTAGTTCTGTAAGACGTTTTTCGCCCTCATCTGCCCACTTTTCCACATCCGCTTGTAACGCAGCCAAGCGCTCACTCAATTGCGTAAATTTTGTCGAAGCCGTCAAACGCTCTTGCTCGACATTTTTATATTGGGCATCCTGCTCATCAAACGCCTGTACCTTCTCGTAGATGGCATTCATCTCAGCGGTATTCGCACGATACTGATCGCCCTGCGCCTTGCCATCATCCTTCATTTTCGCCAAAGTCTCGGCGCGATGTTCTTCATTTAGCTCTTGACCACAAAGGGGACAATTTGCCGCTTCTATGGATTCAAAAGACTCGATGCGCTCCTTAAGAGCATCCATCTGGACTTTATACTGCTGATTTTCCACCTGCAACGCGGCGTATCGCTCGCGTGTTTCGGCTTGCTCCTGTGCAAAAGCATCTCTCTCGGCGATTTTCTTTTCCGCCTTCGAGACTTCATCCTGAGCAGCTTTCACCTGCCCCTTCAGATCAGTAATCAACAAAGATTGACCACTAATTACTGAAGACTGCTCTTCCAGCGAAGCCAGTTCCTGCTCCAAACGCGCCTTATCCGTCCCGATCTCCTGCAAGAAAGGTTGCCGTTTGGCATCCTGTTCATGGAATTGGGCGGCGGTTTCATCCCAGCGGGCGAGGCTTTCGCGGGCTTCCTGCCAGGCAGCGTAGGAGGCGTCCACTTCATCGGCGCGGGCGAGCAGATCAGCATAACGTTCGCGTTCGGCAGCGCGTTCCGCGCGGCGGGACTCGAGATCCGCTTGGGCGCGTTGGGAACGGGATAACGCCTCAGCCAGGGTATTGACCAATTTGCGCTGCTCGTCGAGAGATGCGGTTAAACGGCGAATATTTTCGAGCACAGATTCCTGTGTTTTACGGGAAGCAGACAGACGGCTGAGTTCGTTTTCGAGTTCGCTCAAACGGGCTTTACGCGCATCTTCTTCATCCAATTCAGCGTCGATTTCTGCGACACGCCCATCCACTGTATCCAACTCCTGCTCAATTTCACGGCGTTGGGCGGCGGAGCGGCTTTTATATTCATCCCAAACTTCCAATCCTAAAATACTGCCGAGGGTCTCCTTGCGTTTGCTGGCATTCTGCTGCGTGAATTGATCGGCTTTGCCTTGCAAGAAAAAGGCGGCGTTGATAAAGGTATCGTAATCGAGGCGCAAGGTGCTCTCGATGCGTTCCTGCGTCGCGCGCAAAGTCGCTTCGGTAAGCGGACGCCAAAGCCCATCATCATCGACCTGAAACTCAAGACTTTTCTTTTTGCCGCGTGGCATCGTGCGCTGGATGCGATAGCGATTGCCTTCATAATCGAAGGTGTAGATCACTTCGGCGGCTTTCGATTGCAGATTGACGAGAGAATCATCCCGTTTGCGCGCCTGCCCAAAGAGCGACCAGGTGATGGCATCGAGCAGGGAGGATTTCCCCGCACCATTATGCCCGGAAATGCAGGCAAGGCTGAATTCTGTAAAGTCGATCTCGACGGGGGTGCGGTAGGAAAGAAAGCCGGAAATTTTGAGCGAGATGGGGATCATGGCGCAATTATACGTTATCTTTGAAAAATGCTTTTCAAAGATAACGTATAATTGCAGCATTCGTTAAAGGATATAAATTTCTATGAAGAAAACATCTATGCCTATCATCATCGGCGGGGTTCACCGTTCAGGAACATCTCTTGTACGTAGAGTTCTAAATACGCATTCAAATATCTACTGTGGACCGGAAGTGAAGTTTTTTAAAGAATGGTACGGAGATTACATCGGGGTCAATGACCCAATTAAACATGCCCGGTTTATGCAATCAGCTCGTGCGTTATTGCCCGAAGCAGAGTTGTTCCAAATTTTAGGAGCATCCCTAATCAAAATACATAAACGAGCTGCCGAACTTGCTGGGAAATCTCGCTGGGCAGATAAAAACCCGGAAAATGTACTTTATCTCGATCTATGGGAAAATTTATTAGGAAATGCCTGGCTCTTTATCCACGTCGTTCGCAATCCCCTCGATACACTGGCATCCATGGTAGAGATAAATTTCAAATATGCCATTCCTGCCAACCTGGATAGCAAGATCGCTTTCTATAAGGAATATACTGAAACAGGGTTAAACTATTACCTAAAAAACCCTGCGAAATCGTACAGGTTAGTTTATGAGAAATTCGTGTCGTCTCCAGAGGATGAGGTTCAAAAATTAATGCACTGGCTGGGGGAAAAGGCGGAAAGAGCACAATTAGATTTCAATTCACTTACGCATCAAAATGGTTTGGAAGACCCTAAAGTTAAACACACCAAGGATATCCATGCAAAAAGCATCAATAGATGGAAAAACACTTTCTCGTCATTGGAAGCTAGAAAAATTGTAAGAGAAACAAATCTTTTATGGAAAAAGCTTAATCAAGAAAATATCTATCCATTAGAAAAAGCGTTAAATTCTTTATCGGAGTCTGCGTGATGTCTTTATCAATTTGCGCTGTAATAGGTGTCAGAAATGAAGCATCTTATCTACGAGTGCTTCTCCCCATTTTAGCAAGTCAAAAAATTGATGTTGTTATTATTGATAATGAATCAACAGACAGGAGTCATGAACTCTACACTATTTTTTCTGGAAACCCGATAATCTCCATTGAACATCTACCCTACAAAGGGTTTTATGCTCATGGGGAACAACTAGAAATAAAACAAGAAATCTACAGAAAAATCGATCATGATTGGGTTATTCACCATGATGCAGATGAAATTTTAGAACATTATAAAGAAGGACATACCCTTCGTGATGCAATAGAAGAAGCAGATGAGGCTGGATATAATATCCTTAATTTTGATGAGATTGTTTTTTTACCCGAGTCTCATGAAGATTTCAGAAATAAAAACTATTATCAGGATATTCTTCATTATTATTTTTTTGAACCTTGCAAACAACGTCTTCACCGTGTGTGGAAGCGCGCACTAAATTTTGATAGTACGAAATCAGGCGGGCACACAATTACTGATAAAAGGGCTATTATCTATCCTCAAAACCATATTTTGCGCCATTATATTGTTACAGGATATGAGCATGCAAAGGAAAAATATCTAAAAAGAGTATTTTGTAAACAAGACTTGGCAAATGGATGGCACGGTAACAGGAAAAATTTCACACAAGATAATCTAAAACTCCCTGCTGACACTTCATATCTGGGCAAACTAAGTCACTATTCATCAAAAGAGATTTATACAGGAAACCCAATGAAAAGACATTATTGGGAGTGGGAATAATATCTTTCCATAATTTTAAATTCTTCTCAATGAATAGTAGAGGAAGGTCTTCTTTGTTTTCAAGGAGGCTTATGTTATCATCATGCCGGAGCAAGCATGGATAGATACCCTACCCCACAATCGCGTCGACGTATGATCCTGTTGTCAATCATTCTGGCAACTCTACCCTGTTATTGTATGGGATTTGTCGCCGTGGCTGTTGCTCCCGGACCTGAAACACCCTCCCCAACGGCAAGCGTGACGCCCTCCCATCAACCTGCTACCCTTACTGCGACATTTGGGGTGCCAACCAGTAGCAATACGCCCGGGGTCATTACTCCGACCCCCAGCTTGACACCCACCCCAACCGAAACCCTAACACCCACACCAACTCCCTTCCTGCCTGAGACGGAAACCCCTACCGCCACACCTACATCAACTCCAACATCAACTTTCACGCCAAGTAAAACACCAACCAATACACCAACATCAACATTTACTTTCACGCCTACTTTTACGCATACGCCAACGGATACTCCGACCAAGACCCCAACGCCAACAGATACCCCTGAAGGGGCAGATGTAGAACCTGTAGGCTAATCCCATTCTGGGACTATAAAATATCCTATGCTCAACACAACTGAATTTCTTAAAGAACTTATTTCCACGCCCGGACTCTCCGGGTTTGAATCGTCTGTAGCGAAAATCATCAAAGAAAGGTGGATGCCGCTCACGGATGAGATCAACCAGAGTACGCTTGGCTCATTGCATGGATTAAAGCGCGGCACAGGCAAGAAGCGCTCGATCATGATCGCCACCCATATGGATGCGATCGGTTTGATCGTGAGCAAGGTGAAAGGCGAGTTCCTTCACGTTGCCAATCTCGGCGGGGTTGATATCCGCGTTTTGCCGGGGCAGGCAGTCACTGTCCACGCAGAGAACGGCGATCTCCCCGGTGTTATCGTACAACCACCCGCTCACCTTCTGCCAGAAGGCGAAGTAAAAGAAGCCATCGCACTCAAGCACCTGCTCATCGATTTGGGTCTCTCCGCGCGTCAGGTGGCGCAAAAAGTGCAGATCGGAGATACGATCTCTTTTGCCACAGAACCCACCGAAATGAGCGGTAGTTTGCTCGCCGGACATTCGCTGGATAACCGTGCGTCCGTCGTAGCGCTAACGCTCTGCCTTGAAGAATTGCAATCCCGCGAACATGTCTGGGATGTGTGGGCTGCCGCGACCGTGCAAGAGGAGATCGGACATATGGGTGCGGGAACATCGGCATTCCAAATTCGCCCGAATGTCGCTATCGCCGTCGATGTGACCTTCGCCAAAGGTCCCGGCGCAGGCGGTTGGGAAGCTTTTGAACTGGGCAGCGGTCCTACGCTGGGCTGGGGTTCGGTCAATCATCCTTTCTTATATGAACAATTCAAGGAACTCGCTGGCAAGCTGGAAATGCCTATTGGCACCGAAATCCTGCCCGGCAGATCAGGCACCGACGGCGATGACCTGCAAATTGCGGCGGAGGGCATCCCAACGCTTGTGATCAGTATTCCCATCCGTTATATGCATACGCCCGTCGAGATGATCGCGACAAAGGATATTCAACGTACAGCACGTTTATTATCAGAATTCATCACCATGCTGGATGAAGACTTTTTAGAGAAGATCGTTTGGGATGACTAAGATGCTAAAAATACGTAAATCACAAATCGATCTCCTTGAAAAACTGACTAACGAAGTCGCTGTTTCGGGCGATGAGGGTGCCATCCGCAAGATCGTGCGGGCAGAAGTGGAATCTCTTGCCGACAAGACCAAAATCGACGCAATGGGCAATCTGCTCGTCACGAAATATGGCAAGGGCAAAAATCGCCTGAAGGTGATGCTGGCTGCCCATATGGACGAGATTGGCTTTATGCTCGTCAACGAGGAAGGCAGCGGGCTTTTCCAATTCGAGACCATTGGCGGGATTGACCCACGCCAACTGGCAGGCAAGCCTGTTTGGGTCGGGCGCGAGAAGGTGCCCGGGGTGATCGGCGCTGCGCCTATCCACCTGGTTGCTCCGGGGCAGTGGAATAGCAAGATCCCGCTCTCGGCGTTACGAATAGATGTGGGGACGGGCAAGCCCAATGTCAAGGTCGGGGATCGGGCAACCTTTGCCACGAAATTCATGCGGATCGGTCAATCCATCCGCGCAAAGGCTTTGGATGACCGTCTTGGCGTCGCCATCCTGATCGAATTATTGAAGAATGCGCCTGCGAATATCGACTTGCTGGCTGCCTTCACCGTGCAGGAGGAATTGGGCTTGCGTGGCGCGAAGGTCGCTGCCCATACGTTAAACCCCGATCTGGCACTCGCCATCGACTCAACGCCCGCCTATGACTTGCCCACTCACGACGACGGCGAGAATATCCGCTACAACACAAAACTGGATAAGGGCCCCGCTATCTACACCGCCGATGCGCGCACACTTTCTGATCCGCGCATTATCCGCTGGTTGAGCGAGACCGGTGATAAACATAATATTCCCTATCAATACCGTCAGCCCGGTGGCGGCGGTACGGATGCGGGCGCGATCCACCTTTCGCGGGCGGGAATCCCATCTGGCTCGGTCTCCGTGCCGGGACGTTATGCCCATACTGCGATGGGGCTTTGTCGCATCAAAGATTGGGAAAACACCCTGAATTTATTGCACGCGGCGCTGCATGATCTCTCGCCGAAAATTTTGGAAGAAGCAAGATAAGATCACGGATGTCTCGAATTCGACGAATAGCACGAATAAAAACACTCGTCTTATTCGTTACATTCGGAAAATTCGTGATTTAGGAAAACCCTATGAAATCTTTACTCAAAAAACTAACCGAAACCGCCAGCCCCTCCGGCTACGAAGCTCGCATCCGCGATGTGATCATGGAAGAGATCAAAGGACTCGCCGACGAAATCCGCGTGGATGCGCTCGGCAACCTGATCGCCCGAAAGGCACCGACCAAAGGCAAAGGCGGAAAAAAGATCATGCTGGCAGCCCACATGGACGAGATCGGGCTGATCGTCAACCACGTGGATGAAAAAGGTTTCGTGCGTTTCACGCAACTGGGCACCTTTCTACCAATCACGCTGGTGGGCGCGCGCGTCCGCTTTTTGAACGGGACCTATGGCGTTGTTGGCGCGGAATATCTGACCCAACCACGCAAACTCATCCCGATGGATAAAATGTTCATCGACGTGGGTGCCAGCAGTCCTAAAGATTGCCCCGTCCAGGTTGGGGATGTGGCTGCCATTGAGCGTCCCTTCCACGATCTGGGCAAACGTCTGATCGCCAAATCGATGGATAACCGCGCCAGCGTAACTGTCCAGATCGAGACCATGCGTCAGCTAAAATCCAGCCCGCATGAGATCTATTTTGTTTTCACCACACAGGAAGAAGTTCAGGTACGTGGCGCAGCCACCTCCGCTTATGGCGTAGCCCCCGAGATCGGGATCGCCCTCGATATTTGCCCCACCGGTGACACCCCCGACAGTGCCACCAAAGACGTTGATCTTGGCAAGGGTCCCGCCATCAAAATTCGCGACGTGGGCATGATCGCTGATCCACGCATCGTCAAGTGGATGATCGCTAGCGCGGAAAAAGCGAAGATCCCCTACCAGCGCGAGGTTTCAACCTTGGGCAGCACCGATGCACGTGCCATACAAATGGCGGGCGCGGGTGTGATGGCGGGGAATATTTCCATCCCCTGTCGTTATGTTCACTCACCTTCCGAGATGGTCGATCACGACGATATGCAAAACACCGTCAAATTGCTGGTGGCATTGCTTAGCAAAGAGATCACTCTCTAATGACAAGATCGCTGCACCTTGCGTCTCTTTTTCTGCTTATCACCCTTCTCACGGCGTGCGCCAGCTTCCCCTACACCACACCAGAGCCAGCTACACCAACGCCCCTTGTTGAGAATATTGCAACAGAAACTCCTTCTGAAAGCGTAGAAGAAGAGATACCTACCGAAACAGAGCCGCAGATCTTACACATCTGGCTGCCACCCGAATTTGACCCCGCCGCTGAAACGGATGCGGGTGAAATTCTACGTGCGCGTTTGGAAACCTTCCAGAAACGCCGCCCCGACCTGATCCTCGAGGTACGCATCAAAGCCGTAGATGGGCAAGCCAGCCTGCTTAATTCTCTGCTTGCCACGCAAAATACTGCTCCCTCCGCAATGCCCGATCTGGTGGCGCTCAGCCGCCCCGATCTTGAACGGGCGGCGTTGGCGGGTATCCTGCATCCCATTGATGGCTTGAGCACCCTGCTCGACGACCCCGATTGGTTCCCCTACGCGCGCCCGCTCGCGCATATCCAGAATTCGGCGTATGGGCTGCCCTTCGCCGCCGATCTTTTCGGGCTCGCCTATCGCCCTGCTGAAGATGCCCCTGCCCTGCCCACCGTCGAGAGTCTTCTCGCGCAGGAAACGCAGATCATCTTCCCGGCTGATAACGCCGAAGCGCAGTTGAGTCATTGTCTTTACCCAACTTCGGGCGCGCTGATGCGCAACGAGCAAGGTCTGCCCAGTCTCGCCGAAGAAGAGTTGACCAACCTGCTCAGTTTCTATCAGAGCGAAAATTTCTCGGTAGCTTCAGCAGACATTCAAGATCAGGAAGTTCTCTGGGAAGCCTTCAACGCCCAGCCCGAAACTGCCGCAGCAGTTTGGGTAAGCGAATTTGTGGAGAAAGCGCCAGCGGATGCGGAAATTGTCCCCATCCCCGCCCCGAACGGGGTGCACTGCTCCCTGGCATCTGCCTGGGTTTGGGCGCTGGCGGGATCGTCCCCGGACCTTGAACCTGCTGCCGTTGAATTGGCGGAATACCTGTCTGACAGTGCCTTCCTCGCCGAATGGACAGCCGCGACCGGCACCCTGCCGCCCCGCCCCACCGCTTTAGACGAAAACCAGACCACACTGCATGAATTGAGTCTCATCGCGCAGCCGATCCCCTCGAACGATATAACGGAGAGTTTGGGCGAGATTTTCAGGGTTGCGACGATGTCGGTTTTACGGGAGCAAGTTGACCCGGGCGCGGCTGCGCTGGAAGCTTTAACGAATCTTCAATAACTCAGGGTGTCGAGTGCCCGAGTTTGTATAAGGTTTCTTTTAGTCCCCCAAAAAGGAAAGAATGATGAGAATTAGCGAAAAATTGGCCAATATGATGAATGAGCAGATCGGCAACGAGATGGGCGCTGCGATGCAATATACGCAGATCGCGGCGTATTTTGATACGCGCTCGCTGCCCAAATTTGCCGAGTTCTTCTACGCCCAGGCTGTGGAAGAACAGGAACATGCGATGAAATTCTTGCATTATCTACTGGATATCGGCGCTGAAGTAAAGATCCCCGCCATTGATGCGCCAGTCTATGAGATCGCGGATACGGCTGCGAGCTTCCAGATGTCTTTGGATTGGGAAAATGAAGTGACCGACCAGATCCACGCCCTGATGGATGTGGCGATGGAAGAGCGCGATTATGCCGCGCAGACTTTTTTGCAATGGTTCGTGACCGAGCAGGTGGAGGAAGTTTCGAGCATGGAAACTTTGCTCGAGGTTGTGCAGCGCGTGGGCGAGAAGAATCTCTTCATGATCGAGAGTTATCTGGTTCGCACAGAAGAACCTGCTCCGTAAAGAGAATGTCTTTTAAATAGTGAACAGGCACTTCAAATTTGAAGTGCCTGTTTTTATTTGGCTTGCCTTATTCGTCTTCTTCGTCTTTTTTCTTATCTTTCGACATGCCCCACATCAACATCGCGCCGCCTGCTCCGAGGGCAAACATTCCCAATGAACCGGCAGAAAGGTATTTTGCCAAGCCAACCGCAGCAAAGACGAAACCGAGCAGTGCAGCAACTTGTAATTGCCAGTTGTCTTTGCGATAGGCATCCAGAACAAACCAACCCAGCCCAAAGCCGAAGACGAGAAAGCCGATCAGGCGCAGCAAGGCACCCAAGAGATCAAGAATATCAAGCATTAGATTTGGCATTTATTTCTCCTTTTGGAAGATCAAACTTTTAAAGTAGCCTGCGGAAAGTTCTTTAAAAACTTTTTCAAGTTATCCCCCCTCTAACTCCCTCGATAAGCGGGGGAGAACCTGTCCCTCCCCCCATTTTGGGGGAAGGCCAGGATGGGGGAAAACGACAGTCCATTATTCATCGCTGCGTAAGGTCAGTTCGCTACGCCGCAAAGCCCCAAAGCACGATCATCAGGATGCCGATCCCGAAGCGGGCAAAAAAAGCCCAGCCCCAGCCAATTAGCATACCGCGCGTGATCTCCCACGCTTTTTCCTTGGAATGCCCATTCCCCCGCTCCAGCCAGAAGAGCGTCAGCGGAGCAGCGATGAGACCACCGATGGGCGAAAGCACCAAACTGACCACCACTGCGACGACCAGCGTCCAGAGGATGGCTTTTTTATCGGCGCCATGCTCGAGGGCTTTTGCGCCCATCAACAACCCGTCGATGGTATTGCCGATGACCATCAGCAAGGTGATGATGGCGAAAAGGATCCAACCCGTCGTCGTGAATCCGGTAACGATGCCGAATCCCAAGGCAGCCAGCCAGATAATGACCAAACCGGGGAAGATCGGCACGATCAAGCCAAAAAGACCAAAGAGCATGACGAAAACGGTGATGACGGTGATAGATGTAGCGAGCCATTCAGGCATGTTTTTCTCCTAAAGGTAAAAATATGTCCACCTGGACATCAATGTCCAGGCTACAAGGCGAAAGCCCTTCGGGCTAAAAACGTGGGACGATTTATCATCCCTGAGCCTCGTAGCCCGCCGGGTTTACCCGCGGGCGGATGTCATAAATAGAAATCTCAGTCAAGAAATTTACGCAAAAGTGCAACATAAGGTGCAAAAAAGATCGTCCTGATTATAAATTAGATTTTGGCTGGAAAAGAAGAAACAGAACAAAAAACCGTCCTGTTTCTTTTGATACTCTGCTAACTATATCGTGTTATGCGGATCTTTTATTCTTTTTTATAAAACTCTGCTTCACCCCATATGAGTTCAAACTGTTCAACAAAGTACATAAACCATTTTTCGTCATCTGTTCGGTTTATCTTAAAACTTGGACGAAATAAAATATTTTTGAGTTGAAAAGTTGACAGAATTATTCGAACAGCACCTTGCGCAAGATGAGGATCAAAACATTGCATTGCATATGGGGCAAGATAATCGACAACTTTATATTCCAGCTTTCCATTAGGAACTTCCATCTGAAGATCATGCAAGATTGCCAAATTTCTCTCTAAAGCTGCATTTAGTTGACTTTCGCCAAAATTGTTTGCTCGGAAAACCGCCATCCTGACTGCACTGCTATGTGGTTTTATAAGCAAGAACTTTATTTCAAGCCCCTTTTGTAAACCTTGCTTTATTTCATCTC
Organism: uncultured Anaerolineaceae bacterium; assembly: GCA_964487745.1. GTDB lineage: Bacteria > Chloroflexota > Anaerolineae > Anaerolineales > Villigracilaceae > Desulfolinea. The sequence goes on along the minus strand of CAZASG010000007.1, from coordinate 37,691 downwards.
TTAGCAAAGGAATATGTGTTGTAAGAGCAGTCCCCCATAAATAGATTACGCGAGAATTTCTGATTTGCTGGATTACATCTGCAATATCATATTCTGGGTTAAAAAGACGACTAATAATAGAATATTTAGGCGCAAGATTAGACAATTCAGAACGTAAATCATCACTTTCTCGTCTATTTACAAGAAGGCTACTTGATACCAATGCTAAAGTTGCTAATACAGCAGACGATACAACAGTGTTCTCAACAACCCCAAAGATACCTAAGATACCTACTATTATAGCTACAATAATAGTAAGGTATATGTCAAAGTTGCGTTTGATATTTTTCCAGAGCTTCTGCTGTGAACTCATAAGTTTCATTTCATCCTTGTATGGACTTAGATGTTTTGAGTTGTCATTTTTCGAACAAGTAAATTTAATTCAATGTTATTTTCATCTTTAGAAAGTCTATGTTTAAATTCGAAAACTAGCCTGAGGAGCATTTCGGTAAAAGTCAACAAATCGTCTGCATCAGTTAAACTCAAGATTGTTATTTCGTGGTTTGCTTCATTAGCTTTAGAACGAATATGGTCAACCCACTCCTTTCCATCAGGAGGAATGAAGTTATTATCTTCTAGGAATTTTACATACTCAATAAACTTTATTCCTTCATCAGCTCCTTTTTCAACTGCGATATGCATTAATATTTTTCTGCAGGTCAAGACCGCAGATGTATATGCCCCTACAGATGTACATTTTCGGGCTTCGTTGTAGAGTAAATCTATTTTTTCGGGTAGACCAAGGATGTCTCTCCCTATTCTTGCTGCGGGTGTAGTGCTTTTTACCTCCTGATTGAATGTATGTACAAAAGAAGGCCTATTACATTTTGTACAAATTAATATAAATGCCCTTTCTGGTCCATTTGCAGTGTGCCAACCTTTAGAAGGTGTAGTATTAGTGCCACAGAAACCGCAATCGTATGTAATACCATTTTGAGTTTGCTCGTTTTGCCAGTTTAAGGGAAGTCTTCGCATTTTTTTATTCCTCTTTATTCAATACTAATTGATAAGTGTAAGCATTGAAAATTAGATAAAGAATATTCGCTAAAGAAATCAGGGATTGAAATTTCAAACCCAACAAACATATTTCCTCCTATTCTTAATTAAAAATTACCTGCCATGATTATAAACCATGGCAGGTAATTTCTTAACCTCGTAGTAGCGACTTCAGTCGGTCTGAACGGCTGAAGCCGTTATACAATTTTTTTACTCCGGTCGAATGACTTCCATACCACCGATCCACGGGCGGAGCACCTCCGGCACGATGATTGAGCCATCTTCTTGCTGGTAATTCTCCATGATCGCGATCATGATACGCGGCAAGCCCAGCCCCGATCCGTTCAGGGTGTGGACAAATTCATTCTTCTTGCTGTCTTCAGGACGATAACGAATATTTGCCCGGCGTGCCTGGAAATCGGTCACGTTCGAGACGGACGAAACTTCGAGCCACTCGTTGCATCCCGCCGCCCAAACTTCGATATCGTAGGTAATCGTCGCGCCGAAACCTAGGTCACCCGTGCAGAGTTGATGGATGCGATAAGGCAATCCCAATAATGCGACGGTCTCTTCAGCATCTGCCATCATCTTCTCGAAAGCCGCATCCGAATCTTCGGGCTTCACATACATATACATCTCAACCTTGTCGAACTGGTGTCCGCGCTTGATGCCGCGCACATCTCGTCCCGCGCTCATCTTCTCGCGCCGAAAACAGGGCGTATAAGCCGTGTAATACTTCGGCAGGTCTGCCTCGGCAAAGATCTCGTCCATGTGATAGCCCGTCAGCGGCACTTCCGCGGTTGGCACAAAATACAAATCTTCTTCGTGGTCTTTATAAAGATTATCGACGAATTTCGGCAATTGCCCGGCACCATAAACGGTCTCTTTTCTGACCATAAAAGGTGTATATTTTTCGGTATAACCCTGCTTGATATGCAGATCAAGCATATAGGCGATCAGCGCCCGCTGCAAACGTGCCCCGGCGCCACTCAAGACGTAAAAACGGGAACCGGTGATCTTCACGCCGCGCTCAAAGTCGATGATCCCGAGAACAGGCCCCAGGTCCCAGTGCGTTTGCGGAGCAAAATCAAAGGATGGGATCTCGCCAACCGTTTTCAGGACAACGTTCTCGGATTCATCCACGCCGTAGGGCGTCGCATCACTCGGGATATTAGGCAGGGTTCCCATTGTGGACGTTAATTCGCCCTCAACATCCCGGAGTTCCCCGTCCAAAGCACTGATCTTATCCCCAACCGCGCGCATGGCTTCGATCTTTGCCTGGCGCTCATCGGGGTCTTTCATCTTGCCGATCTCCTTCGAGACGGTATTCCGCTCGGCTTTGAGCGCCTCCACCTCGTTTAGGATCGTCCGACGACGTTCATCCAAACGGATAAGATCATCCACAACCGCCGCATCAGATTGGCGTTTCTTCAGCGCTTCACGCACCACATCCGGGTTTTCACGAATTAAACGAATATCCAGCATCTTGCACCTCCTGCGAATTGTGGTTGGATTTAGGTTTCGGCATTGACCGAGACACAATTCGCTTAAATAATACACCCCCCATCCAATTAGCAGGACGAGGGGGCGTTCGTGGTGCCACCTGCTTTCGCCAACCTTTCACCTTCGTGAAAGACCGACCTCATAGAACGCGATAACGGGCGTACCCGGTTCTCTTACGATGCCGAACTATCTCATAGCATCCCTCCAAGAACGACGTGACACTGAGCTTGTCGAAGTGCCAATCGGAGGGGATTTCACCGGTTTGCCGACTGTCTCGCACCGACCAACAGCTCTCTGAACAAGCGTACCGATTACTCGTCTCCGAGTTCGTTAAATATGGGCTTATTATATACAGCAGAAAATGAAAGTCAAGTTAAATATGAAGTGCAACGCACATAGATGCGTTGCACTTCTCTCTACACAACAAATCTACTTGCGGCTCATCGCATCCATCACAGCCACAGCAGCCATCTCAACGATATCACTTACAGTGTCACCTGTCTGTAAAACGTGGACAGGAGCGCCCATCCCCAACAAGATCGGGCCGATCGTCTTGGCTTTGCCAAGACGTGCCAAGAGCTTATAAGCAATATTAGCAGATTCAAGGGATGGGAAGACCAACACATTGGCATCTTTCACATTGCTGAAAGGATACCGTTTATCAATGATATCCGCAACGACCGCCGTATCGGCTTGCATCTCACCATCAACATCCAGGTCGGGACGATTCTGCTTCACCAACTCTACCGCCTTGGCAATTTTATTCGAGAGCGGATGCGGTGCGGAACCAAAATTCGAGAACGAAAGGAAGGCCACACGTGGGTCAAGCTCGAGTTCCTTGGCGAAATCCGCCGCAAGAGCAGCGATCTCTGCCAGATCCTCCGCGCTGGGATCGATATTCACCGTCGCATCGGTAAAGAGATACACTCGTCCATCAACAAGCATCAGATAAACCCCTGCCGCACGATGTGTACCTTCGACTGTATGATGAATCTGCAACGCCGGGCGGATCACGTCCGGGTACTCATAGGTCAAACCAGAGATAACCGCATCCGCATCACCCATATACACCATCATTGGAGCAAAAAGGTTCGAGCGGCGTATGATCTTGCGCGCTATTGGCAGTGTCATGCCTTTGCGCTGGCGCAGTTTAATATAGGCTTGTGTATACTCTTCCAATTTCTCGTTTTTACGCGGATTGATGATCTGCGGTGAAAAATCAAGCGCCAGAGCTTCAATACCTTTTTCAATCAACTCAGGATCACCCAAGAGAATCGGGATACCAATCTTTTCATCTAATACCCGGGCAGCCGCACGGATAATCTTGTGTCGGTGACCCTCGGTAAACACGATGCGCTTCTTACCACCGTCCGATTTGGCTTTATTCATAATGAAGTGATGCACATGGGCACCTTCATCCTGGCGGAATGCCAACTCCTGTCGGTACTCCTCGATGTCGATCTTCTTTCGGGCAACCCCTGTATCCATGGCAGCTTGCGCTATCGCCGGAGCCTCCCATAGGAGCACGCGCGGATCCATCGCGGTAGGGATGATGTACTCCCGCCCAAACTTCATACTTTCCTTTCCATAGGCACGTAAAACACTGTCAGGAACATCCTCACGCGCCAAAGAGGCAAGTGCTTCCACCGCTGCAACTTTCATTTCTTCATTGATCGCCGTCGCACGCACATCCAATGCCCCACGGAAAATAAATGGGAAGCCCAAAACATTATTAACCTGATTGGGGTAGTCAGAGCGTCCGGTTGCCATAATACAATCGGGGCGCACTTCCTTTGCCAGTTCAGGCTTAATTTCCGGGTCAGGGTTTGCCATCGCGAAAATGATCGGGTCCTTTGCCATCGACTTGACCATATCCTGAGTCAGTACATCGGCTACCGAAAGCCCGTAAAAGACATCCGCATCAACCATTGCATCTGCGAGGGTTCGGGCATCGGTCTCGACAACAAATTGCTGCTTATATTTATTCAATCCCTCGCGTTCTGTATGCAAAACGCCGCGAGAATCGAGCATGATCAGGTTCTCAGGCTTAACGCCCAGACGAATAGCCAGCTTGCTGCACGAGATCGCTGAAGCCCCCGCTCCATTGACAACGACTTTTACCTCTCCAATTTTCTTTCCGATGATTTCCAAAGCATTGATCAAACCAGCCGAAGATATGATTGCTGTCCCATGCTGGTCATCATGAAATACAGGAATAGGCAGCTCCGCTTTTAGACGAGTTTCGATCTCAAAGCATTCGGGAGCTTTAATATCTTCCAGGTTAATGCCGCCAAAGGTCGGAGCGATGGCTTTTGTTACTTTAATGAACTCTTCAACATCCAGTTCATCTACTTCGATATCGAAGACATCTACATCAGCAAATTTTTTAAAGAGAACACCTTTCCCCTCCATCACAGGTTTGGATGCCAAAGCCCCGCGATTCCCCAACCCCAAGATCGCCGTCCCATTGCTGACTACAGCCACCAAATTCCCCTTCGATGTATATTCATAGGCATCTTCTTCGTTCTCAGCAATATCCAATACAGGAACAGCCACTCCCGGTGAATATGCCAAGCTTAAGTCACGCTGCGTGTCCATGGGCTTTGTCGGAACGATCGCCACTTTGCCGGGCTTCCCCTCCAAGCGATGATATTCCAAAGCCTCTTCACGAGTTATCTTGCTCATAACGAACTCCTTAGCTATTTTTAGCTATTTCGTGGATTAAATTTATAACCACAGAAATTATGACACAAGGAAGATTCCCCTTATAGTTCCTTTTGTCACATATTTAGGTGATGCCTGCAAGGTACTATGTTTGCTATTACCCTGCCTCAAGACCAAAGTTGCTCCCTAAAACACATTTATCCGGTTTTAATGTATAATACTTGAACCTACTAAAGAATTCTCTGCCGCCCAATTTCGCGGCCATGGCTTAAAAACGGATCTTCTGGAAAATTTCAGGGTACACCCTTTATTCAACGGGCAGTCCATTTACATAAAATATGATGGACAGATGTGAAACGGTCAAAAAGAAAACAATATAGAAAACAGACTCAAGCAAAACGCATCCCAGTACCCTTCGGTGAAATTCTCACCACTATATAACCATTCTCGTTCTAGTTGAATAACATAGAAACGTCGTCTGGCATATATTGAAGTATATAGACCCACACAGCCGTGGCCCTTTTCTAGGCCAACGGTTGTGTTTGTTTAATGCCAAAGATCACTGCAATTAAGGTACAGCGAAAAAATAAAGAACGCGTCAATATCTTTCTGGATGGCGAATTCGCCTTCGGACTGACCCGGATAGTAGCTGGCTGGTTGCAAATTGGACAGGTACTCGACGAGAAGAAGATCGCCGAATTACAAGCAAAAGACGAAAGTGAAATGGCCTATATCAGGGCGTTAAACTTTCTAAGCTACCGTCCGCGTTCCATTGCAGAGATCGAAAGGAACCTGCGCAAATACAAGGTTCCTGAAGAAATTATCCCCGCGACGATTGAGCGTCTCAAGGCACAAAACTTTGTGAACGATCAGGAGTTCGCGAAAATGTGGGTCGAGAACAGAAATACTTTTCGTCCCCGCGGAAAACGAGCACTCAGGCTTGAACTCCGCCAAAAAGGGATCACAGACGAAGATATTGTCCAACCTATTCTGGATGATCTCGTCGATGAAGAAAGCTTGGCTTATCAGGCCGGGATCAAGAAAGCAAAAAAACTGGCGAATCTGGAATGGCAAGATTTTCGCCGCAAGCTCGCTGCCTTTCTCGCACGACGTGGGTTCTCATACAGCATCATCAGTCCACTCCTGCGCCCTTTATGGGATGAAGTGCAACCGGAAGAAGACAACGAGCTTCTATAACTGAAAACGAGGAAGAACATGAATCAACAATTTTTCACCCCGGCACTGGCGCTGATCCTGGGTTTAGTCGTGGGCTATATCGCTCATCGCTTCCAGGTAGAACGCCGTCGCCAATTAGATCAAAGTAAAGCCGAAGATATCCTCAAAGGCGCCAGCGAACAAGCCCGCCTGATCGAGATCCAGGCGCGTGATAATGCCCTCAAAGTCATGCAAGACGCAGAAAAAGAGCTCAAAGAGCGTCGGCGTGAGCTTAATCAGGATGAAAGCCGCCTGCAAAAACGGCGCAACGAACTTGATAATCGCGTTGAAAAAGTAGAACAGCGTGAACAGGTGCTCAACAAACGCCAAAGCGCCGTTGATCGTCGCTCAAACGAGATCGACCGAAAATACAACGAGCAGTTACAAAAGCTCGAAGAGATCTCCCAAATGACCAGAGATGAAGCGCGGGAATCCATTCTCACCGAAGTTGAAAAAGATGCCCGCGGCGATATGGCACGCATCATCCGCCAGATCGAAGCCGAAGCCCGTGAAGATGGCGAAAAACGCGCCCGCAAACTCGTCGCCGACGCCATCCAGCGCGTCGCCTCCGAGCATGTTTCGGAAGTGACTTCCAAGATCGTCCCCCTCCCCAACGACGACATGAAAGGTCGTATCGTCGGACGGAACGGACGCAACATCCGTGCATTTGAGCAGGCTGCCGGTGTGGACGTGATCGTCGACGATACACCGGAAGCCGTTACCATCTCCTGCTTCGACTCGGTACGGCGCGAGATTGGTCGCCGAGCAATGACCCGCCTGACCCTCGACGGGCGCATCCACCCTGCGCATATCGAAAAGATCGTCAAGGAAGAGACCAAAGCCGTCGACAAGATCATGGCAGAAGCTGGCGAACAAGCTGCCTACGATGCCGGTGTACGCGGCTTGAAATCCGAAGTCCTGCGTATGATGGGACGTCTGAAATTCCGCACATCCTACGGCCAGAACCAACTTGCCCACGCAGTGGAAGTGGCAAAACTCGCCAGCATTCTGGCTGCCGAACTCGGCGCGGATATCGAGATCGCCAAAATGGGCGGCTTCCTGCATGATGTCGGCAAAGCGATGGACCACAACCAGGAAGGCACGCACGCTATGCTCGGCGCCGAATTTTGTCGCCGTTACGGCGTGAACGAAAAGGTCGTCAACGCCATTGCATCCCACCATCACGAAGTGGACCAAGAATCCGTCGAAGCCGTCATCGCCGAAGCTGCCGATGCCATTTCCGGTGCCCGCCCCGGCGCCCGGCGCGAAGACCTCGAAGCCTATATCAAACGCATTCGCGCGCTAGAAGATCTGGCAGCCTCCTTCAAAGGTGTCCAGAAAGCCTACGCCATCCAGGCGGGACGTGAAGTACGCATCATCGTCCGCCCCGAAGAAATCGACGACTTCACTGCTGGCAAGCTGGCGCGCGACATCGCCAAACAGATCGAAGAGACCATGCAATATCCCGGTCAGATCAAGGTGATCGTTATCCGCGAAACGCGGGCAATTGATTACGCGAAGTAAGGTTAACTTTCCGAAAATTGCAAATTGGTTCAATCTTTAAGATTGAACCAATTTGAATCGGTACAAAGAGAAACTTTCGAAGTCTTGAAGACTTCGGAAGTTTTGTTTTATAGACATCTTGCTTGTCCATAATCCCTAAAACCTTTACCAACAAAAATAATAAATGATGGTTACTCTTGGGACAAACTAAATGAGTAAAGATTTGATCCAGAGCTTACAAACAGATAATCTTCATAGCCAACGATGTCAACCTGTCGATACAAACCCCAAGAGATGACAGGAAAAATTTCTGGTAAAGGAATCGATTTATTTATTTTTCCTGTTTTCTGATCTATTTCAAAGATTTGAGTTTTTCCTTGAACATATAGCTTTTCTTGATAAAAATAAGGTGTGCTAAATGTATCTCCAGAGATACTCCACAAGACTTCACCAGTTTGTTTAGAAAGTGCGACCAATTTGCTGCCTGAAACATAAACCACTTCACCGTGTACAACAACGGCATTAACTCGTGACAAAGGAGAAGCCTTTTTCGCAGAAACACACCAATTTTCACTGAGGTTTGATATTTCTAAAGATGTAAACGAGCATTCACCTTGAATATACGCCAAATAAAAAACATCCTTATCTTCAGCTTGGCCGCCGACAACCCCTTGAATTCTGTCTTTATCTATAATCTCAATTCCATTAGCTTGGTTAAAGATTGAAAGGGATGTGCCTGTAAATAAATAGACCAAGTTATCTTTGTGGAAAATGTTCTGCGGGATTTTTCGGCTAGGAACTGTTGCGTACCAATTTTCAACTCCATTTGCTAAGTTCACAGATCTCAGGTTTGAATTGTATCGAGCGATGTAAATATCCCCTTCATGAACATTAATAACATAGGCACTACTTTCTGGCACAGATTGTTGCTGCCAAATAAGCTCCCCAGTATCTGCGGAGAAAACTCCGACTGGGCTGTTCTCTCTTTGAGCAATAAGCATATTACCTTCTAAAATTAACGGAACTTCGTTTGCTGTATTTATGGATACAATAGGATCCCTTGGCCAATTTGTTTTCCATAATTCATCTCCCGTATCAAAATCCAAGGCCACTATATTTTTTGTGGTCTGTACGAACAGGTAGGGATAGCTAACAACAGGAGGAGATATTATTGTGCTTCCTATATCAGCTTGCCATACAGCTTTTTCTCTTTGGTTTTTAGCACGCAGTGTAGAACTCCCAATAAACAAAGATATGGAGCATAATAATACGAGAATAAGTATAGTACGTAGGTTCTTTTTTAGCATTCGTCCCTCCCTAAAACCCAAAAATAGTTAGTTGCGTAAATATGGTGAACACCATCTCAATCAGTTATTTATCGCTCCCATTTCAAAAAAGCATCCATGACCTTCAAATTGATCTTAAAATCCGTGTCGCGATGATTCGTTAATTCAATATCCACTGCCGGGATGCCCTTCACAGAAGACGCCCAGTCGGTCAGGTTGCCGCTATATTCACAACCCGTATCATAGGGCGGATATTGATAGGGGCTGACGCGGCTCAAGGTTTTCGCCAAATCTTCAGAGGGGGTAAAGGGCGGTAAGCCACCAGCAAAGATCCCCAACGCCGCGCTATGATAGCTAATGAGTGCTTCAAAATCATGCAGCTCTATGAAATTCATCAATGCAATCGTCTCCGGCTCGGAGGCAGGATATGCGCCGCCCGTCGTCGGGAGGTAGTTCCAGCAGCCGTCACGGTCCCATTCCAATTTCCAGTGATAGGGGAAGTTGTGATTCAGGTCCACGCCGCGGTCGTTGACGCGCCCTTCGTAACCACGCGCACGCTCGTAACCATCAGGATTCAGACTGCGTAAAATATACAGTGTCATATCGCTGGGGATCACTTCAGGGTGTTCTTCGAGATGGGCGATTAATTCATCAGCCAGTTCGATCGTATTCCCTTCATAGCCCCCATGAATGCCCGCCACGATCAGGCGTTCGCGAGCGCCGTTCCCAAAACGGAAGACTTCCAACGGACGCCCCGCCGCCGAATAACCGATCACCTGCGCACGTCCGTGTGGGGCTTCAATAGTGATGCTCGGCAGTGTAGGCGTCTGCCCAATGATCTGTGTGGCGCGCGGATTTGGCGTCACGGTCGGGAGCAAATAAGCTGTCGGGGGTAAATCTTGTGTGGGTGCGGATGAGACGGTGGCTGCCAAAGCCGAATCCCCGTTTTGGTTGACGGGAGCAAGCATCGGGCGCGTATGTGTCGCGCTCGCGCCGTTCCGGATCAAAAAGAAGGCAGCCAGTCCCAGCCCTCCCAAAATATTCAACGCCCAGACAACAATCAAAAAACGCGGTGCGCTTTTCTTCCTTTTTGCCACTAATCCACCGCCCGCCGCAAAATATTGATGGCGATATTCGGCGCCCAGCGCAGGGCATTTTGGGGATGCCCGCCATAGCGCAGAGTGCGCGCCCGCTCTTTTTCAGGCGTGAGCAAAACAAACTCGGCGACCTGCTCATTCTCGCCGGGGAAGAAGGCAAGCCCCAGCGCGGCATCTGCATTGTGCACGTTTTTGAGTTCTTCCAATGCGATCTGCAACTCATTCGGCGCAAGCGTACGTTCTTCGGCGAGCAGCAAATTGGAATGCGCTGCTTTCTTGAGTTGACCGGAGAGCCGCCCTTCTAGACCGGATTCAAGGGCGACGAGTTTCCAGCCGCGTTTTTCAAGCGCAACGAGCGTGACGCCCGCCAATGTATCTTGGTTAATGCCAAAGATAATTTTGCCCAGCCTTTGACGGATTTCGTTTTCAACTTCGGCAATCATCGCATTGGCTTCGGCTTCTGTCTTTGCCTTGGCAGTCAAACGGATATCGACCACACCTGTATGGGCTGCCAAGCCCACGGTGGGATTACGCAGCTTTTCGAGATCGCCGATCTTTTCATCGAGATCGCCTTCGCCAATGCCGGAGGTATGCAGCAGGTGCACTTTGATGATCTCATCCAGACTGAAGCGCTTTTGCAGATAGGGAATGACATCTTTATGCAAAATTGTTTCCATCTCACGCGGCACGCCGGGCAGGGAGATAAGGGCATTTCGCTCAGTTTCGACGATAAAACAAGGTGCTGTGCCGACAGGGTTTTCCAGCGCAATTGAGCCTTGCGGCACATAGGCTTGGCGCTTCTGATTTTCACTGGGCTTGCGCCCATAGAGAGAAACGCGTCTGGCTATTTGTTCCCAAAGCTCTTCGCGGAACTCGAGCTCATCGCCTGCGGCGAGGGCAACGGCTTGGCGGGTCGGGTCATCAACGGTGGGGCCCAGCCCGCCGGTGGTGATGACGATCTCAGCACGCGCCATCGATTCGCGGATGGTTTCCGCGATCCGCTCAACGTTATCGCCAATGGTGATGGTACGGTATAAGTCCACGCCGAGGTCACGCAGGTTCCGCGCGATGTAGCGGGTATTGGTATCGACGATCTCACCGAGGAGAATCTCGGTGCCGATAGTGATGATCTCTGCTGCTGGCATAGGGTACCTATCATGTCATTGCGAGGAGCGCAGCGACGAAGCAATCTCTTACTAGCGGAGACTGCCACGCTCCCTACGGGAGCTCGCAGTGACGGTCTGAATTAAAATCTCAAGTGCTTCACGGTCAGCCCGTGATTAATTAGCTCATTCAGCGAATCGATCCCCAAGCGCAAATGGGCTTCAACATATTCTTCGGTCACCTTTTGGTCACTTTTGGCGGTCTTGACCCCCGTTGCGATCATCGGTCGATCGGAGACGAGCAAAAGCGCGCCGGTCGGGATCTGATTTGCAAAGCCGGTGATAAAGAGCGTCGCGGTTTCCATATCAATTGCCATGGCACGTATACGCTCAAGATATATCTTAAAGTCTTCATCGTGCTCCCAGACACGCCGATTGGTCGAGTAGACCGTGCCTGTCCAATAGTCACGCTCGTAGTTGCGGATGGTTGTCGAAACGGCTTTTTGCAGATTGAAGGCTGGCAGAGCGGGCACTTCGGGCGGATAATAATCCGCCGAGGTCCCCTCACCGCGGATTGCAGCGATCGGCAGGATCAGATCGCCAATGGCGGTTTTCTTTTTTAAGCCGCCGCATTTGCCCAAGAAGAGCGCCGCTTTCGGCAAGATCGCACTAAGCAGATCCATGATTAGGGCGGCGTTGGGGCTGCCGATCCCGAAATTGATCAGAGTAATACCATTCGCCGTCACATTGGGCATCGGCTTTTCTTGCCCCTTGATCGGCACATCATACCACTCTGAAAAAAGGTGCAGATAGTGTTCAAAATTCGTCAGCAAAATATACTCGGCAAAATCATTCAACTTCGTGCCAGTGTAGCGTGGCAGCCAATCTCGTACAATCTCAGGTTTCTTCATCTAAAGCTCCACATCCTGCCCCAGTCCCATTGCTTCGGCGTTTTTCAGGGCAAGTTGGGCTGCCATTGCATCCTGCACAGCCACGCCGACCGATTTGAAGAAGGTGATCTCTTCTGTGAATCGACGACCGGATACCTTCTTAAGGACGAGATCGCCAAGTTCCGTCATGGCGTTTTCGGCGAGACCATGTTCCCGTATCGCAGCCACGATTTCACCTGCTTCCGCTAAAATGGCTTCTTTTTCGTCGATAAAGATCGACGCGCTAAGCAGCATCTCGGGCGGATTCTCGATCATCTCAAGCGTGTACGAGCCGACACCGTTGATGTGCGTGCCCGGGCGCACGTCCGCTGCCTGGTATACGGGTGTAGCGGAGGTTGTTGCGGTGCAGATGATATCTGTGCTGGAAAGGGCAAGTTTGGGGTCACGGGCGACGCGGATATCGGCGGGGATAGGTGAAAGTCCGCTCATTTCGTCGGCAAATTGTTGAGCGTGCGATTCGTCCATATCCACGATCCAGACGGTTTTGATCTCGCGCACATTACAAACCGCTTCGAGCTGAGTGCGTCCCTGTGCGCCCGCGCCGAAGATCGTCACGACACGGCTATTGGGACGAGCGAGAAGATCAGTCGCCGCACCAGATGCCGCTCCCGTGCGGATGGCCGTGAGGGTACTGCCTTCGAGTAAAGCGAGGGTCTTGCCAGTTTGTGCATCTAAAACCAGCACTGCCGCCTGAATGAAATCCAGCCCGCGAGCGGGATTTTTCGGGAAAAGAGAGACGATCTTGATCGTGAGGGCGTCATCTGCATCCGGGTTTTGAACGTAGGCGGGCATGAAGAGGCTGGTAGCTTCTTCTGGTGCAATGGGTAGAGCAACGCGCAGGGGGATTTTGGCACGCCTCGCGCTCAGGGCAGCATAGGCACTTTTCATGGCCTCGATGGTGGCGCGCATGGGCAATGCCTGACGGGTTTCTTTGGCATTCAGGATTCTCATAAGATGTATTTTACCTGATAAGCTCCCCCCTCTGCCCTGTGGACAAAGTGCCTCGCAGGGAGAAAAAAAATAAAGATGCTCGCTTCCCACAGCGGGCATCTTTATTTCTGGGAGTTTGTCTTACTTCAGAGATTATTCCATGCCGAGGTAGGCTTTCTGGACCATCTCATTTTGTTTGAGTGCGGCAGCGTCATCGTGAAGGACGATCTGCCCGGTTTGGAGGACGTATCCGCGATTGGCGATGGAGAGCGCCATGAGGGCGTTCTGCTCAACGAGCAGGATGGTGGTGCCTTCCTTGTTGATCTCGCCGATGGCTTCGAAAACTGCGTCGACGAGAACGGGGGCCAGCCCCATCGAAGGCTCATCAAGCATGAGCAAACGCGGTTTGGTCATCATCGCACGACCAGTCGCGAGCATTTGCTGCTCACCACCAGAAAGGGTTCCGGCAACCTGTTTACGCCGTTCCTTCAAGCGCGGGAAAAGCACGAAGACACGTTCGAGGTCGTTGGCGATCCCGTCCTTGTCATTACGGCTGTAGGCACCCATTTCAAGGTTTTCCATCACGGTCAGTTTTGCAAAAACACCACGACCTTCGGGAACCATTGCCATATTCTGGTAAACCAGATCATGTGCAGGGACACCAATAATATCTTTGCCAAGATAGGAAATTGAGCCCTCGCGCGGGGTTAACAAACCACTAATCGTACGTAGGGTCGTGGTTTTCCCAGCTCCGTTGGCGCCGATCAGAGTAACGATCTCGCCTTCTTCAACGGTCAGGGAGATGCCTTTTAAGGCATGGATATTACCATAGTAGGTATGAATGTCATTTACTTCTAGCATTGCCATTGGTCTGCTCCCTGTTCTAGGCTGCTTCGCCTTCTTTATCAAGATTCAAGCCAGAGGCTGCGCCACGACCCAGATAGGCTTCGATCACCTTCGGGTTACGCTGAATATCGAGCGGGGTCCCTTCGGCGATCTTTGTGCCAAAGTCCATCACCCAGATCTCTTCGCTGATACCCATGACCACTTTCATATCATGCTCAATAAGAAGAATAGTGATGTCCAACTCATCGCGCAAGCGACGGATGAAGTGCATTAGTTCGATGGACTCGTTCGGGTTCATGCCTGCAGTAGGTTCATCGAGTAAGAGTAGCGAAGGTTTGTTAGCAAGCGCACGAGCAATTTCCAAACGGCGCTGCGCACCATAAGGTAAATTATGCGCAACCTGATCGCCAAGCCCAGTAAGACCGACAAAGTTTAACAGGCGAATAGCTTCTTCAAGCGCCTCTTCTTCTTCCTTGATGAAGCGGCGGCTTTTATATAACGCTTCGAACCAGAAAGTCTTCAGATGGGGGTGTTGCCCTACTAAAATATTCTCGATCGCGGTCATCCGCGAGAAAAGGCGAATATTCTGATAGGTACGAGAGATGCCATATCGAGTAATACGGTCTGTGCTCAACCCTTGAATATAGTGTCCGTCAAAAACAATTTCGCCTTCAGTGGGTTTATAGAAGCCAGTAATGCAGTTAAAAAAGGTGGTCTTTCCTGCACCGTTTGGTCCAATCACACTAGAGATCGATTTTTCCTGCACATCAATTTCAAAGCTATTAACAGCGACCAAACCACCGAAGCGTTTCGTTACTTTTTTGGTAGAGAGAATTACACTCATCTTAGCCTCCTAGCCTTCCACTTCGACAACTGGTTGGTCATCGGAAGCTTGCATCTCTCGCTTTATACGTGCCTCCGGCATAAAGCCTTCCGGTTTGACCAGCATCATGACGATAAGCAGGATGCCGTACATAAGTAAGCGATATTCTGCGAATTCACGCAACATTTCAGGCAAGCCAACCAGAATAAGCGCGCCAACCACAACGCCAGGGATGCTTCCCAAACCACCAACAATGATCAGTGCAAGAGCATTGATCGAGATCAGCAAGTTAAAACTATGCGGGAAAATATTCCCCAAGCGGGCGGCAAAAATTGCACCCGACATTGCGGAGAAAGCTGCACCTATGCCAAAAGCCAGAAGCTTAGTCTGGATCAAATTGATACCCATTGCTTCAGCAACATCTTCATCTTCACGCATTGCCATCCACTGTCGTCCTAGGCGAGATGTACGCAAACGAACAGTTACAAAAGCCGCTATTACCGCCCCCAACACTACTAGATAATACATGGATTGCGGGCTATTCATGGTGAAACCAAAGATCACAGGCTCCGGAATGTGCAAAATACCTTGCGCTCCACCACCGATCGGCGCGAGCCAATTGGAGAGAGCAAGAATACGGATAATCTCACCAAAACCAAGTGTAACGATCGCCAGATAGTCACCACGCATTCGCAATACAGGGAAACCGAGTATAACGCCAAAGATCACACCAACGAGCATCGCAACAGGAACAGCCGTCCAGAAACTCAGATCACTGCGCCCAAGAGCACCTGTGGATGTGAGAATACCCATAGTGTAAGCACCAAAAGCATAGAAAGCAACGTACCCCAAGTCAAGAAGACCAGCATAGCCGACCACGATATTCAAACCCAAGCCCATCATGACGAAGAGACCGATCATGAAAAGTGCCTGGCTAAGGAAGAGACCGACCATCCACGGGAGAGCGATCATAAAAATAACGCTGAAAATCGTAATGCCAATACGAGCTTTCTTTTGCGTTGCAGAGGGCATAGCCTCCCAACGTGAATTTGTCTTTTGCTTTACACCATAATAACCTGCGCCAAACATCAGAACAAAAAGAATGACCGCAGCTACTGGATTTAATGATTTGTTACTAAAGAGGATGCGATTCAATCCAGAGGTAAATTGCTGAAGGATCTGAGCAACATTCTCAGAGAAAAGGCCGATGGACATTACCCAAATCCAGGCATTGATCCAACCACGGCGAACCTTCTCCGATAGGAGAATAAAAGAAGCGCCCAAAACACCAACCACGCCAAAAAGAAGGGCAAGTACGATATTCCCAGCAAACATCCCTAAACCAAAGGTGAGAAATTCTTGTCCATCTGGTGAGAAGTTCACAAACATATTGCGGAGATAGAAAATTCCATTATCTGTTGTTTGAACAACAAAAATCTCAATAATAATATTAAAGATAATAATGGAAACACTCGTCATAATACCAACGAGAAAACCTCCGAAATAAGCCGCTGATGTACTTTTCTCCTTGAGTTCTCGTGCAACAAAGATACCCGCACCAAGTGCACCTAGGAAAAGGAAAACATGTCCGAGAGAGAGGAACTTACCGACCAAATTACGTGTAGAAAATACTTCCACGATACCGATCGCAACGAGGTAGAAAGCCACAATTCCGCCTACAAGGGCAAATCTTTGAATGGCTTTGAAGTTATCTTGAATAATTTTAAACATTTTGACCTCGCTTATGCCTTCGTCTCAGCTAATTTTTCGCCAAAGATACCTTGCGGGCGGAAGATCAGGATGAGAACAAGAATTGTAAAAGCAAAGGCGTCACGCAGCTGGTTTGCAGCAGGGACATTGAGCCCCTCAAGGATCAGGTTTGGCCCAATCGCCTCGAAGACACCAAGGAAAAGACCACCAACCATAGCGCCAGGGATATTACCAATACCACCCAAAACTGCAGCGGTAAAAGCTTTAATACCCGGGATAAAGCCCATGAAGAAGAAGACACCTTGTGGGCGGAAGATACCATTGAAGACGCCAGCAGCACCAGCCAAGGCACCACCAATAGCGAAGGTGATCATGATGGTTTTATCTACATTAATCCCCATCAGGCGGGCAACTTCTTTATCTTCAGAAACAGCACGCATGGCAGTTCCTATTTTGGTACGTTCAATGAAAAAATAGAGAGCCAGCATAAGGAATATCGCTGCTACCAAAACAACGATCTGCGTATAAGGGATAGGATAACCAGCTAAGTGGAAGAATTTACCTTCAAGAGCCGGGATCACAGGGTAAGCTTGAAATTCTGCACCATATAAACCACGGAAGGAGTATTCAATGGTGAAGGAAGCACCGATCGCAGTGATCAGCGGAACCAGACGTGGGGCACCGCGCAAGGGACGATAAGCAATTCGTTCAACGACCACATTCAAGACCATTGATACAGAGGCTGCCAGTAGCATCAATAAAAGCAATGACCAAACCGGATAACTGCCCAAGAAACCGGAAGCCGCTAAACTATTCGCTAGAAATACAGCCGTGAATGCACCTGCCATATACACATCACCATGCGCGAAGTTAATCATCAGGAGAATACCGTAAACGAGAGTATATCCCAATGCGATAAGTGCATAAATACTGCCTTGTGCCAAGCCTGCAAAAATAAGGGTTACCCACTGTCCACCTGTATATTTTGCAGCCCCAATAGAATTAAAAATGCCGACAACGATGACAACAACAGCAGCGATTTGGAAAAGTCTCAGGAAAAAGTCGACCCAAGAAAATCGATCTAAAAATTGTTTGAGCATATGGAACTCCCAGAAATGAGTCCAGTAATGAACCTTGATATTGAAACAAGAATAGTGAGTCAGAGGGTTCCCTCTGACTCACTATATTTTCTATACTAGCAGTCGAAGATTACTCACCAGGAGTGAAGACTGCGGGGGGAGGCCAATTGCCGTCTAATTCAGCTTGACCAAGTTCGAAGATACCCAAAGCACCACCAGTGGCGCAGTCACCATGGCTGGTGCCGATTTCGCCGAAGTCTTTATCGGTGCAGTCGAGAGCGCCTGTCAGACCGGTGTAGCCAGAGAGATTCGAGATGTAGTCACGGACAGCCTGGCGGCCAATGTGAAGGGTGCCATCTTCGTCGACAACAGCAACGGCCTCAACGGCATCGAGGATGATGTTGGTGCCGTCATAAGCGAAAGCGTGGAAGCCACTTGGGGGAACGCCACCGAATTTTGCATCCCATTTAGCAAGGAAGGCTTCGTAGGATTCACCAACGACGTACGGACCGGAGAGGTACATACCAACGGAGTTCGGGCCAGCATTCTCGGGGAAGGAGTCAGCCAAGAGACCATCAGCACCCATGAGAGTGGTGTTTTCCAAACCAGCGATCTCGGAAGACTGAGCAACGATGAAGTCGCCTTCCGGTTCGAAGATCGGGAAATAAAGCACGTCGGGGCCATCAGCCGCAACAGTGGTCAAAACGGTGCGCATATCGGTATCACCAATATTGATCGCGCCAGCGAATGTAACTTCGCCACCCAATTCAACAAAGCGTTTTGCATATACAGCCTGAAGCTGGTCAGCATAGGGGCTACCATCATGGATGGTGGCGGTGGTGCGAGCGCCCAATTCATTGTAGGCGAATTCAGCAGCAACAGCGCCCTGGAAGAGGTCGGTGTGGCAAACGCGGTAGTAACCAGGTTTCCAGGTCTCGCCCTCAATGGTCAGAGCAGGAGCGGTGTTGGATGAAGAAATCATCACCAAGCCAGCATCGCTGATGGTGTCAACAGCTGCAGTTGCAGCACTGGAGCAGTTCGTACCAATGACACCGACGATGGTCGGATCAGAAGCAACTTTGGTGGCAGCAGTCTGACCACCTTCAGCATTACAGCCAGAGTCTTCACCGGTCAGGACGATTTCATGACCAAGCAATTCGCCACCACGATCATCGATCGCGATCTCAATAGCGCCTTTGGAGTCTTCACCAAGGAAGGCAGTTGCGCCAGAGATGGTCAACATATAAGCCAAGTGTACAGGTTCATCAGGAGCAATATCAAGACAACCAATTGCATCGGTACATTCGAATGCAGGAGCACTCGGACCACAAGCCGTCAAAATCATGCCGACAACCATCAGCACAGAAAATACAGCAAACAAACGTTTAGACATAGTTCTTCTCCTCTTGAAGGGGGGTAACGTAAATTCCCGAATACGGGATTAATCTGCTTGGCAGACAACGCCTGTAAATGTGTCGCCATCACCTCCTTATGCAGGTAAATTCTACTTTTTCAAACAAAAAATAGCTATGGGTGATAACACAAACTAAAGACCAAAAAAAGTCTGTCTAGTCTGCAATCCTACAAGGTTATAAGTCAAGGGTCAAGGGCGTCAAAAAGTTTTTACGGATTTTTTATTTCTTTGAAGGAGAGTACAAAACCTGATCTCGGATGCGTAAATCCGTATTACGAATCTTCATTGCCAAATCAGCCGATAAGTTATACATCAATCGGTAACCCAATTGGGGGTAAGTTTCACACAACATTAGCAAACGATCTCGAGGAATGATCACCAAACGGGTATCTTTTTCTCCGGAACGCGCAGAAGCAGAACGCAATCCTTCATCAACCAAAGCCACTTCTCCAAAGGATTGACCTCGTCGTAAAATGGCGACAACCGTCCCCTTCTTGCCACTCGAAGAATTGATGAGAATCTTCACCTCACCATTTGCGATCACATACAATTCTTTACTGCTACTATTCTCTTCAAAAATTGTTTCCCCATCTGCAAAGACAACCTCGCGACATAAGTTTGCCACTAACTCCAGTTGCGTTGGTGTGAATTGATAAAAAACATCACTTTGTTTAAGAATGCTAACGAATGAACTCATGCTGCCTCGCGAAAAAGAGAATCTTTTTGTAGTGTAGCATACTTAAAAGGCACATGCAACCGATTTTCTCAGGATGAAAAAACCGCGTCACACGCATGAAAAACCTGCTACCGTTAAAAAAGAAAGCTCCCTCTTTTCGAGGGAGCTCTATAAACACCTATCTTCAATCTATTCCGCTAAAAAGGCGACTTCCACCGTCATCCCCCAGCGGAGGGCAGGATCGTCATCATTCAAGCGGATCGTAACTTTATAAACAACATCGCCAGCCTGCGCGCGGAAGGATTGTCCAACACGCTCAACGGTACCATCTAAAACAAGATTGGGCAGAGCATCGGGGACGATCTCCACCGCCTGTCCTTCGTCAACCTTTACTACTTCCAACTCAGTCAGGTCGCTGGTCTCCACATAGAACTCGCTGAAATCAGCCATCTGGGCTGCCCATGTTTCGGGGCCCACCAACTGCCCGACTTCGAGATTCACATCGGTTACTGTGCCATCGAAGGGCGCTTTGAGCTCATAAGCATCGAGAGCGCTCTGAGCTGCGTCCACTTGAGCTTTGGCGTTATCTAGTCTGGCTTCAAGCAATGCCTTTTGCTCGGGATCAAGCCCATCGTCCGCGCGTGATTCGTATTCACGTTTGGCTTCGGCTTCAGCTGCGAGGGCGGCATCCAACTCAGCGCGGACACCATCCAGCTTACGGATCGCATCTTCGAGATCGCGCAGGGCTTCGTTCAAATCTTCCTGTGCTTCTTCGACATCGTCTTCAGCATTTTTGCGTTTGGTATTCTCGGCGTCCAATTCTTCGTATTTTGCTAACTCATCCAGCGCATCCTGCAAATCTTCTTCTCGGTCGTTGACATCAGCCTGGGCATCGTCAATATCTTCTTCTAGGTCATCTATATTGAGTTTTTCCCATTCACGCTCGGCTTTGGCGCGGACGATCTGGGCATTGAGATAAGCCTGCCAGGCATCGGCCGTTGTCAGCCCGCCTGTTCGGACGAAATCGTCGTAGGCTTGCTCGGCGCTGGTCAATTCAAGTTCTGCAGCACGCAGAGCAGCTTCTGCCTGCTCGCGATCAGCAAGCCGGATAATGACCTGATCTTTGGTAACCATTTCACCTTCATCGACGAGGATTTCTTCCACCGTGCCACGTGCTGAGAAGTTTAGCATCACATCCCGTGCAGGGAGGATATGCCCCTCTGCGACCACACCTTCAATACTGACGGTTTCAACCGGCATCTCGGGTTCAGGGGTTGCTTCGGCGCCACATGCACTGAGAATCAGCGCAAATACGATCATGACAAAAAAGAGTGTTCGTAATTTTTGAGTCTTCATCTTTGTTTCCTTTATACTGCAATTCTTATTGCACTTTATTCATAAGATAGAACTTCTCGAATGGTAAGTCTCGCTGCATTACGTGCAGGCAGAACACTCGCCAATACGGAGAGAATAATGACCAAGCCCAGCCAGATGCCATAGCCTGTGGGGGTAAAAACAACGGCAATAGGGGTTTCAAAAGTCGCAGCGCTGACAATACCGGAAAGCAAATAAGTAAAGGGCACTGCCATAACGATACTGATGGCAAAAGAAATAAAACCGATCAGCAAACCCTCGACCAAAACCATGCGAATGATCTCAAAATCGGTCGCGCCAACGGCACGCATAATACCGATCTCACGCGTGCGCTCGAGAACATTCATGCTCATTGTGCCTGCCAAACCCATTGCCCCAACAATAGCGGTCAGCATTGCCATGATGAGTAGGAAGGCGATCAAAATATCGAGGCTCTCTGAGGCTTCGTCCATCATTGAAAGACCAGCGGTGGTCTCTGTCACTTGAAAACCATTCTCGCGAAAGTAAACGTCAATCTCTTTTGCCAATACTTCCTGATGTTTACGCTCGTGGTTGTCGCTCACGATTCTGAAGGAAGCCGAGCGATTGGCAATATTCGTTTCACGCGAAATATATTCATAAGGAGCATATGCGATAGTGCCTTCCATCCCCACGAACTTGAATATTCCCACGATTTCCCAGATTTCTTCACGCCCGTTGATCTTTAGCGGAATCTCATCGCCCACTTGTAAATCTGGATAACTGTCGTAGATACTCTCACTGATCGCCATCTTCCTGACATCTGTGGTGCGGATCCAGCGTCCATCCACCAGAAGCGGGGAGACCAATTGGCTTTCGGCAGGTGGGGCAAGAATATCGACATTATCAGAAACTGTGCCATCATCATCCAGAATTTCAGCGGTAGCAAATGCCCAACCTTCCACGCCCACCACGCGTGGATCGGTCATGGCAAATTGTTCTACTTCGTTAATACGATAAAGTTTTCCGAAAGACACCGTCACATCTGCGAGGAAGTAATTGCCGACCACGTTCACATATTCACGCAGGGAAACACGGACATTGAAGACCGAGATAAAGATCGCTCCTGCCATCATCAAGGTGAAAAGAGTCAATACCAGGCGACTGCGCTGCCGGAAGGTGTTTCGCAGGGAAACCAGCATGGGACGCGGGATACGAATGCCGCGATCGGCAAGGAAGCTGGCTGCCCTGATCTGAATTTGTTCCGCGCGCGATTCCCGTTTTTCTCCTTCTTCAACTGGTTCCCCGGATTCTCGAGCGAGATCCCCGCTGAGGGCTTTTTGCACCGTCACGCGCGAACCTTTGACCACAGGTACAAGCCCCGCCACGAGGGGAACCAGCATCCCGACCACGATCTGGACGAAAAAGGCGAGGGGCACGATCCTGTATCCAAGCAGATCGAAACCCATCATCTCACCCACATAATTAGCGAGAGCATAGGCACCCTGCCCACCGGCGGGCACAGCGATCAATAATGAGAGCAAGCCAAAAGCAAACAGGAGTACGAGATACATCTTGAAGATGAGCTTGTCACGTCCCCCGATAAGTTTCATCACGCCAATATGGCGCAAATGCTGTTTGAGGAGTGCGCTAAGGGTATTCGCGATCAGTGAACTGGAGAGGAACATGATCAAAATGCCCAACGCCATCAAAATCCCTAATACAGCGTTGACTGTTGACTCCAGCGGGTGTTCATGCGTTTTGGAACTGAAGGTGCGCCAAACAGAATAATTATTATTCTCGACCTTATCCTTCAATCTGACTAAAACCGAGGTGATGTGTTCGTCATCATCCTTGCCTTCTTCAACGGTAGCGTACAGACGGTTGAAAGTCCCGTCATCTATTTGATTGAAAAGGCGCAAGGTTTTCGGCTCGATATAACCCAGCGGAGGGGCGAGAAAGTCGATGGCATCTGTGGATGAATCACCTATCAAACCGGCAACACGGATGGTTTTAACCGTTTCATCTGGAAGCTGGAATTCGACAATATCGCCCGGAGCAACGTCGAAATCTTCCAGGATATCTTTCTGTAGAAGCATTTCATTCTTCAACGGAATCGTTGTGCCACTTTCAGGAACAAGAAGATTAATAGTGTTTTCTTCAAAATCCTGAATGGTGACAATATTGATCGAAGTCCATTCATCTTCCCCCAAAGGGCGAACTCGTACGCTAAATACACGGCGTCCCTCAGCATCTTCGACACCATCTACATTGCGGAGGGTCTGTAAAAATTCTTCGTCGAAATCGCTCATACGGATCTCGATATTCGCAGGGTTATTTGCTGCGTAGCTGACGCCCATATCCGCCTGGATGATTTTGTAGGCACCTACGATCACACCAATGGCGAAAATGCCAACAGCGATCGAAAGCACCACCAAAAGCGTACGGGCTTTATTATCTACGAGGTCTGAAAATACTTTTCGCCAACGTGGGCGCATAGTTTTTACTCCGTTTTACTCAATCATTGCAAGACCTGTACTAGCAGGTCGCGGCAATAACATAACATTTCTAGCCAAATAATCGTCTTTTTTTCCTGCGATCTGCCTGTTTCTTTTCTTCCAACCGTTTCTGCACGATATTGCCAATTGCCTCTCCGGTTAGCGGGGAGGCTTCCATTAGCCACTCAAAATCTTCCCGTGAAAGCGCCAACAATTCGACAGGAGTATCAACTGTTGCGCGCACACTGGCTATCGACTTGCCACCGCGTAATAATTCGATCTCGCCAAAGAAATCATTCGCGCCCAATTTCGAAACAACAATGTCATCCTTTCGCCATCCTTTGAGCACCACATCCACATTGCCTTTGGCGATCATAAAGAATTTCTCGACGGGTTTCTTACTATGGATGATCGTCTCGCCCGGCTGGAAGTGCAGCTTCTCAATACGATGATTGAGTTCCTTCATTAAAGGATGAGAAAGCAAGGGCAGCGTTTGGGCAATGGTCTCGTTGACCAATTCCCCATCTGAGATAACGACTGTGCGCGAGGTGCGTCTCGTCATCGAGGGATCATGCGTGACCATAACGATGGTCTTGCCGTGATCGGAAAGCTGATCGAAAAGATCAATGATGTGGCTGGCAGAACGTGAGTCGAGATTGCCTGTCGGTTCATCGGCGACGATGATGGGGGCATCCGTTGCGAGGGCACGCGCGATAGCGGCGCTCTGCTGCTGCCCCGTTGAGACAGCGCGCGGTAATTTTTGGGCGTGTTCTTCCAAACCGACCATGCGTAGCAATTCCATCGCACGTTTGGGGCGCTCGTCGATACCATACATGCCAACATAGTCCATCGGCAGCATCACGTTCTCAAGCAGATTCAGCATCGGCAGCAATTGGAAGAACTGAAAAACAATGCCCAAATTCCGCCCGCGCCAGAGGGAGCGTTTACTTTCGGTCATGGCGTAAACATCCACATCGCTGACCAGGACTTTGCCTGTCGTCGGGTGGTCGATTCCAGTGAGCATATTGAGCAGGGTCGATTTTCCGCTGCCCGATTTACCGATCAGGGCAACAAATTCACCCTGTGATACTTTCAGGTCAATGCCGCGCAGAGCGGTGAATTCCCCTGCCGCGTTGACGAAGGTTTTAACGACCTGCTGCATTTCGATGATGGGCTGTCCCTTAGCGGAAGCAGGTTGAGGCTGAGAGCGATCCGTCATTCCCGCCTCCCTTCATTGATGAGTTCGCCGTCCACAATTTCGACATGACGGGTGAAACGCGGCATGAGTCCCATATCGTGCGTGACCATAACGATAGTGTGCCCGTCATCTACGAGACGTTCGAAGAGCTTGAAGATGTGGTCCGCAGTGACAGAATCGAGGCTGCCGGTGGGTTCATCCGCAACGATCAGGGGCGGGTCGTTCGCCAGTGCACGTGCTATCGCTACCCGCTGTTGCTGCCCACCCGAGATGAATGCCGGTAACTTGTGTGCGTGATCGAGGATATCGACCATCTCGAGAAGTTCGAGAGCACGCTCACGACTCTTGCGTGGATGATAGAGCCCGCTCATGTCCATTGGCATCATCACGTTCTGGACGAGGGTCAGCATAGGCAAGAGTTGGAAGGACTGATAGATAACGCCCATCGTACGCCCACGCCAAAGAGCAAGTTCATTCTCGCTGAGGGTGTGAAGGGAAACACCCTTGCCGTTCGTGTGCGCAATGACGTCGCCCGAGGAAATCTGGTCAACACCGGTGAGCATATTGAGCAAGGTCGATTTACCTGCCCCCGATTTACCGATGATGCCAAGAAACTCCCCGCGCTGAATCTGCAAATTAATGCCTTTCAGGGCAGGGAAGACCCCAGCTTCGGTTTTGTAATTTTTTACAACGTTCTGTAACTCAATTAAAGATTTTGTATTTTCCACGGATTTCACTTTTTATCACAGGACATTATCTAGCCTATGACAAGATTTTTTCATTCATCCATCATGACCAACCAGGTTGGCTTGACGGTAAGATCTGTAAAGATTTTGCCCATCCGCTCAGGGGTGTGGGGCATATCATTTTCCATCCACCAGCGCATCAGTGAGAAGGCGGATGCGATAATGTGATTTGCTGCCAATGCCGCCGAGATATTTCTTTGAGGCAGAGCACGCAAATTCTCTTCCGCTCTTTCGCAAGCACGTTTCATCAGGGGATCAAGCACAAAACGCAGGCTGTGGTCGAGCAATAAAAAGCGAAACTCTGTCCGGTTATCTTGAATATGTTGAAAGAGCTTGCGTCCGATCTCACGAAAACGCTGTACAGGATCGTCCACGATCTCATCCGCTGGAGGGAGGTCGAGGATATCGTAGATCTCATCCAAACGCTCCTGCGCCACAGCGATCAAGAGTTCGTCCAAACCTGCATAATGCCGAAAATAGGTACGATAGCCAATATCAGCGCGTTCGGTCACATCCTGGATGGTGATATTTTTATATCCCTTCTCCAGAGCGAGATCTATCAGGGCTTCGCCCAGTAATTTTTGCGTTCTGCGAATACGGCGATCTTGTATCATTATGGCATCTCTTTTGCGATATGGCAGTCAGTGCGCCACATTTTTACCATAAGGAGATAGGGGAGTCAAGTGTTAGGTAGAAACATTTTTCACAACAATGATTTCATGATATTATTTTGCTGTTGGTATCTAATAGAAGGTAGTTATTGCGATTTCATAGGTGTCAAATGGAAGTAGAAATTACATCAACCCCTCATAAAGATTATCTATACACCATCCACAGATATGCAAATTTGGATCTAAAATTGGCACTCGCAATAATGGAAGAGATAGCCCGACTATGCAAAAAGCATAATTTGGATAAAGTTTTAATTGATGGGCGGGATTATGTTAGGCAAGGAGATACGCTGGATTTCTATAAGTTTTCGACATCTCTTGAAGAAATGGGGTTGCGTCACACGAAAATAGCTGTTGTTCCCAATGAAAAGGATAAAATAAACAAAGACACCAATTTCATGGAAAATGTTGCCCACAATAGAGGTGTAATGTTTCGCTTTTTTGCAAATAAAGATGAGGCTTTAGCCTGGCTTGGCGTTCATTAAGAATAATAAAAAACTCCGAGATTTTCATCTCGGAGTTTTTTATTACGAACTAAAATTTGATTACACTAATTCAGAGGGTGTAATAACGGCCTTACTGAATTTTTTAGCCAATGCTTTCAAATTCTCACGCTGCGATTTGAGCACTGCCCAGAATTCTTCGGGCATATTTTCTTCAGTACTGAAGAGTTCTTTCATACGATCCATCTTTTCGAGATATTTATCAGTGCGAATGGCAAATTGTTCGTTGTATTCTTCGAGCGTGTAGTTACGGTCATCAAAAGCACCGTCGAAGAGGACTTTCAGATCTTCGTATTTCGGGATGTAACCGATCGGGGTTTCGATGGCATCATAATCGCCATGTACGCGGCCTTCTGCCCAGAGCGCCCAAACGCGCTTGTCGGTCTTTTCGTTCATATACTGACCTTCGGTATTCTTCAGGAAGTAGTTGGTCGAGAAGACTTTCGGGCAGCGTTTTAGTTTGTTCCCGAATTTGATATGGTTCGTGAGATAGCGTGAAAGAGGTACGATCACGAAGTCCATATTTGCCATAGGGCTGGACTTACGTTGACCAACGGCACCAAGAATGGTTGCGGTCGTCTCGGATTCGATGGTAGCACCGACGAAGACACCGTGTGCCCAGCTCAGGCTCTCGGCGATGGGAACGTTCGTATCCGAATCGCGTCCGCCGTAGAAAATGCCGTCTACTGCAACGCCATCGGGGTTGTCATAGTTCTCGTCGGCATTATCAAGATCGCTGATCTTACAGGTAAAGCGAGAGTTGGGGTGAGATGGGGGGATTTCTTTACCCGCAGCATCCACGTTGCCTTTTTTCCATATACCAGAATGGTTGAAACCCTCGGTGGGGATTTCAATATCCTTGCCCATGCCAGACCAATAGGTCTTGCCATCTTCTGTGGTCAGGATATTGCTAAAGATGATCTCTTTTGGCTCTGTGATAGCTTTGAAGATCAAAGGATCGTCTTTGGCGTTCACGTCACCAATAATACCGAAGATGCCACGTTCGATATTGACAGCACGCATTTCACCTTCTGCGCCTTCGCGGATGTAGGCAATATCATCGCCAACAATGGTGGAGCCTTCGATCATCGCAGTGGAGGTCTTGCCACAGCCACTAGGATATGCGCCCATGAAATAAGTCTTGCGGCTCTTATCAAGCGGGTAGAAGGCAGAGATGAACATGTGCTCGGCGAGCCAATCTTCGTTGTTGGCTTTGTTGATCGCCAAACGCAATGCCAGCTTTTTACAAGCAAGAGAGTTGCCTGCATATTGGTTATTGACAGTCATCACGCAACCATCGGCAGGGTTAATATAGATACGGCGTTTATCTACATTTTTGGTAACGTTGTTCTCATCCAGTTCACCCGCACTGTGACGGAAGCAGAAGAACTCATTCTTATCTTCAAGATTCTTGAACTGCTCATAACCCGGGCGATAAAGAAGATCTTCGCTATGAACCACATAATAAGAATCAGTGATCTGCATAACGCTGAGCGAGAAGCGAGAATCTGTTGGGCCCAGGCAGTAGAAACGAACGATCATTTCCTTACCTTCCATGATCCCATCCATCAGATCCCAAATTTCTTCCAAAGCGGCTTCGCGTTCTTTTACATTCAAGCCACGGCTTAGAGTCTGCCCGGCAGGAAGCAAAGTAGCTGTATTGGCTTTATCACGTCCCTGATCGAAATAACCATCATAATGAATAGTGTGCCCTTCCATGGCGAGGGGTTTTTCTTCATTATTGTCCATAGCAAGCTGGCGGATCTTTGCCAAATCCTCAGCAGAGTCATCAAAGACAACCACTCTTGCAGGTTTAGCTGCTGCAACAGTCTCCTCAAGTATTTTCATAACTTTGGGATTATCCAAAGCCTCAAGTTTTGCTTTATCAGCATCTGAAATTTGATAAGACGACATAACTTTATCCTTTCGCGAAAAGTACTAATCTAGTCATATTAGTGGTATATATTAGCACATTGTTCATATTAATCACCTGCAATATGACGCAAATATCTGCGATGTATGACACAAGAAAAAAACCGCCAGATTGGTTATCCAGCGGACTTTTATCTTCCAACAAACCTAAAACCTAATCCCAACTACGCAGATCTTCAATCGGGGGAGCATTGTTAGCAATATCGCCTTTATCAACGATCTCAACCATTACGCGGAACTTGATGCCCTCCCGCGCCGCAGTGGATAGCCGTTCCGGCAAGGTTGTCACATCAGCAGATGCAGACGGGATCACACACAGGGAGAGTTGGTCCTTGTGATCCGAACGGGTGATTCGAGCCTGCCATTTTTCCGCTTCCGAGAACGAAGACATTAGCTCGTTTAACTGGCGTGGGTGCAAAAACATACCGCGTACCTTAACTGCATCGCCCACACGTCCTAACCACCCCATCAGACGTGGCGTATCCAAGCCGCATGAGCAGGCTTCGGGATGGACCGCCGAGAGATCGCCCGTCCCAAATCGGACAAGGGCATAGTCGTCGTTGAAAAGAGTCACCACCACTTCCCCGGTCTCGCCGGGCGGGAGGGGCTGCCCAGAGTTGATATCGCAAACTTGGATGATAGCATCATCAGGAATATGCCAGCCATCTTCAGCTTCACATTCATAGCCAAGATTACCGCATTCCGCAGTCCCATATCCCTGCCGGACGGTTTTCACCCCGCGCGAGATCAATTCTTCACGCAAGGAAGGCGGCAGTGGCTCGGCTGTCACCCAGGCTTTTTCCACACTGAGCGTTACACCCATTTCATCGGCTTTATCAAGCAATGCTTTTAGATAAGAGGGCAAGCCAACATAGCCCGTTATACCAAGGGTGTGCATCGCTTGCACCTGTTGCTCTTGATTCCCGATCCCGGCAGGGATGACAGCACAGCCAAGCGCGAAGAGACCTTCTTCGAACATCGCCCCCGCTGGCGTGAGATGGTAGCCAAAAGCGTTCAACACTACATCCCCTTCCATAAAACCTGCAGCGAGAAAGGCTGATTTCCAACGCCAATAATCATCCACGCGGGGTTCGGGTTCGTAGATCGGTCCCGGGGATTGGAAGATGCGTTTGAGCGAACCGGGATCACAGGCAAGGAAACCGCCAAAAGGCGGGTTGGCTGCCTGGATATCGGCAAGATCGTCCTTGCGGATAACGGGCAAATCGTTCAGGGATGAGGCAGATGTAATTTGGTCGGTAGCAAGCCCAGCGTCACGGAGGCGTTCGGCAAATCCCGGCGCATTTTCAGCGAGATGAGAGATAAGTTTGGTTATGTCCATAGGTAGATCTTCTAGTCCTTACTTAAATAAGAGCCTAAAGATTTTAAAAACCTTTAGGCTCTATAAAATTAATGTACTTATGAAAGCCAGCGTTTGCGGCGTTTGTAATGTTTGACTTCACGATAGGATTTACGGTTACCAACTTCGGTGAGTCCAAGATAGAATTCGCGCACATCGGCATTGGCACGCAGATCGTCAGGATAGCCGTCCAGAACAATACGTCCGCTTTCCATGATATAAGCATAATCGGCAACGCCGAGGGTGAGATTGGCATTTTGCTCCACGAGCAATATGGTTGTGCCCTGCTCATGATTAATGCGCTTGATAATTTCAAAGATCTCTTGCACCAGAAGGGGAGCAAGCCCTAATGAGGGTTCATCGAGCATCATCAGTTGGGGTTTTGCCATGAGTGAGCGCCCAATGGCGAGCATTTGCTGCTCACCGCCGGAGAGGTAACCCGCCGTTTGGTTGCGGCGTTCCTTAAGACGCGGGAAGTATTCGTAAACCATATCTATATCGGCGCGTGCCTGGGCACCATCTTTGCGAGTATAGCCACCAGCAATGAGATTCTCTTCGGTGGTGAGATGCTCGAAGACACGTCGTCCTTCCATGACTTGGAAGATACCCTTACGGACAATATCTGCGGCATCCTTGTGATGGATTTCTTCATCCTTGAAGACGATCCCACCATCGGTCACTTCGCCATCTTCCGGTTTGAGCAAACCCGAGATGGCTTTGAGGGTGGTTGATTTCCCTGCACCGTTTGATCCGAGCAGACCAACGATCTTCCCTTCGGGCACTTCCATCGACATGCCTTTCAGGACAAGGATGACATCGTTATAAATGACTTCAATATTATTTAATGAGAGCATAAGTGTAACCAGTCTTTGAATCGATTTTCAAGGATTTTCCAAGGTTGTCTGGGGCTTCAAATGAAGCCCCAGACTTGTGGTTCTAAATCTTATTCGGCAGAGATGTAATCGCTAACGGCGATCCACCGCCCACTCTGTACTTCGTACAAGCGGAGGGAGCTGTTACCGCGGTGGCTGTCGGGGGTGAAAGTAAGCGGGGAAGTAACGCCACCGGTATCAAAATTGCTAAGGGTTTCGAGCGCAGCTTTGATGTTGGCACCGGTCAGGTCATCGCCGTTCTTTAGCACCATTTCGATACCTTCAACCATGGTTGCCATAGTCCACCAACCCTGGGTATAGTGCAAGCTGGCTTCTTCAAGGCTGCTGCCCTGTTCGGAAAGCCATGCAGCGGCATCATCGTGCCCGGAGACGGGAGAACTGGGCGGGGTGAAGGGAATCGTTCCAACGACGCCTTCAGCAGCATCGCCAGCGAGCTCAACGAAGCCCTCATCTGCACACCAGTTCAGGCAGACAAATGATACAGAATCCATCATGCCCTGGCTGGCAGCATCCTTAACCATTACAGCTGCGGGGCTGGAAACGGTGTGGATGATGACGTAATTTGCGCCAAATTGCTGCATTTGCGCCAACTCAGCAACATAATCGGTCACGCCGCCCGGCATGGGCAAGCTGGTGAAAGCAACGCCATTGGCTTCAGCATAGGCTTTTGCATCTTCAACGGGGGATTGTCCGAAGGGGCTGTCGTGATGGGTCAAGGCGATCGAGGGCATACCTTCGTTGCCATTCGCTGCCCAATCTTCCATCGCCCAGCGGACTGCAATGATCGCCTGGTCGGAGTAGGAGGTACCGACAAGGAAGTTATAGGGAGCTTCTTCCATATCCAGCAAGCCAGCAGAGTAGGATGCAGACATGAAGGGGATCTCATCTGCGGCGATCTTGCCTCGCAGCGCTTCGGTATCACCGGTTCCCCAACCCTGGAATGCAACTACGCCTTCCTGAACGTACTGGGTATAGAGCAATTCTGCCTGGTCTACTTTGTAGGCATAGTCTGCCGAGATCAATTCGATCTGGCGGCCCTCAACTCCACCATTGGCATTGCGCCAGGCAACGTAGCCTTTAATGCCTTCAGCATAAGGGGTACCTACATCAGATGTGGGGCCGGTCAGATCGTGGATAGCGCCGATCTTGATGGTCTCATCTGAGCCACCCCCTCCACCACAAGCTGTGAGCGTCATGGCTGCGACAACCAGGGCTGCAAACAGAGCATAGATTGTTTTACGGGACATATCTCTTTTCTCCTTTGGTTAGAAAAAATGAATAAAGGGTCGAACTATATCAATTATTTTCCATACTCGCGTGGCGAATAATCGATATGAGAACGCAAATCCACGATAGAGATCTCTCTCTCTTCCAGACGCTTCTTCAGGGCTTCCACATCCGCACCAGTTTCCTTAATTGTCACTTCGCTGGTAGCATCTTCGTTAATGTTGGTGGTCGTCACGGCAAGAATATTCCCCTTGGCTTCGGCAATATCTTCTGCGATCTTCGCCAACTGCCCGGGGCGATCTGGCAACTCAATCGTCAAGCGGACGCCTTCGACGAAGCCACCAAGTACGCTGACAAAGGCTTTAAAAATATCGGTTTCGGTGATGATCCCGACCAGTTTTTCATCATCCATAACGGGCAACGAACCAATTTTTCGGTCGATCATGATACCTGCGGCAGCTTCCATTGGACAATTGGGCGTGGCTGTCACGACGGGCGTGGTCATGAATTGCTCCACTTTCAACTTCTCGAGCAAGCCGTACATCTCATGGATACTCAACGTCGTCGCCGGGGAGGGCTGGCTGGAAAGGAGATCTTTCTCCACAACAATGCCGACCAGTTTCCCTTTGCGCATTACGGGCAAACGACGGATCTTTTTCTCACGCATTAAGCCGATTGCTTCAGGGTAGGTTGTATCAGGGCTAATACTCAATGGGTTTGGGGTCATATAATCGCGTACAAACATTTTTTTACCTCCTCGCTAGTAGCTAAAGGGCCACAGACGGAAATAGTCTTTGATATTCTTCCACATCTTGTTCAACCCTTCCGGTTCAAAGACGAGGAACAGGATGATCACCAAGCCAAAAGCAGCTTGCTGGATAAAAGGCAAAATCGAGTCAATGATCGGGAAGGAGGATTTCAACGCTCGCCCGACATTGGTCAAAATGGCGGGAAGCAGGGTCATGAAAGCCGCCCCATAGAAAGAGCCACGGATCGACCCTAAGCCACCGATAATAATCATCGCCAGATAGAGCACTGAGATATCAATAGTAAAACGCTCCCAAGTCACAATGCTGCGATAATGGGCGGTCAACGCGCCTGCCATGCCGACGAAGAAAGAAGAAACCGCGAAGGATAGCAATTTATATTTGAAAAGATTGATACCCATCACTTCAGCCGCAATATCCTGATCGCGGATAGCAATGAAGGCACGTCCAAAATGAGTGCGGAAAAGATTGGCTGTCAGCAATGCCGTCAATCCAGCCAAAAGCCAGACCAGCCAGTAGAAATTGAAATCGGAACTCATATTCCAACCAAAGAGCTTTGGCGCGGGGACGACGAGTGCGTCCACACCACCGGTGACCGCATCCCAGTGGGTCACGACCCAAAGAATGATCTCCTGTGATGCCAAGGTCGCGATCGCCAGATAAAGCCCCTTCAAGCGCAAGGAAGGGATGCCAAATAGCGCACCAATGATGGCGGTCACAATACAGGCGATGAGCGTCGATGCCCACCAGGGCATGCCCATATTGATGGTCAGGACCGCAGCTGTATATGCGCCAACTGCCATAAAACCGCCCTGTCCCAAACTGATCTGCCCGGTGTAGCCAACGAGGATATTCAAACCAATCGCGCCAATGGTTGCGATACCGATCTGGTTGGCGAGGGTCAGGTAATAACGATTGGCAAAGAAGGGGAAGGCGATCATAAAGATGCCAAAGATCACCCAGCGCGCCTTTTCAAGATGGGTATGGCGCAACCCCATATCTGCTTTGTACGTTGAGTGAAAAATACCAGAATTCATAGGGATTTCCTGCCTTAGACGCGCTCGATGATTTCCTGACCGAAGAGACCGTAAGGTCGTACCATCAGGATCAGGATGAGAACAGCAAAAGGAGCGATCTGATTCAAACCATGACCGATATAGCCACCGGTATAGGTTTCAAGCAAACCGATGATGACACCGCCAATGATCGCGCCGGGGATCGAGTCCAGACCGCCCAAAATGACGACAGGGAATACGCGCAAACCGAAATGGCTCAATTCCTGGCTGACGCCGACGATATTCGCCACCAGCGCCCCACCGATGGCGGCACTGATCGCCGCAATAGACCATGCCCAGGCGAAGATCTTCTTGACGCTGATGCCCATACTCAGGGCAGCCTGCTGGTCATCTGCGACAGCGCGCATCGCGATACCTTCTTTGGAGCGACGGAAGAAGTAGGTAAAGGCGCCCAGCATCACAATGGCGATCACAATCGCCCACAAACGATCTGCGCCGATGGTCGCGCCAAATACGTCGACCGGGGTGCTGGGGATAAAAGGCGGAAAAGCTTTTGGCTGGTTGCCCCAGATGGTGCTGACGATGGCTTTCAGCAAAGAGCTGAGACCGATCGTGACCATAATGACCGAGATGATCGGCTCACCAATCAAGGGGCGCAGTACCAAACGTTCTACAACGGCACCCAAGCCAATCGCAATAGCGATCGTAATGATCATGCCCAGGGGCCATGCCAAGCCGAATTGGGCGATCATCCCATAGACGACATAACCGCCGATCAATAGAAATTCCCCTTGCGCGAAGTTGATCACATCGCTGGCTTTATAGATCAAGACAAAGCCGAGCGCAGCCAGCGCCAGGATCGCGCCGTTGGTCAAACCTGTGAGAGTTAATTGAATGAAAAGTTCCATGAGATTTCCGTATCCTGTCTACTCGCTAATGCCCATATCTTCGATGCGCAAGCGGGTTTGCAAGGTCGCTGTGCGTCCATCCTGATAGGTGATAACGGTCTCTACATCCAGATGCGGGCTTTGGCTGTAGAGCGCCGAGACAATATCGTCGTAGCGCTGGGCGACCACATTGCGGCGTACCTTGCGTGTGCGGGTCAGTTCGGCGTCGTCTGCATCCAGCTCTTTGTGGAGCAAAACAAAACGACGGATACGCGCAGCCGGCGGCAGATCGGCATTCGCTTCTTCAACGCGTTCACGCACGAGGGCGTAAACTTCTTCCTTTTGCGCCAGATCGGTATAGGTCGTATACGCCAGATGGTTATTCTCTGCCCACTTCCCCACATTCGCGAAGTCGATATTCAACATGGCAGTCACGAAGGGCCAATCACCGCCGAAGACCACTGCCTCTTTCACGTAGGGGCTGAATTTGAGCTTATTCTCGATAAATTGCGGACTGAATTTCGTGCCATCATGCAGGGTCATCACATCTTTGGCACGGTCGATGACGATCAAATGCCCATCGTCGTCAAAATAACCGGCATCGCCCGTTTGCAACCAGCCATCTACCAAGGTCTCATTCGTCGCTTTTTCATTTTTGTAATACCCCATCATGACAGCCGGAGATTTCGCCAGGATCTCGCCACTCTCATCAATTTTGATCTCTGTTTCGGGGATGGGCGTCCCGACCGTTTGGAATTTGATATCCCCATCACGATGCACAACCGATATTCCACTTGTTTCCGTTGACCCGTAGATCTGTTTAAGGTTGACACCTAGCGCGTGAAAGAAACGAAAAACATCCGGACCCAAAGCAGCACCGCCAGTATACGCCCGTTCAAGATGCCGCAACCCCAACTGATCCTTGATCTCCTGGAAAACCGTCCAATCTGCCCAAAAGTATTTGAGTTTCTGCACAAAGGATGGGTCTTCCTTACGGAAACGGATATCTGCCATTTCATAACCGACTTTGAGTGCTCGGTTATACATCCATTGCTTAAACTTGGTACTGTCCTCGATCTTAACCTGCACCTGCGAGATGAGATTCTCCCAAATGCGGGGCGGACTGAACATTGCCTGCGGCCCGATCTCGCGAATATCGTGCTGAACGGTCTCCGGCTCTTCGGGGAAATTGATCGTAAACCCAACCTGTAAACCACACGCCAGTGACATCATTTGTTCGCCGATCCATGCTAAAGGCAGGAAGGAAACAAATTCATCGCCCTGCCCAATCGGGTCGATGCTCATGAGGTTATGCCCCATGCTGATAAGATTCTTGTGGGTCAGCATAGCAAGTTTCGGGTTCCCGGTCGTCCCGGATGTGGTCGAAAGGATAGCGAGATCATTCTCTTTCCCGGTAGCAACGCGTGCTTCCCACCAACCGGGATTGTTTTTTTCAAACTCACGTCCCATTTCCTCGACATCAGGGAAGTAGAGCAGGTAATCTTCAGTGTAATTACGTAGCCCTTTGGGATCGTAATAGATCACCTTGCGGATGCCCTTCAGGTCATCCCACATTTCGAGCAATTTATCGACCTGCTCCTGATCTTCAACGATGACAAAGGAAACATCAGCGTGATTAAAGATGTAGATCATCTCCTTAACAACAGCATCCTGATAAATTCCGATGCTTTTCGCACTGACCGATTGGGCTGCCAACTCAGAAATGACCCACTCAGGGCGGTTATCGCCGATGATGGCGATAGTCTCTTCTGGTACCAATCCCAAGGTGTGCAGACCAAGAGCGAAGTATTTGACGTGGTCAAGATAGTCACGCCATGTGACTGCCTGCCAGATACCATAATTACGCTCACGAAGCGCAATTAAATCTGGCGTTGCCTGGGCATGTTGGACTAGGTATTGCGGTAGGGTTTCAGGCATGGATTTCTCCAACAATCTTCTAGAGGTTTACTGGCTTGATCGGGATAGAGCCGTGTTCTTCACCGAGATAAGCCTGGATAACGGCTTCGTTCTGGCGGACTTCGTCGGGCGTGCCGTCACCGATCTTCTGCCCGAAGTTCAGCACAGCGATGCGGTCGCTGATATCCATGATGACGCCCATATCATGCTCGATGAGCACAATGGTGACACCATGCTCTTCGTTCACGTCCAGTACGAAGCGCGCCATGTCTTCTTTTTCTTCAGCGTTCATGCCCGCCATCGGTTCATCAAGCAACAGGATGGCTGGCTTCATCGCCAGCGCACGCCCCAACTCAACGCGTTTCTGCAAGCCATACGCTAATGAGCCGACCGGTTTATCGCGGATGGCTTGAATTTCGAGCAGGTCGATGATGTCTTCCACAAAGCGGCGGAAAGCGATCTGTTCGCGCTGGGCTTTACCCCAATAGAACATGCTTGAAAGCAATCCGGTTTTCATGTGGACGTGCGCACCAGCCATCAAATTATCCAGCACCGTCATGTGACGGAATAACTCGATATTCTGGAAAGAACGTGCGATGCCTAATGAGGCGATTTGGTAGGGTTTCAGGCGGGTGATCTCATGTTCCGCGTTGCCCGTGTAATAGGTGATATTCCCCTGTTGCGGATGATAAAGGCCGCTGACACAGTTGAGCAAGGAAGTTTTTCCTGCACCGTTGGGTCCGATAATGGCGAAGATCTCGCTCTGATAGATGGATAAACTCACATCGAACAAGGCGGTGACACCCCCGAACCCCAATTTGACGTGCTCTACTTTGAGCTGCAGGTCACCGGGATTGAGAGGGCTACTGTTAAGTTGATGGCGAAAATCACGCTGCATAGAGACTCCTTGTAC
>CAZASG010000006.1:0-112944 GCA_964487745.1 uncultured Anaerolineaceae bacterium | reverse complement strand
AATCCGCTCGATATCGAGCGGATTTTTTATTACTTTTGTAGGTGTAGTTCTGTTTATTCTGCAGGCGCTTCTGTTTCGACAGGATCTGTAGCAGGAGCGATATCACTGAGCGCAGCCGCTTCATCTGCGGTTTCGGGCATACCCGCTTCGATCCAGCGGATGAACATATCGATATACTCATCTTTAATCTGTTTGCCATTTGGCGGCATGACCTGGATGACGCCGTTCACGCCCTCAACTTCGCTGCCTTGAATGGTCTGGAGCAAGATACTGTTCAGATCACCAGCAACCACGTTGGGTGCATTGTCCCCACCGCTGACAACTCCATCGTAAGTATCCATCAGGTAGTTGTTATTCTCTTTCCCTTCACGATGGCAGGAAAGACATTGGCGTTTAACAACAGCGGAGATATGCACCTCATAGGAAGGGACTTCGCCTTCAGCCAATGACGGGATACCAGCTGCAGCATCTTCAGGAACTTCGGCACGATCATCCCACGAGTAACGCATGAAGGTAACGATATACTCGATCTCGCTTGGGGAGAGTTCGCCACCGTACGCACCACCGTAAGGAGGCATACCCAAATTCGGCTGACCGTAGGCAATGATATCGAAGAGTGTCCCGTCGTTGCGGGTGTACATCTCATCCTTACTGCTGATGGATTTGACAAAGGTGCCATCCTCGATCCCGTCAACGCCAACGATCTCACCGCCTTCGCCGTCTGGACCGTGACATTCTACACATTGAATGGAATAGAGATCCTGCCCCAATACCATCTTTTCGGCGATACTGGATGCAATATGTACTTCTTCCTCGTCTCCTGCCAGCGCAGATGTTAGTTGGTAAGACCAACCCACGAGTCCAAGGATAGCAAAGCTCGCCAGCCACAAAGCCGGTTTGCGCCAGGGAATATTCTGTTCAGGCTTCTTGTAGATCGAGAAGAAGAGTACGCCAAAGGTCAAAACGAACAAGGCGAGTGTCATCAATGCGGTCATTGCAGGGGTGGATGCCATCATCGTGAGCGTCACGATCCCGGCCACGATGAAGCTCATCAAGCCAATAGCAAATGCTCGTTTTGAATAATGTCGGAGGGGATTCTTATCATAGAGCGGGAGCAGGATCAAAGCCGTGACCAAAATTCCAGGGATCACGGCAGCACCAACCCACTCAATAGCACCGGGGAAATATTTCAGGAACTCGAAAAGGAAAAGGAAATACCACTCAGGGCGGGGAACATAACTTGCATCGGAGGGGTCGACTTTGGGTTCAGGGTGAACGCCAACGAAAGTTGCCAAACCGATCAGGAGGATGAATAGCGCAAAAGAGACCAGCAGATCTTTATAAATCGCATCGGGCCAAAAGCGTTCGCCCTTTTGCAGTTGCTCTTCGTATTTCTTATTAATTTTATCTTTCTGTTCTTGGTTCATCATCATAGCGCTCCTTAATCTTCTGCATCAGGATAGGCAGATTCACCATGACGCATGATCAAGTAAAGGTGAACGCCGATCAGAGCGGCTAAAGCGGCAGGCAACATCCAAATATGGGCGGAGAAGAAGCGCGAGAGCGTCAGGGCGCTCACGTCTGTACCACCACGCAGGGCTTTCAAAATAAATGGACCCACACCTGGTACAACACCGCCGATATTCGTCGCAACCACAGTCGCCCAATAAGCACGTTGGTTGAAAGGCAGCAGATAGCCAGTGAAACCCATGCCCAAAGTAAGCAGGAAAAGGAAACTACCGATGATCCAGGTCAACTCGCGAGGATATTTATAAGAAGCTGAAAAGAAGGTACGCAGCATGTGAACGAATACGACCAAAACCATCAGCGTAGCACCCCAGTGGTGCATACCACGGATAAGCCAGCCGAAGGCAACGCCGTTCATAATATATTGAATGCTGTCGTAAGCATGGTCTGGCGAGGGGGTGTAATAAACGGTCAGGAAAATACCGGTCATCCCCTGCATAACGAAAAGGAAGAGGCTCGCGCTGCCAAGGGTGTTCCACCAGTTACCGTGGGGCTCAGGGCGGTCGAGCAAGCCTTTGTACAAGTCATCGAAGCCGAGACGCTCATCTAGCCAATCATAGATTTTTTTGAACATAATACTGATCC
Organism: uncultured Anaerolineaceae bacterium; assembly: GCA_964487745.1. Taxonomy (GTDB): domain Bacteria; phylum Chloroflexota; class Anaerolineae; order Anaerolineales; family Villigracilaceae; genus Desulfolinea. Next base: position 110,832 of record CAZASG010000006.1, on the reverse strand, counting down.
TTAGTGCGATGGTACGGCGGGGAACAAGATGTAGAGGGTGCCCTCTTCGATCTTGGTTTCAAAGTGGTCAAGCGCGTAGGGTGGAGGACCGGAATCTACCTCCCCCTCCATTGTAAAAGCAGCTTCATGGCAAGGGCAAGTATATAGACCTTGCGTTTCATCCCAAGCAACGCTGCAACTCAGATGTGTACAACGATTGGATAATACCAACAAATCACTTTCTGATTTGCGAACAACAAACCCGCCGTAGCTGTTGACGGTTTTTTCCCACCCGTTGATATTGGAGCGGGTGAAGGAAAATGTTTTCGGCGTCCCGATGGGAAAATTCTCCAAAGGTCCCAGCGGGACCCAAGCTTCGCCAGATTCTGCTTTCAGGGCAGGGTCGATCAGATATCCGATCACCGGAATACCCATCGCTGCTCCCATGATGGTGCTGAGGGCTGCCGTGACCAATTTTGCAAAATCCCGCCGGCTTATTCGGTGTGAACTTGCCATGCGTGCCTCCTTTAGGCTTTTATAAATTTATGGTGATGACTAACAAATACCACCAATATTTGCAATCGCGCATTAAAACATCTAAGATTATAAGGGTCTATTTAATCTTTATTGGAGGAAGAGTGAAACTAAATATCGGTGAATATCGTCACTTTGTCTGATTCTGAGGGGATGGGATAATCACTATGTTAATGTAACATACTGGATGAAAAGCCTCGAAACGCTCTTGCCTTAGGCTTGCTCGTTGCCCAATCAACATCGTCTCGGCATTGACGGAATCTTGCTCTCACCGGGCAGATGTCTGGATGCAGCACCCCAGCCCAAATTAAGAGCGAAGCGGTTTCTTATCCATCAGATCATCAAAAAAATCCTATTGCAGGAGGAGCAAATGGCACTTAATCGAAAGGTTGGTTTCTTTACGGGACTAGGCTATAAAGGAGGCGGTCCCATGTGGGCGTGGCTCCTGCACCGTGCCAGTGGATTGGCAATGGTGCTCTTTGTGGGAACACATATTATCACGGGCTTCCTTAGCCAGCAGTTCGGCGGTGGAGCATGGGGTGTACTCTACGATATTTACACCAACGACATCTTTCAATTGGTTCTTTTTTTCCTGGTCATTTATCATGCTGTAAATGGGCTGCGGGTTGTCATTATGGACTTGATCCCCGCCCTGCTTGAATATCAACGAGAAATGATCTGGCTTCAGTGGCTCATTATTGTTCCATTTTATGGGCTCATCATCTTTGTTGTATTCAAAGATGCAATGGGATTATAGGAGGCAATGATGACGATTAGAAAAGTACCAAATCGCGGTTTCAACTTCGATTATGTCATGTGGCTCTTTATGCGCCTTTCTGCCTTGGGGCTTTATTTGGTCGGCCTGATCGGCTTGGCCGGCGCGCTGATCCTGGGCGCTCGCACCCAGACGGATATCAGCACCGTCATCCGTTGGATGTTCTTCCCCAACCCCATGCACGTTGCCAGCAGTGATATAGTGAACCTGGATGCTTTCAGAAATGACTTTTGGAATATCTTCCAACTCATTGCCGTTTTCTTTGGCGTAACACACGGCTTGAACGGTTTACGTATTGTGGTGGAAGACTTCATGGGAACGACAACCTGGCGCATCCTCTGGCGTGCCTTTATTTTTTTCCTGTGGGCTTTCATCCTACTCGTAGCCATCTACGTCGCATTGAATTCATAAAGGAGTAGCTTCTATGAAAACACATCAATTTGAAGTCGTCGTAGTTGGTGCTGGTGGTGCAGGGCTCATGGCCGGGCTTTACGCATCCAAATCCGCTTCTACGGCTGTTATCTCTAAACTTTATCCCGCTCGTTCGCATACGGGCGCAGCGCAGGGCGGCATTGGTGCCGCACTTGGTAACCTTGAAAAAGATACCCCCGAATGGCATACCTACGATACCATCAAAGGTAGCGACTACCTCGGCGACCAGGATGCGATCGAGTTCATGTGCAAGGAAGCCCCTGGCATCGTTTATGAACTCGAACACATGGGGCTGCCCTTCAGCAGAACCGATGATGGGAAAATCGCTCAACGCTTCTTTGGCGGTCATACAAATAATGAAACCACCAAACCTGTAAAACGCACTTGTTACGCAGCTGACCGCACGGGTCATATGATCTTGCAGACCCTTTATCAGCAGAGTATTAAGAATAATGTTCAGTTCTACGATGAGTTCCAGGTTTTGGACATCATCAAGACTGAAGAAGGCGTTGCCGGTGTTGTAGCACTTGAAATTGCTACAGGCGAGCTGCACGTCTTCCACGCCAAATCCGTCATCTTCGCCACTGGCGGATGGGGACGTGTTTGGGAGATCACATCGAACGCTTTTGCCTACACGGGCGACGGTGTTGCGATCACGCTACGTCATGGCATCCCCGCTCAGGATATGGAGTTCTTCCAGTTCCACCCAACGGGCATTTACAAGATGGGTATTCTCATCACCGAAGGTGTGCGCGGCGAGGGCGGTATCCTGTTGAATGGCAAGGGCGAGCGCTTCATGGAAAAAGAAGGGTACGCCCCCAACGTGAAGGAACTCGCATCCCGTGATGTGGTCAGCCGTGCCATGTATCTTGAAATGAAAGAGGGGAATGGCATCAATGGCGAGCGTTACCTCTACCTTGACGTGACGCCCGAGACCGTCAACAAATATGCCGCCATCGACGGACGCACGCGTCCCGATGGCACACCCTACGTTGTCACCGGCGAAGAGATATTGGGAAAACTCCCCGACATCATTGATTTCTGCGAAACCTATTTGGGTGTAAATCCCGTTACCGACCCCATGCCCGTTCAGCCTACGGCACATTATGCGATGGGCGGCATCCCGACCGACAATTATGGTCAGGTTGTGATGGACACGGAACGCAAAGAGATCATGCCCGGCTTATATGCCGTTGGCGAAAATGCCTGTGTTTCTGTGCATGGCTCCAATCGCTTGGGTTCAAACTCCCTGCTCGATCTAGTCGTCTTTGGCAAATTCTCCGGTATCAAAGCTGCCGAATATGCCAAAGAAGCAGACTACATCACACTCCCCGAAAATCCCACCGCTAACGCAGAAGCCCAACTCGAAGCCCTGCGCAACGCAGATGGCGACGAGCGTCTCTCTGAAATCTCCAGAGAGATGAAAGAAGTCATGTTTGAGCATGTTGGCGTCTTCCGCGTTGAAGAAGGCATGCAGGAAGCCTTGGAAAAGATCAGAGAGTTGAAAGCCCGCTTCAAAAATATCAAGATTGACGACAAGGGCAAAAAGTTCAACATGGACTTGCTCAACGCTTGGGAGCTCAGCAACCTGCTCGACATCGCCGAAGTGACCACCGTCGCTGCGCTCAACCGAAAAGAAAGCCGTGGCGGACACGCTCGCAACGATTATCAGGAACGTGACGACGAGAACTGGATGAAACACACCCTTGCTTGGTTGGAAGAAGGCGGGGTCAGGCTAGACTACAAGGATGTAGTCTTCACCCGATTTGAACCGAAGAAACGGGTCTACTAGGAGGAACCAATGAAAAAAGTTACTTTGAAACTCTTCCGCTATAACCCGGAAACGGACAAAAAACCCTACTACGATACTTTCGAGTTGGAAGCAGAACCCACCGATCGCGTCCTTGATCTGATGGAAAAAGTTAAGGGTTACCATGATGGTACGCTCTCTTTCCGCCGCTCTTGTGCCCACGGTGTTTGTGGTTCCTGCGCCATGCGCATCAACGGGCAGAATATGCTTGCCTGCAAAACCCTCATCCAGGATCTGAAGACAAACAAGGTCACGGTTGAGCCGATCCTTGGCCTACCCGTGCTCAAGGACATGATCGTAGATATGGAGCCATTCTTCGATAGCTATAAAAGAGTGATGCCTTTCTTCATCAATAACGATGATGCCCCCTCGGCAGAACGCATACAAAGCATCGAGGAGCAAGAACGCTTTGATGACACCGCCAAGTGTATCCTTTGCGGCGCTTGTACCACCTCTTGCCCATCCTTCTGGGCAAACGATGAATATGTTGGTCCTGCCGCCATCGTCAATGCACATCGCTTTATCTTCGACAGCCGCGATCAGGGCGCAGCAGAACGTCTGCAGATACTCAACGACCAATTTGGCGTCTATCGCTGCCGTACCATCTTCAACTGCACCGTTGCCTGCCCTCGTGAAATTGAGATCACCAAAGCCATCGGTGAAGTCAAGAAAGCCATTGCGACAGGCAGCCTTGACTAGAAAAAATCGATACCAGAACGTCAAACAGGGACTGGCTTTTTTTGCCAGTCCCTGTTTTTTTGCTTTTTCAGAGTATCTATTGTTGAGGGATAATGGTCACTAAAACTTGATAGTCAGAGAAGCCCTCTACCATTGATACGAGACCGTTTTCAGCTTCACCGCTATTTGGTCCAGTTTGCCGAGGTGCCTGATCCGCGCCCTCGCCCGGGATTTGATCAACTTCTGTACCGGCATTCCAAAGAAAAATCTGATCGGTAATGTCGCCTTCAAGGGGGAGACCATCGGCATCGAAAAGGGCGAGTCCATCAGCACCCGGGGAAAGGAACCAGTCATTGGATTGAACGAACATCGTAGCAAAAGTTAGATACTGACCGGGGTATGCTTCAACTACAAACTCATAAGCGTTCCCGGGGCCAACAGGTCCTGGAGCATCTGCACCAACAGGCGTATTGAACACGTCTGCGATAAAGCCGCCCATCATTCCGTCTCCCATCATTTGATTGATCGTATCCACAAGGATACTGGGATCACCATCTTCCGCAAGTGCTTCAAGACCCTGACCGCGATCCACTTCTCCAGGAGCAAAAAAAGCAAGAGGATGATCGTTGAGTTCATAAGCTCCGGGAGCCAAAACGGTCAGGCTGCCTTCTGCTGAAATATTTTCAATACGGACAATGAAGGTGGTCGTAGACATTTCTTCATCCATCATTTCCTCGTCCATCATCTCTTCAGATTCCATCATCTCTTCGTCCGCCATTTCTTCATCTTCCATCATGGCGTCATCTTCAGATTCCATCATCGTGTCGTCTGCCATTTCGCTTTGATCATCCATCACATCAACAGGGGCAGTTTGCGGACTGCAAGCAACAACGATCACAGATAACAAAAGAACTAGGCTGAAAATGGTAAATCGTGTTTTCATTTTTATTCCTCCGGGAATATATTAATGATTTGCATCTGCTTCATCGAAGAATAAGTAAAGCTCCATTCGAGCAGGAGCAGATACATTTGAATTTATAACAATCATCTCAGCTAATTCTTTCAAAAGCCTTACCAGGATATTACGACTTCCTTAACTCATCAGAACCCAAATCAAAACCTTAATACTTTCGTAATATCCCACTGCTATAATGAAACGAATATCCTTTAGCCATAGAGCAGATTCGCCTGTTTTTTCCGATGGGCTAGCCATACATAAAATACTAATGACAGCAAATTCTTATATCCTCGTTGTTGATGACGAAGAAACTATCCGCGAAGTTTTACGCCGCTATCTTGAACACGAAGGTTATATTGTGGTGGAAGCTGCCGATGGGTATGAAGCACTGGACATCATCCAGAATGATCCCCCCACACTAATTGTTCTTGATCTAATGCTGCCCGGCATAGATGGATTGTCGCTTACACAACGCCTGCGCCCAACGACCCAAATTCCCATTATCATGCTAACGTCAAAAAGCGAAACGAACGACCGCATCCGGGGACTGGATATCGGAGCAGATGATTACATTACCAAGCCCTTTGATCCGCAAGAAGTCGTTTCACGCGTTAGAGCTGTCTTGCGTCGTTTTGAAGGAGTAGTAACACTTTCATCCCAACAACCAATTCAGACAGGACGAATAAAGATCGATCCCGTAGCCCGCAATGTTAAAGTTGAAGGGCAAGATGTCATGTTAACAGCAAAAGAGTTTGATCTCTTATGGCATTTTATTCAGCATCCACAGCAAGTTTTTACCCGAGGTCAATTACTGGCGCAGGTTTGGGATGATGAACTATATACCGACCCATCCACTGTCACAGTTCATATCCGGCGTTTGCGCGAAAAGATCGAAGTTGATCCAAGCCAGCCTCAACAGATCCTTACCGTATGGGGCGTTGGATACAAATTTGCAGGAGGAAAGTGATGTCACCTACAAAAACGCATTCCTCGCGCCTGATTAACTACTTACTCGGCATATTGGCTGCCTTGTTGCTAACTTTGGTTCTTGTCAAATTCATCATGGATCCTCCAGCCGGGGATTTGCTTCACCTGATGATATCTCTGGGTCTCACCAGCCTTGTCTCCGGGGCGATTGGTTTCTTATCTCATCGCCTGGGTTGGTGGCGGAGACTTCCGCGTCTGAGCTATACACTTACATTGGGTTACATCCTTGCCGGAGGGTTGACTCTTTTCAATATCTGGGTCACCGCCCGCTTGATGTTCATCAACCAACATGATCTGGCGCTGGGAAGTCTACTGCTCTTCTTTGCAGGTGTCATATCCATAGCGTTCGGTTTTTTCATCTCAAATACCATCACTCAAGCGTTGAGCAACCTCGTTGACGGAACATCCCAACTCAGCCAGGGTGATTTTTCAGCACGCGTCACAATTAAAGGCAATGATGAGATAGCCCAATTATCCAAAGCCTTCAACCAAATGTCTGCTCGTCTGGAAGAAGCCGCTGCAAATGAGCGTGCCCTCGACGAAACCCGCCGCAACCTCGTAGCCTGGGCATCACACGACCTGCGAACACCCCTGACATCCTTAAGAGTGATGATCACCGCTCTGGCTGATGGGGTCGTTACAGATCAGGAAACAGTTTCGCGTTATTTAATCCAAAGCCAAAATGAGATCACCCGCATGAGTAAATTGCTCGATGATCTTTTCGAGCTGGCTCAATTGGATGCAGGATACGAGAAACTGGATTTTGAGTGGCTCGCTCTTTCCGATTTGCTTTCCGACACCCTCGAGAGTTTCGCAGCCCGCGCCCAAACCAAAGAAGTAACGCTAAACGGATATGTGGACTCTCAAATTGATCTTGTCTGGGCAGCACCTGAAAAACTCAGTCGAATTCTGGATAACCTGATCAGTAACGCACTGCGCTACAGTCCAAAGGGAGGCGCAATTCGCTTGAGCGCAGAAAATCAGGGAGATGCAACAATGATCACCGTAGAAAATTCTGGCAGTGAGATCAATGCCAAGGACCTCCCCTTTATTTTTGACCGTTTCTATCGAGGCGAAAAAAGTCGCGTACGTGACCAAAGCGAAAGTGGCGGTGTTGGTTTAGGCTTAGCCATTGCCAAAGGACTGGTCGAGGCACACGGTGGCAAGATTTGGGTCAAGAGTGAAGCCGAAAAAGGAACTTCGTTCTCCTTTTCCTTGCCAGGAAAGGAGAACCAATGAATAAAATACACAAACCTGCAGGGATACACCTCTTGCTCTTCTCATCCTTAGCTTTCCTGCTCACAGCATGCGGTTCCAGCACAGAAATACCGCCAACAGCTGCACCACCAACGCAAATCACAAAGGCATCCTATCCGGATTTGGGAGAAGCCCCTGAGCTAACCAACGATGTCTGGCTCAACACAGAAGCCCCATTGCGATTGGCAGAACTACGAGGCAAAGTTGTCCTGATCGATATGTGGACCTTTGGCTGAATTAATTGCCAACGGGTAATTCCCTCGTTGAGGGAGTGGCATAATACATATAAAGATCAGGGCTTGGTCGTCATTGGGAATCACTATCCTGAGTTCAGCTATGAACACGATCTCGGAAATTTACAGAACGCAATAACCGAACTTAATATCCCCTATCCTGTTGCACAAGACAATAACGGAGCAACCTGGCGAGCATACAAAAACCGTTATTGGCCCACGCTGTATCTCATAGACAAGCAAGGCAAAATTCGTTACACACATATTGGCGAAGGCGCATATCAAGAAACCGAAATTGCAATCCAAAGCCTGTTGGCAGAAAGCTATCCTTAGGCTAAGAAAAACTGAAGTCACCCTATCAAAACCTTTATAGTTAAGGAGTACAAAATGATCGAAATAAAACCCTCTGAAATCACCCCCAAAGAGACCTACCTCTCCCGTCGGGATTTTCTCAAACAGATGGGCATCATCACCGCCGGGGCAGCCCTGTTGGCAGCCTGTGGTGTGCCGCAGGATGAAATAGCCGATCCGACCGCAAACTCGAGCTTGCCCGCTGCGGAAGAAGTACCTGCCCCGTCCGATGAGTTAACCGATTACGAATCTGCGATCAACTACAACAACTACTACGAGTTCACCACCGACAAAGAGCGTGTCGCAATTCTTGCCAAAGACTTCAAATCTGATCCCTGGACGGTGGAAGTAAGCGGCTTGGTCAACAACCCCAAAACCTATGGGATGGAAGACCTGCTCGCCAACTTCACACAGGAAGAACGCATCTATCGTATGCGCTGCGTCGAAGCCTGGAGCATGGTCATCCCGTGGAATGGCTTCACCCTCGCCTCCCTGCTAAAAGAAGTGGAGCCCACTTCCGAAGCAAAATACGTCCGCTTTGAAACCATCAATGACGAAAGCCAGATGCCCGGCTTGAGCAACAAGCTCTACCCCTGGCCCTACCAGGAAGGTCTCCGTCTCGACGAGGCAATGAACGATCTCACGCTCCTCGCCACCGGTCTGTACGGGGAGATGCTACCAGCCCAAAACGGCGCTCCGATCCGGCTTGTCGTCCCGTGGAAGTATGGCTTCAAATCCATCAAATCCATTGTCAAGATCGAGCTGACCGCTGAACAGCCCTCCACCATGTGGGAGACGATCGCCCCGAACGAATATGGCTTCTACGCCAATGTCAACCCCAATGTCGATCATCCGCGTTGGTCACAAGCCAGTGAGCGACGTATCGGCGAGCTCAAACGACGTGAAACCCTCATGTTCAATGGCTACGCCGAAGAAGTTGCCCACCTCTATGATGGCATGGATCTGACAAAGTCCTACTAAAATATCTCTAGACCAATGAAAAAAATCACCCCCCTGAAAATCCTGATCCACCTTGTTGGGATATTCCCACTCGCAAAACTGATCTTCGATTTCCTGACCAATAATTTCAGCCCCAATCCCATCCAGGATCTGGAGCAAGATACCGGCTTTGCCGCTGTCACATTACTCGTACTCTCGCTGGCAACAACCCCGCTTCGTACGCTCTTTGGCTGGCGTCAGCCAACTCGTCATCGGCGTGCATTAGGTCTCTATGCTTTTCTATACGCGACCTTACATGTGATTGTTTTTACAGCTATCGACTACGGCTTCGACCTGAGCCTGCTCTTTGAAGCAACCTTCGAAAAACGATATACACTCGTCGGCTCGATCGCCTTTCTCCTGCTTGTCCCTCTCGCAGTTACCTCTTATAAATGGGGTATGAAAAAGATGGGCAAAAACTGGAAACGTTTGCATCAAAGCATTTACCTGATCGCTCCCCTCGTTATCATCCATTTTGCCTGGGCGCGTAAAGGCGATATCTTCACCCTACAAGGCGATGTTCTCCAGCCATTTATTTATGGTGTGATCGTTCTTCTACTTTTGGGATTAAGAATTCCGCCCGTGAAGAATTTCTTCACTTCACGACGCGCTCGTGCCTGAGCTTGCTCATTGCAAGTGTACATCTTCTCAAAAAATAAAAATGGGTTGCACTTTCGAGCAACCCATTTTTTCTTTATTTCAACTTCATCTAGAAAAGCCCTCGCCAAACCAGCAAAAAGCCGACGATGGCCAAGGGAATCCCAATGATCGCGCCGATCACGGTCAAGCTAACCACCACGCCAACAATCATCAGTACCAAGCCAAGGATCACGGCTACCAGACGGCCGGTCATTTTGACAATGCCAGCGATCAATTTCCAAAGCATCACAAAGGGCCAAAAAAGCCAGAAAGTGGGTTTATGTGTATTTTTCATATTTCACCTCGTAAAAAAGGTATACGAGGTTTCTTCAATAAAGATGCACGTACTTTGCCTAATGAGGGCGTAACCTGCCCGGTGGTTGCGACCAGCGCCCCGACTGGCAAGGCATTTTGGCCGCCCCCTCACGCAGGCGGGAGCGCCGCGCCGCCGGGTCAGGTGCAGCTTGGGTTAGGCCGAGACTTGTAAGAAATCTAAAACTTCTTTATTGAAACCTTCCGGATTGACCAAGTTTGATGGATCCATCGATTTCTCTAATACTACAAATTTCGACCCTTCAATGCCATTTGCTATCTTTCGATTGATTTCAACGAATGATTTCCCGAATTCTTCTCCAACGATTACTAATGATGGTATATTCTCGCCGTTAATCTTCCCAATTACATCAATCTTATTGATCGCTTTTCTTGCTAAAATCATCTGATCAAAATCGACATTCATGCTTACTTTACTGAAGTAATCTTTGGCTCTTTTTGCAAATGGGGCTTTGTAAGCAGATTCCATCCCCATTGCCAACATACGCCCACCCAAAACTTTGTATAGCTTGAAACCAATCACTTGAGAAAAACCTAAAACCTTTTCCTGCACTGTTTTCAATTCACCAAATGTATCCGACAATACTAATTTGCTAACTTTTTCTGAATTGTTCTTTGCAAATGATTGTGCGATTGCTCCACCCATACTTACGCCAACAAGAATACACTTCGAAATGCCTTTTGATTTCAGCAATTCATTGATCTGATTTTCCCAATCCAACAAATCCAGATTTTCTATTTTAGAGGATTGGCCGTGACCCAACAAATCAGGAACTAATACATAAAATCCTTTTTCAGCAAATGCTTGGATTTGGGGTTCCCACATCTGATGGTCAGCACCTATTCCGTGTAGAAATAGAACCACTTCACTACTTGGATTTCCTTCTTCTCTTATGAATGTTTTCGTTCCATCTGGATTTTCTATGATCATTTTTTTATCTTTCGCTGTTTATCTCGGCCTAACCCGTGTTTAAGCGGATCGCATACCCTAAAGGGCACTCCGTAATATCTTATATCAGTCCGCATAACGTCCTAAACGATTCGTCCGTTATCTTGTGCCCTTTAGGGTATGCGGCATTAAATTAAAACTACATAACCGATAAAATTATAGACATTCCCAACTCAAAAGGCAACTTAAGTCTTGTACAAAGATGGTAGAACTAGAGTAACTGCAATACCCAGAACAAACTCATCCCGATGATGATCGTCCAGAGCACATTTTTCGTTTTCCATGCAACAACGCCACCACCGATTCCCGCCAACAAGTGGATATTATCCAACGAAAAGTCAAAGGTCCCGTTAGGATAAAAGAGCGCGGGAAAGACCAACGCGGCCAATACCGAAGCGGGTACAAAACGCAGCGCCTTTTGAAACCAAATGGGAACATCTATTTTGCCGAAAAGATAGATGAAAGAAAAGCGCAAAGCGAAAGTCCCCAACGCTGCGCCAAAAAAAAGCAACCAGAGCGAAAGGCCTTCCATTACGCTGCCGTCCTTTCAGATAGCTTTTCGGCCAGCATCCCAGCCCCGATGCCCAACGTAGCAGCCAGGATCAAGCCCAGATTGTAAGGCAGCCCCTTCGCGAGGACAGCGCTGCCTCCACCAACTACTGCCGCGACAACAGCCGGGCGATCTTTGATCGCCGCGAACATCAATGCCATGAAACTCAGCGGAAAGGCAAACTCAAATCCCCAGCTTGGCGGGATGAGCGTCCCCAACGCTGCGCCAACGACCGCGCTTGCCAGCCATGTCAACGAAACTGCGGCTGCCGCACCATAAAAATACCAGGCGGGGTTCTTAGGCATCTTACTCGAAAATTGCGCCATACTCACGCCAAAAGCTTGATCGGAAAGGACATAGATAAAGGGCAATCTTTGGTAATTCGGTTCGTCTTTCAGATAGGGCGCGATCGCTGCGCTGTACATGGTGAAACGCAAGTTGATGACCCAAGCGGTAAAAAGCATCACCACCCAATGTGCGCCCTGACTAAGGAGTTGTAATATCGCAAGTTGAGAAGCGCCAGCAAAGATCACGAAGGACATTCCCGCTGCCTCGACAGGGGAGAGGCCAACCCCAATAGCTGCCACACTACAGATCATGGCGAATGGAATAACGCCAAGCAAGATCGGCAAGGCTCCCCGCACGCCGCCGAGAAAGTCTTTAAATGTGCTTCTCATTTTGGGGAAACTCCTGAATGGACAACGAAAGAAGGATGGGAGAATGTGAATTGTATCACTTTTCATCTGGCACTGACAAAAAATAACGGAAACAAGCTTTTCACAAGAGCGTTCCGTCAGAATTTTGGAAGGATCCCGCTATTCTCTGCATGATATAATGCGCCGCATGACAGAGAAAAAACAACTTACTGCCAAAGAAAAAAAATTAGCAGCCCATAAAGGTAAACAGTTCAATGCGCTAACCGCAATCGCAACATTTGCCCTGGGCATTCTCGTTGGCTATTTTGTCTGGGGCTATAATGCAACACCTGACCTCCCTAACCAGGTAGCCGATGTGCCACCCGCTGAAATTCCAGAGCAGGAAGCTCCAGCTGAACGCCGCGACATCCCGACCGAGGGTTTCCCCAGTGAGGGGCCTGACGATGCTCCCATTGTGATCGTCGAGTTCAGCGATTTCGAGTGCCCCTTCTGCACCAAGTGGCATAACGAGGTTTATAAACCCTTGCTTGAGGAATATCCCGATCAGATCAAATTGGTATATCGTAACTTCCCGCTGACAAGTATCCACCCGAATGCTTATCTTGCTGCTGAAGCAGCCATGTGTGCAGGCGACCAGGCTTCGTACTGGCCATACCATGAAAAGATATTTGATAACGAACATGGGATGAGCGAGCTGGCACTGAACGAATACGCTCGCGAACTGGAACTTGATACCGCTATATTTGAAGAATGCTTGGAGAGCCGCAGATACCAGGACTTCGTGCGCGAAGATATGGATTACGCTATCAGTATCGGTGTACAGTCTACGCCTACCTTCTATATCAACGGTCAGCTCGTGATCGGCGCACAGCCAATTCAGGTTTTCCGTCAGATCATTGATAGTGAATTAGCAAGCGATTCTTAAGGATAGGCTGGGGAAGTTATGAAGAAATTCGTCGCTGTCGCTGGCAATATCGGCGTGGGGAAATCCACGCTAGTGGAGATGCTTTGCAAAAAATTGGGCTGGGAGCCATTCTACGAACCGGTAGCTGAAAATCCTTATCTCGCAGATTTCTACGAGGATATGCCAACCTGGTCTTTCCACTCGCAGATATTCTTTTTGTCACATCGTTTACGCAGTCATAATGACCTTGCCAATCACCCCACCTCCGTTATTCAGGATCGCAGCGTCTATGAAGACGCCGAGATATTCGCACAGAATCTTGTCCGACAAGGGCATATACAATCACGCGATTATCAGACTTATCGTGAGCTTTATGAGGCTGTGATCGATATCCTGCCCCCGCCCGATCTCGTGATCTATCTCCGTGCTTCTGTGCCAACTTTATTGCGAAGGATTGAACGACGCGGACGCGATTACGAAAGCGAGATAGAAGCCGATTATTTGGCAGGGTTAAATGAGCTTTATGAATCATGGATCGCAGATTTTACACTCTGTCCTGTACTAACTGTTCCTGCTGATAGTTTGGATTACGTAGCCCACCGCGGACATTTGAACTTGGTCACTGCGAAAGTGAACGAGATGCTGACCGGAAAAGAAGAGGTGGTCTTCGCCCCGGACGAGGTGGCTCGGGCAGCGGATTAGCCCCCTCTGCCCTACGGGCATCTCCCCCAAATTCCAAAAGTGTGGAATTTGGGGGAGAATGGCTTATTGACAAATCAAGTGCCTGTCATTTTGAAAATGACAGGCACTTCGTTATTTATACGGTAGCAAGCCTAAACTACACCCGCTACTCCGCCGCGAGTGCAGGCGAGCGATCTGCGACGGCTTTTTGAGCAAGCGTCATGAATTCATCTACAGGTATTGCGCCTTTGTCCTCGCCATCCCGCATCCGCAGGGCAACGGCATTCGCTTCCATTTCGGCATCCCCAACGATGAGCATGTAGGGGACCTTCTGCTTCTGCGCCTTACGAATCTTGGCATTCATGCGCGTGCTGTCGCCCGCCACTTCAATGCGAATTCCGGCAGCTTTGAGTTGCTTCTGCACGTCGTAGGCGTAGTCGAGGTGTGCATCGGTGATGGGGATGATGACCGCCTGCACGGGCGAGAGCCAAACGGGGAAGGCGCCCGCGTAATGCTCGATGAGGAAGCCGATCATGCGCTCGTGAGTGCTGAGCGGCGCACGATGGATGCAGAGGGGCGTTTCATCTTCACCCTGCGCGTTCGTGAACTTGAGCTCGAACTTGGGCGGGACGGCGAAATCGACCTGGTTCGTGGCGAGGGTAAATTCCTTGCCGATCGCGCTCCAAACCTGGACATCGATCTTGGGTCCGTAGAAAGCGGCTTCGTCTTCAACTTCAACGTAATTGACACCACCGTTCTTCATCGCTTTGCGCACCATTTCCTCGGTCTTAAGCCAGAGCGGTTCGTTATCGACATACTTTTTGCCGAGACCTTCTTTGGCGTGGGTGCTGAAACGCATGACGTATTTTTCGATGCCAAAGATATCGAAGTATTTCATGTAGAGGTCGATAACGGCCATGAATTCTTCTTCGAATTGCTCTTCAGCACAGTAGATGTGGGCATCATTCATCTGCATTGAGCGGACACGCATCAACCCAAAGAGTTCGCCACTCTTTTCGTAGCGATAGCAGGTGCCGTATTCCGCGAAACGGATGGGCAGTTCACGATAGCTGTGAGGGCGCGCTGCAAAAATTTTGTGATGCATCGGGCAGTTCATCGGTTTGATGAAGTAGTTCGTGCCTTCCATCTCCATAGGCGGATACATACTCTCCGCATAGTAAGGGAGATGTCCGCTACGTACGAAGAGGTCTTCTTTCGTCAGGTGCGGGGAGCGAACCTGGGTGTAGCCTGCGTCGCGTTCCATCTGCTTGGCAAGCTGTTCCAATTCTTCGATGATGACCGCGCCATTCGGCAACCAAAGCGGCAACCCGGGACCAACTTCCTCGTCAAAGGCGAAGATGTCGAGCTCCTTACCGAGCTTTCGGTGATCGCGCTTTTTTGCTTCTTCAAGCTGCCAGAGATAATTATCCAACTCTTCCTTGCTCTCCCAGATCGTCCCGTAGATTCGTTGAAGCTGGGTATTATTCTCATCGCCACGCCAGTAGGCCCCCGCAACTGACATCAGCTTGAGGGCTTTGGGGTTGATCTGCGTGGTGCTTTCAACATGCGGACCACGGCAAAGATCAACAAAGTCGGCGTGCTGGTAAATGGAGATTTCGGGCTTTTCGTCGAGCTTGTTACCGTACTCGTCGAAGCCACCATCCTCCAAGCCATCGATCAGTTCAAGCTTATAAGGCTGGTCTTTGAATATTTTGCGCGCTTCATCGGCAGATAGCACCTTCTTTTCAAATTGATGCTTCTGACCCAAGGTCTTGCGCATTTTCTTTTGGATCGATTTCAGATCTTCCGGCGTGAGGGTGCGCGGCAGATCAAAGTCGTAGTAGAAGCCGTTTTCCACGGGCGGACCGATGGTGTATTTTGCCTCGGGGAAAAGTTCCATCACAGCCTGCGCCATGACATGCGCCGTCGAATGGCGGATGCGGTAAAGTTCACTTTCTTCGTATTTGATCTGTTCTGCCATCTCTATCTCCTTATAAAACAAAAAAACTCTCGCCCAATACTGGGGCGAGAGTGATCTCACGGTTCCACCCAGATTAAGTCAAAGTATCTGACTTATCTCATTGGAGGCTGATAACGGAGCCTGCCGTTTTGTTTACTTGGGTAATTAGGGAATAGGGATTGGTTATTAGTTCCTAATAACTGATTCCTGATTACCTAATTCCTGTTCCACTCAACGCTCGCGGGTGGTTTTCTGTGGCGGATGCTGGAGTAAGCTCTCAATCTACGGCTCGCTCTCCCTGTCAGCTTCGCTGGGCACATACTCATCCCGGTCAACGCATCTTTTTTTATGTGCGGCTATCTTAGCTGAATGCAATTTATATGTCAAGATACAAGCACAATAATGTATAGCTCTCTTTTATATTGCTTCAACCCAATCAAGGATCACATCGAAAGCTAATTTAACATTTCCTATCTGGCAATGATTTTGGGCCTGCTCTTCAGCTGTGAAAATCCGTCCGGTCACCGAACGAGCATTGATCAGCCCCTGACGATTTTTCTTAAATTCTTTGATATTCACCATATGGTCTTCAGCTCCGGCAAGGAGCAAGACATCTTGCTGGACCTGGTCTGCAATATCGACAACCGAGAAATTTTCCAGCAATGCCATCCATTCTGCTGGTGTTTCGACGCCGTTGATATACATGCCATGTTGCATCAGCCATTCAACGGCGATATTTTTCATCGTTTTTTCGGCAATCCAGTTATAAACACCGGGTTTGCGTAAAAAGAACTCATAAATACTTCGCTGCAAGCCCTTACCATGTTGATCATAATTGGAAATATCGTAACAAACCACGCGCTTTACTCGCCCTTCGAACGCGGCTGCCCTAAGTGCCAGGTAGCCTCCTAAAGAGATGCCAATTAAGGTCACATCATTCAGATCGAAATGGTCCAATATCGTGGCAACCGGTTCTTCCCATCTATGGGTAAAAATCAAATCGTGCTTACGAATCGCTGCCCCTTGACCTGGGCCTTCGAAAATGATGACTTCATAATCTGCGCCTGCCAGATAGCGCCCCAGGATCACTATCTCCTCCATGAAAGAATCAAAACCTCCATGTACAACTATGGTTCCGCGATTATTTTCAGGAGAGAGTCGCAATGCAGGCAATGCTCCATCTTGATAGGGGATAGAAATCCGCTCTAGGTCGGCGTTCTGCAAGGCAGCATAAAACAATTGGATGAACTGATCATACAATTCCGTTTTTAGAGGATCGCCCGGTAAAACATAAAACTCCGCCGCCCTATAGCTGAAGGCTGCCGCCAAAGGGCGATCATTTTCAAGTTGTCGCTCGGCCAATTCTGTTAATGTCGGTGCCCAATTCTCGATTTTCTTAATTGCTTTGCCAGCTTCCTCGGCATCAGCTTTCGTCCATTCCCCGTAGGAGTAGATGCGATTTAATTGGAAATTGATGTCTTTATTTTTGTGGAAAGTGTGATAACCAACTGGGAATGAAGGTTTGTCCATGTTTTTATTCTCCTTTACAACAAGGATACTCTATTCTGCAAGGAAACAAAGAACCTAATTCCCAACCCGACAGATCACCAAATAAAATTCAACTCCTTCTTTCGAAATTTTCTTCGTAGCCTTGATCGCAAATGCACCGCTGGCTTTTACCACCCTTCTAACTTCAAGAAACCCCTTCTCAACATCCTGCCAAGGATCAATCGAGTCAAACGCCAGCACATAATCAACTACACCATCATCTATAGGCAGGTTTTTGGCAGAACCAACACGATATTCAATTCGCTCTCGAGCTTCGTGATTTTCTGTCCGCTCAGTGGCAATTTCTACCATCCGTGGCACGGGATCGATTCCAATAAATTTGCCGTTCGCTACCTCAGATTTAAATATCATATAAGGGTAAAATTATAGATGTACAATAACAGCGCATTGGCTAAGACATTCGCGAGATTTTATTCTGTGCTAGCGTTTAGTGTTTGGAGATAAATACAGGAGAAATAATGTCAATTCTTGGTTATCTTATTTTTGATTTAGATGGAACGATACTGAACAATATGGAAATTCATAGCGAGATTTTTTCTAACGTCTTAGAAGCTGAAGGTATCGGAAAAGAAATAAGCAAAACACATTATCTGTCTACTGCGGGTCAATCTCTAAATAAGCAATTTCAGGTGATTATCAAGAGATACAATCCAAATTGGCAAGGCAATTTAGACGAGTTGGCGGAAAAATTTAACCAGCAATTAAGCAGCCATGTAAAAACTATTGATTCTGATACTGATGGTTACGCATTTGAAGATTCAATGACTTGCATCCCCATGTTAAAGGATGCCGGCTACCGCTTAATAATTAGTAGCTCAGGTTCTCCTGATTTAATTAAAGAAAAACTTCAAGTTGTTGAGCTTTACGATTATTTTGACATAATCTTGGGCGCTGATGAAAAAAAAGACCTAAAGAAAGGAAAGTCTCATTTCAACAAAATCAAGGAAAAATTTGAAGTTTCGGATAATGAATTGAAAAACAATGCCGTTTTTGTTGGAGACGGCATTCATGACATTCAAGTGGCACAAAAAGCAAAGATTATCTCAATAGGAAGAACTGGTACATATGATGAAAATACCCTAGAGAGAACCAAACCAGATTTCATCATTGAATCCTTGCATGATCTAGTATGGCTATTGACAGATCGGAGTGCATTTAACTCATTCAGACATATATCCCTACTAAAAAGTGAACAAATTCGACAAAACTATCATAATTTTCGAAAGAAAATATCTAGAATTACAGATCTCTCATTGAAGGATATCGATGCTGAAGAATTTGAACTCATAAAACTTGAGTATGCATCTCTAAGAAATGAGATTCTCAATCGAATTCAAATCAGACATCAAATAATGTCTTTACACCTAATCGCAGCTGGAACCTTCCTCACATTTGGCTCACAACCAAACATTCCCGCAGTGGTTCTCTTGGTATATCCAATTCTAACCATGTTCATGGCTGGCTCTTGGGCCCGAAATGATAATAGGGTTAAATACATTGGGTCATATATTAGAGACTACCTGGAAATATATACTAACTTTGTCCTCTGGGAAACCCACCGTTTGGAGAAAGATGTGAATACCGGATTTCTTTGGCTTAGTAGACTGCGGATTTTTTCAACAATGGGTTTATTCTTATTGACCCAAATACTAGCTTTGGGGATTGCTTATCCAAAATTAAGTTATTCTCCGGAAGAAATTGTCTTATTAAGTCTCGATTTCTCGGCAATTGCTATGACCTTGTATTTCTCGCTTCTACGCCGAGGAGTGTAGTGAAGATGCTCAGTTATACTAAGTGTTTTTTTTGTCCATGGAGTACACAGATGTGCATGGTTTACACTGCGGGTTGCACCGCGTTGCATGCGGATAAACTCTTTTTTCATTCAGGAATGGCGATTCTAATAAATATCAAATAAATGAAACTGAACAACCACCTTTCGGCGGTTTTGAAATTGCGGGGAAAGGGACCTGTTCCGAACACCACTCTTCCCTATTTCTAGGGGAAAATAAGGCTCAATAGTGTCACTTATTCAGAATCTTAATCTGATAAATTGAAATCGTCATCGAATAAAGAAGAAACTCCTGTTTTCACAGGAGTTTCTTGTGGGCGATATTGGACTCGAACCAACGACCTTTGCGATGTCAACGCAACGCTCTAACCAGCTGAGCTAACCGCCCGAATTAGCGAACCGTATTATAAACGAGGGATGGCTTTTTTTGCAAATCGAATCAGGGAAGGTTTTGCTTTATCTTTACTCCCAATAGTGTTATTCTCTGAAACAGAAATTCATCAAGGAGCCTTCGCCAATGGAATTCACCGATTTTTCAACATCGATCCTGATCTTCCTTTTCATCACAGCCATCGTTGCCAGTTTTCTCGATACACTCGCAGGCGGCGGAGGATTGATCACTGTGCCTGCCCTGATCGTGAGCGGCATACCACCCCTCGCCGTACTTGGAACAAATAAATTCCAGAGCAGCATGGGCACCGCAACCGCGACCTTCATGATGTTCAAGAACAAAAAAGTCTCGTGGAAAGAAGTAGGTCCGTTGATGCTGATGGCTTTCATCGGCTCTGCCATTGGTGCTTTTACGGTGCAACGCATCAATACCGAAGCGCTCTCTTTCATCATTCCTGTTGTGCTGGTCTTCATCGCCATCTATTTTCTTTTTGCGCCGCAACCCAAAGAGACCGACGGTGAACCTAAACTCTCCTATCCCAAATACAAGAACATCGTTGTACCCATTATTGGCAGCTACGATGGATTTTTCGGTCCTGGCACAGGTTCCTTCTTTGCACTGGCTGGGGTTTCCCTGCGCGGGCAAGGCTTGATCTCAGCTACCATCGTCGCAAAAACGCTCAACTTCGCAACCAATGTTGCCGCCCTGCTTGTCTTTCTCACTGGAGGCAAGATCGCCTGGATCGCAGGGCTCGTCATGATCGCCGGGCAAGCTATCGGCGCCACGCTCGGCTCCAATTTTCTCTTCAAGATCAATCCCGCCTACTTACGCATCCTGATCGTCATCATGTGCCTCAGCATGCTTATCCGCTACAGCTTCGCGATGGGTTGGGTCAGCTTCGGATAAAAAATGAGCGCATCCCCAAGAAAAACCACCATCATTCTTATCAATCTCGTCATCGGCGCATCACACCTAATCACTGGCGAGAATTACAGCGGTCCCTATCCACTCTTTGTGAACGGCTATATGATCGACATCCTTCTGCCGCTGGGGTTTTATCTCCTATTGACTCTCTTCGAGTTTGCTCCGCTTCAAAACTGGATGTTGCGCTTCGCCCTTGTCTTTGGGCTTGCTTCCGTTGCGGAAATAGCGCAGGGCTTTGGGATTACTATCTTTGGCAGCACCTTCGATCCATTTGATTTTCTGATGTACGCCCTCGGTGCCCTCCTCGCCGCCCTACTGGATAAGGTTCTTTTCACAAAGCTCTTCGAGGAGAAATGATAGAATAACTGGCATCCCTTTTATTGGTGAATGCCAAGATGAAAAAGATTCTCAACATTCTGGATGTACTCATCCTCTTCACTTCCCCCATCGCCATTCTCTTTTTTTTGATCGGGGCTATCATGCTCCCCATCGAATTGCGCGAGCACCCGAATTATCTGGAGTCACTTGAAGCAGAGGGGATACTGACCGAAGCTCTCGTAGACTATATCTACGATGATGGGGACATTCACATCATTTTTACCGACACAGACGGTAAAGAAACCTATCGCATTCTTGAAATCATTTACTATTCTCCCGAAGTAGCCTCTACTCTCCAACTCGACACAACCCACACCATCCGCTATGTGCCCCAAAACTACGATGTTCCGCCCGCACTGGAGGCGCATCTTGATCAGGTCTACGCATACAAACAAGATCTTTCCGGGCTATATTTCATTCTCATCACAAGCTGGATCATTATCGCCATCCGACCCGATTTCTTATATGCGGGCTATGCCAAAAACATCAACGCGCTCTTTGATAGAAAAACGGATGCCTTGCTAAAAGGGGAAGAAGCATGAGCCTGGCAGAATTTGTCGCTCTGATGGGCGGGGCACTCACCCAGCTTGGGCTGCTATATGCCAGCAACGGACAAAACCCTCTCTCAGTCTTTCAAAAGAACGATGAGACAGAAGAGTCGGTAGTGGCACCCATTTCCAATGAGCAGATCATCCTTCTCTTTGGCGGAATCATGCTGATCACAAGTTTGATCCTGGACCAATTTACTTTTGGGGCAGTCCGCTTACGATGGGTGGATGATCTTTTCACATATACCATTGCCGGGGTTTTCGCCTTCATCCTCTTTGCTGCATTGGCGGGAGACAAGCTGCTCCCGCGCATCAACGAACAGCAGATGTTGGTCATTCATCTCGTTGTTGGGGTCAATCTGCTCATCAACGGTGAATCGGCGCTACCCAATTGGGCGCTCGCGATGCTCCTGATCCCCACGACGGCATTGATCTTTCAGGGCATTTGGCCGCGCGTGCTGCCGACGATCCAGCGCGCCTTTTTTTATCTCTGGTATTTGCTTACGCTCGTCGCGTTGGCTTTCCAAAACGGCGGCGCAGCCTATTTTGAAATGATTGAGATCAGCGTGAGCGAGATATTCATCTTCGGCTCGCTGCTCGTTTTCCTTAGCGTTCACATGCTGGCTGCCATACGCTTTGTGCTCATTATTTCTTCGCTCATCCTGCCGCGCAATCGCCCTCTGCTTGAGATCATCATGCCCCACCTCGTGCACGATGACCAACTCTCCCTCCCCGGCCTACTCACTATTATGCTCGTCGCGGGCGGGGTCTTGGTGCTGAACGCTACCACCCAACTAGAGCTCGACCAAACGCTCATCAATCTCTTCGTACTGGCAATGCTCCAAATCCCCAAAAACATTTCTTCTTTCTGGAAAGAAAAAGCGACGTGAAAAAATCACGCCGCTTTTTTGTTGGTTTTGACAGTCTTATTATGTGTCGTGGGAAACGTTGATCACAAGGTTCCCTTTTTTTCGTCCTGTCTCGACATACCGGTAGGCACTCGCGAGATCATCCAGAGGATATTCTTTGTCGATCACGGCTCGAAAACTGCCTTGCTCAAATAGCCTTTTGAGGGTCTCTAGATCGGCCAGGTTGGCTTCGGCGGATCTGGTGTAAGTTGTTGCTAGAATTGCTCTGCGGCTACCGAAGAAAGAAGTCCAGATCATGGGGAAAATTGTCTCGAGACCGTCTGAATCAAGATAGATACCCGTTGGGGTAAGGGATTTCTTGCAGCTTGAGAAAGAGAGCTTGCCTACTGTATCGAAAATGATGTCGTAGGTTGACCCATTTTCAGTGAAGTTCTCCTGCCCATAGTCAATTACAAAATCTGCGCCCAGAGACTTTACCAGATCAAAATTGGCGCTGCTGCATATTGCTGTTACCTTTGCTCCGAACGCCTTGGCGACTTGTATCGAGGCAGTTCCCACCGAACCCGATGCGCCATAAATGACAATATGCTGACCTGCTTGGATATCAGCCCTGTGTTTAAGAAAGTTCAGGGCGGTTAGACCACCCTCCACAATTGCGGCGGCTTCATCAAAAGTGGCGTTTTGGGGCATGCCGATTAGCGCGCTATTTTCATCCATGCATTTGTATTGGGCATACGCGCTCAACTCCATTCCTGTCAACGCAAAGACCTTATCCCCTACTTTGAACGATTTCACGTCAGAGCCAATCGCTTCGATCTCGCCAGCGAGTTCTTGTCCTAAAATAGCCTTTCTCGGTTTTGTGAAGCCGAAGAATAACCGAACAAAATAAGGTTTCCCTACCCGACCGATCACACTTGCGGCTGTTGCTGTGGCAGCATGGACTTTGATCAAGACTTCGTTCTCGGCAGGAAGAGGCTTCTCAACTTCTTGTAGTTCAAGTACATCCGGCGGTCCGTATTTGGTGCATACCATTGCTTTCATCATGTCTATATCTCCTTGACTGATCAATTCCTATTCTCTTTGATCAGTCTTGAACGCCAGCGAATCGAAATAACTATAATAGTCAAAAAGCCTATCAGTTCAGCAACCAAAAAAAATATGTTATCCAGATCTGGATTCGGATTATTCATTATCTCTAATCCTATGGTAAATACTGCAACTAATATATTCACAATCCAATTGATTTTATTGGGCAGTACTCTGGACAGAACTATCATGATAATCGGGAGCTCAATCGTTATTGCAGCCATAAGCAGTAAGGAATCGCTTACCGCGAAGCCACCACCTACTAATTGCTCTAAAAAAGCTGGATTAGCAAACTCATGCAAACCCATAAAAAAGTGATTCACAAAGAAAAATATCCAGAGGGAGGAGAGAATACCTCTGATTTTGCCGTCTCGTAATTGATTTTGAATGTCCATAAAAGATTCTTCCTTTTCTACTCAGCGTAGATTATTATCAAAGGCTCGTATTACCAAGCCAGTTTTATTGCTACATTCACCTAACTTTATCCGTTTCGATTTAAGCTAAGCTACTGCCTGACATGCGACACGCTATCAGTTGTCCGTAAAAGTGATGTGTTATCAGATAAATCAAAGGCTAGTCGCTAGACCATTTCCATGCGTACCGAATAATAAAAATCAGGGCGGCACATGCAGCGCCGAAAAAAAACATATCATCAAGATCGGGTGTCAGGTTGTTGCTAATAATCGCCACGATCATAAAGACAGCTGCTATCATATTTACCCAGCGATTGGCTTTGACCTTAAGAATCTGAGTCAGAAAAATCATGATGATTGGAATTTCCAACACAATGGCAGCAGCAAGCAATAGCCCTTCTGATATTTGCGCACCGTTGGATGTCATTGCCAGCATTTCTTCGAGATAGCCGGTCCGGAGGAATTCATGCAAATCTCGGAATACCATGTTGAATAAGACCACTATCCATAATGCTGACAGCTTTATTTTCATTTCGAGCAAATTGTTGTTCGTATTTGTTGTCATGTTTACCTCTAAAATTAGTGATCGCTAAAAAGCGCGTGCTGATTAATCGACATTCTCTTCCAAGTCATAAGAAAATATTTCTTCAAGCGGCACACCAAAGGCATGTGCGATCCGAAAAGCTAATTCCAGAGAGGGAGAGTATTTCTGCTGTTCAAGGGCAATGATGGTTTGTCGTGTAACACCGACTTTTTCCGCCAATGCTTGCTGGGTCATTTCATCAGCAAAAAAGCGTAAGGTGCGAATTTTATTTTTGATCTTCGTTTTGCCCATCTTAAAATCCCTTTCTATAAAGACGCAGGCGGAAAATATCACCCGCGATCTGGGCAATGATTCCACACAGGATCAACAACGTGAACAGCACCAGTCCAGGCTGACCAAAGGCGAAAGTCAACATGGCAAGCAAAATACTGATGGAGAAAACCAGATAAGTGACGCGAGTGCCTTTCAGGTCGATCAGTTCATCACGCTCATCCTGAACATCTTCAACCTGCGGATCTTCGTTACCGGTTTTGATCGCTTCTATGATCGTGGAAATGATATGGGTGAGAATGGTGCCGATGATCGAGACGACAATTGCCATAACAGCGACGATAATCCAAACCCAAATGATCTTGTCCAGAGTAAAGCTCTCGGTAAGGATCAACTGCGTTACTCTGATCAGATAAAATCCCAGGATCAGGAGAAAATTGACTAGGGTAACTGTGATATTTTTTTGTTGGAAGGACATTTTTACCTCTTTCTGTATACTACAAACTACTCTATGTAAAATTTATATTACATAGAGTATCTTATGTTTTACTTTAAGTCAAGGGCTTTATACAAAAAATGATAATTTTGGCGCTAAAGGTATCTTTCCAGAGATCCTTGTGTTTTCGCAAATAACACATCGTGTCATCATGGCACTCTGAGCTTGCCAAAGGATATAAAATGCAAAAAGACTCTCTCCCTTCCAAAGCGACAAAAAAAGAACGTTGGGCATGGTATGCCTACGATATCGGAAATTCGGCGTATGCTGCCGTGGTTATCCTCGCTATTTACGCGGCCTACTTTAAGGGGCACGTTGTTGGCGGAGCGGAAGGCTCCCGTTTGTGGGGCATCTCGGTCGGGATCGCGATGTTGGTTGTCGCCATTACCTCTCCCGTGCTCGGTGTGATCGCGGATTTCTCAGGCAGCAAAAAACGCTTTTTGCTTTTCTACACGATCGTCGCCGTCATAGCGACCGGACTGCTCTTCTTCGTCGATAAAGGGGATATTTTTATCGGGATGCTTTTCTTCATCATCGCCGAGATCGGTTATCGAAGCGGACAGGTCTTCTATAATTCCCTCTTGCCTGAGATCGCCGAGCAAGACGAAATGGGGCGCGTCTCGGGTTACGGTTGGGCAATCGGCTTGATGGGCGGCATCGTCGCTCTCTTCATTGTCTTGGCGATGGTCATGCTCAACGAAGGGACATTTGTCGTGCGCCTAACGCTGGTGGTTACGGCGATCTACTTTGCCATCTTCGCAGCCCCGATCTTTCTCTGGCTCCGTGAGCGTGCCGAGCCAACGCCTCTGCCCATCGGGGAAACCATCTTCAGCATCGCCTTCAAACGTCTGCGCCACACGATCAGCACCGTACGTGAGTATCGCGAGTTCATCAAATATATCATCGCCTTCCTGATCTATAACGACGGGATCTTGATGACGCTCAATTTCGCCGCCATTTTCGGGGCGGTCATGTTCGGGCTTGACCAGCAGCAGATCATCATCTTCATGATCATTGTCCAATTCACAAGCGTGATCGGCGCCTTTATCTCCGGCTGGCTGGCAGACCGCGTCAGCGGCAAACTTTCGCTCTCGATCTTCCTGAGCCTGATGATCGCGGGTGTGATCGCCTTGTTCATCAACGAATCAGTGATGGGCTTCTACATCATCGGCGGAATCGCGGGCCTAGCGCTCTCCGCTGTGCAGGCCGTCAGCCGCGCGATGGTCGGTATCCTTGCACCAGTAGGGCGTAGCGCCGAATTTTACGGTTTCTTCGCCGTCGCCGGGCGCACATCCTCCTTTATTGGTCCCACCATCTATGGCATCGTCGCCGCCGAAGCAGCCATCTATTTTGAAAAGATGGGCGCGCAAGCCAGCTTCCTGTGGTTCAAGGCTGTGCCCGGTGGGGCGCCTTTCGCCGAGCAATTGGGGCAGCGCATCGCCATTTTGCCTGTCATTCTTTTCCTGATAACGGGCATGATCCTGCTTTTCTTCGTAGATGAGAAAAAGGCACGTGCGGTAGAATCGCAACATGAATAAATATCAGGAAGAAATCCTAAACTGGCAAAAAACACTCGATACCAACTTGCGCAAGGAAAATAGCTGGCTGGCATTGGCGGGGCTTTTCTGGCTGGAGGAGGGAAAAAACACCTTTGGCGCGGGCGAGGAGAATGACATCGTCTTTCCGGATGCAGGGATTCCTTCGCAAGTTGGGGCGTTTATCGTGGATGGGGATGAGGTAAAACTGGAAATAACTGCCGATACGCTCGTGGACGTGGACGGGGTTCCGGCAAAAAAAGCCCTTCTCCGCCCCGATATTTCGGGGGCACCGACCCAGCTCAAACTGGGTGCGCTTTCGTTCATCCTGATCCAACGCGAAGACGGATTCGGCATCCGCTTATGGGATAACAACTGTTCCAAACGTGAATCCTTCCCCGGCAGACAATGGTACCCCGTGGACGAGGAATTTCGCATCGAAGCCAGCTATCAACGCTATGATGAAGAAATGCTCGTCAGCTTCGAAAGAGAAAACGGCGCGAATTTTGAAACACAGGTTGGGGGAGTTCTCCTATTTTCTTTAGACGGAAAAGAATATACTCTGCTCGCGCTCGAAGATTCAGATGGCGATTTTTTCGTCATGTTCAGAGACAAGACCAACGGGGAGGAAACCTACGACTCAGGGCGCTACCTTTCAGTAAGTGCGCCAGAGGAAGGAAAAGCCATCATCGACTTCAACCATGCCTACAACCCGCCCTGTGCCTTTACGCCTTACGCCACCTGCCCACTGCCACCAACGCAAAATAATTTATCCATCCCAATCAGGGCAGGGGAGAAAAAAGCAGCATCTTAGCAAAAAAGATAGCTGCCCTAAAACTCTAAGAACTACTTGT
The DNA here is from genome assembly GCA_964487745.1 of uncultured Anaerolineaceae bacterium. Lineage (GTDB taxonomy): Bacteria > Chloroflexota > Anaerolineae > Anaerolineales > Villigracilaceae > Desulfolinea. The sequence continues at coordinate 83,501 of CAZASG010000006.1, read as the reverse complement.
GTTATTATCCAGAGATATATTGTCTAAAATATAGATTTTTATTGGTACTCTATCTGGAGAATTTATGAAAACGCTCAAAGAATGGTGGGGGAACGATCTTTCCAAAGGGGTGAAATTTGTACTGCTGACCTTACTCGCAAATGGGCTGCCGGCTTTTATCATCCTGACAACCATGCCAAACAAAACCGACATTCTCTTTGTCTGGACGATCAAGCCAGCCATCAACGCCCACCTGATCGGCGTGATGTACAGCAACGCCCTGCTCCTGGTCATCTTCAGCGCCTTTCAAACCGAATGGGCAAAAGTCCGCGTCAATATGGTGGTCATCACCCTATTCTCCGTCTTTGCCACAGTGCTAACCTTTTTCTATCTAAAACCTTTTCTCGCCCATCCCTGGTTTCACCTCGCTTATTGGCTGATCATGTACCTGATTCTCTTTTTCGCTGCGCCCTACGTTTTTTGGACGCATGAGAAAGAGCATGGCGGGAAGTTGCCCACCCTGCTTCCTTTGGGCATGGGCGCAAAATTGGTCGCTGGCATCTCCGCCTTGCTCAGCCTTTTTGCCAGCATAAATCTTCTTTTCAACATCGAAACGGTCAACCAATACTTCCCCTGGAAATTACCACCTTTGGTCGGTGGATTGATCGGCGTTCTTTTCACGACACATGTCGCGGCATATCTTTGGGCGCTCTGGGATGGAGACTGGATACGCGTCCGCTCGTTCTTCTGGCAGGCTCCCGCGCTCGGATTATTGCTTGCCCTTTTACCTCTGATCCATCCGCATGACCTCCATGCAGAGAAAGCCGCTAACCTGCCCTTCTTCTACTTATTTGCAGCTTTGATCTCCCTACCCCACCTGGGCATCATCCTGAAATACCGAGCACAGGAGAAAGAGTTCTCTAATGGATAATGTAAATCGCGCGGCAATACGTCTCGATATAATTGGTCTTTTTCTGGCAGGCTTGAATAATACTTTTTTGGCATTGCTCGTCGCCGTATTCATTCACGGGCCTGGCACTACAGCAAATCAACCCGATCTGCTCCTGCGCGCAACCTGGATCGCCGAGAACGCTCAACTCTGGAGGCTTGGCTGGCTCTTTTGGTTTGCCCCAACCCTTAGCTTTTCCTGGAGCTATTTCGCATTAGGACGCAACCTTGATTCCGCTCGTCATTGGCGAAATCTGGCAATTGGCGTCGCGCTCGTTGCCGCGGCAGTCGATATTGTCGGCGTACTCATCAACATGACCGTCCTGCCTGAACTGGCACGCGAACTAGCTAATACAATCGCCAACCCAGACCCAACGCTAACCGTTATATTTTCAGCAATGGAAAAGATCGCCAATAACCTGACAAATGTCGGCGGCTACGGCCTATATACTCTTGCTGGTGTCCTTATCCTACCCGCTATCTTTGCCACAAAAGATTATCCACGCTGGCTGGCGAGGCTGGGAGCAACGGAGTGGATCATCTCTTCTGTCGCCACAATACTATTAATTTTCGCCCCTGCCCTTGCAACTACCCCTCTGGTAATCAGCTTTTTCCTATACGCTCCCTGGGTTTGGGGAAGCGCTCTTTGGCTGCATCGCAGGGGAAAGAATTCAGAGCTATAACTTAGATTTTGCTCTAGCCGCCGTCCTCGGTGGTAATCTATAATCTTTGGGAAGAATAAACGGAGACAATGATGATAATCTCTTTTGAAGTTTCAGCTACCCTACCGGCAAGTCCGGAAACTCTTTATTCAGCTTGGCTGGATTCTGCCAAACACAGCGCCATGACTGGTGCCGCAGCGAAGGTTAGCGACAAGGTTGGTGAAATCTTCACCGCCTGGGATGGCTACATCTCCGGGAAGAACATCGAACTCAAGCCGGGAAAACGGATAGTCCAGGCTTGGCGTACAGTCGAATTTTCAGATGATGAAGCCGATTCTCAACTGGAAATCATTTTTGAAAAGCATGCGGATGGCACACAGGTAATCATTCGCCACACTAATCTTCCACCCCATGGAACGCAATACGAACAAGGTTGGATCGATAATTACTTCGACCCGATGAAAAGCTATTTCAACTAATTGGAGATTTTCCCCATGGGTAGAAAAGAGAAAAAGATCGCTGTAGAAAACATTAATATCCCCGGAAGAACTACAAACGTAAACGCTACCAAATATAAAGCAATGAGAAAAGCTTTTCTCAAGATACTGCCAGATACAAGTCCAGGACTAACACAGAAGGAAATCCAAGAACAAGTAAAAGCTCATTTACCGGATAGCCTTTTCCCCCAAGGTGCAACATCCGGCTGGTGGGCAAAGACCGTACAGCTTGATCTGGAGGCGAAAGACATTGTCGTCAGAGAAAAGACCAAGCCTCTACGCTGGCACAAAATATGAGCTAATACAAAATTTGGTCACCTTATATTTTGCCAAAAGCTCCCATAGCAAAATAAATGACAAGACTGTTAACTTTTTTTCTCTTTTTCATCTTTTATCCCTTGATTTATCACCTATAATGAAAATATTGGTTTTATTATAGATAATAATCCTTCATAGCAAGGAGAAAAACGATGGATTTCCACAATGGCATGGAAATGGGCGCAAAGACCAAGCAAACATCAGGGCAGGAGACTTTCCCAACAAAAGAAGCTCTATATCATCTAATCACCGATAACGTATCGGACTTGATCTGGATAACAGATATGAATTTTCGTTTCACTTATTTGAGTCCCTCTGCTACAGATCTCGGAGGATATAGCGTTGAAGAAGCCATGGAACTAACTTGGTCTGAAATATTATCTCCTGATTCATTACAAGTTGCTCTGACGACTTTCCAAGAAGCATTTCACTTGAATCAAACAGGCCAAGCCTCAACCCTTCCGCGAGTGAGGGAGCTAGAGCTTGAGCAGAGGCATAAAGACGGCCATTATGTTTGGACAGAGGTAAGAGCATCTTTTCTTCGCGATGATGATGGAGGGATAGCGGGAATCATTGGCATCACCCGAGACATAACCGAGCGCAAAGAGGCAATGGGAGAACTCACCCATAATCAACGCTTGCTGTTAGCTTTAAGCAAAGGCGCAAAGGCTATTCAACACTCCAAGAGTCCTGAAGCAATTTTCAAAGCCATCGGCGAAGAGACAAGAAAGTTAGATCTGGAGACGACGGTCTTTAAACTAAATGATGATCAGGCCATCTTGTCTACCGTTTATCTTAGCCTTCAATCAAAGGTGGTCCAAGCAGCTGAAAAACTGACGGGTTTATCAGCAAACGGATACAGCTTCTCTGTAGAGCCGGGTAATTTCTTCGACCAAATAATTTCAAGTAAAGAAGCTGTGTATAGTCTCCATGATACTGCTCCTTTTACTTCTGCGTTACCTCGAGTTCTGCGCAAGCTGGCAAAGCAACTCTTTGCTCTCCTAAACTTTAATCAGAGCATTATCGCCCCAATGATCGTCAATGACAAAGTATATGGGCTTCTATCGATTTCCGGAGAAAAGTTAAAAGTATCTGATTTGCCTGCAGTAACTACCTTTGCCAGCCAAGCCGCTGTTGCTATTGAGAATTCTCTACTGCTCATGCGTGTGATCGCAGATAGCAATGAATTGGAAAGGCGTGTGAACAAGCGCACAAAAGAATTAAATGATATGCTTTCGATTATGAGCGGACGTGAAATCCGTATGGCCGGACTGAAAAAGGCTATAAATGTTTTACGAACTCAATTATTGGATGCTGGTCTAACCCCCGCCGCAGATGACCCTTTATTAGAAGATAAGGCGAAATAATCCTATACCCTCTTTTAAGACTACCAAATCTATTTTTTAGTAACACTCCCTAACGCCTGCATAAAAATTTCCACCATTTTTTCTATATTCACTTCCTCACGCACGATGCGCCAGGATTCTGCCCCCATGGTGCGCAGGCGATGAATATCTGAGATAGCGTCTTTTAGCGTTTCAGCTAGAGAATCCAGATCATCGGGGGGAATCTGCCAGCCGTTCTCTGCGCGGACGAGGTCGTCTTGTGTGCCATCCCCTTGTGCAACGATGACAGGCAGCGCCTGCGACATGGCTTCCTGTACCGCTAATCCGCCCGTACCCGGCAATACGAAAAGATCGGTTTCCGCCCAGATATGATGAAGCTCCGCGCCGTGGCGTTCACCAAAGAAACGGATCTTCTCGATCTCGCCCGCATTTGATGGAACAGCCTTTTTTTCCAGAGCCGCGCGCTCGGGGCCATCACCCACGATCCATAAACGGATCATGAGTTCTTCCGGCAACTGCTCAAAAGCGCGGATGAGATTATCAAGGCGTTTACGCGCTTGCAATCTCCCAACATAGAGGATGATCAGCGGTTCCTCTGCCTTATACAACGGACGTCGGAGCATTTCCCCTTGGGGTTTGGCGGCGACGGCGTTGTGCGCCACAAATATTTTTTCTTCCGGGATGCCGAGGGCAGCGTAGTCTTCGGCACCACGTCCGCTGTAGGCGATAAGAGCATCGAATTTGTTGAGGAAGCGCATCCAGTTTTTTTGACGGAAGCCTGCTCCCATTCCCGAGCGTTGCGGGGCCCCTAATCCCCACCCAATAACGGGACGTGCCCGTTCTCGCATCCAATCTATGGCATCCGGGGAAGTCAGATAGCGCGGATTGGCTTCAAGGATAAGCGCATCGGGTTTCCAATTGTCGAGCCATTGGATGATATTTTTCTGTTCACAAAAATAGAGGGGGCCTTTAAAAAGATGGCGATTTTCAGCAAAAAAGTATTGGGCTTTTTCAAGCATGCGCGTAGTGGCAATGGATTCGGCTGGGCGCGGATCGCCCGCAAAGAGGGACATGCCGCCGCCACAGGATTCTGCGAGGAGGTCAAAGAAGGGTGCGCGATAAACGGGAAGGACGCGCTGTTGCACCGCGAGACGACCGGGGAATTTATTGGGCATCTGTTTTAGCGGGTCTTCGCGATGGAGAAAATAGCGCCATCCAGAATGGGTATGCCATTGGGTCCTTTCATCTTCTTCAATTTTTCAAAAGCAACCTGCTTGAATTTTACCAGCCCTTTGGGAGACATGCATCAGCTCTGAGCAGGGATATGCGGCGCCTGCCACGCCGGTGATTTGTGGACGTGGACAACTTTCCATACGCCATCAATTCTAATAATCACGCGACTCTCGTTATGAGAAGCAACTTTGACGCCATCCGGCAAGGCAGTGGAGATCATCAGCGTGTAGCTGGCGATGGCTGTATCCCCATAACGCTGGATGTGGAGATTTGCCAAGTCAAATCGAACTTGAGCTGACTCATCTTCTGCTCCGAAGACGGTGCCGCGATTTTCATTGGCTGCCATCATAAATTTGTGAAAGGGGATTCCGTCGATGCGATGTGGCGTGACCCACCACTCGTAGAGGGTCAGGTCTTCGGTGCAGGTTTCGGTGTAGCCAGCAAGATCGTTCTGCATGATGGTGTTGAGGTGGTGCAAAAGGAATTCGTGAATTTCTTTGTCGTGGCTCATAGGAATTTCTCCATAAAAGCAAGATATTTATCAACCATCAAATCCAGCCCTAAATACTCTTCGGCGTGTTTGCGGGCACCAGCGCTGAATTCCGCTCGGTTCGTGAGGATTTTCAGTGCAGCTTCTGACAACGCTGAAATATCAGGCTGCTCAAGCTTCCATTCATCGCCGCCGTAGGGGACAGTGCGCCCAGCCGAGGGTGGCACCAACTCAGCCAATGAGCCGGTATCAAATCCCAACACAGGCAATCCACACGCCAGAGCTTCGATGACGGCGTTCGGACAGGGCGGGTTGGCTTCGGCAGAAAAGTAGAGATGGGCAGAACGGTCGATCTCAGGGATGGACTCGCGTGGGACGACGCCCAAAAAATTGACGTCCGCTTTGGTCCGCGAAAGTATCTCGTTTTTGCGTTTCTCGTCCACACGCCCGACAACGAGCAGCTCGACGGGGAGGACATCTGTCAGCTTTTCGGCTAGCTCCACGCCCCAGCGCAAACCCACATCGAGGCCGCCCGCAAGGCTACCTTCAACGAGGAGGAGGCGGTATTTCTCTACACGGTCATTGCGAGGAGCATCGTTTTGCGACGACGCAATCTCCTCCGTTTGAGAGGGAGATCGCTTACCCTGAGGGGCACTCGTCGCTTCGCTCGCGATGACAGGCGAATACACATCCAAATCCACCGCATTATGAATAACCGTCTTCGGGACGCGGGTTTCCTTATACCAATCTTCCCACCAGCGTTGGGTGAACGCACTTTGGTAGACAACGCCATCGGCAAAATAACGCCGGATAAAGGCTAGAGCGGCGTTCCCATATTCGGCACGGATGAGGTAGCGAAATCCCGTCCAGCGGACGCGCTGAACCCAGTTGATGCCATCGAGGCGCTGGATGATCGGGACGCCGCGTTGACGCGCTCTCCGTAAACCGGCGAGATTCCGTGTCCCAGCCAGTAGCAGGATCAGGTCCACGTGCGGATCGTCGAGGTCATGGCTGACCTCGATCCCGCGAGCTTTGAGACCCTCCGCAAACTTGAGCCGAAAGGAGCCAACCCCTCCCATACTTTCCACACGTGGATAAATACAAATCCGTTTCATGGAAGGTATTATACTCAGTCTGGACAGCGTCATAGCGAGGAGTGCTGAGCATGCCAAAGTACGACGTGGGTATCTCCCGGAAAAGGGAGAGACTGCCGCGCTACGCTCGCAGCGACATTCAGATTTATGGTATCCTTGATTATCTTTAAATTGCGGAGATTTGCTTCATGTACATTGCCATCGAAGGTGTGATCGGCGTGGGGAAAACCACCCTCGCCCGCCTGCTCAAGCCAGCTTTTGACGCCGAAATTTTGCTTGAAGTTTTCGAGGAAAATCCCTTTCTATCAGATTTTTACGGAGATCGTGCGCGCTACGCTTTTCAGACCCAGATCTTCTTTTTGTTAAGCCGTTATCACCAACAAAAGAAAAGCGTACCGGAATATTTAGAGCAAAACCCGAATTTATTCTCTGATTACACCTTTGCAAAAGACGCATTGTTTGCGCGCATCAACCTTGAAGGCGATGAATTGGAAATGTACGGGCGCGTTCACGAAGCACTTGCAGAAAAGATCAAACATCCCGACTTGTTGGTCTACCTGCGCGCAACGACCGAGACATTGATGGATCGTATCGCCATGCGCGACCGCCCTTATGAACGCGATATGGAAAGCGCTTATATCGCTGAGTTGGGCAAAGCTTATGATGACTTTTTCTCGAAGCCCTATAACAATACGCCTGTCTTGACCATTGAAGCCGATGAGCTTGATTTTGTCCGCAATCCTGAAGATTTGGCTTATATTCAAGGAAAAATAGAAGACGCGCTGAAAGCAACCCCACTTCAGCCGGAATTGATCGAGTAAAGGAAATCCATGCGAATCACGCGAGACCTGCTCCTCCGCCTTGCGAAAGAAAACGCCGAAGAACGTGCCTTCAACGATGAAAGCATTATCGCTGCCTATCTGAGCGGCTCACTGCTGCGGGAAGACCCATTGATCGGCAACACAACCGATATTGATCTTGTCTTTGTCCACAATGCGCCTGTTGAAACCCCGCGCGAGATCAAAGCTCTCAGCCCCGACATTCATCTCGACATCCATCACCGTAACGAAAAGGATTACCACCCCCCGCGCGAACTCCGTACAAATCCCTGGCTTGGCTACGAGCTATACGATCCCATTCTCCTTTACGAAACCAAACATTTCTTTGAATTCAACCAAGCCAGCCTACGTGCCGGGTTTGACGAGCCGAAAAGCGTGCTCAAGCGCTCTTATGTTCTGCTCAATTACGCCCGCAAGGTCTGGATGGATCTGCAACTCAATGCGGAAGCTGTTACTCCGGATGTCATCCTCAAATATCTGGATGCCCTCATCCACACGGCCAACGCTGTTGCGGAATTAACAGGACCGCCTCTCAGCGAACGTCGGCTTCTGCTCGACTTCCCCGTGCGTGCCGAGGCAATTGATCGCCCCGAACTCACTCCCGGACTTTTTGGCTTGCTCGGCGGAAACGAGATCGTTAGCTCGAACCTGGAGGAATGGCTCCCCGACTGGCAAAATTTCTTTAACTTTGCTACTGAAGCCAGCATGGTCGATATCCGTGTCCATGCCGCACGCTTCCCCTATTATAAGAAAGCCATCGAGGCGATCATCGCCAGCGAAACACCGCTCGCTGCCCTCTATCCCATCTTCCATACCTGGACACTGGCAGCCGAGGCGCTGCCCGAAAACCAGATCGGAGCCTGGCAAAACGCCTGTCAGCTTTTGGGCCTCGGTGAAGATATTTTCGAGAAACGCCTTGAAGGACTGGATCATTATATTGATACCATCGAAGAAATGCTGGAAAAAATGCTCAAATCGCATGGATTCGAGGTCTCCGAAGTCCTATAAATAGCCCAGATATGGGGGTATTGTCACAGAAAAGATTACCCTATCAGTACTTCAGTACTGTGGATAACTCGCGAAATACTGTGGATAAACGCATTGGACTGTGGAGAAATCGCTCACTTGTTCAGAAAAGGCTGCCTAAGGGCTCCCCCAGATATGGGGGGATGTTATTGGCATCCCCCACATAAAGAAAAAGGGTATGTTTTGTCCACCAAAGCTCCTCTTTTCTCCTTTTTTCTCCACATAACTATCCCGCCCGAAGAACGTTCCTCATCCCACACATCTGGGGATTTCAAATTGTGCAGCCTCTTTTATGGGGGAAAAATCGCTCGCTCTACTTTCTTTCCACATCCTCCACACCCCCTACTAAGACAACGATATTCAAATACAACTTAATGAATAGGGATATATTTGTCCTCTGTCCACAAGGGATATTCCATTGCCCCAAATGATTAGGACAAAAGAACCTTTAATTCACTGCTTGTAAGAGGGTTTTATTTTTTGTACAATTTGAACAGGGAATCACATCGCACCTTTTCGTATTGCTCATCATGGAGGTAGACAATGGATATCATTAAAGTATCAGCCAACTCCCGAACATCAGCTGTTGCAGGGGCTATTGCTGGAGTGATCCGTGAACACGGACGCGCTGAAGTACAAGCCATTGGAGCGGGGGCAGTTAATCAATCTGTGAAAGCACTCGTGCTGGCGATCAGTTATCTACAAGAAAGGGACGATATCCATGTTGTTTGTGTCCCCGAATTTGTAGATGTAGAGATTGATGAAAAAGTCCGTACAGCGATCAAATTGGTCGTTGAACCACGCTAGCCCCTGTTATGAACATTTGATGAAAGAGGCAAAGAGATTTCTCTTTGCCTCTTTGTGTACTTAGTGATACTATTTTTTTATGGTAAAGAGGCTGGATAAAAAATACCCTTCGAAAGTAATCAACCTGCTGCCTCGTTTGAGTGCAGCCTTGCTTTTACTTGGATTTATGCTGGGCTCTTTTCTCCCCTCTCTGCAGTGGAGTGTGCAGGCTGCTCCGAGGCAAGCTTCCGCTTTGGATGTGGTCATTAATGAAGTCGCATGGATGGGAACAGACGCATCAGCAAATGATGAGTGGATGGAACTTTATAACCCAACCGGTTCTGATATAGACCTAAAAAACTGGCAGATAGTTGCGGATGATGGCACACCTAATATCACCATTCTCGAAGCGAATTGCGCTGGAGCAACTTGTGTTATCCCTGCAGGCGGATATTTTCTGCTCGAACGTACAGATGATACAAGTGTAAATGATGTGCCTGCTAATTTGATTTACTCAGGGGGATTAGAAAATGATGGAAGCGCTGAGACACTAAGACTCTTGGATGATATAGCAACAGAGATTGACACTGCTAATATAGCAGGGAATACAGACTGGCCTGCGGGCGATAATACAACAAAAGCGAGCATGGAACGTATTGCTGTGATCGCAGATAGTGCCCCTGCATGGGCGGATAATAACGGCATTACTTTTAATGGAGAGGATGCCAACAGCAATCCTCTACGTGCGACGCCTAAACAAGCAAATTCTGTCAGTTTTGTTCCACTAAGTATCATCATTAATGAAGTCGCCTGGGCTGGAACGGAAGCCTATTTCGGCGATGAATGGATCGAACTCTACAACCCCAGTGCATACCCAATCTCATTGGTTGGTTGGCGGTTGGCATCGGATTCGGGGAATGTGGATATATTCTTAAGTGGTACGCTGGCGAACGGCGCATATCTTCTGCTTGAGCGGGGCAGCGATGGTAACGCGATCAGTAATATTGCAGGCACGACATATGATAGTGGGTTGCTGGAAGATACTGGAGATACCTTACGCTTGCTTGCCCCTGATCGAACGGAAATCGATACCGCCAACGGCGATGGAGGCACCTGGTCACATGGGCGCATTTCTCCTGCCAGCAGTATGGAGCGTATGAGCACAGCCGCCGATTCGGATTCGAATTGGGTCACCAATATTAATCAACACCTAACAGCCAAAGACGCAGCCGGGAACGCGATCTATGGTACGCCGGGCGAGGTGAATTGGGGCTATAACGTTACTCCCACAGTGGTCCCCAGTCCAACACAAACTTCCACTCCGCCAGCATCGCTGGTTCTGATGATTAACGAAGTCGCTTGGGGGGGCACAGAAGCCTCGAATACCGATGAATGGATCGAACTCTATAACCCGGGCAGTCTGCCAATTGATCTTAGCGCTGGGTGGAAATTGGTCTCCGCTGATGGAGGGCTCGATATCGAATTGACAGGCACTATCTACGATGGCGCCTATTACCTCCTCGAACGTACCGATGACAATACTATCTCGGATATCACAGCCGATTTCATCTATACGGGCTCCATGTCGAACGAAGGTGAATACCTGAAGTTATTAGCCCCGGGCGGCTCAGTGGTGGATACCGCCAATAGCAACGGTGGTGCATGGGATGCAGGCAGTGCCTCGCCCGGATTCTATAGTATGGAGCGCAGCGGTGCTGTCGCCGATAGCGCAGGCGCGTGGATAAGCAACTCCGGTACCGTTCGTAATGGTTTGGATGCAGATAGTAACCCCATCAACGGGACACCAAAACAACCTAATTGGGCGCTCAGCGTAACTGCCACACCTTCTCCTACACCGACCCGAACTCCCATCCCTCCAACGAAGACACCGACCTCCTTCCCCAACCAAAGTGTTGTCCTCAATGAAGTACTTGCACGCCCTGGGCATGACTGGAATCAGGATGGCGTAGTTGACGTGAACGATGAATTTATCGAGATCATTAATCGTGGCACAAGCACGGTCAGCTTAAGCGGGTGGAAGCTGGACGATGAATATAACCTCGGCTCCTCCCCATATACACTGCCCAACATCTCCTTGGGGGCGGGCGAGCGAATAGCGATCTATGGTTTTACATCGCATATCTCGTTAAGTGATGGCGGTGATACGGTGCGCTTGCTAAAGAGTAGCGGTACCATTGCAGATGTGGTGACCTATACTGTCATCAAGGAGCCCGACCGATCTTGGTGTCGTTATCCTGAACATGGCTTCTGGAATAGCGGATGTTTCCCGACACCCAATGAAGAAAATGCGCTTTGGGGAGAATTGCCAAGACAAGGCGCAGACTCTGTGCGCACTTCCTGCCTTGTGCCCGACACTGCACCGGAAGAGGTCATCTTGATCGAGTGTGGACTTTTGGGGATGGACATCTACGATGGGGAATTCTGGGAAGAGAATCTGCCCGCCTACTGGCTAAGGGGACACGCTAAAAGTTCAACTTGGCTCCGTTAGACGGAAACAAGCCCAAATTGAGCGCGATTCCGCCTAAATCCGTTGCGGTTACTCTCAGGTTGTGGTATCATCCACCCCGCAAACCAGCCAATGGGCTGGTTGTAAGTGTTTGTATTGAAAGAAGGAGAAGCACATAAGCGCCAACGATTTTCGAGTAAATGGAGAGATCCGTAGCCCTGAAGTCCGCCTTATTAACGGTGAAGGTGACAATATTGGGGTGGTAACTCTGCGAGAAGCGATGGATATTGCCGCTGAAGCAGGGTTAGACCTTGTAGAGGTTTCCCCCGGGGCAAAGCCACCGGTTTGTCGTGTAATGGACTTTGGTAAATTCCTTTACCAAAGAGCCAAAAAAGAAAAGGAAGCACGCAGACAGCAGACAAAGATCGAAATGAAAGAAATTCGTCTGCGGCCAAAAACCGATAAGCATCATCGAGGCTTCAAAGTCAAAAGCGCAAGAGGCTGGTTGGTAGATGGCATGAAGGTTAAAGTCACCATTCGCTTCCGCGGACGTGAAATGGATTATCCTGAAATTGCTCTCGAAGATCTGCGAGAGATCGCAGAAGAGTTGGCAGATGTGAGCACCATCGAGCAGGCGCCGAAATTGGAAGGGCGTCGTATGATGCTTATTTTGGCTCCTTTAACAAAGAAATAGAATTCTCTTCTAGCTAAGTTTATCTCCGCGGGAGGTTTACCAACGCCCGCGGTATTTTTATGAAAGGAGTACCACCGTGGCTAAAGCAAAAACAAAAAAATACAAAATCAAAACCCACAAGGCGACTTCGAAACGTTTTCGTCTGACCGGTTCTGGAAAATTGGTGCGTACCAAAGGCGGTAAGAGCCACTTCCGTCGTCGTACATCCAAGCGTACAAAGGCATTGTTGGATGAAATGGTTGTCGTTCAGGGCAGCGGATTTGTCAAACGTATTAACCGCCTTGCGCCGTATATGAAGAAAAATCGCTAATCTTCAAGAATATTTAATTTTAGTTGCAACTGTTGGGTGTACACAACTGGTGGCGGGGAAAGCCCCCGTACCGACGCCCAGGGGTTCGCAGGAGTGTAAAAAATGGCACGTGTAAAAAATGGTCCTCACGGACGTCGAAGACATAAAAAGATCCTAAAGCTGACCAAAGGTCAGTACGGCTCGAAGAGCAAGCTCTTCCGCCGCGCAAACGAGGCGATGCTCAAAAGTCTCTGGTACTCCTACCGCGACCGTCGCCAACGCCGCCGCGATCTGCGCCGCTTGTGGATCGCCCGCATCAACGCCGCCGCGCGTTTGAATGGCATGCCTTATAGCAAACTGATCCATGCCCTCAAGAAAGCGGATATTCAGATCAACCGTAAAATGCTTGCCGATATGGCAGTCCGCGATCCCGAAGCCTTTGCTGCAGTTGTGGCAAAAGCCCAGGAAGCGTAAATTGTAAATTTCGTAGGGGCGGGTCTCAGACCCGCCCCTACTCTTTTTAACGATACAATGGGGGCATGAACGAAATTCTTCTTGAACACTCTTTCTCCAGCAGTAAAAAAATTCAACTTGTGCAGGGTGACATCACCACAGAAAAGGTCGATGCCATCGTCAACGCTGCCAACAGCCAGTTGGCGCATGGCGGCGGGGTAGCCTGGGCGATCTCGCGCGCGGGCGGTGAAGCCATCCAACGTGAGAGCGATGCATGGGTAAAAGAGCACGGCGAGGTCAGCCACGCTGAACCGGCGTATACATCCGGTGGCGAGATGCCCTGCAAATACGTCATCCACGCTGTTGGACCGGTTTGGGGAGAAGGGGACGAAGACGCCAAACTCGCAAATGCCGTGACCGGATCGCTGCGCGTCGCCACCGACCTTGGGCTGGCTTCCGTGTCATTACCCGCCATCTCGACCGGGATTTTTGGATTCCCCAAAGAGCGCGCGGCGAAGATCATCTTCTCGGCTATTGAAAACTACCTCACCCAAAACACGGATTCCCCCCTCACGACCGTGCGCCTGATTCTTTATGGGGATTCCGATGCTGGATGGTATCTTGGCTATTGGGGTGAGTATATAAATGCTGACAGCCCCTGAAAAGAGTATTTTAGTTCCTCCCCTGCACGCGGGGGTAGCACCCGTTGGAAAAGAACGATGATCACTTCCCCACAAAACCCCAAACTCAAACTTATTCGTGCTTTGCAAAGCCGCGCCAAAGCCCGCCGCAAGGGGGGTGCTTTCATCGTCGAAGGTGTGCGGCTTTTTGAAGAGGCAGTCAAGACGAAGTGGCGCATCCGCTTTGTGCTCCATGACCGCAGCCTCAGCGAGCGCGGCATGGAAATCTTGGATAGCCTCGAAGGCGTTGATGTCGAAGAAGTGGATTCCGCTTTGCTCAAATCTATCTCTGACACCGAAACGTCACAAGGCATCCTTGCCGTTCTCGACTACGCCCAACTCCCGTTTCCCGATTCCCCAAATTTCATTCTCATCCCCGATCAAGTCCGTGACCCGGGGAATCTTGGCACACTGATCCGCACAGCCGCTGCCGCGGGTGTGGATGTTGTCATCACGCCGCGGGGCACGACGGATGCCTTTGCGCCGAAAGTTCTGCGGGCGGGAATGGGGGCACACTTTCGTTTGCCCATCATCTCGTTGGATTGGAATGAGATCCAAGCGCGGGTGCAGGGATTAACGGTTTATCTGGCAGAGATGCAGGGAGATGTCGTTTATACGGAAGCAAACCTGAAGCAGGCGTGTGCCGTCATCGTCGGTGGGGAAGCGGAAGGGGCGAGAGAATCCGCGCGTCAATTGACGGATGCGGAGATTTACATCCCAATGAAAGATGAAATAGAGTCGCTGAATGCGGCGGTTGCGGGGGCGATCATCCTGTTTGAAGTGGCGCGGCAACGGGGAGGATAGATGGAAAATAAGTACGTCGAGATGCGCTGTGACTTGAGTGCGCCTTTGGCGATGGGACAGGAACAGCCCGAGGGAATCACGCTTGTGCCGCTCGGTGAAGTGGACGAAGAAACACTCTATACCTGTTATCACGCCGCTTTTGTTGAGGGGGATGCGACTTTTTTCTTCGAGCAAAGCGATATGGAAAGGCGCGAATATTTTGAAACGCTTGAATTAGGGCAGGCGGTGAGAGAGTCGGCTTCTTCGGCGCTGTTTAAAAAAGGGGATTTGGTCGGTTTTACCTACGTGCTGTCCTATGGCGAGGGGAATTTACATATCAGTTGCATGTGTGTGCATCCCGACTTCAAACGGCAGGGATTGGCGAAGTTCATGCTCCAGCACGCCCAACGACAGGCCCGCGCGGATGGCTACCGCTCGATCACACTGGGGACGGATACGCTAATGGGGGCATTCCAGCTATATGCGAAGAATGGATTTGAAATTATTAGGTAAAGTAAGGTAAACATTTTATGAATATCTCCCAAACTATTCACTTACTGGGCGACCTGCTCGGTAAGGTCATTTCAGAGCAAGAATCCCCGGAAATCTTCGATATAGAAGAACGCATTCGTAGTCAAGCTAAGGCGCGTCGTGCCGGGGAAGCAGATGCCGGAGGAAAACTTAAACAAGAAGTTGCTGCCCTTGATCCTGATACAGGGCGCGCTGTAGCGGCTGCTTTCACCACTTATTTTGATCTGGTCAATCTGGCGGAGGAATTGCATCGTGTCAACCTGCTGCGCCAAAGTGAAACCGAGAGCTATCCCGAACCACTGGAAGGTTCAATTGCTGCAGCGGTTGCCAGCTTAAAGGAGCAGGGGATCACGCATAAGCAGCTCTCTGTCTTGCTTGAAAAAATGTCGATAGAGTTGGTGCTCACCGCCCACCCCACTGAAACACGACGGCGTACCATCCTGTCGAAAATTCAACGCATCCACGATCTTGTTGTAGAGCTCGATCAAGTACATCTACCTCCACTAAAGCAGGAGGCGATTTTGGTCGACTTGCACAGCGAAATATCCAATATGTGGCTGACCAGCCGCAAACGCGCCATCAAACCCACCGTCACCGATGAAGTACGAACAGGCTTGTATTTCGTTGACGAGGTTTTCTGGGAGATCTTCCCCGCGCTCTATAACAACCTGAACCAGGCGTTGGATGAGCATTATCCGGGCTTGCAGGTCGGGCACACATGGCTGGAGCTGGCCTCCTGGATCGGTGGCGACCGGGACGGTAACCCCACCGTTACCAGCGAGATCACCGCCGAAACGCTGCGCCTGCATCGCGGCTTGGCGGTTGAGAAGCATCGTGAAATTATCCAGGAATTGGGTCGTCACATGAGCATCAGCTCCGGGCGGATTCCGCCTCCCAAATCTCTGATGGATTGGGTGGAAAGCCGCCGCCCCTTTCCCGACCACGTCGCTTATATTGAAGATCGCTACGCCACCGAGCCCTATCGCCTCGTGCTTTCCCTGCTGCGCGCAGATCTGGCAGAAGCATCACGCGAAGATATGAAAACCCATCTGCTCGAATCAGAGCCGCATCAGGCATTTATTTTGATGGATGACCTGATCGAGCCGGAGGAGATGATTGCCAGCGCCCTGCCTGAAACCCTCCTTCAGGGCAAATTCAACACCGCCAGGAATCAATTGCGGACATTCGGTCTGCACAGCGCTCGGCTGGATATCCGAGAAAACTCGATCCGCCTGAACAGCGCCCTCAGCGAAATCTTACGTGCCCTTGAAATTGCTTCCGATTACGAAAATCTTCCCGGCCCCGAACAGGTTGCGCTACTCACCCGTCTACTCAAGGAACCCGCCCCGCAGCTTTCTCCCCATGCCGGGGTGACGGCCTCCACAGCCGAGACTTGGGCACTTTTCAAATTGATCAGACGTGCCCGCTCCATTTACGGCAAGGACCTGATCGGGCCCTTTATTATCTCCATGACCCGTTCAGCAGCGGATGTCTTGGCAGTATTGCTGCTAGCGCGCTGGTCAGGCAGCGATGAGAATTTGCTCATCACCCCACTCTTTGAGACTGTTGAAGATCTGCAAGATGCGCCAGAAGTTCTGACAAGTTTGTTCACATCCGATGTTTATCGTCCGCACATGAAAAGTTGCGGCGATCACCAAATGGTGATGATCGGGTATTCAGATAGCAATAAGGATGGCGGCTTCCTGAGCGCCAACTGGTCGCTTTATAAAGCACAGGAGCAGATTGCCCGTGTTGCCCGGGAGCAAAATATCACCCTGACACTTTTCCACGGTCGCGGTGGCACCATTGCTCGCGGGGGTGGACCTGCCAACCGAGCCATCCGTGCCCAACCATCTGCCAGCATCAATGGACGCTTTCGTTTGACCGAGCAGGGCGAGATCATTGCCTCGCGCTACTCCAACCCCGAGCTGGCGCACCGCCACCTTGAGCAGATCGTGAATGCCGTTCTCATGGCATCCGCTCCCTCGACACGGAAGCAAGATAAGGTTCCCGAGCGTTGGCGGGATGCCATTGAGCAGATGTCGCTCACAGGCGAACGCGCCTATAGGCAGTTGATCTACGAAACGCCGGGATTCATCCAATTCTGGCAGGAAGCCACCCCACTGGATGAGATCAAACGTCTGCACATCGGCTCGCGTCCGGCGGCTCGTGGAGACGATCCCGGTGTGACCAAGATCCGCGCCATCCCTTGGGTTTTCTCATGGATGCAGAGTCGTTTCAACCTGCCGGGCTGGTATAGCCTGGGCGCGGGACTGAACGCCATCGACGACCCTGACCTGCTGCGGGATATGTACAATGGCTGGCCCTTTTTTAAGACCATGTTGGATAATACCGAGATCTCTTTGGTGAAAGCCGACCTGGAAATCGCCTCCCTATATGTGGACTTGGTCAGCGACCGCGCTTTGGGAGAGTCGCTCTTCGGCATCATTCAGGACGAATATAAACGCACACGGGAAACCGTTTTGTCGATCAGTGGACATCAAGCATTGCTGGATCATGAGCCTGTCAACCAGACCGCCGTGCATCTGCGCAATCCCTATATTGACCCGTTGAATTACTTACAGGTCGAGATGCTGCGTCGATTGCGCGCGCTGCCCGATTCCAACATCCCCGAAGCGGATGATCTGCGTGAAGTAATCTTTTTGACTATCAACGGGATCGCGGCTGGATTGAAGAATACAGGGTGATTAAAACAGCATCTCTTGCGAAGGTTTCCCCTCTTCCCACAAAAAGACCTTTAGATCGATCTTTTCTTTCTCATCGAAGACCACCCCCTCGGCTTCGAGCAATTCCCGTTGAAAGCCTGCGTTTGGGCGGGCACTGATCTTGCCCTGTGCGTTGATGACGCGCCACCAGGGCACATCATCAGGGCATTGGGCCATCGCGCCGCCGACCCAGCGCGCGCCGAAGGCTTTGTAGGCTTTCGGGTCCATCTCGTTCGGCGGCGGGATCATATCCGCGATGCGCCCGTAGGTGCATACCTCCCCATGCGGGATGCGGCGCACGATCTCCCAGACCAGGACGTTGTAATCCATCTGATTTTTGGTGGATGTAAAACGGGGCATCGTTTCTCCTTTTTCTTTACCACAGAGAGCACAGAGCTCACAGAGATTTTTATAGCTTTTCTCTGTGCTCTCCGTGTGCTCTGTGGTGAGATTACCACTCCCAGTGTTTGAATTCTTTCATTGCCTTGCGCGCGGTCATGTCCAATTGCAGGGGTGTCACCGAAACATAACCCTCGTTGATCGCGCCGAAATCCGTATCGGGGATCATCTCGCCAGTCGGATGCTGCCCGCCGATCCAGTAATAGGGACGCCCGAAAGGATCATCGCGTTTGACCAGCTCGTCGCGGTAGATTCGCTCTCCCTGACGCGTGATGCGGCAACCCTTGATCTCATCGATGGGGAGATAGGGGATATTCGTACTCAGCAGGACACCTTCCGGCAGCCCACCACTTTTGATGACACGTTCCGCGACGCGGCGCGCGATCTCGCCCGCGGAGGAGTAATCTGCTTCCGTTAAACTATTCGGGGTTTCCAGCGAGAATGCCAATCCCGGAACACCCCCGATAACAGCTTCCATTGCCGAGGTGACAGTGCCTGAATAAGTCACATCATGCCCTATATTGGCGTGGGGGTTGATGCCGGTGACTACCAGATCAACGGGATCGGTCAATCCCAGCAGCGCCAACGCGACGCAATCGGATGGGGCACCGTCGGTGGTGAGGGCGGGGGTGCCGTCGGCGAGATTTGTCTCGTCCACGCGCAGGGGGCGACCGAGGGTTTTCACATGTCCGGAGGCCGACCAATTCCGGTTGGGGGCGATAACGGTCACACGTACATCGTCGAGCTGACGCATCCCTTTAACGAGGGCAAGTAAACCCGGCGCTGTGACGCCGTCGTCATTTGTTATGAGAATGTGCATATTCTATCCTTGTTCTTGAAAAATCATCCCCAAATTTTGTCTGCAAGAATACCCAAAAGCATCGGTATCCCACCGATGATGATCGCGACCAGCATCTGTTTTTCGTTGGCAAAACGTTCTTTCCAATCTCGATTAACGCGCTCATGCATGGACTGATCGCTGGATGTCGATGCGAATTGATAACTAAAACTGCCTGTTGCTGTGCGTGTGCCGCGATAGATCAAAAAGCCAATAAACATGGCGAGCCCGCCACCAAAGAAACTCACATCGCTAAAGCGACGGATCGTATGCTCTCCCGCGAACCACCAATAGGCGAATATGGCAGCCAAAAGAACGACTTCGTAAAGGATGTACCATTTGACCCTGGTTAATTTTGGTTTATTTTCCATCTCTTCTCTCCTCTTCAACTCGCGAAATTATAGCACGCAGCAGGGGCATTGCATCGGTGTATAATCGCCTCATGCTACCTGAACTGGATATTAATCAAATTGTCCGCTTGCGAAAACCGCATCCCTGCGGTTCCTATGAGTGGACAATAACCCGCCTCGGCGCAGACATCGGTCTCGAATGCCGCGGCTGCGGACGGCGAGTTATGCTCACGCGCCGTGAGCTTTCACGCCGTCTTAAGGTCATTCTGTCAAAGGAGGATTCAGATGACAAATAGAAAACCGCATATTCTCTTCCTTTTTTCAGATACGGGCGGCGGACACCGCAGCTCGACAGAGTCGATCATCGAAGCCCTTGAACTCGAATTCGGGGATGCCGTCACCACAGAAATGGTTGATTTTTTCAAAGGCTATGCGCCGCTCCCCTTCAATAAAATGCCCGACTGGTACCCCGAAATGGTCAAAGCGCCCTATCTTTGGGGCTTGAGCTTTAAGATGAGCGATAGCCGCTTGCGTGCCCGCGCCATCACCGCCAGCATGTGGCCCTATATCGGAAAGGCGACCAAGGAACTTGTCAAGCGACACCCTGCCGATCTGATCGTAGCTGTCCACGCTCTGGCAACCACTCCGATCTTAAAAGCGTTGGGAGATGAACGTCCGCCTTTTGTGACGGTGGTGACCGACATGGTCTCTACCCACGCCCTTTGGTACGATGCGCGCTCAGACCTGACACTTGTTCCCACGCGACAAGCCAAAGAGCGTGCCCTGAAATACGGGATGTCCGCAGAACAACTCCGCGTTGTCGGGCAACCGCTGCCCGAACGTTGTGCCGTCCCCTCAGGGACAAAAGCCGAGATCCGCGAACGCCTGGGCTGGGGACAGGATGAATTCATCGCTTTGCTGGTCGGCGGTGGCGATGGGATGGGCCCGATCAAGGAGAATGTTCAAGCCATTGCAGAATCCGGGTTATACGTTGGATTGGTTGTTGTCGCGGGGAGGAATGAGAAGCTAAAGGCAGAACTCGAATCCAAAGATTGGGGCATCCCGACCTATATTTATGGTTTTACCAAAGAGATGCCGGACTTTATGCGTGCTGCCGATGTGCTCATCACCAAAGCGGGACCGGGCACCGTTGCCGAGTCACTTGCGGCGCACTTGCCCCTGATCCTCTTCTCGCGTTTGCCCGGGCAGGAAGACGGTAACGTCGATTTCGTGAAAGAGACGGATACCGGTGTTTGGGCACCGAATTCCGAAGATGTGGTTCGTACCCTTTCACGCTGGATGACGCATCCACCCACACGTGAGCAGGTGATCGAGAATTGTCGTCAGGCTGCCCGCCCTGAAGCCTCGCGTACCATTGCACAGATATTGGGCGCACAAGTGGGCTTGGTCGAGGAAGAGAAGGATCTGCTAGCTATAGAGTAGTTTGGGGAGATAAAAAGATGTGCATTGCATCCGATAGGATGCGTTGCACATCATATTGTGGTGAAAAGAGACTTGCAACGCACTTTTGAAGAGCAGTGCAAGTCTTGTCTTTTCTAAACTTACTTTTCCATCTGCACGGTACGGATCGGGAAGGGGATGTTGACACCCTTGGCATCCAGTGCTCGTTTGGTGACGATCACGGCTTCGTCGCGCGCGTCGAAGAGATTGTTCTCTTCAGTATTGATCCAGAAGCGGATGTCCATATCAATGGAAGATTCGCCGAAGGAGTGGTAGATGATGCTCGGAACGGGATCGGGAAGATAGCCTTTGATACCGGGCAGAGCTTCTAAAATGGTAGCCTTTGCCATGTCGAGGTCGGTTTCGTAGCCGACGCCGATCGGCAAGTCCACACGCAACAGGTCCGCGCGGCTGTAATTCTCAATGGGGTTGGAGAGCACCTGTGCATTGGGAATGATGATGAGACGTCCATCCAAAGTTTTTACTTCTGTGGTGCGCATATTGATCGCAGAGACCGTCCCCGTATAGCTGGAAATGGAGACAAGGTTGCCGATATCGAAGGGTTGCTGCACGAGCAGGATCATACCGGCAACGAAGTTTTGCATGATCTCCTGGAGTGCAAAACCGATCGTGAAACCGAGGATGCCGAGACCCGCGAGAAAAGCCGAGACATCGAAGAAGCGTTGCAGAGCAGTGATGATACCGAAGATCAGGATGCTCCAATAGAGCAGTTGACCGAGCAGAATACTGATCTCGTGATCTACGCCGCGCGTTGTGAGAACCCTGTCGAGCAGGCGGCGCAGGAAACGCGCCAGGATAATACTGCCGATAAAGAGCGCCAGTGCAATAGCAATATTGGTTACGATGGGGTCGACATTTTCAAGGAATGATAAATTCATGATGAAGCCTTTCTGTTGGTTTGGTTATATTAAAAACCCTTGCAGAGCAAGGTTAAAGAATTATAACCGAAGCTCCCTTTCTAACAGACTTTTCTTCGTAAGCATTTTGTTAAACCTTAGCCCATCCTATTTGCTCTCCTTGTTTGCTTACAATATAATACTTACGTAGTACTGAACTGTGGGATGAGCCATACGTGGTGGCATATTTGGGCGAAGAAGTTTTTCTTACATAGAGGATTTGGGAGCATAAGTTTATGGAACTAAAAGTAATTACTAATTCTGTGCCATTGACCCATTTTATAAAACAGGATGTGCCAGATGGAGTAGAAATTTCTATTCAACCCTTTGAAGAAAAACGTGGTGTTGATAGTGAGATATTGATTCAAATTATCGTTGGTCTTTCCACGAATATTATGATAAATCTTGTTTCTGATTGGTTGTACGATAAACTAAGTAAACATCCTTCTACAAAGCTTGAATACTCAAGAAGGGAAATTGAAATGAAGAAAGGGGAAATTACAAAAATTATTGAAGAGAATATTAAGATCGACAGGTAATTTCACTCAAATCGATTGTAGAGGGAGGAAGCTTTCCACCTTCCTCTTTCTTTAACCTTCCTGCCCGAGCCCCACTTGCCCTCCCTTCCCCCCTGACGTATAATCGCCACATGCCGATATTGGATGAAAACACCCTCGACTTTATCAGTCGCAGCCCCGATCAGACCCGTCGGATGGGCATGCGCCTGGGTGCATTGCTTGAACCCGGTGATGTGGTCTGTTTGCAAGGTGATCTGGGTGCAGGCAAAACCACTTTTGTGCAGGGCCTGGCACAAGGCTGGGGTTCGCTGGACGCAGTTTCCAGCCCCACTTTTATCATCGTTAATATGTATCGTCGACCCGATGAAAGCCAGCTTTTTCACCTTGATACCTATCGGCTCGAATCCGCGCCCGAAGCCGCCATGCTCGATCTCGACGATATGCTCTATTCCGGTCCGCTTGTGATCGAATGGCCCGAACGCATCGAGAGCGTCCTGCCTAAAGAGCGACTCTGGCTTTTTCTGGAATATATCGGTGAAGAGCAACGCCGCATCCAATTCAAGGCGCAGGGCGAACGCTATCAAAACTTCATCGAAGAATTACGACAATCCGCTTTTGGAGGCGACTAATGCTCCTCGCTGTTGATACCTCCACCACACAGGTTGGGCTGGCACTTTACGACGGGAATCAGGTCATTGGGGAAAGCCTTTGGCACGGTAAATTACGCCATACCACCACCCTTGCTCCCGCCATAGACGAATTGCTAAAACGCACCAATACGCAGATGGATGATATCTCTGTGTTGGGCGTTGCACTGGGACCCGGTTCCTTCACCTCCCTGCGTGTAGGACTGGCGCTGGTCAAGGGGATCGCGCTAGCCCGTTCGCTGCCCGTGATCGGCATCCGCACATTGGATATGTTGACCGCCGCGCAGCCCGCTCTTGATATTGGGCTTGCTGCCGTTTTACAAGCCGGGCGCGGACGTTTGGCAGTTGTCCGCTATCACGCTCCCGATGGGAAAGTTTGGCAGCCCGATGGAGACCCAACCGTCATGCGCGTGGACGAGTTACTCGCAACAATCCACAGCCCGACGATGGTCTGTGGAGAAATGAGCGCTGAAGAACGCGCCCAGTTGGCGGAAAACGATCAGGTGCTGCTAGGCTCTCCCACGCAGTGTACGCGGCGTCCTGCCTTTCTGGCAGAACTTGCCTGGAAACGGTATCAAGCCAATGACACGGACGATGCGGCATCCCTCGCGCCGATCTATGTGCATGTTGGGGAACCTATTCCTTCATAATTCTAAAAATGTCATTGCGAGCGGAGCGACGCAATCTCTCTTCTAATCAGAGATTGCCGCGTCAGGCTAAAGCCTTCCTCGCAATGACCGATAAAAATGGGAAAATAAAATGACAACAAAAGAAGCCTTACTCACCAAACTCAAAAATAAAGAAGCTCGCATGGCTGTTCTGGGACTCGGATACGTCGGACTGCCGCTGGCAGTCGTCTTCGCCGAGGCTGGCTTCGACGTGATCGGAATCGACCCCGATGCTCGCAAAGTGGACTCGCTCAATAATGGCGTCAGCTACATCCCTGATGTACCGACCGAAGAAGTTGCACCTCTTGTCAAGAGTGGCAAGTTGAAGGCATCAGTCGATTTTTCGGTGCTGCAGGGAGTGGATGCGGTCAGCATCTGCGTGCCAACCCCGCTGCGCAAGACTGGCGATCCCGATATGTCGTTCATTAACGACGCAACATCTGATCTGGCGAAATATGTTCACCCCGGCATGGTGATTGTGCTTGAGTCGACAACCTATCCCGGTACCACGCGCGAATTTGTTTTACCGATCATCACTGAAAAAAGCGGTTTGACCGTTGGCGAAGATATTTTCTTATGCTTTTCGCCTGAGCGCGTTGATCCCGGACGTGAAGACTGGACAACTATTAATACACCCAAGGTTTTGGGCGGCATCACAGCAGATTGCGTCGAAGTTGCCGAAGCCTGGTATAGCGGCGCTATCGAGACCGTTGTGTCGGTTTCGTCGACCGAAGCTGCTGAGATGGCGAAATTGCTCGAGAATACCTTCCGTATGATCAATATCGGTTTGGTGAACGAGCTTGCGATCATGTGTGACCGCCTCGGCGTGGACGTTTGGGAAGTGATCGACGCTGCCGCGACCAAGCCCTTTGGATTTATGAAATTCACCCCCGGCCCCGGCCTCGGCGGGCACTGCATTCCCATTGATCCGCTTTATCTTTCGTGGAAGATGAAGGCCGTTAATTACAACGCGCGTTTCATCGAGTTGGCATCCGAGATCAATACCGGGATGCCGCGTTACGTGGTTACCAAAGTGCAGGATGCGCTCAACGAGCATAGCAAATCGATCAAAGGGAGCAAGATACTCGTCGTCGGCGCTGCCTACAAACCCGATATTGACGATTTGCGCGAATCCCCCGCGCTGGACGTGATCGGTCTGCTCGCCGAAAAGGGCGCGGAAGTCAGTTATCACGATCCCTATTGCCCCTCGCTGCATACCCACGAAGGCGAGTTAATGGAAAGCGTTCCTGATATGGTTGAGGCAGCTGCCAAAGCTGATTGTGCTGTCATCATCACCGACCACACAGTTTATGATTACGAGGCATTGCTTAAAAAAGCCAAGTTGATCGTTGATACACGTAATGCACTCGGTAAAACTGGGCGGAGCAACGAGAAAGTTTTTGGTCTCTAGGTAGGGGCGGGATGACTCCGCCCTTCCTTTCTCAGAAGGTAAGGAATTATGGCAAATTATCTGGTTACTGGCGCAGCAGGTTTTATTGGCGCACGCGTCAGCCAAGTTTTGATCGAAGAGGGGCATAAGGTTATCGGGATTGATAACCTGAATGATGCTTATGACATAAGTATTAAGGAATTTCGGCTTAAATCTCTGCGTGCATTGCAGGGTTTTACCTTTTATCAAAAGGATATTGCCAATTGGGAAGAGATGCAAGCGATAGCCGAATCAAGCCCCCAAATTGATGCCGTTATCAACCTGGCTGCCCGTGCCGGGGTACGGGCGAGCACGACTGTCCCCTTTAAGATGCTTAAATCGAATACGACCGGCGCGCTGACCATGCTGGAGCTTTGCCGTCATTACAATATCCCCAAGATCATTCAGGCATCCACATCCAGTATTTACGGGGCAAACCCTCCCTACCCCACGCCCGAAACGGCGAACAGTGATTATCCGCTTCAGGCTTATGCCGCCAGTAAAAAAGGCGCAGAAGCCCTTTGCCACAGCTATCACCATCTCTTCGACGTGGATGTGAGCGTCGTCCGCTTCTTCACAGTTTATGGCCCTGCCGGTCGCCCCGATCTCGCGATGTTCCGCTTTGTCCAGTGGATCACCGAGGGGCGCCCCCTCCACCTGAACGGCGACGGCGAACAATCACGCGGATTCACCTATATCGACGATATCGCGAGCGGGATCATCCTTGCCCTCAAGCCGGTCGGCTACGAGATCATCAACCTCGGTGGACACGAGGTCATCACCATCAACGACCTGATCAAGCTGACCGAAGAGTTGGTCGGCGGGACAGCGGAGATCGTCCGCCACCCCGCTCATCCCGCAGATATGCGCCGCAACCAGGCAGATGTGAGCAAAGCCCGCGAAATGCTTGGCTGGGAACCGAAAGTCGGCCTGCGTGAGGGGATGCAAGCCCTCGTCGATTGGTACAACCAGGAGCGTGAGTGGGCAAAAGATATTGAGACGGGCTCGCTTTAACCAGAGATAAGCAAAGATAAACAGGGATATAAAAGGAACCGCGAAGGGACGAAGGGCGCAAAGAGAAAACAGAAAATGAAGGATAAAAACCTTAAAAAACCTTCGCGCTCTTCGCATCTTGGCGGTGAAAACCAAATTTCCGTCCATCCCCATCCATCTCTGGTAAATTAATGAAACTCCCCAACCTTCTCTCCATTTGGCGCGAAGATTCCCTCCTGCGCCGCGTCGTCAAGAATAGCTCCTATCTCTTTAGCAGCAGTACCATCGGGATGGGGCTGGCAATGCTGCAAAGCGTCCTCGCTGCCCGCCTGCTGGGCGTGGCGGCTTTTGGTTTATTGGGCATGGTCATGTCCTTCGCCACCTCCATCAACCGCCTGCTCTCCTTTCGCATTGGCGAATTGGTTGTCAAATACGGCGGCGAATATCTCGCGCAAGATCAAAAAGAGCGCACGGCGGCGGTTCTCAAGGCCGCAGCCCTGACCGAGATCGGCACATCTGTTTCTGCCTATATTCTGCTCTACATTTTCGCCCCCTTTGCCTCCGAATACATCATCAAGGATCCCGCCGCGACGATCTTCGTCCGTTTTTATGCGCTGGCTCTGTTGAGCAACTTTTCTCGCGGCACGGCCGCTGCCCTGCTTCAACTTGGCGACCATTTCCGCTCGCAGGCAGCTATCGCTTTGGGGCAAAATATCCTTACTGCGGGCATCATCACCTACGCCTTCTTTTTCGATGGCGATATCTGGCTCGTTCTCACCGCCTATCTGGTCGGGAAAATTTTCTACGGACTCTCTTTCCTGATCTGGGGAATGGTTCGTGCCAACCAACTTCTCGGACGCGGCTGGATGCGCGCGCCTTTCAGCTTGCTACCGCCAAAACGCGAATTCTGGAAGTTTGCCATCTCCAGCAACTTCAGCGGGACAGTGAATCTCGTTACCCGAGACTCTGAAGTTCTCTGGCTGGGTTTCCTGCTGCCCGGCGAAGTTGGTAAGATCGCTGCTGGCTACTATAAAACCGCGCTCGCCCTCATCAACCTGATCCTGATGCCGATCAACCCCTTCATCGCGACTACTTATCCTGAGATCGCGCGTACCGTTGGTGAAAAAGCCTGGGATAAACTCAAAACTCTCCTCAAACGCGTTACCACCATCTCCGCTGCGTGGACATTAGGCGTCAGCATCGTTCTCCTTGTCGCGGGCGAATGGCTCATCACCCTCTTCTACGGTGCTGAATATGCTCCGGCGACTCCCGCTGCCCTCGTGTTGTTGATCGGTTTCGGTATGGCGAATATCCTCTACTGGAATCGTCCACTCCTGCTTTCGCTGGGATTGCCGACCTATCCCCTCAAGGTGATGACCCTGGTCGGGCTGGCAAAGATCGGATTAAGTTTTCTCCTCGTCCCCCGCTTCGGCTACCTCGTCCAAGCCGCGCTCATGTCCGCGTTCTTTGTCGTTTCGGTGGGGTTAATTGTCTGGCGTGGGATGCATGAGATACGATTACGTTCAGAAATTGTATAATGGGGAATATCGCCGAGACCGAAGCCGCGCTTCAGGCGTTGTTAGCGGAGAGTTATCCGTAATGTTGAAATGTCATTAGCAACGCTCTAAATTAGCTAGTTTGTCTCTTGTGTAACAAATCAATAGGTTATAATCTCAACCAATATTTTTCACATTTATTCTTATGGAGAAATTTGATGGGAAAGAATGTAAAAAAACGCAATGATAATATGGAATTGCCTGCGAAGGAAGAGTTATTTCCAAAGAAAATAGGACAAAAAATAATAGCTGATATTTATAATAAAATTCTTTTGGAAGCACGAACAGGCGCGCTAGGGGGAATTTATGGAGAGTGGAACGATAGTTGGGATGCCTATAGTGAGTGGGATAATGCAAATTAATCTTGCGTTTGGGAGGGTTTCAGAATGGATGGTAAAGGCTTATCTGATAGTTTGCTTGCAAAATCCTTAAAAGAAAATGGCACGCTAGCGGCAATATATTTAGCAGTTGCTTTTGACGTTATTGTCTTAATAAATGAATTGTTTGGGGAACCTCAAGAATCAGCTATGTGGCGAGTGTACGCTGGGGCAGCAGGTGTTGGGACATTAGTGTTTTTTATCGCCATATTGAGTATCTACTGGAACGAAAATCAAACCACCAAAAAATTTAAATTTCGCATATTAGAAGAAGAAAATCACTATGAAATTGAAAATGAAACTGAGTGTACAGTAAAAATAATCTGTAAGCAAAAATTATTTGTAAAAGCTTTGCATGATAATCAGACAAGATTTCGTTTATTTCTCCCACTAGAAGAACATACTCCATCAGGCTTTGAATTTCCTAACGGATTTCCAAAAGAGCTTGGGAAAAAAGAATTGGAGGAAGGGATTGACGGTGTAGGTGTTTTTTATCCAAACAGAAAATTTATAAAAGGTAAAGTTGAAGAAATAGCTGTTACTTGGGAATATGAAAACATACCGTCTGAGAAAGGAATTATGGCGGCAATTATACGACGCCCTACATCGTCTCTCAAAATTTCTGTAAGCATCCCAACAAAGAATCAAGCTCCTAAAAGAACCGGCTGGGAAATGTATAACCTAGAACGCTACTCTGTAAATGGGGGTAAAGCTGAGTGCACAAACTATGGGAACCAATATTTTATTACTAAATCGTTTAAACGAGCAAAAGAAGGATTTGGATATACTTTATGGTGGGATTATTAGGTATTAGATGAAACAAGCTAGTTTTATAATTAAAGCAACTACTAAATGCACACTTGCTTGTAAATATTGTAGTTATATGCCTTTTACGAATTCGCAAGAGACGATGGACTACAATATACTCGAGCAAAGTATTAGAAAAATTCTTTCCCTTCCTGTTGAAAAAGTCACATTCATTTGGCATGGTGGGGAACCGTTACTTACAGGGCTGGATTTTTACAGAGAAGCTATAAAACTTCAGGAAATTCATAAAACAAAGAAACAACAGATACGAAATAATATCCAAACAAATGGTACGCTATTGAATGTAGAGTGGATAGATTTTTTCAAAAACAACAAATTTAACGTTGGAATAAGTATTGATGGCCCTAGTAGGGTTCATGATAATAATAGAACCTACGCAACTAATAAAGGTTCTTCCTTTCGCGTAAATAAAGGAATTAAATTAGCTCAAGAACACAACCTTAAACAGGGATATTTGTCTGTTATTACAGAGGACAGCGTAGGTAAGGCTAAGGAAATGTTTTATTATTTTTTAGAAAATAATATTAAAGCTATTGACTTCTTACCATGTGTGGATTTCAGGGCAAATGATCATAACGGATTAACAATTTCCCCAGAGAGTTACGCGCAGTTTCTAATTGATTATTTTGATGTTTGGTTTAGATATGATGACCCTGAGATAAGAATTAGATTTTTTGAAAACACCCTAAAAGGTATTCTGGGAGGAAAGCCAACATTATGTAAGTTCGCAGGGACTTGCGCAAATTTTACAACAATAAATTATAACGGAGATATCTTTCCATGCGACAAATTCCTTGGAACTCCTACACTTAGATTTGGTAACATCGTGGAAGATGATCTAAAGAGCATATTTAAATTAAACAAGCACAAAGAGTTTGTCAACTCAACGGCAAAACTAAATTCAGAGTGCATATCATGTAAGTGGCTTCCAATTTGTAATGGTGGGTGTACTTATTATCGATATATGAGAAACAGATTGTTTTCGGATATAAGCTATTTTTGTGAGTCTAATAAGCAAGTTTTTGCTCATATTGAAAAAGTTATTAAGCAACAAATAAACTAAATTGCTGAAACCCGTGTGAAGAATGAAAATCCTCGCTATCGCTATGTCGCGCATCCCCGCGCCGAACGCCAACGGCATTCAGGTTATGAAGGTCTGCCAGGCGCTCACGCAACTCGGTCACGAGGTGATTTTGCTCGTCCCCGATATGGAGCCCTGGGGCGGCACGCGCGACGACCTGAAAGCGTTTTACGGGCTCGAGCAAACCTTCGATGTCCGCTGGCTGAGCGGCACATCCCGCCGGGCATTTACTTGGCAGGCCGTCCGCAAAGCGTGCAAATATAACCCCGATCTCATCTATTCCTGGTCGCCGCAAAGCAGCGTCTTCGCCCTGCTCCATCGCCTGCCCCTCATCTTCGAGCTCCATGAGCCGCCCCTCGGTCGTTTCGGCCCCCATTGGTATCGCGCCTTTCTGCGTCTTAACGGCAAAAAGCGACTTGTTGCGATCACCGATGCTTTGGAAGATGTCTTGGCCCAAAAATATGGACTGCCCTCAGACGTGGTCATCGCCCCGAACGGGATCGACCTCGAGCGCTACGATTCGCTCCCAAGTCCCGAATTTGCTCGGCGTGAATTGGGTTTTATCGACGCCCCAACAGTGATCTGCACCGGGCATCTCTACGCGGGGCGCGGCGTCGAGATCTTCGTCGCGTTGGCGGAGAAAAGCCCACAGGCGCAATTTGTCTGGGTTGGCGGGCGTCCAGCCGACGTCGACGTATGGCGCGAGCGCGCTAAAGGGCAGAAGAATGTCAAATTTACGGGATTTGTCCAACAGGCGGAGCTTCCCCTTTATCAGGCTGCGGCGGATATCCTGATCGCTCCCTACGCCAGCCAGATCTCCGGCTCCAGCGGCGGGGATTCGGCCTCCGTCGCCTCCCCGATGAAACTTTTTGATTATATGGCCGCCAAACGAGCCATTATCACCAGCGACCTGCCCGTCATCCGCGAAGTGCTCGATGAAGAGAGCGCGATCTTTGTTCCGCCCGATGATGTGGATGCCTGGCATGCAACGCTGGAAGGCTTACTGGACGATGATGTTTTGCGTGAGAAGTTGGCAAAAAACGCCTATGCAATTGTGGGGGAATATACTTGGCAGGCGAGGCAGAGAAAGATCTTGAAAGATTTCTAAACATACGCCCCGATGATTTTCGGGGCTTTTTCTTTTCTGAATTTACATAAAGTTTACAGGGCGGTATCAGGGAAATAATATCCTGGAGATAAACTTTTGAAATATAAGTGAAAAGGAGATCAACAAAATGAAACGCTGGGTACTTTTATCATTGAGTTTTGCATTATTTATTTCAGGCTGTTCCCTTCGTGGGGGGAAGAATACGCCTGTCCAGGAACCACCTCCTGCGGAAATCCCTACCGAAATACCTGTTGCGAAAAATGGTGAAGAAGCCCCCGAATTCTCTTCGCTGCCTTCCGACAATTTCAATATTGGCGCGCGCCTTGCCACACAAGCGAGCCCGGGATTGTTAGATTTCGTTAACCAACATTATTCCTTCCTGATGACTCCGATTTTGGGAGAAAATGCCCGCCAGTCGATCTATGGACCTGACCTAATCCTCTACCGTTCCATTCAGGGGATGTGGGATAAGTCGAACCAATTCGATTGGGAGCATATCTCTGCCAACGAGAATATGTTCGAGCACCATCAGGGTGAGCGAATCTTCACCATCTGGGATGCGTGGCTGATGAACACGGACGATATGGTCGCCGCCGATGACCCCGATGCGCTGAATCACTGGATTAATTATTATGCCCTTACCGCTTCTGAGCAGATCTACGAATATGGTTACGATGGTCTTTTCATCGACTCTGCCAGTCATAAACTCAACCCTGCCGCAGTGAGCGGAAATATGCCCGACGATTATGATGTTGCCGAATGGTACACAGGACGTGTGGAAGGCTTGGCTTTCATCAAATCCTACCTGCCCGATAAAACCGTCATTTTCAATGGCTTGCATTCACGGGCAGGTGCAGAAGATAGCCTCGCCAACACCGATGGCGGCATGTGGGAGACCTTTTCCTTCAAGCCGGGCAGCGGTGAATATCAGGGATTGGAACTCTGGCAGGAAGCCATTGAACTCACAGCCAGACACTCTGATAAAGGTGTTGTGCTGGTCGTCAAAGATCAGCCCGGGCTGGATAACGACATTCAAAAGCGAGTTTTCTCCGTGGGCGGCTATCTCCTTGTCAGCAATGAAAATGTGATCTTCTCCATGACCAATTCGGAAGATCAGGCGACCGACCTGCCCTACTACTACCCCGAATACACCCTTGATTTTGGCGCGCCCCTCGGGGCATACGCCGTCAGCGAGAATGGGCTTTATACCCGCACCTTTGAAAATGGCATCGTGCTGGTCAACCCCTACCCCGATCAGACCCTCACTTATGAACTCACGCAGCCCTATCAGCAGGCGCATCCGGTTGGTGGCGGTGTAATCTCTGCGGATGGGAGTTGGGAAGGTTCGATCGAATATACAACAGTCTCCGGACAGGTTGAGTTGCCTCCCCTAAGCGGAATGCTCCTCATCAATCCTTAGACAAAAAAAATATGGGCAAAAAACAACGCACTTTACTGGTAATTCTGCTGTTGCTCTTCACGCTTGCCTGTGCAGGGGGAGCGACAGACGCGGATCAAACGCCGCCCACACCTGCTCCCGTTTCAACGGATATTCTTGCGGAGACAGAATCGGTTCCCGTCAATCTGGAAACCCAGGATGTATCCTACTCCCAGATGGGGCACGAATCCCAAACGCTGGATATATACCTTCCCGAAAATAGCGGTGAGCCCGCTCCGGTCATGATTTACGTCCACGGCGGGGCATGGGCGATCGGTGACAAAGCCCGCGTGCATTTAAAAGATGACGTTTTTAATCAGGCAGGTTATATCTTCATCTCGATCAACTATCGCTTGTACCCCGATGCAACTTGGGACGAAATGGCAGCCGATGTCGCGTTGTCGATCGCCTGGGTGCATGAACATATTTCTGCCTATGGCGGCGACCCCGAAAGGGTCTTCCTGATGGGGCATTCTGCCGGGGCGCATCTCGTCTCGTTGGTTGCCACAGACGAGCAGTATCTCCAAAATGCAAGGCTCGATCTAGATGCCCTCAGCGGAGTCGTTTCGCTCGATACACGTGCCTATAATATCCCGGCACTGGCAGAGGATGAGGAGACCTTGCCGCGCGCCTATGCGCCCGTCTTTGGCGATGATCCGCAGGGCTGGGAAGCAGCATCGCCGCTCTTCCACGTTGAAGCCGGGAAAAATATCCCGCCCATCGCCATTGCCTGGAGTAAAGGGATGGCTGGCGATAGCGACAATGCCGCCGGGCGTGAAGCCTTTGCTCGTGAATTTTCTGATGCACTGAACGCGGCGGATGTCCCTACCCTCCTCGTGGATGGTTCAGCCAAAACCCACGCCGAGATCAACCGTCAATTTGGTGAATCAGATGATGTTGATACAACCACCGTGATGGACTGGCTGGCAGAATTGAATGGTCAACCTTCCGCTTTGCCTGATAGCATCGGAACATTCAACGCCGCGAAATTGGGTACCGTAGAAAAGGATATAACCTACTGCACTATGGAAGGGGTTGCATTAAAAATGGATATCTACTACCCCAGTGAAGAAAATGGTGCTTGGCCTGTAGCGCTCTATGTCCACGGCGGAGGTTGGACGGGCGGAGACAAATCCAAAGGAGTGGGGAGCAAAGATATCCCCGCACTCGTGGATGCAGGCTTCTTAACCTTCTCGGTTAATTACCGTTTGGCGCCGGAATATCCCTTCCCCGCAATGATCGAAGATGTCAAATGTGCCGTTCGTTCCCTGCGTGCGCATGCAGACGAATATAATCTGGACCCGGAACGGATCGGTGTTTGGGGCTCCAGCGCGGGTGGGCACCTAGTCTCGCTGCTTGGTACCACTGATGAATCCTCTGACTGGGATGTAGGCGAATACCTCGACCAGTCCAGCCGCGTACAAGCGGTCGTGGATATGTTTGGTCCTGCCGATTTGCTCAGTGATGATTTCAGTTTGGATAAAAATAATCGCCTGGGCCAGACTGTTTTTAACAATGATGCTGACCTGCTAGCTCTCGCCAGCCCAGTCAATCACGTCAGCCCAGATGACCCGCCCTTTTTGCTTTTACATGGCCTGGAAGATAAAGTTGTCCCACCTTCACAATCTCAAATTTTATTTGACGTTCTGCAAGAGGCCGGTGTTCTGGCCGAACTGATTTTTGTGGAGAATGCATCGCATGGTTTTGCCCCTGCAGGCAGTGCGAGTGAGCCTTCAAGAGCGGAGATCACAGAAATGGTTGTCGAATTCTTTTCCCTGCACTTGATGTCCTAAAGCACCTAGCTCACTTCCGTCACGATCACATTCTTTGCGCCCGCTTCAAGCAATGCCTCGGTAATTACCGGGGCGTTTTCTTTTGTGGATAGGGCGATCATATTCCCGCCCCTGCCGCCGCCGGATAGTTTTGCCCCGCTCGCCCCTGCATTCAGGCTTGCTTCCGTTAAACGATCCAATTCGGGCGAAGAGACGCCCATTTCTGCCAAGACACGCTGATTTTCATTCATCAACGGCCCTAAACGTTCGGGGTGCCCACCCTCGATAGATTGACGTGCTGTCTCTGCCAGGCTGCCTGCTACACCGAAAAGCATCTCCATTTTGCGCTTGTCCTGCTGCCAGAGTTTGCGCACATCCCCAACAGATTCCTTCGTCGGTGCCGGGATGCCCGTGTCCCCGATGATGATGGTGAAGGGCTTGGCGACGTTCAAGTGCTCTATCTTTGCCCCCCTTCCCCTGCGGGGTTTCCCCCCCGCTTGCGGGAGGGGTAAAGGGGGGGTGAAGAATATAGGTTTCCCGTAAGTAACAACAGTATTGTCTATCCCCGAAGGTGTGCCGTGGTGGATCTTCTCTACTTCGTAGGCGATCTTGTTGACCGTCTCGTCATCGAAAGGTTGCCCCAGATGCGTGGACAACGCTCGAATGATCGCGACCGATACTGCCGCGCCGGAGCCAAGCCCTGAGGCGAGAGGGATTGTGGATTTGATCTTGATTTCTATCCCCTTCTCACTGTCATTGCGAGCGAACGAAGAAAGCGTGGCAATCTCCCTGTTTAAGGCGGCGATTGCTTTGTCGGGCTGCGCTCTCCTCGCAATGACGTAATTTATAACGGCAGCAAGCGCATCGTCCAGTGCGAGGCGGGAATGCTCGGCGTGGAGGCGAATATCGGGGGCGTTGATCCAGATCCCGGCGCGGTCGATATCCGAGACCTCCGCTTCTGCATGTACTTGATTTACAGGCACAGCCAGCGCGGGCTGTCCGTAGACAACGGCATGCTCCCCAAAGAGAATGATCTTGCCTGGAGCGGAGGCTTTGGTCACGAGAGATAGAAAACGCCCATCACGACTATTCCCCAAAGCACGATGGCGATCTGAAGCGGACGGTCGGTGAGCACCACTTCCTCTGGTGCTCCGGTTACATGCGAAACCTGTACAAGATAAAGGTAGCGGAAGATGGCGTAGATCACGAAGGGGATCGTCAGCATCATGGCGTGGTTTTCGGGCAGATTTGGCGCGGTGAAGGTATAGAGGCTGTAGGCAACGATGGTCGTTCCCGACACGATGGTAATGAACTGGTCGAGCAGTGGGATAGTGTAGCCCTCGAGTACTTTACGATGTGAGCCAGCGCCTTCACTGAGTAGTTCGAGTTCTGCGCGGCGTTTTCCGAAACCGAGATAAAGCGCTCCCAGGGTGGTGATAACGTAAAGCCAGGGTGAGAAACGTTCCACCTCGATCAACGTTACACCTGCGTGGACGCGTAATACAAAACCGGTCGCGAGGATCATCACATCTAAAATCGGAACGTGTTTTAGCCAATTGGTGTAGGCCACCATCATCACGAAGTAGCCTGCCAAAACCGCCGCAAAAGCGGGCGCAATCCAATAAGCTGTTGGTAGTACGGCTACGAGCAGGAATATTGCAAAGCCGCGTGCCACATTGATGGGTAACTCGCCCGAAGGCAGAGGACGATCTTTTTTCTTCGGGTGCTGGCGGTCGGCTTCGATATCGGTAATATCATTGAAGATATAGACCACGCTGGAGATCAAACTAAAGAGCGCAGCCCCTGCCAACGTATGCAGCAGGGCATCCCAGTGAAAGAGTTGCTTATCGAAGATTAGCGCAAAGAAGACGATGCTATTTTTCACCCACTGACGCGGGCGCATGGTTTTGATCAAGGCTTTTAACATAGGGCTATTTTACCCGTAAACTAAGATGACTGTCACTTTCAAAGTGACAGTCATCTTTATATCCAGTAGATTGAACCGATCTTATTGAAGTTGCATTCCTTTGCTAGAAACTCAGCACAACATTATAAACATATCCCAATGCCACAGCTCCGACCAGAGCAAAGCCAAGATAGAGCGAAAAGACTTTGCGGTTGACCAATCCCCAAACAGCGGACATGGCGGGGAGGGTTGTCATCGGCCCCGCGATCAGGAAGGCGAGCGCCGCAGCGGGGTTCATCCCTTGTTCCAACAATCCACCGATCAAAGGCATGGCTGTCAGGTTGCTGGTATAAACCGGCACGCCCAACAAAGCGGATGTGAGAATCGCCCAGGAGTTTTCGCCACCAAGAGTATTTGTGATCCAGGTTTCAGGCACATAGAGTGTAATGATCCCGCCGATCAACCAGGCCAAAAGCATGAACTTGATGACCAGCGTCGTAGCATCCCAGGTTTCTTTTGCAAGGCGTGGCCAGAAATTTAATTTGGGCTGGGCATCGGTTTCACAGCATGCCTCCGCCTCTTCTTCACAGCCACAAGAAGCTTCATCCGCTTTTGCTCCCTGGGCCATAGATATCGTATTCAGCGTATTCGGCATGGTAGTGGAGATGGTTGTCAATTGCAGTGGTTGCGCGCTTTCCTCAGGAGAACAGCAGGCATCTGTGCTGACGTTCAAAGCAGGTTCCGTAGCTAATTTCTGCGGGCTCAGTTTTTGCCGAAGGGCTTGAATACCATCTTTGATGAATTGCCCATAGCTCTTCACCGATGTGGATTGATTTTTGCGCATGAAGTCTTTGCCTATCCATCCACTTTCCATGGCGAAATGTGTCATAAAACCGCCACCCAAACTCAAGATGAGCGTGGCTACTAAGCGCCAGATCGCCAGATCCCAGCCCAACATGCTCGCTGAAAGGAAAAAGATCTCCGGGTCCATCGAAGGGGATGCCAACCAAAAAGACATCACCGGAGCTAAGGGCACACCGCCGATCAGCAGTGCTGCCACGACCGGGATCACGCCGCATGAGCAAAAGGGGCTGAACGCGCCGACAAAGGTCGCCAGAATAATGGATACCATTGGGCGGGCAGAAAATGCCTTGCTGATATATTTCGATGCTCCCGACATATTTACTGCCACCGCAATCGGGATGGTCACCAGCAAATAAGGCCAAATGTGGATAAAACTTTCAACAACATAGTTCAAGATTTGTGCAATGTGGTCAAGCATTTGTACATTCTCCTTTTATCGTATAAATACGATAGATTTAGGCAAAAAAATGCCTAAAAAATATCATTTACCTGTGAACGGAACCAGGCAATATTCTCCTCGTGCAAACAATATTTTGTGGCAACGCCTTCCAAAGTCCCCTTGATGAAACCGGCATCGCGAAGGACTTTGAGATGCTGGGATACTGTGGCCTGGGCAATGGGCAAAAAGCTGATGATGTCGCCTGTAATACATCCGGGATGAGTGACCAAAAACTTGATGATCTCAAAGCGCGTGGGGTTGCCCAGCGCCTTAAACATGAGAATCAGCTTTTCCTGATTCTCTCCATCAATATCCAATGTACAACAGGCTTCGGGAAGGTTAGTAGTCATAATAATTATTTATCGTAAATTTACGATAAATAATAAAATAGATACAAGAAAATGTCAAGCAAAACAACCCTAATCTCGCTTACAATACAGGCGTAGCAAAAAGTACAATACTCTTGCTCCAATGCTCTGCGTTGGAGCAGTCACGACGCAGAGTATCGTGACCTGAATGATTTTCTATGGCAAAAAAACGTCTTGATCTAACCCTTGTCGAAATGGGATTAGCCGATACCCGCAGCCTGGCCCAACGGCTTGTGATGGCGGGGCAGGTACGTATCAACGGGCAGCCCGCTGTAAAACCCTCCCAAAACGTGCCGGATGGTGCGGATGTGACGCTGGATAGCGGTCCCCGCTTCGTTTCGCGCGGCGGAGAGAAACTTGCTGCCGCTATGGAGACATTTCCTGTCAACGTAAAGGGTCTCGTTTGCGCGGACGTCGGCGCCTCTACCGGTGGATTCACGGATTGCCTGCTCCAGAACGGTGCCGCCAAAGTCTACGCCATAGACGTGGGACACGGCATCCTAGCATGGTCGCTGCGCAACGATCCGCGCGTAGTGGTGATGGAAAAGACCAACGCCCGCCACATCGAAAAACTGGACGAGCCTGTCTCACTGGTCGTAATGGATGCATCGTTTATCTCATTGAAAATTTTGTTGCCTGTTATTAGAGGGTGGTTTCCCCCCATGTTTTCGGAGAAAACGGGGGGGGAACAAGGGGGGGGCAATGTCATCGCCCTCATCAAACCCCAATTTGAAGCAGGGCGAAAAGAAGTCTCCAAAGGTAAAGGCGTCATCCGTGACCCGGAGATCCATCGCCGTGTGGTGCGTGAAATTCTGGAATTTGCTCAAGACAAGGGCTATAGTGTAAAAGGTCTTCACCGCTCCCCTGTGCTGGGACCAAAAGGAAACGTCGAGTTTTTGGCCTGGCTGGGGCTGGGCATCCCGCCTGTGGATGAAGAACAAATTAGAGTAATAATTGAAGAAGTTGTGCCATTAGAGGGAATGGAGAAAACTTAGTTATTATGTTGCAAAGGTTCAAATTCAACCTGCTTTGAGATTTACAAGAACTTTTATGATATAAAACATATCTGAGCTTTTCTTACACAGATAGGGGTATTTATGAACTATGCCATATTTCAAATAGATCATTCGTCTAAATATTTTGAAAGTGTTGTCAAATTAGGAGAGAAAAACCGGAAGACCTTGGGGTTCTTTCCCCGAGGAGCTTTTGAGCAACATGCATCAAAAAAACAGATTATTGTGGCAATAGATAGTGAAACAGATGAGTTACTTGGTTACCTTCTATATAGATTATCTAGAAAGAAAATGCTTGCATCTATTGTGCATTTGTGTATAGATGATGATGATAGGGGAAAAGGAATTACTCGATTACTGTTTTCAAAGCTAAAAGAACTAACAGAAAAAGGTTATCGGGCAATCCGTGTGCATTGTCGCATAGATTACGAGGCAGATAAGCTTTGGCCCAAACTGGGGTTTAAAGCCATGACAGAAATCCCAGGTAGAAGCAAAGATGGCAAAACGATCTTGCGTCTTTGGATGTACAGCCACGGACATCCGACATTATTCTCCTATGTGGAGGATCAAACGACCAAAATAAAAGTAGTGATAGATGCAAATGTTTTTTTCCAACTACAACACCCTAAGGAAGATGGACACGAGGAATCTACTACTCTATTAGAGCCTTGGTTAGATATTGAGCTTTATATAACACCTGAAATTTTTAATGAAATAGCTCGCAATCCAAATAAAAGAAAAAGAGAGACCGCAAGAAAGTTTGCTCATTCGTTTCCAGAGGCACAATCAACAAATGATAAGTATGATGTGATTTGGGAAGAAATATTTTCTTTACTCCCTGAGCCAAAAGACACTAGCGATGAATCCGATAGGCGACAGCTTGCTCACACAATCGCAGCAGATATTCCGTTCTTCATTACTAGAGACGGTTTCTTACTTAATCAACAAGATAAAATATACGAGAAGTTTGGCATATCAGTAATTCGTCCATCAGACCTGATCCTTCAGCAAGATGAAATTTTGCGACAAGCTGAATACTATCCATCTCGCTTGGCCGGTTCCCAGATAAATATTGAGAAAGTTCATGCTCAAAGGACAAATGAACTCGTCGAAAATTTTCAAGCAGCCCAAGAAGAGACAAAAGGCAAATTTAATCGCAAGTTACAATTATTTCTATCCAACCCGCATGCTTACGAAACATCAATCATCGAGAATTTTGGTGAACCACTTGCCCTTATAGTTCAACAAAAAGAGAAGAATAAGACATCCATTCCTTTTTTGCGTATTAAGAAAAAAGCAATATCGAAGATAATGACTCGATATATTCTCAACAAGGTGATATTAGATGCGTTTGAAGATGGAATTCACATCACTCGTATTTTAGATGAATACTTGCCAGATATAGCTAAAGAGGCACTTGATGAATATGGATTTAAAAATATATCTGGGAGTTGGATCAAGATAAGTATCCATAAAACTCTTTCGACTGACGAATTAAGAGGCATTTTAGAACAAGAAGTATGGGATCAAGATATTATTGAAATAATTCAAACTCTTCTTAATGTCTTGAATACAGGTCTTTCAAAAGAAACACTATTAGATATTGAAAAAATCCTTTGGCCATTAAAAATCATAGATGCAGATATCCCAACATTCATAGTATCAATTCAACCTGCATGGGCTATGCATCTTTTTGATGACACAATAGCTCAACAAAATTTATTTGGTAGCAATCCTGCCTTGATGTTCAATACAGAAAATGTATACTATCGTAAAGCTCAGCCCAAGTTACCATCTGCGCCATCAAGAATATTATGGTATGTTAGTAAAGGAAAAGGAAAATATCAAAATACAATGCAAATAAAAGCTTGCTCCTATGTTGATGAATCACAAATAGGAAGGCCTAAACACTTGTTTTCACAATATAAAAAACTTGGAATTTATTCATGGGAACAGGTTTTTAGTATTGCAGATGAAGAATTAGAGAAAAATATAATGGCGTTCTTATTCTCAAAAACAGAAGTGTTTGACCATCCAATAGATAGGGAAGTTCTTCAAGATATATGGAGAAAAGATGGGAAGAATTTTAATGTTTTATCACCAATACGTATTTCAAAAGAACGCTTTTTTAAGCTTTATAATTTAGGAAAAGAAAGGAATGCAAAAAATGGCATCTAGCGCAGTCCTTATATCTATTCGCCCAAAATATGCTAAGAAAATTTTTGATGGTTCAAAAACTGTCGAGCTAAGAAAAATAAAACCCAAACATTTATCTTCTGGTGATTTGGTTTTGCTATATGTATCATCTCCTGTTAAGTCTTTGGTAGGTGCTTTTAAAGTTGAAGAAGTACAAAAATATGCGATAGGCGAGATGTGGGATAAAGTTAGAAAAAAAGCAGGCATTAGCAAAAAAGAATTTGATGAATATTACAAAAATTCAGAGACAGGAGTAGCGATATTTATAGAGAATGTTTGGCAATTCACAAATCCAATAGGCCTATCTGATTTACGAAAAGCAGAAAAAGGCTTTCATCCTCCCCAAAGCTTCAGATACACATCACTAAAATACGCAGGACAAAAAATTTCTTAGGCTACGAAATCTCGTAGCTTTTTTTTATTCATCCGCGCTATCTGCGTTCCATCAATGCTACAATCAAAACATGCTCAAAAACGACCGCATGTTCCCCCGCTTTGCCGCCTACGGCTTTCTCAAGAATCTGCGTTTCTTCGATCCCTTCATCATTCTCATCTTTCGTGAAGCGGGGCTGAGCTTCTTGCAGATCGGCTTTCTCTACTCCATCCGCGACGTGGCGACGAATATCCTTGAGCTGCCCACCGGCGTCTTTGCCGATGCCTTTGGTCGTCGCAAGGCGATGGTCATGGCGTTCGTCTCCTATCTAATTTCTTTCGGCATTTTCTACCTCTTCGCCAGCTTTCCCCTCTACGCGCTCGCGATGATCCTTTTCGCCTTTGGCGAAGCCTTCCGCTCCGGCACGCATAAAGCCCTCATCCTCGAGCATCTCAAAATGACGGGGCGTGAGCATCTCAAGGTCGCCTATTATGGGCGCACGCGCTCCTTTTCCCAGCTTGGCTCGGCGATCAATGCTCTCATCGCAGCCGCCCTTGTCTTTTACACGGGCAGTTATCGCGTCATGTTTTTGGCGGCGACCATCCCCTATACGTTGGATTTACTGAACATGCTCTCGTACCCCAAAGCCTTGGATGGCGATCTTCAACGGATTCCACTCAAGAACATTTGGCTCCAGACCAAAAACACGCTGCGCGGCTTCAGCGGGATATTCGCCAATCGGCTTGCTCTGCGCTCCATTTTGAACAGTTCTCTTTATATTGCTCTGTTCAAATCCACAAAAGATTATCTCCAACCAATTTTGGAGAGTTTTGCTCTTTCCTTACCTTTCCTGCTCCTTGTCAGCGACATTAAACGCAGCGCCCTACTCATCGGATTGGTCTACTTCGTCATCTATCTCTTCACCAGCTACGCCTCCCGTAGCGCGGCGGGATTCAGCAACCGCTTCCTCTCGCTGGGACGTGCCATCAATCTCACCTTCTTGTTCGGCGCAACGATGCTCCTCGTCGCCGGGTTTGCCACATCTGCAAATCTGACGATCCTGTCCATTCTCGTCTTCCTCATCTTCTATGCGCTCGCAAGCCTGCGCCGTCCGATGAACGTCGCCTATATTAGCGACCAGATCGACAGCCGCGTCATGGCATCGGGACTCTCCGTCGAAGCACAGTTCAGCACCATCCTGACCGCGCTTTTCGCTCCCTTGTTGGGGTTGCTCGCGGATCACTTTGGGGTTGGGATTGCCTTGGCAGTATTGGGGGCATTCGTTCTGGGAGGATATGTGATTGTAAGGGTGAAAGAGTAAGCTTTAGTGCTAAAATAGCCCATCCAAATAAACTTACCTGAATAAGGGGTTTTGTCCATGCAAAATGAAAATATCTCGGCGCCTTCAATAGAAGGCGAGAATAATATTATTGTCCCCTGGTCTGTGCGCGAGATCCTGTTCAGTTTTCTCGCGATTATCCTGATCTCCGCAGGGGTATTTGGGGTTGTCTTCCAATGGCCCGAAACTGCCGATCTGATGATGGTCTTTTATCAGGTAGTTTTCGTTATCCCGGTGATCGTGATCCTGTGGCGTAAGGGTGCTA
The DNA here is from genome assembly GCA_964487745.1 of uncultured Anaerolineaceae bacterium. Classification (GTDB taxonomy): domain Bacteria; phylum Chloroflexota; class Anaerolineae; order Anaerolineales; family Villigracilaceae; genus Desulfolinea. The sequence continues at coordinate 40,517 of CAZASG010000006.1, read as the reverse complement.
AAATTAATGTGTTGGGTTTACGCAATTTCAAAATAGAAAATCTGGCGCTGGGATGTGGCTTGCTTTTGGGAACGTATATCTTGATCATGCTGCACAACGTCCTCTTGATGCTCTTTGGGATCGCCCCGCAAGGGGAATATCTTTCGGAGTTTTTTAGCACAGGTGAATCGGTTGGCTTATTTGTTTTTGTTGGCGTTGTGCTGGCTCCGCTTGTGGAAGAGATATTCTTTCGAGGCTTTCTTTTTGGCGGGTTACAACAGAAATATGGTTGGAAAAAGTCAGCGGTGATCAGCGCCGCGATCTTCTCTATCGGCCATTTGCAAATAGCAATACTGCTTCCCGCATTTTTACTGGGTTTGGTCTTTGCTTATCTATATCATCGCTCCAAGTCGATCTTCCCCGGCATGATCCTGCACCTGATCGTCAATTCTTTTACCTTTGGGATGCTTTATCTCTTTTCCCTTTTAGAACCTTTGATATGATCTTTCTTTACAATGCAAAAGGCGAGCGTTTCAAACGCTCGCCTTTTTTTATTTGATCGCAGATTTTAGTGTTTTTGCCATCTCCCCGAATTGGGTGGTATAACGCATTTCCTCCTGGCGAGGACGGGGAAGCGCTACTTCCATATCCAGTTTGATGCTGCCGGGACGCTGTGTCAGGACGAGGACGCGGTCTGCAAGGAAGAGGGCTTCGCTGATCGAATGCGTGACCATGATAACGGTCTTCTGGCGGGCTTGCCAGATGCGTAGCAATTCTGCTCCCATGCGTTCACGCGTCAGGGCGTCGAGGGAGGCGAATGGTTCGTCCAGGAGGAGAATATCGGGGTCGTGTACCAGGCTTCGGGCAAGAGCGACGCGGTGCGCCATCCCGCCAGAGAGATCGCGCGGCAGATTCTCCTCAAATCCCTGCAAGCCGACCAACTCGATCAGATCCTGCGCTTTTTGGGCGGATTGAGCATTATCCGTCCCGTTCAACTCGAGGGGCAGGATGATATTTTCGCGGACACTGCGCCATGGCATCAGGTTGGAATCCTGAAAAACCATGCCGACGCGCGGCTGATTGCTTGCAAAGTCGACCTTTCCCTGTGTGGGTTTGAGCAAGCTTGCCAGCACACGTAGAAGGGTGCTTTTGCCACAGCCTGAAGGGCCGACCACGCAGACGAATTCCTGCGGACAGACTTTGAACGAGATATTCTCGACCGCGTGCAAACCGCCATTATCATCGGGAAAGATCATGTCCATTTGCTGGACGGAGAGGATAGGTGCTTTTTTCATATTTATTCCCCTCTCCCTTAGGGAGAGGGGCCAAGGGTGAGGGCTAGGGCAAAAACTCGTTCGAATACGCGGCGTCGATATCGATCAATTCCGGGATCAAGCCCATCTCGAAAAGAACTTCGTTCATGTTTTCCCAGGCTTGGGGGTCGGAGTAGCCGAGGTTTTCTATTTGCCAGAGGGCGATGGAGGTTGCCAGCACTTCTTTTTGAGTGGCTTCGTCAGCTTCTGCCAAGTTCTCGACGTATTTTTTGCTGATCTCATAAGCCTCGTCAGGGTGCGCGGCTGCATATTCGATACCGCGCAGGAAGGCATTGACCATTGCACGCACCATTTCAGGGTTTTCGGCGATCATTTTTTCGTTGGTTAACAAACCGTTCGATGCCAGGCTGACGTAGTCGGCAACGCGGATCTCGTTGACCTCGTATCCCTGCGCCGCAAGCTGGATCGGTTCGTTGGCAGTATAGCCAACAATGGCTTCTTCCTGATCCGTCGCTAATGCTTCAACTTGATTGAAGCCAATGGCATCCAGTGTCAGATCACTTTCGCTCAAATCGTTGGTGTGCAGCAGGGCAACAAAGCCCACGTAATTGGCACCGAAGAGACCGGGCAGCCCGATCTTTTTCCCGACCAGATCAGCAGGGGATGTGATGCCTGCTTCGGATTTGGAGACAACCGAAACGGGATAGTCCTTGTACCAGGCAGCTACATAGACGACGGGCAGACCGTTGGCGCGCGCCATTGGAACTTGCTCTCCCGAAACAACAGAGAAGGGGAGAGTTTCAGCGCCCACTAACGCGACCCCGTCGGTCTCGAAGCTGTAATCGAATTCAAGCTCGATCCCGGCTTCGGCGAAATAGCCTTTTTCGACCGCCACGTAATAGGGCGCATATTGAATATTGGGGATGTAGCCCATCGGCAAGCGGATGTGGGTCAGTTCGGCAGGCTCTGCGGGTGTGGTTGAACTCCCACAAGCGGTTGTCAAGATCGCGATGAGGCTGAGAATACAGAAAAGGCGTGCAATTTTGGACATGAATTTCTCCTGATTTACTCGCGAAATTCGCAAGTTGTTTTCGTAAAAAAAATATTTAATGATTCCGCCAGGCTTGCCACTTGAGGAGATAATTTTCCAGCCAGGCGACGATGCCATAAAGCGCCAGTGCCAGCGCGACAAGGGCAAAGATAGCGACGAAGACGAGGGCGGTGTCGTACTGTCCGCGTCCGACGTTGATGAGGAAGCCCAAACCCTGGTCGGCACCAACGAATTCACCGACGACCGCGCCAATAACGGAAAGCGCAGCGCCTATGCGCAATCCGCCAAGAAAGACAGGCAGCGCTGCCGGGATTTCGAGGTGGCGTAGCGTTTGCCAGCGTGTAGCACGCAATGAGCGCATTAGGTCGCGCAGGGCGGTGGGGACAGCCCGTACGCCGACGATGGTGTTGACCAAAACGGGGAAGAAGACGATCAGGGCGCAGATAAGAATTTTCGAAAAAATGCCGGGGCCGAACCAGATGACGAGCAGCGGAGCAATGGCAACGACGGGCACTGCCTGGCTGGCGACAAGGTAGGGGGCGAGAATACGTTCAAAGAGACGGGATTTAGCGAGTAAATATCCGAGCACGGTAGCGGCTGTGGTGCCGGTTAGTAGCCCGAGCAGTACTTCGCCGAGTGTCACGCCTGTGTGGCGTAGCAAGCTTCCATCCGTGAGCGCGCGCGCGAAGCGTGTCCCCACATCCATGGGGGAAGGGAGGATAAAAGCAGGCAGATCGGTAAGTTGAGTCAGAATCTGCCATCCCGCCAGCGCAAGGAAAAGGGAGATGAGCGCGGTCCAGAATTGAGTTGCACGCTGGGGGAATGATTTGATCTTGCGGACGAGGTGAATATCCATGGAGCCTCGAGTATGCGGAACAAAAAACGCTCCGCTATTTTCTTTGCGGGGCGTGAAAAGATACAAGCAAAATGGTGCGCAAACTGCCTAATAAAAAATCCCGAAAACATAAGTTTTCGGGGCAAATGCACAGCCAACACTAACGTATGTTAATGCTGCTTGTAGACCTTCTTCTATCCGGACTATACCGTCGGCTCCGAAATCTCATCGGATCATGTGCTTTGATAAAAACACTCGTGGGCTGTACCACCGATCGGGAATTCGCTCTTGCAAGCGTCACCCTGCCCCGAAGGTTAATTTGAATGTAATTAGATTATAGCCGCTCTTGGGCGGTGGGCAATATGAGTTTTGTAAGATTTTTCACACGCGAGTATCACATTAGCGTTTTGGAAGATGGCGCTTCAAGGGCTTCGATATTGACCAAAACCTTAGAACCCGGCAAATAGTACGCTCGATATTTCAACTCATTGACCAGCGCGTAATATGCATCTTTTGAATGCACCATAAAGCGGGTATTGCCGATATTGTAGTAGTAGGTCGTGCTTTCATGACCCGTATCATGATCTGTGCTGGTTGTGTAGACCGCGACACCAACGCCGTCCATGCTTTCAACTTTTCTTTGCGAAGCGTTTTTGAGAGCGATAAAAAACGCGCGACCAACGAAGAAAAAGACCAGCAGTATAGCGCCGATATATATATAGGTTTTAGTCCCAAATTCAGGCACCCCGGACTTGAGATATTGGTAAATGATGAAGCCGACCGTCGCGAGTAGGATGGCCCCTGTCCACAAAAGACGTTTACGGATGATTTTCATCTGCGATGGCGCCAGCATTCCTTGCCTGTTAAGCATCAATGCACCCAGATCAAATTTGTTTACAGCGGCGAGTTTTTCGTTCAACTCACGAATAGCGGATGTCTCGTACATGTCCATTTATCACCTCCACCAATGGCTACACTTCTATCATACAACTTTTGGCACAAAATAAAAGAGCCGCACTGATCAATGCGGCTCTTTTTGCAGAAGTTAATTCACAGTTTTGTCAATCTCACGAATATACGCCTCCGCCAGATCTGCGGTGCCGTGTAACACCTCCGGCTTGATGACCTCGAGTGTATCGTTCGGGGAGTGGATATGTTGCATTTCAAATTGATTGGCGTACGGGATGCGCATTAGCCAGGCGTAGATTTTCGCAGGGAGGGAAAGCTCGCGCTCATCCTCGCGAATGAGCGAGGTTGCCTGTCTATAACCACGATCCACCCATCCGGCATGGTCGGACGATCCGCCCGAAATAGGCGATTCCCATGAGCGCACAGTTTTGATCTCCAAACCGCCAGCCAGCCGCTCAATCCGCTCGATCATTTCGGGGGATGTCCTCTTGCGCCGCCAGACACCCTGCCCGGCGTGGACAGTGACATATTCGCAAACGCCAACACAGTCAATATTCAGGATATGGAAGGTGTCCTTGTTCAGCTTCTTGTGGAAACGACGAATAAATTGACGTGAGCCAAACAAGCCCAACTCTTCGGCACCCCACCAGGCAAAGAAGACATCAATATTTTCGGTGGGATTTTCCTTGAAGCGATTGGCCATATCCATCACGACGGCTGTGCCAGAACCATTATCATCAGCACCCGGACTGTCGGTCTTTTTCCCGATCAGGGCGTAGATGGCATAAAAAGGGATCGCAATAATAACGGGCAGAACGAAGATAAACGCGATATTGCTCGTCCAGACACTGATCGTTGCCAGCACATCCCAACTCGAGATCAAGAAAGCTATCCCGCGTAGAAGGAGTGAAAGAATAAAGAGCAGAATTCCCAGCGAAGAAAGCGGACTGAGCACACGGAAGAGATTCCGCACTTTGGGGAACCAGCTCGGGAAATTGCGCGGCGTATCGTAATGTGCGCAGACAAGAAGTGCCTCGCCTTGCTCTTCGCTTTCCACAAATTCAGAGATGGGGCGTTTCAACCCCGCGATGATATTCTGGCTGCGGGAGGTGGCAAAACGTAATTCAAGTTTTTTGCGCAAATTGATCACAAGGAAATAGCCGACAAAAAAGGCAAGGGCAAGGGGAAAGTTCCCTGCCATAAAGAAACTGAACGATGAAGCAATGATGGCGAACATGACCAGCATCATCACCGGGCGATATTTTTCGTTACCGATAAAGGTAAATTCATCCATCTCAACGAATAAGTCCAGTTTCTCGGCGCGTTCCTTTAGCCATGCCTGTGCCTGAGCTTCACCTGCGGTGCCTGCACGGCGAGTGCCGATTTCATTTTGTAGGGCTTCCAGAATCTCGAATGCGGTCATTGATGTTATGCTCCTTGATTTTTGTCATTGCGAGCCGCCGTAGGCGGCGTGGCAATCTTCCTGTTCGTGAAAAGATTGCTTACCCTAAAGGGCACGCGTCGTCGCTACGCTCCTCGCAATGACATTTTTATTGTTGATAGTCTGCGATGATTTGGTCATTCAGGGCGTAGAAGGTTTCATCTACAATCTGTCTTTCGGGGTCGGCTTCGTGCCATGTGACGATCTGACGAGCGCCTTCTGAGAAGGGGATTGTGGGATTGAAATCCGGGACAACGCGGCGGATCTTGCTATTGTCGAAGATCATTGAGTGGGTCTTATCACCGAGCAGACTATCGCCCCAACCCTGGTCATAGCGCGCGATCACTTCGGATGGGATGTGAACGAGTTTTGCCTCGACACCCGCTGCGCGCGCGATCTCCTGATAAATTTGATTCCACGAGAGCCACTCATCGGAGGTGATGTGGAAAATATCGCCAATAGCTGCGGAGTTGCCGAGCAAGCCCACCAGCCCGACCGCAAAATCTTCGTGGTGTGTCAGTGTCCACAGCGAGGTCCCGTCGCCGTGCACGACCAGGGGCTTCCCTTCCTTCATACGTTTTAAGACAGCGTATCCGCCATGTGTGGGGAAGAGGGTCGGATCATAGGTATGTGAGGGACGAACAATCGTCATCGGGAATTTCTCATCCCGCCAGGCTTTTACTAAAAGTTCTTCACAGGCGATCTTATTACGCGAGTATTCCCAAACAGGGTTATCCAAGATCGTTGCTTCAGTTACAGGGAGATGGGAAACCGGCGTTTGGTAAGCCGATGCAGAGCTGATAAAGAGATATTGCTGCGTGCGTCCACGAAAGAGTTCGATATCTTGCTCGATCTGTTCGGGGACGTACCCAAGCCACTGCACAACGGCGTCAAATTCATGGTCATCTAAAGCTGCTTTGTAGGATTTGCTACTAAAGACATCGCCTGTGAGTTGGATGATGGCATCGGGCATGGGGCGATATGACGTGGTGCCACGATTGAGATGATAGAGTTCGATCCCGCGTTCGACAGCCAAACGGGATGAAGCTGAACTTATGATCCCTGTTCCGCCAACAAATAGAACTTTCATGTTTATCTCCTGTAAAAAAAACTTTGTTAAAAATTATGAAGAAAAAGCCTGTCTGCAGACAGGCTTTGAATCTCCTGGATGATATTTTAGCGACGGGATAAGTCTTTTATGTTCTCGCGTACATCTATCGCGTTTCCCACCATCCCACCGAAAATGGTCAGGACGAGAATGGCGGCAAAGGAGCAAAGCTGTGCGTAGGGTGAGTTCCAGAGCAAGGGCAGCACCAGCAGAACCAGAACGCCAAGTATAAAGCCGTAAACTGAGTATCGCCAAATATGTGGAATATCACGCCATGCACGCCCCAGCGAATACGACCTGTCTTTTTTACGCTCGCGCTGAGCGGTCATACGCTGGAATTGTTGCTGCTTCTTTTTGGGGTTGCGGGCACGAAGCTGCTGTTCCTTTAGACGTTTGAGTCTTTCCTGTTCCTGATTTCCATTAGACATAGCACACCTGAAAGTTATAAAATAGTGGGGGAAATGGATAAATTAGTATAGCATGGGCGGTGTGTGCGGATTGATAAAACAGAGTGTTGAGTTTTTCGATTTACATAATTTTGCGCTGGAATTAAAAGAAAAAGCCGAGCTCAGAAGAACTCGGCTTTTTTGCAATTATGCTTTTTCGATGCACTCTACAGGACACACCTCAATGCATTGGGGCTCATCGAAGTGACCTTCGCATTCAACGCAGGTGGCTGCATCAATTTCGTAGAATTCATCACCTTCGAAGATCGATTCGGTGGGGCATTCCGGTTCGCAGGCGCCACAGGAAATGCATTCATCTGTAATTTTCAAAGCCATTTTATTTCTCCTCTTTTAGGTTTATTTTTGCTTTATAAAAAATACCACGCATAAAATAAACCATTCTAAGGACAAAATCAAATGATTAATATCTTAGGCTGGGGTGATTTTCTAACCTTTCTGATATTACATAAGGGGATGTCCGGGCATAAAGCTGAGCAAAAATCCTATGATCCCGCCGCCCCAGACCCAGGACGCAATAGATGCATCCGCGCTTCCTTTTGATGCTCCCCAGAAAAGAATGCCAACAAAGATCAAACCGATGATGAGCCCACAACCCCAATTGACACTTTCAGGAACGCCCGAATCCTCTGTTGCCTTACCCCAAAAGAGTTTGGCAATGATCAAGCCTGTCATGAAAATGATCAACAGGCTGAAAAAAGTATCCACCCAGGGAGCCTGCCCCAAAGCATCCGCAACAGGAAATCTATTTGCCAATTTGCTTAGAAGTTCAAAATAACTTCCAATTGCAAAAATGATGAAGCCCAAGACCAAAGCCCCGCCGATCTCAACGACGCTGATGGCAAAAAGGAGATAGCCGAGCAGGATCGCGCCGACGATCATGCCCATAATCCCCGAATCTGTCACCAAGACGATTGCCCCAATGAAAAAGCCAAGGATTGCCCCAAAAAGAGCCTTTACAACTGAGATAGTGATTGCAAGCGGATCCATTTTATGACCTCCTCGTAAATAAAGAAAAAAGGTGCATCTGAACGATACACCTTTATCTTACAAGATTAGAGTTGCGCCTTGATCTTCTCGGCGGTCTCTTTATAGCCCGCCAACTTCTCGCGCTCCTTATCCACCACGGCAGGCGGGGCTTTTTTGGCGAAGGGGCTGTTGAGCATCTTCTCAAGACGGGCGATATGTGACTCGGCATCTTTCAACTCTGCTTCGAGACGTTCGCGTTCAGCGGCCAGATCAACCATCCCTTCAAGGGGGATAAAGATCTCGATCAGGCCAACGACCAATGCCACAGCACCTTCCGGTTTTTCGGATAGGGATTCGACAATGCTCATCTGTTCTTCATCGATCCGCGCAAGCGCACGCAAGGTTTCGGCTTGGTCTCGTAAAAGATCCGTTTTCTCAGCCCCAACAAATGTGGCTGCGATGCGTTTCGAGGGCTGGACGCCTTTTTCGGCGCGCAAGTTGCGGATGGCACGCACTACTTCCTGCACCATCTCAAAGTCGGCAACTTTGGCATCTTCCCAGCCTTCGAGTTCTCGTTCTTCAGGCCATTTGGCGGTGATGAGTACTTCAGACCAATCTTCCGCGAGTTCGGCAAGGGGCGAAGCAAGCAAGGTGCTGCGCAGGTGACCCCAAAGTTCTTCGGTCACGAAGGGGGTGAAAGGATGCAGCAAACGCAGGGATGCATCAAGAACACGGGCAAGGGTGTCGGCGGTCGTGTAACGCGTCTTCTCATCCTGCATCTGGAGTTTGGCAATTTCGAGATACCAGTTGGCGAACTCACCCCAGAAGAAGTCATAAATTTGGCGTCCAGCTTCTCCATATTGGTAGCTGGCAAAAAGGCGTTCGACCGTGCGGATCAATTCCTGTAAACGGGCCCAGATCCAGCTGTCGGCCAAAGTCCATTCAACGGTATCGGGTTTGTCATCTTCCTTCACATCGTTGATCATGGAGAGTACAAAGCGGCTGGCGTTCCAGACCTTGTTGGCGAAGTTGCGGTTGGCTTCCACCTTCTTCAAGCTGAGATTAGAGTTCTTGCCCGGAGTCGAGCCAACGAGGAGCGTGAAACGCAAGGCATCGGTGCCGAGATCATCCATGACAATCAACGGATCGATCACGTTGCCCTTGGTCTTCGACATCTTCTTACCGTGCTCATCGAAGATCAGCCCGTGTAGGTAGATGGTATGGAAGGGAATCTCTCCGACGAATTCGAGCGAAGACATGATCATGCGCGCGACCCAGAAGAAGAGAATATCAGCGCCCGTTTCCATGATACTGGTTGGGTGGAAATACTCGAAATCGGGTGTTTTTTCAGGCCAACCAAGGGTCGAGAAGGTCCACAAGCCGGAGGAGAACCAGGTGTCGAGCACATCTTCATCTTGCTTGATGTTGGCAGAGTTACAGTGAGCGCATTCGGTTGGGTCTTCGCGGGCGACGGTGATCTCGTTGCAGTCGGCGCAATACCAAACCGGTATGCGGTGCCCCCACCAGAGCTGGCGACTGATGCACCAGTCTTGCAGGTTTTCCATCCAGTTATAGTAGGTTTTCGTGAAGTAGTCGGGCACGATGGTGATATCGCCATTCTTGACGGCATCGAGCGCCTTCTTGCCGATGCTTTCCATCTTGACGAACCATTGGGTCGAGATCATCGGCTCGATGACTTCGCCGCCACGCTGTGAGCGCGGTACCTGATGGGTATAAGGCTGTTCTTTGATGACCAAGTCAGCGGCGCGCATATCTTCCCAGAGGGCTTTGCGCGTGTCGAAGCGATCCATGCCTTCGTATTTACCGCCGTTCTCATTAACTTTGGCATCTTTATCAAGCATGGAGATGAGCGGTAGGTTGTGCTTTTCGCCGATCTCGTAATCGTTCGGGTCGTGGGCGGGTGTGATCTTGAGCGCGCCCGTACCGAACTCGCGCGTGACGTATTCGTCACCGATGACGGGAATCTCGCGCCCGAGCATGGGTACAGTTACCATCTTGCCGATGAACTTCTGATAGCGTTCATCTTCGGGGTGGACGGCCACAGCCGTATCACCGAGAATCGTCTCGGGGCGTGTCGTCGCAACGGGGATGTAATCACCGCTATCGTCGGCGAGCATATATTTGAAGTAATAGAGCGTGCCTTCTTCTTCAACATATTCCACTTCGAGGTCAGAGACGGCCGTTTTCAAACCCGGCGACCAGTTGATCAAGCGTGGGCCACGATAGATGAGCCCTTTTTCGTGCAGGCGCACGAAGGCTTCGCGCACGGCTTTGGATAAGCCATTATCAAGTGTGAAGCGTTCACGCTCCCAATCACAGGATGCGCCCAGGCGGCGGATTTGCCCCGTGATGCGGCCGTGATATTGTTCCTTCCAAGCCCAGGCATGCTCGAGGAATTTCTCGCGCCCGATCTCTTCGAGGGTCACTTCTTCGGTCTTGAGCAGGTGACGGGAGACCATCAACTGCGTGGCGATGCCGGCGTGATCGGTCCCGGGAACCCAAAGAGCGGAATAGCCCTTCATGCGGTGATAGCGGATCATCAGATCTTCCATGCTGACGAACATGGCATGCCCAAGATGCAATTCACCAGTCACGTTGGGGGGCGGAATGGAAATCGTAAAAGGCTTCACATTCGGGTCAAAATCCGGTTTGTTGGGGTCGTTATGCGGCTTGAAATAACCGCCTTCTTCCCACATCTTGTAGATACGCTCCTCAGTATTCTTGAAGTCGTATGCTTTGGGGAGTTCTTGTTTTGCCATGAGATTGCTCCTATAAAAATAATTTCTTATGTCATTTCGATAACGTAATATGCGTTAAACAAAAACGCCTTCATCCTCAAGAGGACGAAGACGAGCTCCGCGGTACCACCTCAATTCGCCTTTAGACAAGGCACTCTCTGTAGCCAACGCGTGTTGGATAACACGTTATCAGCCTGCGCTGTAGCGGGCGCTCCCGTGCCGTTCTACTAACCCAGTTTGGAGCTTTCTTCGGCAATTTTCCGGGGGACATTCAGCGACGATCTTCTGTGGATGCTTCCAGCCAGGGCATTCCTTCTCTAGCAGGGCTTCGTCTACTTACTCTTCCCAGAGCTTCTCTATTAAGAGTTTCGCAGATTATACAGATTTGGCAGGGGAGAGTCAAGAAAAAGAGCAAATTACCTTTAACCTTTCTTTACACAGTTGTCACAAATACTTTACAAGACGCGCTTATTATAAGGTCATCAACACAGGAAAATACACTGTGAGACGATTAAGGAGTAAATAAAATGAAAAAGACACTAATTACAGTACTCGCAATTGCAATGTTCGTCGCCCTCTTCGGCGTAGTTGGTTCAGCTTACGCTATGGAAGACGCAGGCAAAGGTCCCGGCAACGGTGGGTATGGAGGTGGTGCCGCAGGTACAGGCTCAACCAGCAGCCTCTCCGTCTACATGAACGAAGCTATTGCTAGCGTTCTTGGGCTTGATCCTGCTGATTATGCTGCCCGTCTTGACGCTGGCGAAACATTCTATACAATCGCATTAGCACAGGGCTATTCTCAGGAAGAATTGGCTGACCTTTTTGCCAGCGCACAGGCATTGGCAGTTGAGCTAGCAGCTGCCGATGGCATCATTGTCTACCAGAATCAAAATGGGAATGCGGGACAAGCGCGTATTTATGATGGAACTTGTGATGGAACTGGAACAGGCGACTGCCTGCAGATCAACTCCGCCGCGAGCCTCTATACTGGAGCGAACGCCGGGATGCGTGGTCGTCGTGGCGGACGCTAATCTCTGAAGAAAAGCATCTCCTTTCAAAGAAGCGGGGCAGCCATTTGGCTGCCCTGCTTCGATTCGTCAAACTGTTTCGACAATCATTCTTTTAATAAGACTTGATCCAAAGTAGCAGTAGTATCCAAGATCAGGTTAGCCCCATGTTTGCGAAGTTCAGCTTCTTCGCCAAAACCACATAACACGCCGACGGTCTGTGTCCCTGCGGCTTTGCCTGCGCGGATATCGACGGTGGTATCGCCGATCATCAGGCAGTTCTCGGGTGGCACCCCCATTTTTTCTGCGGCATATAAAATTGGGTGGGGATAGGGTTTTGTGTATTCGGCTGTCAATGCCGAGACAACAACATCGAAAAAAGGCAAGAGATCATATTGCTCGAGAAATTGCATGGTCCCGTTTTCGCCTCGGGCGGTGACGACTGCCATCGGGTATTGACCATGTAGGGCAGAAAGCATTTCTTTAACGCCCTCAATGAGCATAAAGTGTTTTAACGGTGGTGGCCGGTGACGGGTAGTCCATTCGGCAAGGGAAGCAAGTTCATCGTCAAGTCCGAAGCGGTCTGGTATCCCCATGAGCATGTTGCCCGGGGTTTCGCTCCACATCACGAAACGACGCGCAGCGTGGTGCACATCCTGATCTTTAAAAAGGAATTTTAAGGGGCGAAAGAAATTTTCAAATTTCAGAACGTATTGATCGTCGGTGTCGCTGAGGGTGCCATCCACATCGAAGCAGAGGGCTTGAATTTTTTGCAGGTTGAGTTCCATTATGCACCTTTCACTTTCTTTTCATGCCATGAATTTTACTCTACCCTAAAAGTGTCTTGTGCTATACTTTTGCAGAGAGGCATATGACAAACGATCACACCCGTTCCTTGCTTGAATTGCTCTACCATGTGAGCCGCGAGGTTGCAACTGCGCTTGATCTGCGGACTGTTTTGCAACGCGTGCTTTATGCTGCCATTGACAATGTTGGTGGTGAACGCGGCAGTGTGGTTGTGATGGATGATAGTGGCAAGCCGCTTGATTCGATCATTGTGCATGGGCGCCGCATTCATGGGGACACGACGCAGCAACTGCGCGTGACCGTTGAACGTGGTTTGGCAGGCTGGGTGGTACGCAACAGGAAGCCTGCTCTCCTGCCCGATACAAGTCTTGACCAGCGCTGGTTGCGTCGCCCCGATGATGCAGTGCAGAAGAGCGGCGCGAAGGCGGCGATCTGTGTGCCTTTGATGGCACGCGAGAAGATCGTGGGGGTGATGACCCTCGTTCATTCGATTCCCAACGCCTTTGACCGTAGCCATCTGGAATTGATGCAAGCTATTGCCGATCAGGCTGGGATCGCGATCTTGAATGCGCGTCTGTATACCGAGAGTCAACGCCAGGCGCGTGTGATGACGGCTCTTGCAGATGGTGCGATCACGATCAACGCTTCCCTGCAAATGCAGGATGTTTTCCAGCGTATTTTGAATCAGACCATTCAGGCTTTACAAGTAGAAACTGTTGCGTTGGCGTTGGAAGAACAACCTAGCGGAGATTTTGTTTTCCGTGCGGCAACGGGGCAAAATTCTGGCAGTATCGTTGATAAGCGTGTTCCCGCAGGGGAGGGGATTATCGGTAAGGTTGTCAAGGAAGGGCGTGGTATCGTCATCCCTGCGATCAAAGATGAGAATCCTTTTACGAAAAGAAATTTCTTTGATGGACTTGATTCACACGCCATTGCAGTAGCGCCCATTCAAGCCCAGGGAAAGATCATTGGGGTGATGGAAGCTATTAATCCGATCTCTGGGGTCTTCGATCCCGATGCCTTGCTGGTCATGACAGGAATTGGCAGCCTGGCAGGAACAACCATCCAGAATGCGCAACTTTTCGAGCGTGTTGAAGAAACGCGCAAACGCTATTATGAACTTTTTAACGACAGTATTGATTCCATCTTGATCAGCGATTGGGACGGGAATGTTCTCGAAGCAAATCGTAAGGCACTTTCTCTAAGCGGTTATGCAGCAGAAGCATTTCGTACGTTGACGGTTGGAGAGATCCATAAACTTGATCTGAATAAGGTCGGAGAAGAGTTTGAGTATTTGCGAGATGATGCACTGCGCAAATATGAATCGACCCTCTTTACGAAGAGTGATCAGGAAATTCCCATTGAAGTACACGCACACAGCGTTCATTTTGAAGACAGCGAAGCCATTCAGTGGACTTTTCGAGATATCACTGAGCGCAAGGAATTGGATTCCCTGCGTGATGATATGACCTCCATGATCTATCATGATCTTCGTTCCCCGCTTTCGAATGTGATCTCAAGCCTTGATATTCTCGAAGATGTTATCAAAGATGATGATGACGAAGGGACACAGCTGCTATTCAAGATCGCGGCAGCTTCTGCTGCACGTATCCAGCGCCTCGTCTCGTCGCTATTGGACATTAATCGTCTTGAAGCCGGACAACCAATTGTCACACAACAGGGAGTTTCTCCTGCTACGCTGATCCACGACGCTGTCGAAGCTATTCTGCCGGGAACACAACCGCGTGAACAAAAAGTAACAGCCCTTGTGCCAGAGAGTATTTCCAATATCTGGGTAGATGGCGATATGATCCGACGTGTGTTGATTAATCTCCTCGAAAATGCTTCCAAATTCACCCCGATAGGTGGCAAGATCGAAATTGGTGTAAAAGAAGACGGTGAATGGCTTCAGATCTGGGTACAGGACACAGGCATCGGAATCGAAGCTGATGATCGCCAGCGTGTTTTTGAAAAATTTGCTCGTGCCAAAAATAAAGGCAAAGTTTCCGGTTTGGGGGTTGGGCTTGCCTTTTGCCGCCTCGCGGTCGACGGGCACGGTGGAAAGATCTGGGTCGACGAAAATTACCAAGACGGCACGCGTTTTAACTTGACTTTGCCGGTTTCAGAAAGAGAAAAAGAGGAAATCTCCTAAATGCAATCTTTAAAAGATAATATCCATATTGAAGATAATTATTCAGGGGTCACCTTGGGTGCGATCAACCTGCCACGTGGGTTGATCTATATCGATGCGCCCCCTATCTCTGAAGAGGGGCGTGCATGGCGTGCCGATCTCCTTGATCTGGAATGTGGATATGAGCGCCTGCTTATTAACCTCGATCCAAATGTAGATCGCACGATTGGCGCACGTGCTATGGATTGCCCTGTTCTTGTTCATGAAAATACAGCCGAATTCTTCCGCAATAACCCTGGAGCCTTCAAATCCCAAAGCCAGCCAACTGGTGCCGTGTGGGAAAGTCTTCATGGTTTGGGCAATGTCCGTTGGTCGCCGCCGCAGCTCACCTTTACAGACAGGATGAGTTTATTTTGGGGTGAAACACCGATCTATCTTGAGCATCATCCCGGCTCCAACAGTGGCGCGATGTGGGTAATCCTGCCCGAAGAAAAAGTCGTTTTTGTAGGCGATACCATTCTAAAGAATCAGCCGCCCTTCATCGCTTCTGCCGACCTGCCTCTCTGGATCGAAGAAATCGATCTGCTCAGCAGTGATGCCTATCAAGGCTATAGCATTGTCAGTGGGCGAGGAGGCGTTTGTGCGGGTAGTACCCTTGATAAACAGCGCGACATCCTGAAAGCAGCCCACAAAAAGCTTGAAAAATTGGCATCCAAGGGCGCTGCTCCTGAAGACACCGCTAAATTAATTCCCAGCCTGCTCTCTCCGTTGCGCTTTCTGGCATCTGATCGCGATGCCTATACACTTCGCCTGCGCTATGGGCTGGAAGAGTATTACAAACGCCGCTATCTCCCTGAAAATAACGAAGAAGAATAATCCATGACCAGTTACATACCAGTGCTGGAACGAACGCGCGGAACAACGGTCGAATCGCTTCATTATGGAGCGGCGGCCGTTGTTGATTCTTCGGGAAGATTGCTCGCCTGGGTTGGCAACCCCCAACAAGTGACCTTCCTCCGTTCCGCTGCCAAACCTTTTCAGGCAATCCCCTTTGTCGAGCGCGGCGGCGTACGTGAGTTTGGCTTGCTACCGCACGAAATATCGCAGATCTGCGCCTCGCACGGAGGGACCGACCTGCACGCCCAAACAGTAGGGGAAATCCAGGCAAAAGTCGGTGTGGATGAGGGTCACCTCCAATGCGGCTCGCACCCGCCTTTAGATAAATCCACTACAGAACGATTGATCGCTGAGGGCAAGACACCTACACCCATTCGGCATAATTGTTCTGGCAAACATAGCGGGATGCTCGCCCACGCAAAAATGCGCGGCTTGCCCCTCGAGAATTATCTCGATACTGAGCACCCCATCCAAAAGGATATTTTGCAAGCCTTTGCGGACATGTGTCAAGTTGATCCCGCTAAGATAAAGCTCGGCACCGATGGCTGCTCTGCACCGAATTTCGCTATTCCGCTTTACAAAACGGCGCTCGGATTTGCCCGTCTCTGTGATCCACGCGATCTATCGGAAAAGCGGGCAGATGCCTGCAAGACTATTAGCGCAGCGATGGCGGGACATCCCGAGTACGTGAGCGGATTTGGGCGTTTCGATACGCGAATCATGCAGGTGGGGCGTGGACGTTTTGTCTCGAAGACGGGTGCAGAGGGTTATCAGGCTTTGGGCACCCTGCCCAATTTAACGATAGTAGGTTCAAAAGGCGTTGGGATCGCGTTAAAAATATCCGACGGAGACCCGCATGAAAAGGTCCGTACCGCGATGATGGTTGAGATCCTGCGTCAACTAGATTTTCTGAACGTTATTGAACTTGCTGAGTTGGCAGACTTTGCCCCAGTGCAGACGATATATAATTGGCGGAAATTGCCTGTAGGCGAAAGTCGCACGATTTTTGAATTGGAAAGATAAAAATGGAAGAGATCAAAAAGAAAGCTTTGGAAGTACATGAACGTTTGATGGTAAAGTTCGGGGAGCCGATTTGGCGAAATCCCTTACCGGGGATCGATGAATTGGTTTCGACGATCCTGTCGCAGAACACAAACGATGTAAATCGAGATCGTGGCTTTGATAAATTACATGCCAAATTCCCAACCTGGGAGGAGGTGCGTGATGCCCCGGAAGATGAAGTGATCGAAGCTGTTCGCATAGCAGGATTGGCAAACCAGAAAGGCCCACGTATTCAGAAGGTGCTGCGTCAGATCAGTGATGAGCGTGGAGAACTGAATATCGAATTTTTGAAGGAAATGCCGATCGAAGAAGCGCACGCCTGGTTGACGAAATTCAAGGGCGTGGGACCGAAAACAGCCGCGATTGTTTTACTCTTCTCACTAGGGATGCCATCTTTCCCTGTAGATACGCATATCTACCGTGTCACCGGCAGGATCGGTTTACGCCCTGAGAAGATGACTGTTGAGCAGGCGCACCCATATCTGGAGAGCGTTTTCCCGCCTGAGACTTACTATGCCGGGCATTTGAATATTATCCGTTTGGGACGTGAGATCTGCAAAGCGCGCAAAACAGATTGCGAGAATTGCCCCCTGCTTAATCTTTGCAAATACGGACAAGAAGTATCTGATTGACTTTTTGAACCCAATCCGCTAAACTGAAATTATCTTTCTGTACTTTTACATAGATTTTCAATAGAGGAGGTCATTTAAGTGAAAGCTTATAAAGCCGAAAGCGGGCAGGGTTTAGTTGAATATGCCTTTATTCTTGTTCTTGTCGTGATCGTTGTGATTGCAGCCATTTCAGCCCTTGGTCCTACTGTCGGTAATATGTTCACAAATGTCAATACAGAATTGGAAGCATTAACCAGTTTTTGGCAGATTGTTTAGAGTTAGCAGAAAGAAGAAGGCTCTCCCCCGCTTTGTTGATGCGGGGGAGTTTTCTTTTAAGCTAATTGGTTAGTTTGAGAATGATCGTTTCGTAAGGGGGGATGGCACTACCTAGCTCGAAGTTGAACTGCTTCTTCACAGGAAATAGTACATCTTGCTTGTTGGCTATCTCTACGTGATAGTCGCTAACCGATTCATCTGTCAGATTGACAATGATGAGAATCTTTTCTTCCCCAAGCGTACGCAGGGCAGCGTAAAGAGCATTTGTGCCTGGGTCAAGGATCTCTGTCTTGCCGGTACGCAGGGCGGGATATTCCTTTCGAAGTGCGATCAGCGTTCGATAATGATTGAGCAGGGATGCATTATCATCATTTTGCGCCGCAACATTGACCGTTGTGTAATTTTCATGAACACCGCGCCAGGGCGTTCCGCTGGTGAAGCCTGCGTTTTTCTCCGCCGTCCACTGCATGGGCAGACGGATATCTTCATCCGGTTTTTGTCCCAACATGCCGATCTCCTCTCCATAGTAGATAAAGGGCGTCCCCGGTGAAGTCAGCAGCATAGATGCGGCAACCTTGGCTTTGCTGGTCTTGTTGTAAAAAACGCTCATCGCACGATTCTGGTCGTGATTGGTCAGGAAAGTGGCGTAGTCACCAGTGGGCATATCCTCCAGTGTGAAATGGAAGGCGCTGTTGATACCCGTATTCGAGCCCCCATTTGCAGAGTTCACAAATCCCGATGCCAGCTCAAAGTTGAAAAGATGGTCCATCTGCTCTGCATAGGTACTGGCAATAAAACCGCCCGCGCCGAAGACTTCGCCAACCACATAGGTTTCTTCGTTTTCGCTTTTATAGCCCTGATAAAAATCTGCCAACCAGGCGTGTGTGGCTTCGGTATTCTCCGTAATGTCGCCTTCCTCGATCAGGTGCTTGATGGCATCCAGCCGAAAACCGTCCACGCCGATCTCGTCCAGCCAGTAGCGGGCAACCTTATCCATCTGTTCAGTCACTTCGGGGTTGCGATAATTCAGGTCAGGCATGCCGCCCCAAAAGAGCCCGTAATACATTCCATGATTTCCATCATGCCAAAGATTTCCGCCCCAGCCAGGATACTCATTCTCCCAGATATACCAATCACGATAGAGAGAATCGGGATTGTTGTTGGCATCCACAAAGAAGGGATGTTGGCTGGATGTATGGTTCAGCACCAGATCGATGATGATGCGCATATCCCGTTTATGGGCTTCATCCAGCAGGCGCACAAAATCTTCCATCGTGCCATACTCATGATTGACGGCGTAATAATTGATCACATCGTAGCCGTGATAGGAAGGCGAAGGGTGAATAGGCATCAGCCAGATGGCGTTCACCCCCAGTTCTTCAAGATAATCCAGCTTGGCGGTGATGCCATTGAAATCCCCGATCCCGTTGCCATCGCTATCGTAAAAACTGCGCACGAATATCTCGTAAAAAATGGCGTCTTCCCACCAATCAGTTGATTCGGGAGCAATCGTCGGCTCTATCGGGATGGACGTAGACGTTGGTTGGATAGCGGCAGGTGTGCAGGCGACCGTGATCAGCAGAAAAAGAAGAACAATACGTTTCATTTCATCACCCTTTCAAGACAACACCTTGTCGCG
This sequence comes from uncultured Anaerolineaceae bacterium, assembly GCA_964487745.1. Taxonomy (GTDB): domain Bacteria; phylum Chloroflexota; class Anaerolineae; order Anaerolineales; family Villigracilaceae; genus Desulfolinea. Next base: position 21,298 of record CAZASG010000006.1, on the reverse strand, counting down.
CGCCGACCGCGACCTCAGCCTGCTCCCCATTGTGAACGATCTGCGCAGTGCCGAAGAGACTCTCGCTAACACTTGGGAGAGAAAAGGTGCGTGGTTCCTCGGCAGTATTCAGGGCAACGATCAGGCGCTTACCATCCAACGCACGTTCGAAAGCATAGGTCTCCTCGTCCACATGCAGGGCGCGGAATTCACCCGTCCGTAGTGCTGGATGAGCTTTCCGCAGGGCAATGCAGGCTTTTGCGTAGGCAAGATAATCCCTGTCCCAGGTGCTTTCATCCCAAATAAAGGATTTACGACAATAGGGATCATGTGCCCCGTTGATCCCGACCTCATCGCCATAGTAGATGGTTGGTGCGCCGGGATAGGTAAAGAGGAAAAGGTAGGCCAACTCAAATGACGCTCTATCGTTACTTACGCAGGTCAGCAGGCGTGGCGTATCATGACTGCCGAGCAGATTCATTTGCACCTGTGTGATGGCAGGATCGTACCAGCCGAGAATTTCATCGATCTGGCGGGCGAATTCCACTCCGTCGATGGGACGGACTTTGCCTTCATATCCCCCTGCATTCTTGAGTTCGTCGAGGTCAAGGTGATCTTTGGCGAAGAAGCCTAATGCTGCCACTGTAACGGGGTAATTCATCACGGCATCGAATTGATCGCCCTGCAGCCAGCGCTTGGATTCATGCCAGATCTCGCCGACGATATAGGCTTCGGGGTTGATAGCTTTTACGCGGTCGCGGAATTCCTGCCAGAAGGAATCATCGTCGATTTCGGTGGCAACGTCCAACCGCCAGCCATCGACACCAAATTTGATCCAGTATTCGGCGATATCGAAGAGAAAATCACGAACTGCGGGGATGTCGGTGTTCAGTTTGGGTAAGGCTGGTAGGTTCCACCAGGCATGATATCCAATTGCGGTTTTGGCATCTTGTCCACTAGCGAGGGCAAGTTCCTCCTCCGCGTTCGGATACGCGCCCCACGGGCGCTTCCCATAGAGGCGATCTTTGTCAAAGTGGAACCAATCCACATAGGGGGAAGATGCCCCGTTCTCGAGGGTGTGGTTGAATTGCCAAAACCCGCGACTGGCGTGATTGAAAACGCCATCCAGCACGATGCGAATATCCCGTTCGTGGGCTTCATCGAGGAGCTGACGCAAGGCTTCGTTACCGCCCAAAAGCGGATCGACGTTGTAATAATCGTAAGTGTGGTAGCGGTGGTTGGCGGGCGAAGCAAAGAGGGGATTGAAGTAAATGGCAGTGATACCTAGGTTTTGCAGATAATCGAGCTTTTCGATGACGCCATAGAGATTACCGCCCTTGAATCCAAAGACGGTTGGTTCGCTTTCCCAGCTTTCAAGATTAAGTCCTTCGTCGCCGGGCTGCGGGACGCGGGCGAAACGATCTGGAAATATTTGATAAAAAACCGCGTGTTTAACCCATTCGGGTGTGTTGACCATGAATATTCCTTTTCTGAAAATAGGTAAACAAAAAGCCGCGAAGTAGTGGTTGGGGGAAAGTTCCACTCACTTCGCGGCTAAGAAGAAAACGGTCTAGCCTTTGACGCTGCCTGCGGTAAGACCACCGATGATCTGCTTTTGCAAGGCAATATAGATGACCGCAACCGGTAAGGCGACGATCACCGCCATGGCTGCAAAGCGATTCCAGGGAATGCTATTGGCATATTGACCGGTCATATTATAGAGAGCCATGGAGAGGGTGTAGTTTTCAGGTTGGGTCAGGAAGAGCCAGGGGAAGGCGAATTCCTGCCAATGCCCGATGAAACCAATGAAGAAAGTAACAGCAAGTTGGGGCATTGCGAGGGGGAGAACAATGCGAAAGAAGATCTGGTTGGGGTCGGCACCATCGATCATGGCAGCTTCTTCCAGTTCGTGTGGAATGGTATCAATGTAGCCTTTCAAATTCCAGACGGCAAAGGGTAGCGCACCGGCGATCATGGAGATTCCCACCCCATAGAGGGAATCGCGTAGATTGAATATCAGCTTCCCTGTTCCATCACACATTGTAAAGGGAGCAATAGCCGTAACACCTTCTGCACATTCAAAGATGCGGAAATTGTTAAGAAGAAGAAAGAGTGGTGTTGCTAAACCGATAGCAGGCATTAGAAGCGGGATGAAGACCATGATCATCAAGACCTGGCGCAATTGGAACTTGAAACGCGAGAAGGCGTAGGCCGCAGAGACCGCGATCAGAACCGCCAAAAAGCCAACGCTAAAAGAGAGGAAGACACTATTCTTTAGCAATTCGATAAAGCTGACGGGGTTGGCTGTAGGATAATCGAGAACCTGTTTATAGGCTACAAAAGATATCTCTTTGGGGAAAAGTTGCAGGCTGGAGGGGCGGGTTGTTTGTGAGCTGAAGGACATCGTGATGATGTACATGATCGGGAACATCACGCTGATAGCAATAAGGAGAGCCAGCAATTGGTAGAGTAACTGCTTCCAAAGAGGAAAATCGCGTCCGCTAACTTCAGTAGAGGTATTAAGGTTCAAAATGCGGAAGATAAAGTTTTGCTTTTTCTTTGGCGTTGTCATCTTATAACTCCGTATATGATTCGGTTGCGCGTGTAATGCGATTGGTGATTAGGAATACAACGAGCGCAACGAAGAAAATGATCACGGCAAATGCGGCGGCAACACCGAAGAGATTCAGGTTGCGGACAAGATCATAAGCAAAGGTGACCAGGATCTCTGTCGAGCGAGCGGGGCCACCACCGGTCATGAAGAAGACGAAATTGAAAAGGTTGAATGAGAGCGTAAAACCGTACACAGCCGCCGGGATCATTGCCACCCTGAGCAGTGGTACCGTGATATTCCAAAACTGTTGTGTGCTGGATGCCCCGTCAATAGAGGCAGCCTCGTAAAGATCCTTAGGAATACTTTGCAGAGCGCCGGTTGCGACAAGAGTCATAAAGGGCCACCCCAGCCAGAAATTGGCGATCATCATCGCGTAGTAGGCAAGCGTCAAAGGTGCGTTAGGTAAAAGCCATGCGATCGGTGGGGCAAATTCCTCCAGCCAACGTAGCCGTACTGGATCAGTTGCGCCAAAAAATTGTGTGACGGCGGTCAGGAATTGATTCATCGCGCCATACTGTTCATGGAAGATATTCCGCCAAACGGTGGCCACGACAAGGGGAGGAACAACGATAGGCATAACATAGATGGCGCGATAAATGCGTTTGCCCCATAATCCTTGCACATTCAGCAAGACAGCGATCAAAATTCCTGCGGGGACGTGCAAGGCAACATTGGAGAGTGCCCACCAGAAGTTATAAGTGAGAATGCGGAAGAACTCAAAGTTTTGAACTGGTAAGGCGTTCGTGAAGATGTTGATATAGTTCTGGAGACCAACCTGGTTCAAGTTTGGCGAATCCAAGCCGAACATAAGGTCTTTGAGCTGAAAATCTGTAAAGGAAATGATGACCTGATAAATAAGGGGATAAAAAGTGATGATAGACATCACAATAAATGCAGGCAATAAATAAACGTAGGGCAATGCAAAGCGACGGAATTTAATCCAGCGATGCGCTTTTATTTCAGGTTTTGTCATCAGGGGTTCCTCCGCGAGAAGGTAGAGAGGATAAGCGTGGGCGAATATTCGCCCACGCTTATTGTATTACGAACTAACTTTTTGGAGAGGAATTACTCGCCTTTGTTAGCATTGGTGGTTGCTTCAGCGACCCAGTCAGCTGCGGGGGTGCCAGCTTCGAAGACCTGGTCGGTGCCACAGAAGTTGGACCAGTAAAGACCCAATTCAGGAACCTGCGGGCGGACGTAAGCATTGCCGAAACCTTCGAGGAGACCGAGCATCAGAGGATCGGTAACTTCAACGGCGGTGTGGGCAGGAACGTGACCGGCATCGTTCATCATCAGAGTCTGGGCATCAGCGTTGGTCAGGTAGAGAGCAACTTCGAGGGCTGCTTCAAGGTTTGCGCTGTTGGGGTTGAAGTAGTAGCCATCAACACCGAGGAGCGGGTTAGCAGCGCCACCGGGGCCTGCGGGCAACGGAGCAACAGCCAATTTGTCGCCAAGAGCGGCCTGGTAGTCGCCCATAGCCCAGTTACCATTGGTGATAGCAGCAACGGTACCTTCGGTGAAGGGAGCCAAGCCATCGCCATCATTCTTCGGCCAGCTGTTAGCAACGGAGATCTGGTAAAGATCGTTCAAGTAACCCATGGCATCGGCAACGCCGTCACCGGCAACAACGGTCCAACTGTCATCGAAGATCTGGCCGCCGAAGGAGCCGAAGAAACCCCAGTGGTGGTAGCAGCCGTAGCTGAGAGCGATCGGGGTGCCACCTTCCATGAGGGCTTTGAGTTCATCGGTGGTTGCGGGGGCTGCGTCAAGCATATCGGTGTTGTACCAGAAAGCAACAGCTTTCAAGGACTCAGGAACACCATAGAGAACGCCATCAACACTCATGCCGTCAACGGAGAGGGGAGCGTAGCCATCAAGCTTGCCAGCGGCAAGGTCGGTGATGTCGGCGATCAAGCCGGCGCGAGCGTCGTCACCCAGGGAGTCATTGGGGGCAATGAACATGTCAGGGCCGCTGCCAGAAGCAACATCGGTGCGGTATTTGTTGTAGATGTCATTGAAGGGGATCTGCAGAACGTTGATCTTGTATTGGGGCATATCAACAGCAGCCTGCTCAAGGAGAGCAGCCATGGCAGATTCTTCAGCGGAGCCGGTCGCGTAAGCGTGCCAGAAAGTTACTTCAACAACTTCCATGGGCTCTTCAGCGTGCTCTTCTTCCATGGGCTCTTCAGCCATCGGTTCTTCAGCTGCGGGGGCAGCGCCGCCACAGGCAGCGAGAACAAAAGCAGATACCAACACGAGGCTGAACAGTACTAATAGTGACTTCTTCATTCTTATTTACTCCTTCTAGTAAATTTGTAGATAGTTTTATATAAGTGGTGAGGAAATTTTATGCATCTCGGTGAGGACATCACCTCCTTTTATAAGGATGATTTTTGTAATGTTTACTTCAAAGAATGTTGACAAAAGTATCGCACTCGATTTCGGCTTGCTACCGTATCCCAAATAGGATGCCCGTGAGTAGCGCCGCTGAGTTACGCTTGAGCCCTAAGGGGTTGGCTGAAGACGAACTTCATCTTTTCCTTCAGCAATATTATGTACCGCGATGCTCAACGCCTGTACGATCGCGCCCAAACTGGACGAACGCCTGCCGAGCAGAGCGGTTGTAATTCTTACATTATTGGCGGCAGCAGGCAGACTGCGTTGCTTGACAGCCTTGCGTACAGGTTCAAGGAAGAGATCTCCGATCTGAGCTACTCCGCCACCGACCACGATCATATCGGGGTTGAAAATATTCACTAAACCAGCAATAGCCACACCAAGGTGTTCACCAGCTTTTTCCATGATCTGTTGTGCTACCAGATCTCCACGTTGAGCAGCCGACGCAACATCTTTCGCTGTGATCTTCTCGACAGGGATACGGGAGATCTGGGTGCGCTTTCCATGTTGGATGGCATCGATCGCCTGTTGAGCAATGGCGTGCCCACCAGAAAAGGCTTCAAGACAGCCACGATTGCCGCAGGTGCAGCGTGGACCGTTGTTGTCCATCGTCAGATGTCCGATCTCGCCCGCCGAGCCAGTTGACCCACGATAGACCCGTCCGTCGATCAATAAGCCAGCGCCGATCCCTGTCCCTACTTTGATATAAGCCAAATCCTGTGCGCCGCGTCCGGCCCCATACGCCCACTCACCAAGGGCACCGAGTTCAGCATCGTTGTTGACCGAAACGGGCTGATTCCAGAGTGCTTCGAGCGTGTCGCGTATGGGAAAACGATCCCAGCCAGGCATGATAGGGGGGGCAATGACCATCCCTGCATCGCTGGAGATAGGACCGGGCACCCCAAAGCCCACGGCTGAAAGGGTGTTGAGATTGATGTTCTTGTTGGAAAGCAGGTCTTGCAAAAGGTGATCCGCTTGCGTAATGCAACTCTCGGGACCTTGGGCAATATCAAAGGGAATTTCTTTTTCTGCAACAACATGTGCGCCAAAGTTGGTGATCACAGCGCGAAGGTGAGTAGCGCCCATATCGATGCCTGCGATATAGCCTGCGTCTGGTGTGATCTCAAGCAAGGTGCGCGGACGTCCGCTGGTTTTGGCGCGTTGTTTTGCATCACGAATAATGCCTGCAGAAATAAGGTCGTTCACAATGGTTGTCACTGCCGCGCGGCTGAGTCCAATTTCTTTGGCGATGCCAGCGCGCGAAATCCCCCCCGGCATAAAGCGGATTAAATCTAAAACAGCATGTTTGTTAATATTTTTAATATTTTGCTTGGGATTGTTGCTGAAATAAACGTTCACAGGTGACTATGCCTAATAGAGACAGTGAAGAATGGTTTCTCTATAATAGCAAAAGGGCAGGGCTTTGTCAACTATTTTAACAAAGTGCACAGATTAGTTTTTTCCAGGAATTATATTGGCTTTCTCCCTTCAGATGGCCTTATTCAGCCGCTCTCTTTTTACGAAGTTCTGTCGAATGGATCGGGGCGGCTGGATTTGCCCAGGCAGTATCTGTCCCAGCAGGGACGGTTTTTTCAGATCTCTGTACGTTGACCAGATGTTTGACCATTACCACTTGCCGTGGACCTGCCTTGGCTCCGAGCTCCTCTAAAATGACTTCGATCCACGCCTGATAAGACCGTACGCATAAATAGACCGGTCGTTCGCGTCGATTGGGAAGATTCTCTAAGAGGGCGAGCAATTTCTCTCCGACGTGGTCGGTGTTCGGATGAAAGAGGGGGCGCAAAAAGATTCCGTTAGAACCATAGCTGGTACTTAGATAGGCAAGGATCTCTCCATTGCTCCAAAGCATGCCCCGCCTGGTATCGGTAAAGCTTTCAATTTGTTGCAATAGCGGCGGGATGATCTGACGCTGTAAACTTTGGATAGCAATCGTATCCACACTTTTTTGCTTACGCCAGAAAGAAGGCGTATCGCCGGGCAGATGGATATTGCTCAAATTCCAAATGCGCTGCCGCCCGGAGACGGAGAATCCACTCTGGCGCAGGGGTTGAAAAAGATGGCTATTTTCATCGATCTCAGCCAAGACCTGATAAGCTTGCCATTCTTTTGCTTGCTTGAGTAGATGCTCGATCAGATCAAGAGAAGCGCTTTCGTCATTTGCAGCGCTGGCAGGAGCGAGATAGGTCAGCCGTGCAAAGGTTTCCCCTTCTCGATGGTGAATACTGCCGACCAGGCCATCTATCTCTTTATTGTTGGTGATCGCCGTGTAAATTCGACGCGTGGGATTAAGGTGCGCCAAAAAATTGACTGCCTTGAGCGGATTGCCGCGGGTTAGTACCCGCTCGCAATCCAGCGAAAGAATTTCGCTTCGATAGCGCGGCAATTTGGGTAGATCAAAAAGTTCGAGCGGGCGTGGGGACATAAGATAAAAAATGCAACGCACCTTCAAGGTGCGTTGCGTTTGAGCTTACTTGACCAGTGAAAGGAAATACGCATGAAAACGCGTATCACCTGTCAATTCGGGGTGAAAGGATGTCGCTAAAAGATGACCTTGTTGGGCAGCGACAATGCGACCATCATCGAGAGCGCAGATCACTTCAGCATCTGCTTTTACGGATTCAATGATCGGTGCGCGGATGAAGACCGCGTGAAAAGGATCGTCTGTTTTGGTTACTTTCTTGACCACATCTACATCGAGAGCGGCTTCAAAAGAATCCACCTGACGTCCGAAGGCGTTCCTTTCGACGGTGATATCCATCAGCTCGAGCAGCGGTTGTTCTCTTCGAGCATCTTTCGAGAGAAGAATTGCACCGGCGCAGGTACCCCATATAGCGTGGGCAAGCCCAAAGTTGCGTATGGGTTCGAGCAGGTCGAAATCAACCATTAACTTGCCAATAGTGGTCGATTCGCCGCCGGGGATGATCAGTCCATCCAGTCCATCCAGATGCGCTGGCAAACGGACTTCGACAGTCTCGGCACCAAGTTTTTTGAGCATAAGAATATGCTCTGCAAAATCGCCCTGCAAGGCGAGTACACCGATTTTCATTTTATTACCTGTAGGGGCGGGATTATCCCGCCCCTACGAAATTTACCAACCACGTCCAGCGAGACGATCTTCATCGTCCATGGTGGAGACGTTGATGCCGACCATGGCTTCGCCAAGATTTTTGCTCACGTCTGCGAGAATGCTGGGGTCGTTATAGTGAGTGCAGGCCTTGACAATGGCTGCCGCACGTTTGGCAGGATCACCAGATTTGAAGATGCCGGAGCCAACGAAAAGACCATCTACACCTAACTGCATCATCATGGCTGCGTCTGCGGGGGTGGCGATACCACCAGCTGCAAAGTTGACCACGGGCATACGACCGAGTTCGCGGGTTTCCATTAAGACATCAAAGGGTGCGCCGATCTCTTTGGCGTAAGTCATCACCTCTTCGATGGGCATGGTCTGCAAGCGGCGAATTTCCGCGTGGACAGTGCGGGCATGATAAACAGCCTCGACCACGTCGCCGGTACCGGCTTCGCCTTTGGTGCGCATCATAGCAGCCCCTTCGCCGATACGGCGCATGGCTTCGCCCAAATTGCGGCAGCCGCAAACAAAAGGCACTTTGAAATCGTGCTTCCAGATGTGATAATCGTTATCGGCGGGGGTCAAAACTTCAGACTCATCAATATAATCGACGCCCAGCGATTCAAGGATCTGTGCCTCTACAAAATGACCAATGCGTGCTTTTGCCATGACCGGAATGCTAACAGCATCAATAATCCCCGCGATCATATCGGGGTCACTCATACGAGCTACACCACCATCTGCACGAATATCAGCAGGAACGCGTTCCAAAGCCATTACTGCGCATGCTCCTGCGTCTTCGGCGATCTTTGCCTGCTCCGGTGTCACCACATCCATGATGACGCCGCCCTTCAACATTTGTGCCAAACCCTTTTTTACTGCAAATGAACCAGTTTGTTCTTCCATCTCAGAACCTCCAAGTACGAGAAAATCTAATTCGATTCTACCACCACGCCCCTACGAATGCCACAAAAAACAGATTACAATCAAGGTACCCCAATCATAGGAGGGCTTATGTCTCGCTTCATTAAACTGACAACGATTTTGACTCTGACTTTTGGATTCCTGCTCTCAGCCTGTCTTCCTGAAAATGAGCCGCAGGTGGACGTAACTGCAACCGCGTCGCTCTCGGCCCCGGTGCTTGCTACCGCTCCTTCAGCAACCCCTGTTCCCAAAGTGTTACGCGAACTAACCATTTGCCTCGGACATGAGCCAAATACTCTTTATCCCTATGACACGCCCAACCCCGCTGCGAAAAGTGTCCTCGATGCCATCTATGATGCTCCCATCGACACACTCGATTATGGTTACGAACCGGGTGTTTTGCAAAAGGTGCCCTCTTTTGATGATGGTGATGCAAAGTTGAGCGTTGTCTCCATTAAAGAAGGCGATTGGATCGTCGACGCCGATGGGGATCTGATTGAGCTCATTCAGGGTGTACGCGTCTATCCCGCCGGTTGCCACGAGCGTGATTGCATCCTGACCTATAAAAAAGATATGAACCTGAGCATGGAGCAGTTGTCTGTCAACTTCAGCCTCGTTGACGGCTTGCGCTGGTCAGATGGCATTCCCATCACCTCCGATGACTCAGTCTATGCCTATGATCTTGCCATTGTCAGTGATGACCCTGCCCAGAAATTTATCCTCGACCGCACCGAAGCCTACGAAGCCGTCGATCCGCTCACGGTTGAATGGCGCGGCGTGCCTGGCTATCGTGATAATACCTATATGACCAATTTCTGGCAGCCCATGCCCTACCATGTCTGGAATGAATTTACAGCAACAGAACTCGTCGATGCCGATGTCGTCGCTCGCTTCCCGCTGGGATGGGGTCCCTTTGTCGTGGATGAATGGTTCCCCGGCGAGAGTATGCGTCTTGTCAAGAATCCCCTCTACTTCCGCGCGGAAGAAGGTCTGCCTCGCCTCGACGTGATCAACTTCCTTTTCATGCCCGATCCGAATGTAGCGATTGCCGCCCTCCTGGACGGCGAATGTGATCTGCTCGATCCCAGCATCCCGCTCGACGGGCAGGTGGAGCTTCTTCAGGATTTCGAAGCCTCGGGTCAGGTCGCCTTTTTCTCCACGGAGATGATGTCGGTCGAGAGTCTCTATTTCGGCATCACCCCCGCCGATTATGACGATGGTATCGTCTCGGGCAACGACCGCCCCGAGATCCTGAGCGATCCTCGCACACGTCAGGCTGTCGCTCTTTGCCTCGACCGTCAGAGGGTTGTCGATACCGTTCTGCACGGACTAGTCAGTGTGCCTGATAGTTATGTCCCGAACGAGCATCCGCTCTACACACCCCTCCTCGATCTCTATGCCTTTGACGTCACCGAGGGTACAGCTTTGCTCGATCATATCGGCTGGGAAGATTTCGATAATGACTCCGCTACGCCGCGTACCGCCCATAACGTGACAGATGTCCCCTCAGGCACAGAGCTTATCCTGAATTATGTCACCACGACCACTATTCAGCGTCGCCAATCGAGCGAGATCCTCGTCAACTCTCTTGCCCACTGCGGAATCGGCGTAGATATCGAATATCTCGCCCCCGACGAATTTTATGCCCCCGCCCCCGATGGTGTCTTGCTCGGACGTAATTTCGACCTTGCCCAGTTCACAATGGGCAGCGAGAATGTCACTCCGCGTTGTGACTGGTTCATGACAGAATCCATCCCCAACGCCGATAACGATTGGTTTGGCGCAAATCTGAGCGGCTACAGCAATCCCGATTTTGACGAAGTCTGCCAGCAAGCCACACACAGCCTGCCCGGTGAAACAGCCTATACTCACAGCTACCAAGAAAGCTTTGCCATCTACACCGCAGAGTTGCCCTCCATTCCGCTGTACCCTTATCTACGTGCTGCCGCATCCCGACCTGATATGTGCGGTTTTGACCTTGACCCAACCGCCCAAAGCCCGCTTTGGAATATCGAAGAATTTGACTATGGCGATTGTGCTGAATAACCCCCGCTTTTTCTCCCCCAAATCTCAAGGATTTGGGGGAGATGTCCGCAGGACAGAGGGGGCTAAAAAGCGGTATAATCCCAAGCCGAGATCATGAGACGAAAATCCAAATCCCCCGAAGACCTCAGCATTGGCGAGTTGCGACGCCTGCTCATGGAAAAGCGCCGCAATGTGCGTCAGGAGCGACTGGATCATTACCGCCGAACGGGACGTGTGGTTCAGCTTGCATCGAACGAACCTGTTGAGTTGGACATCAACCCCGTCATCGAAACACCCGCGGACGAGGAAGTTGCTACCGTTAAAGAGAAACCTGCCAAAAAAAGCTTGGGAGACCGTTTCCTGCTCGGCGTAGAGATCGTTGCCGTTCTCGGATTGATCGGCATCATCCTGAGCGGATTTGGTATTTTGCGTGATCTCAACGCGGAATTTGCCTCTGCCCTCGAACAACCGACGCTGACCCCGACTCCGCTTGTCATGGCAGTGGTACTCCCCTCGGGGCACACCCCTCCGGATACAGCCGGTAACACGCGTCCCAACGAAGCGGAGATCCCGGCACACCTGCGCCCGATGGTGCAATCCATCAAGGATATCCCCATCCCGCCTGCCAGCCCGGAGCAAGCCATCCGTATCCAGATCCCTGCCATCAACGTAGATGCGCCGATCGTGCAGGGCGATGGTTGGGAACAATTGAAGAAAGGTGTCGGGCAGCATCTTGGCTCGCCAGACCCGGGCGATGTTGGCAATCTGGTGCTTTCGGCGCATAATGATGTATATGGCGAGATCTTTCGCTATCTCGACCAATTACAGCCCGGCGATGAGGTTGTGATCTTTACGCAGCAGCGCCAATATGTTTATGAAATTAGCGGGACCCAGGTTGTTGAGCCCACACAAGTGGAAGTAATGGCACCAACCAGCAATCCAACAACGACCCTGATCTCTTGTTATCCTTATCTTGTGGATGACCAGCGGATCGTGGTTTTTGCAAATCTAAAGAATTAGTAGGAGTACGAGATGGTAAAGAAAAATAAAAGACGCGGACGAACCTCCGCCAAGCCCGTCAAAAAAGCCCCCCGTTCAGAACGTGAATTCAACCCGGATTACACCGAGATCAAGAACGATCTCAAGCGTATCGGTCTTCTGGCCGGGATGTTCCTGGCTGTGTTGATCGTTCTTTCTTTCGTTCTCTAAATTATTGGGTGACCCTCACCTATAGCAATATTATGACAAAGAATACCTTCGACATTATCATTCTGATCGGACGCCCGGCATCGGGTAAAAGCGAGATTATCGATTATCTCAAACGTTCGAGTGATGAAAAACGCCATGATAGATTTCATATTGGCACGCTTGATTTTCTCGATGATTTCCCCATGCTCTGGGCATGGTTTGAAGAAGATCATATTCTCGAAAAAGTACTGGGACAGCCGCACCTGCACACGGATTCAGAAGGCTATTTCAAATATGAATACCTTTGGCATTTGTTGATCGAGCGCTTTAATATCGAATATCCCAAACGCTTACGAAAAGAAAATTATCACGATGAGCATACCCTCATCATTGAGTTTTCGCGTGGCAGTCAGCATGGCGGCTACACGGCAGCTTTGCCGCACCTAGGCAAGGATATTCTGGATCGTGCCGCGATCGTTTATGTCAACGTGCCTTTTGAAGAATCCTTACGGAAAAATCGCCGTCGTTTCAACCCCGACCGCCCCGACAGCATCCTCGAACATGGCTTGCCCGATGAAAAACTTGAGCGCCTTTACAAGGAAGATGATTGGGCGGAATTTAGTAAATCAAATCCCGAAGTCCTTACCATCAATGGCGTGGAGGTGCCTTATGCCGTCTTCGAGAACGAAGATGACGTTACAACCGATACGCCCAGCTTGCTTGCTGAACGATTGGAAGAAGTGCTAAAGAAACTCTGGGAACTGAAGAAAAAATAACCCATTATGTAGGGGCGGGTCTTAGACCCGCCCCTACATTTTGAATATGACCGAAGAAACCTACGAAATTACCCTCGATAAATTCGCCTACGGTGGCGAGACAATGGGGCGCCTGCCTGACGGGCGGGCTGTCTTCGTTCCTTATGCGCTGCCGGGTGAACGCGTTCGGGTACGTTTGATCTTCCAAAAACGCGGTTTTGCACGGGCTCAATTGCTCGAGGTGATTGAAACGTCTCCAGAGCGGATCGCGCCGAAATGCGCGCACTTTGGCGGTTGCCCGGGGTGTGCCTATCAGCACCTACCCTATGAAGCGCAATTGCGCGCCAAGGCAGATATTCTGCGCGATCAACTCACGCGTATCGGCAAGATCAAGGATCCGCCTGTGCAGGATACTCTTCCATCACCCCAAATTTGGAACTATCGCAATCAAATGGGTTTCCTTGTCACTGATCGGCGCATTCTCGACACGCATAACCCGAACCTGCTTTATCTTGAAGAGTGCCATCTCCCTGCGCCTGCCATTAATGAGTTTTGGGAAGACCTTGAATTCGGAGCAAACGATCTTTTTGAGCAAATATCCCTGCGGCATGATGCTGCCGATAACCTGATGTTCATTTTTTATTCCGATAATCCTGAAACACCGGAAATGAGTCTCGAAGATGATATCTCTGTTGTTCATATCAACAATGGCGAAGCCATCGTGATGGGCGGCGACGACCATCTTGTCAGTATTTTGCACGAGCGCCCTTTTCGTGCTTCAGCGACATCTTTCTCGCATCCGAATATCCCTGCCGCGGAGCAGATCATTACCCATCTGCTCGATACGCTGCCCCTCACGCCTAAAACCACTCTGCTGGAAGTGCACAGCGGAATCGGGACCTTCAGCGCTTTTCTGGCGGAAAAAGTGGATCGCCTTGTTTGTGTGGAAACAGACGCCACCGCTTGCGATGATTTCAGCATAAATCTGGATGAATTTGAGAATGTGGAACTCTATCAGGCTCAGGCAATGGATGTGCTCCCCAACCTCGATTTCACCCCCGATATTCTTCTCGTCGACCCGCCCGCCGGGGGGCTTGGTCGCCGCACTCTCGACGGAATTCTCTCCCTCGGTTCCGCCGAACTAGCCTATGTCTCGCGCGATCCGTCGACGTTGGCGCGGGATGCGAAACGTCTCATTGAGGGTGGCTATCAACTAAAATCGGTCACCCCCTTTGATGTCGCTCCACATACCGCGCAAATTGACAGCGTAGCGATCTTTCTTAAATAAATAGACTTCAAAAGCTTCAAAAACTTTTGAAGTCTTATCTTTACTAAATCTCCGATAGCACGATCAATTTATCGCCTTCCCTAAAGCGAGTAGACTCCGCCTTGTGCGGATTAATATGCACGCCATAATTGAGCTTGGCATCGTTAGAATCTGCTGCCAGACGATAACCAATGGCGGTCTGATTGCAGCGTCGTGCGGCTTCGACCAGCGTATAAAAGTTGACCGGCTCGTTCGTCGCTACATAGTCACTGACAGACTTTAGGTAAATTTCAGAGCCGTCGGCGTTGAAAATATCGGTAAAGACATCGTATAGATGTTCGTTTTCAGAAAGCTGTGCCATCATCAAACTGATCAGGTGGTCGCTGACGATAAAATCGTTCACTTGTGCCACTTCGGCGAGTTGACGATTGCGTAGGTCAAGCATCTCGCTGACGATCGAATAAGGGGTGGCAGAATTTTCGGCAATATCGCGCAGGTGCAGCAAAGTGACCAGTGTGTTGGCGTCCGCGTCTTGCACGGTCAAATCCCCACAACTCAAGACAATAATATGTTCATAATCTTCTGTTTTTAACTCGTCGAGTAGTTGGCGACTGGTCGAATCACCAACTCTGAATTCAACATCAAGATGATTTGCAGTTGCCGCGCATTTTTTGAACTCGGCGCGGATATCCTGACTGGCAACAACCAATACCTTTGAGCCTTTCGCAACATAGTTATTTAACTCGCAGAGGATAATCGGCGCAGAACGGTTCCAACCAAGGATGAGCGCTTTTTCAGCAGGTGGATCGCTCGGTTCAGTGTTGAGCTGGATCTGCGCCTCTTTGATCGGGAACGCCCCCAGCCCGGAAGTTGCTACCGTATCATCATCTTCGGAGATGGCGAAAACCTGATCACCGCTTGCGATCGGCGTCTCCATCGGGGGATTCATTAGGACAGTTCCATCTGCCTGACGCAATCCGATCAGGGATGAAGTCTCATAAGTATTCAAGGCTTCGCCATAGTTTTTGCCGATCAACTTATCTGTATTCTCCAGATAGATCTCGTCCCCTTCAAACTGAAATAGTTGAGTATAGATCACCGAAAGCCCCGATTGCCGCGAGGTCTGTGTCATGATACGGGCGATCATATCACTTGTGAGAATGGGTTGTACTTTGTCCCGTTCGCTGATCGTTTTAATCACATCGAGATTTTTTTCGTCCAGAAGTTGGGTAACGATATGATAGGGTTTTTCATGCCGGTTGGGGTTATTTGTGATCGCCAAAACGACCTTGATAACATAGGCATCCTCGTCGCCGTGGTCGGGCGGCAAGATAATGATCGAACGCGCCCGATGTGGATTAACGATCTCAAGATCGGTCAGGTCGATGGGGCTGCCGCTGCGAAAGATGACCTTGGTTTTTCCACGTTTTTCCACACGGGCGTGGAACTCATCTTCCATAGTGAGCTTGTCTTTTTCAGCGAGCACCACGATACGCGGACGAGGCTGGTTTTCGTTGGCGATCATCAACTCCGAAAGAATGGTGAAAATTTGCGGCGACCAGCCGAGGATAACTGTGTGGTCTTTTTCGATGACCGTTGAGCGCCCTTTGCGCAGGCGTTCGAGTTGTTGATTGAGTTCGTTGGAAAGCACACCGATCAGGGCACTGACGATAAAGATACCGCCCATCGTCACGAAGAGCATGGCTCCCAAATAATCATTATTGCCCTCATCCCCGCCCATAGTGCCGGGGTCAAGGGTGCGCATTAGGCTGTCCCAGATGATTTTGCCGAAAGAATGTCCATCTGGCGCAGCTTGGCGCAGATAAATGTAGAGAGCAGCAATAACGATGATGATCCCGGAAAGTGCGAATAGCCCGCTGACAAGGGCGGGCGTGCCGCGAGACATAAAGCGATCCCACAGGTAGTGGGTGCGTTGGCGGAGAGTTGGACGTTTATAAGGCATGCGCTAATTATACAAAAATATCTATCTCTGTTGATAAAGCTTTGAAAGAAAAGAAGAACAGCCCCTCTCCATGAAGGGAGGGGCTGTAGAAGCTATACTAGATATACAAACCCTCAGGGTCGATCTCTTCTCTGAGCAGACGAAGTTCTTCTGCGCTGGGTGGCGCAGTCTCTTCGATCTCATCGGACATAAGTAGCTCAAAGCCTGTGTTTTCTACGACCTCTTCGACCGTCACGCCGGGATGCAGGGCTTTCAGGCGCATCCGCTTGGATTCAGGGTGGAAATCCATCAGCGCGAGAGTCGACACAACATAGGCGGGACCGGTATCACGTGGGAGCCCGGCAGATTCGCGGGCACCGGGACCAGATAAAAATCCGGGGGTGGTCACGAAGTCCACTTTTGGGATGAAGCGTCGGCTTTGATGCTGCATGATGGCAATGGTCTGCCAGCAGTGGCTTCCCACGTCATTCCCACCGCCGGAACCTGGCAGGCGTGCCTTGGGTTTGTCGTGATCGCCAATGACGATGCTGTTCAGGTTGCCATAAGGGTCAATCTGTGCGCCGCCGAGGAAGCCGTAATCGACAAAGCCGCGCTGGGCGGTTTCCATCGTGTCGCAGATACCGGATGCGGCCAGCCCCTTGTGGAAGGTGCGAGCTTCGCCCACAGCGCGGGGGAGCTCTTCCATGATCGCGCCCATGCCGCCAAATTCAAAAATGGGGATCAGATTGGGCGCGGTGGTCTTTGCGGCCAGCATGGCCGCCAACATGGGGATGCCTGTGCCGATAAAGCAGGTGGTTTCATCTTCAAAAAGGCGTGCTGCGATGCAGATCATCAATTCATTTTGGGAGTACGTTTGGTCGGTCATTATTCCCTCCGCTCACGATCTGCAACAGCTGCATCCAGACGTTCTTTACTGATCAGGTCAAGATAGGCTTGGTGGTCGGGCAGGTTATGGATGTATTTGTCGAGGTAGGCTTGCGCGCTCTCAGGCGTCTTACTGGCCTTGACCCAATCGCGGATCAACTTTTCGTCGCGCCCGTAGTGATATGCCATCTCGCCGGGGAATGAGCCGAAAGGCGCATGGACGACTGCATCCACAAGATAATAGGGGATGGCAGTCCGGTCGGGGTATTTGCGGATTTCCTCATCGGAAACGATCTCTTCGGCACTGATAATGACACGTTTCGCTGCCCGAGACATCTCCAGCGCGAAGCCACTGATCCCATCGACCTGGCAATTGCCATATTTATCTGCCCGGTGAACATGAATGAGCGCCACATCCAAAACGAGCGCGGGCAAAAGGGCAACCTTGATACCTGTGAACGGATCTTCAACCACCTTCGCTGCGCTGTATTCCAGCGTGTCGGTGCCGAGCATCGAACGTGTGGGCAGGAAGGGCACACCCATCGCGGTGGCTTTCATGCGCCAGGTGATGGCGCCATTTGACCATTCCACGCAGGATTCGATTCGACCAGATTCTACTTCACGTCGCAGGGCGGCAGAGGTGCCGTAGACCTCCAGCCCGATATAGGTGATGTCCAGCTTTTTGATCAGTCCCGCTGCCAGTAGCAGATCAGCTTCAGTCACACCTTGTCCACAGAGACGCAGATCTTTTTTGCCTTGCCGCACGACTTCGCGTACCAGCGTCATCGGAGCGCGGACGGTGCCGTAAAGCTCTGTGCCAAGATAGCAGCCATCGTAAACGAATTTGCTCACGGCTTCGGCTTCGGTCATGCGTTTGTCGATTAATTTTCGCGTTTTTTTGCGGTTCCACTCACGAAACTCATCCAGATCAAAAGGCTGGATCAACTCCCCCCGTCCTTCATGCAAAACTTCCATAGCTCCTCCTTTGGATAAAAAACGCCGGATAATTATATCCAGCGTTTATATTTTACGAATTAATTTGCTTAGACCCAATTAGAGAAGTTCACGTTCCACACCGTCAAAAGTCATTACAAAATCCGGGCCATAAGCCATGCTTGGCGTTTGGAAACCGACTTTGAGATCACCCGCCAAAATGCGCTCAACGATGGCGACGCTGGTCTCCGCAGTGAAGCGATAGGCTTCGGGCGTACGCAGCTTGACCCGAACTTGCTCCCCTTTTTCGTTTTCTGCTTCGGCGATGAGCAGACTAAAGCCATTCGCATTCTGTTTTGCCGAAGGGCCGGGCGGCAACAAACCGATCAGGGCTTTGATAAAGCTCTTTACAGGACGATTATATAATAACCAGCCCAAATAACGGCTGGCACCCATCATCCGACGGACGTTGGGGGAAAAGTGCATATAGGTTTCGATATTGGGGACACCCGTGCTGTGATAAGCTGTGGCAACATCGCCCCAGCCAATGGAGGTGACTTTGACGGGACCATGCCCAAAATCCACTTCGCGGATCTTCCACGCAGGCGGGACCTGAGTTAGCTTGCCATCCTTGCGAATACTGCCTTGTCGATCCATATTTTCGATGCCGGAACGGGCTGTGCCACGCGAAACACCGCCGCCCACGCTGCGAATGGAGAGGCGCAATTGAGTGGCATCCGGCATTTTTTCTTTCATGTAATTCAGTAGACAATCAGAAGGAACCACGTCGAAGCCTGCACCGGGCATCATCATGATCTCTGCGGCTTTTGCATCTGCGTCCATGGCGGCAACGGCTTCCAGCTCAGGGATGCCGCCGCCGATATCGAGGTAGTGGGTGCCAGTACGCAGGCAGGCATCGGTCATGGCTTTGTAGGTGTAGCCGAAAGGACCGGCGCAATGCAGCACCACGTCGACGTCGCGGAGTGCGGAATCCAGTTTTTCGGTTTCGGCAAGATCAATGGCGAGCGAGGGCAAGTTCAGGCTGAATGCGCGCGCCGCCAGCTTTTTGGGGTCGCGTCCGGCAAGGATCGGCTCATGTCCACGCTTTACAGCGAGCTTGGCGATCAAAGCTCCGGTGTATCCGTAGGCTCCGTAGATTAGGAATTTGCTCATGGTATTACTCCAGTTTATTCTTATCCCCATCCCTGGGTCTTTCTGATAGCATTAGGAATTTTATCATCAAATTTTATGTAGACGATGGTTTTTTCCTTAAAGAAATGAATACCCAGAATGCGCTCAGGATGAGCACGATACCGTTTAAGTAGAAGGGGGAGGCCTGACCGATTCTATCGTACAAAGCGCCACCAATGAGTGGACCGATGACCATGCCGAGGCTGCCCCAGAAATCGTAAAGCCCATAACCGAGACCGAGGCTTTCGTTTCCGTTGAGTTCGGCGACGAGGGCGGCTTCGGCAGGTTCCGAGATTGACCACATCACCGATGACAGGGTGTAAAGGACCGTTAGCCAAATTATGGAAGGGAGACCAGGGAGTAGTATGGATATGATACCTGTGCCGATCAGCCCCAGTGCCAACATGGGGATGCGCCCGAAGCGGTCGCTGAGACTCCCGAGACGGGCGGCGAAAAAGGCCGTTACGATGCCTGCCGGGAAGAAAGCCCAGGCGAGGGTCACCATATCGACGGTGAATTTATCCTGCAAATAAATGAGATAGATGGGTGCGAGCATGGATTCGGAAGCGCCCGTGACGAAGACGACCAGCATGAGTTTGAGCAGGCCGGGGGAAAAATTCCTTTTGGTGGGCCGCACCGTTTCGACGGGTTTGGTTTCGGGGAGATTGCGCCAGGTGAGCCAGACACCGACTGACATCAGGATGGCGTAGATGATGAAGGTGGTCTGCCAAGTGGTTCCGTTTGGGAGGCCGAACATGAGGGTGATGCCCAAAAAGACGCCGACCATGCCGCCGCGCGATGAGACTTGGTCGACGCGCCCCATCGCTTCGCCACGTCCTTCAGGGGTGGTCAGGTCGGCAACAATGGTGTTGAGAGCGCTCCACAAAAAAGCGGAACCCGCGCCTTGAATTAATCGTGCGAGATAGAGTCCGTTGATCGAATCGGTGAAGGCGAATGCCAGCATGGAGAGGGCGTAGAGTGCCAGCGAGGCGACGAAGAAGACCTTACGCCCGATCTTGTCCAAGCCCCAACCCACCAGTGGACGGATGAGCAGGGTTGTGGCGGTGAAGATGGAGAAGAGACCGCCGATTTCGAGGGCGCTGGCTCCGAAATTCTTACTAATGACGGGCAGCGAAAAATAGAGAAAGATAAAGGGAAAGGACCAGAAGAAGATCGGGGTATGGAGGACTTTGGTGGGGTTCTTTTTTTCTGTCACTTTTTAAACCGCTGCCATAAAGCGCGGATGCCAAGACTGACATACCAGGCGATTTGCCAACAAATGGCGAGATTGACGACCGCGAGAAAAATATTCAGCGGTAGCAGGTTCGGGTTCCAGGCTCTGTGGACATATTTGAAACCCTCCACAAAATCGGCCATGGAGCCGAACGCCAGCTCTTGCCCTAATTCTTCCGTGCCGTCGAGCATATATGACCGGACTTCGTGGACAGCGGGGTAAATGGGCAGAAGGGAAATCAGGATCGCGATGAAAAGAACAAAGAGCAGGAAGCGTTTTTCTTTCATGGAAAGATTATAGTCGTTTTGGAGAAGAGACAAACAAAAAGAACCTGTCTTGGCAGAGACAGGTTCTTGGTACCGATAAAGTATTGTGTGAATGAAGAATTTACTGGTCAGGGTTCATGCTGGTGTAGAGCGCGATGTGATTGCCAGTGGGGTCTTCGAAGATACCGAACCAGCCCGTTTCGGGGATCTCGGATTTGGGCATGATGATCTTGCCGCCCAGCTCTTCAGCTTGCTTCAGATCGGCGTCAATATCGGCGCTGTCGATGTAGATCAGCACCTTGCCGATGGGGTTTTCGGCTGTGACTTCAGAAAAGCCGCCGCCGGGACCTTCAGCAGGCTCGAACATCGTGTAGTTCATTTCAGGGAAGGATTCGATTTTCCAGCCGAAAAGGTCGGCGTAGAATTTTCCTGAAGCTGCGGCATCTTTGGTGGGGATCTCGATATGAACAATATTTCGCTTTACCATTAAATACTCCTTTTCTAGAGTTTTGATTATAGAACATTTGGTCTTTTTAAGCAAGTGCTCTAAAGAAAAGAGAGTACTCAAATCCGCAGACAGAGATAAAATGTTGGAATGACTTGTCCA
>CAZASG010000005.1:0-131182 GCA_964487745.1 uncultured Anaerolineaceae bacterium | reverse complement strand
AGCTCTAGTCGTACTCAAAAAAGGGTCGTATAAAACAGGATTTTATACGACCCTTTTTATTTTTTGCAATCATTCAGATCAATAACCATTCAATAAGCGCATCATCCCAAGGTCAGAAGGGACCCCAGCTTCGCCCATACACAAACGTTTAGTAATGGAGACTCGGTTTTGTCTTTTAGTACTCCTATTTTGAAAAAATGCTCTATGACAATGCCCTGCTCGCCCGCGCCTATCTCCACGCCTGGCAACGCACAGGGGTAGCGCATTATCGCCGCGTCTGCGAGGAGACGCTCCATTTTATCTCGCGCGAGATGTGTGATGAACAAGGCGGTTTTTACTCATCTCTCGACGCAGACTCTGAAGGTGTCGAAGGCAAGTTCTACGTTTGGACTAAAGAGGAGATCGAGGAAGCCCTGAAAGATGACTATGCGCTATTTGAAACGGCGTATGGGATTCGCCCAACGGGCAATTGGGAGGGCAAAACTGTTTTGCAACGTACGCTCGATGATGCTACCCTCGCTGCCCGCTTCAATCTTGATATTGAGCAGATTCCCGTTAAATTAGCATCTGCCCATAAAAAGCTACTCATTGCACGAGACAAACGCATCCGCCCCGGCACCGATGACAAAGTTCTGACTGAGTGGAATGGCTTGATGCTGATCGCCTTTGCTGAAGCTGCGCGAGTCTTCGATAATAAGGAATATCTGAAAGTCGCGCAAAAGAATGCAAACTTTTTGCTCACAGAATTGCGCCCTAGCAATCAACTTCGCCGCGCGTGGCGAGATGGACGAGTCAGCAATGAAGTCTTTTTAGCTGATTATGCAGCTTTGACCCTAGGATTACTGGAGCTTTATCAGACAGATTTTGATAACCGCTGGTTTATAGCTGCTCAAGAATTGGCAGATGAGATGATCGAAAAATTCAGCGATCCTGAGGGTGGCTTCTTCGACACAAGCAACAAGTCAGCAGAGAAGTCTTCATTACCTTTGCGCCCGAAAGAGTTACAGGATAACGCCATCCCATCGGGGAATGCGTTGGCAACTGAAGTATTATTAAAGCTAGATGCGTTGACGGGAAATCCGGAATATCGCGACAAAGCTGAAGCAGCACTTGGCTTGGTGGGCGAGTTCGTCACCCGTTACCCAACGGCGTTCGCGCAGTGGCTTTCGGGAGCAGATTTCGCTCTCCATAACGTTCAGCAAGTTGCGGTCGTGGGCGATCCAGGGCGGGATGAGACAAGGGTCCTTTTGGCGGAGATCCGCTCGAGCTACCGGCCAAATACGGTCGTGGCAGCATCCCCCTATCCCATACCCGAAGATGCACCTGAATTATTGAGAGGAAGAACGCTGAAGAACGATCTTCCGACAGTTTATGTTTGCGAGGGCTTTGCCTGTAAATTACCAGTAAATACTGTTGAAGAACTGCGTAAGCAATTAGAGTGAGTGCCACTTCATAGCTCGTTATCCCATGAAAAACAATTCAAAAATCGTGAGAATATTAATCTGGCGCATCCAGGAATTTGTGGCCAAATGAGTGTGCCCCTGCCGAAACGGTGACTGTGATGCGGTTGTCATTTACCCCGTCTGAATCCGCGGTCGAATCGTAGTCGTCCGGATCTATCTCGCGGATCACATAAGTTCCAGGTGTGAGGGCGGTAAAGCTAAAATAACCGCTAGCATTCGTTATGGTTGTATCAAGAAGGGCGGTTTCTGTTGAATTATATAAGCGTACAGTTACGCCGGGGATTCCCTTGTCGGGGTCGCCCAGGTTACCATCATCATCGGTGTCCTGTCGGACTTGTCCGCTGATGACCAAATTTGTTGTGAAGAGAATTTCAGTATTGACGCCCTTTGTTCCGCAAGCGTTTTCCAGATTATCTTTTACCTTTATGCGATATTCGGAGCCCGGTAACCATTGCGGATCGCTTGTGTCTATAGTTAATGTCGCTGTGTAAGTGTTTGGATCATAACCAACATCAAGGATCGGGACGTCGCCACCGAAGATCTGCCGATCAATATCATTATCAAAATTACCGATACTAAAGATGCTACCGCCTCCTGATGTCAGCATTGGTTGGTTGAACGTGATCTCAAGAGTGTTATCACCGAACGGGAAACCGACCTGACTATCTGCAGGGTCACTGCTTACGATAAATCCAGTAACAGGATCAGGTGCCGAGCAATTCGGCGTGTCGATGAAGAAATGTCCGAGAGAGTTGCTGCCTGCCAATAATGTAAGGGGGACAAGATTATCATTGATACCGTTCGAGTCGCTATCCGATATAAAGCCAGGCAGGTCGGTTTCCACGAGGGTATAGGTGTCCGGGTCAAAACCCACGAAGGTAAATTCGCCGTTGATGTCGGTGGTAGCGCTGTCGCAGGTGCCCGCGCAGCTTCCGCCCGTTAACTCGACCAGCGCCCCGTAGATTCCTTCCCCATCAAGGCTGTTGCGCACCTGTCCGGAGATGTAGGCTTCCGTGCTGAAGGTGACGATCACATCGCTGCCCATATCGGTGCCGCAGCTATTTTCGGTTCCATGTTTTATTTTTAGTTCGTATGTTGAGCCCGGCAGCCAATTTGCGTTGCTAGCATCAATTGTCAAGGTAGCAGTAAGAGTATCGGGATCATAGCTCACGTCAAGGAGCGGGACGTCACCACCGCCCACTTTTTTGAGTTGATCATCGAAACTCCCAATATCCAGCACGCTGCCGCCGCCGTAAGTGATCATTGGTTGATCGAAAGTGACCGTGACGGTCGTCGTTCCCAGGGAGATATTTGTTGCGCCATCTGCTGGATTGGAGCCGGTAATGGTTGGTGCAGCACAGGTGAGCGGGGCATCGACAAAAGAGTGCCCAGTCGAGTTTGTATCAGCGAGAACAGTAAACGATATCAGGTTGTCGTTTGCTCCATCTGAGTCGCCGATGGAGGAGAAGCCTGCCAGATCTGTCTCTTCGAGGGTATAACTGCCGGGAGCAAAACCAAAGAATTCGAAATTGCCATCCAGATCGGTACTCACTGTGCCGCAGCTTGCACCGCAACTGCCACCGGTCAGTTCAATGTCAACACCGTAAATACCTTTGCCGTCTTCATTGTTGATGACCTGCCCGCTAATGACGGTTTCGGTAGTGAAGAAAATGTCCACATCCACATCCTGCTTCGTCTCACAAGCATTCCTGATCCCTGACTTGATACGAATACGGAACTCAGAGCCGGGTTGCCACTGTGCATCATCCGTATTAATCGTGAGATAGGCGGTATTCGTCGATGCGTCAAAATTAACATCGAGGATGGGCACGTCTCCACCCAATGTTTCATTGTCGATATTATTGTCAAAACTGCCCTTATCGAGCACACTGCCGTCGCCGGATGTCAGCATAGGCGAAGTGAAGGTGATCGCAAGCGTGGTCGTACCCATTGACACGCCGCTCTCGCCATCGGCAGGGACACTGCTGGCGACAAATCCTGTCACCGGGTTCGGAGCGACACAAGTCGAGACTTCCACATGGTCGAGGAAGACATTATTCGATGAGCTAATCTCGTTGCTGACGACCACGTCGATCTGGTTATCGTTGGGCGGGTCTGAGTCGGCGGTGGAGAGATACTGCGCCAGATCGGTTTCGACGAGTGTATATCCGCCGTCGGGGATGCTGGTGAAACTGAAGATGCCATTCAGATCAGTTGTCGTGCTGGGACAGTTCGATCCCAACGTACAAGTGCCGTTATACAACTCGATGGTCACGTTTGCCAAGCCCGCCTCGCCATCGTTCAAATCTCCATCTCCGTCAGTGTCATCGCGCACCTGTCCGGAAATGCTGGATGGGATATTGGGCGGGATGACGACTGTGATAAGTGTGTCGCTAATCGAATAGGGTGTCCCGTCAAAATCACTACTCGCGGTGGCTGTG
Organism: uncultured Anaerolineaceae bacterium; assembly: GCA_964487745.1. Taxonomy (GTDB): domain Bacteria; phylum Chloroflexota; class Anaerolineae; order Anaerolineales; family Villigracilaceae; genus Desulfolinea. The sequence continues at coordinate 127,278 of CAZASG010000005.1, read as the reverse complement.
TTGGACACCTGGCTTGCTCCCGCTTCGAGGAGCGTGATCATGTGGGACGTATCTGCCGTACAGGTCATCGAGGCTGCGGGAGCCAGCGTACTGGACGGGCAGGTGACCGGGATCGCAAAACTGTCATCTGTGACGCCAACGCTGCCGAGCGTGACGTTCCCGTCGTTGCTGACGACGAACTGATACCACAAACTGTCGTCGCGGGTGATGGTATTCGACGAGTCGTTGTCGTCGTAGGATGCCAGCGATTTTGTCATCTGGATCGAAGCGGTCTGCGTCGCGTTGACGGTGATGCTGTCTGTCGCCGAAGTGACTGTGCTGGCGTCAGGTGCAGTGCCGGATGCGGAAGCGCTATTCGTGACAGAACCGGCATTCAGATCAGTTTGGGTGATCGTGTAGCTGGCGGAACAACCGATTGACGCGCCGGGCGCGAGGTCGCCAGCCGGGCAGCTTTCGTCTGTTGTTTGATCGTCATCTACAGTGATCTGCCCTGAGATCGTGACATTGCCCGTATTCTCGACATCGAAGGTGTAGGTGATGACCTGCCCGACGGTATCGTAGCTCGCCAGATCAGCAGATTTGATCAGGGTCAATTCCGGACTTTGATCAGCGTTGACCGTCACGCTGTCTGGTGTAGAGGTGATGCTATTGCCTGTCACGGTCGCAACATTCGTGATCGAACCTGCGTCCAGATCGGCTTGGGTGATGGCATGTGTATCGGTACAAGTCGTTGTCGCCGAGGGCTGGAGTGAGCCTGTCGCACAATCAGTGAGTGTTCCCTGTTTGTCATCATCAATGGTGAAAGGACCCGCCAGGGTAATATTGCCAGTGTTTTCGATGGTATAGGTGTAGGTGATTACCTGCCCGACAGCGTCATAGGTCATGACGTCAGCGGATTTTGTCAGGCTCAATTCGGGGTTTTGGTCGACGGGTACAGCAACGCTGGATGTCTGCGGGGTTGTCAGGAAGGTGGTGGTGGCCGAAGCGGTATTGTCGATATCGCCATCGCCGCCGCCATTGTCTTCGATGTCGGTTTGCAGGAGGGTGTAGGAACCGATATAGGTCCAGGTTTCGGTAACGCCGAGAATTTCGTCAGCGGTGCCGGATTCTGTGGGGCCAGTCAGCAAGCCCAAAAGGGGATCGCTCACGTCCACTCCAACCAGGCTGGCATTGCCCGTGTTGAGCAAAACGATTTGGTATGAGAGCACGTCCCCGGCTTCATCCGCATGACCGCCTGCCCCGTCGCCGCCAACATCGGTCACAGATTTGATGATAGTGTAAGCGGGGTTTTGGACAGCGGGAACGGTCACCGTGTCTGTATTCGATGAGAAGGGGCTGCTGTCGTAGGTGGTATGTCCGCTGGCGGTATTCGTGACGGAACCGAAGTCGAGATCATATTGCGTGGTGGAATAAATGGCAGTGCAGCTTGTGGTTGCGCCGGGCACGAGGGGACCCGTCCCGCAGGGATCAATAGTGCCGATGAGATCGTCGTTGATGCTGAAGTCGCCGCTCAGGGTCACGTTGCCGCTGTTTTCGAGTGTGTAGGTGTAGGTGATGGTCTGTCCGATCACGTTGAAGCTAGCGAGATCGGCGGATTTAGTCAGGGTAAGCGCCGGGTTTTGCTGCACCGTTGTGACGAGGCTGTCGCTGGCGGTGTAGGGTGTCAGGCTGAAAACGCTACTGGCGGTGGCGCTGTTGCTGACCTGCCCCGCGTCGGCTTCCGCCAACGAGACAGTATGCGCGGCATCGGCGGTACAGGTGGCGGACACGCCGGGCGCAAGGCTGCTGACCGGGCAGGTGATCGAAATACCAAAAGTGTCGTCCGTCACAGCAAGGCTGCCTAGGGTGACGTTGCCGCTGTTGGTCAGCGTGAATTCATATGTCAGCGCATCGTTGTAGGTGATGCTGCCCGATATGTCATTGTCTGAATAGCCCTGCAAACCATTTGTCAACTGGATAGCAGGATTTTGAGTCACTGCTGTGGTAACAGAATCAGTATCGGTCGCGGGCAAGGCACCCAAATATCCACTCGCGGTGGCGTTATTGATGACCTGCCCCGCATCCGCTTCAGCGACCGAGATCGTGTGGGCGGCATCCGCAAGGCAAGTGGTTGAAGCGCCCGGCGCAAGGCTGCTGACCGGGCAGGTGACCGAAATCCCGAAGGTGTCGTCGTTCACTGCGATACTGCTCAGGGTGACGTTGCCGCTATTGGACAGCACGAATTGGTACCAGAGATTATCGCCCTGCGTGATACTGTTCGATGAATCGTTATCGGCATAGGATGTGACGTTCTTGGTGATCTGGATTTGCGGATTCTGTACCGCCGAAATAGTGACCGTATCCGGCGCAGACGAGACGCTCGCGCCCCCGGGGCCTGCTCCCGTTGCCGAAGCAGTGTTCGCCACCGAACCGGAATCCAGGTCGGCTTGCGTGATGGCGTAGGAGGCCGTACAGGTCATCGACGCGGTTGGGACAAGATCACCCGCCGGGCAGGATTCGTCGCTCGTCAGGTCATCGTCTACGGTGATGAGACCCAAAATGGTGACGTTGCCGGTATTCTCCACATCAAAGGAATAGGTGATGACCTGTCCGACGGTGTCGTAAGTGGCTGTGCTGGCACTTTTAACCAGTGTGAGTTCCGCGTCCTGTGCGATAGTGGTATCTAGCGTGTCGCTGTCCGAGACACCCGGTCCGCTTGGGGGATTGGCAGTCACGGAGGCAATATTCTGCACGAGACCCGCATCCGCATCGGCGAGGGTGACGGAGTAGGCTATTGTTGCCGAGCAAACTGTCGATGCGCCGGAAGCAAGCGTTGTTACCGGGCATGTCACGCCTAATCCAAATGAATCGTCTGTTACGGCAAGGCTGTTCAGCGTCATCGTGCCGATATTGCTCACATCAAATTGATACCAGAGATCATCACCAAAAGTAATCGAGCCGGATGTGTCATTGTCGTCATAGGAGGCGACTGTTTTTTCAAGCGTGATGCTGAGGGGCGTGATGAGGGTGTCGCTATCTGTGACAGAAACACCATTGATGTCGGCGGAAACAGTGGCAGTGTTGGCGATCTCTCCAGCGGAAATTTCGCCAGCAGTGATGATGTGGGCGGCGGTGGTGGCACAGGTCATCGAACTACCCGGGATCAGCGACGACGCCGAACAGGAAACCGGGATACCGAAGGTGTTGTCGCTGACGCTGATGCTGCCCAGGGTCACGTCGCCGGTGTTGGTGATGGCAAAGCGATACCAAAGCCCATCACCGAGACTTAGGTCACCGCTGAGATCGTTATCATCGTAGGATTGCAGTTCTTTGGCGATCTCGATCGCGGGGCTTTGCTGGATGGGAGTGGTGATATCGTCAGTGTCGGAGTAACGTATGCCGCCATAATCCCCAGAGGCATACGCCCAGTTGACAACTTTCCCTGCATTGGCTTCAGCAAGGGTAACCTGATGCGCATTCATCGCTATACAGGTCATAGAGGTGCCACTTGCCAATATTGTCACAGGGCAGGATACGGGAATGGCAAAAGTAAGCTCTTTTACCATCATCAAACTCAGTAAAGTGTCGCCGGTGTTGTAAACAGTGAATTGATACCATAGATCATCACCCAGTGAGATCGTGTTGGATGCGTCATTATCATCATAGGACGCCAATCTTTTAACAACCGCTATCCCAGGGCTTGGTGGCTTGGGGACAATAACTGTTGCAATTTTTGTTGGAGATGGTGTTTGACTTGGGAGAGGCGTTGGTGCTAAAGATGGGCTAGCTGTAATACTGGGAGGGATATTCGTCAGGAAAGTTGCTGTGGCGGTGAGTTGCTCTTCAAAGCTGAGAGTCATTGTTGGCACAGGAGTCAACAATTGCGTATCCAAGGTGGCCATACGATCTTCGATCTCAACCGTTGCAGAAGGGTCAACATCAAGAATAACGTCCCAAATAATATTGGGATCAATATTTGGGATCACATATTCGCTATCAGCAAAATAATTTGCTTGCGTAGATGCATATAACGATTCTTCGTAGATGTTTTCCCCACCAGTCGATAGCATTCCCCAAACAAGAGCACAGCAAAAAGCAATAATTAATAGAAATAAAAGAATAAAAATGGCTGGAGATATTCTTTCCTGGTCTCGAAAGTAATCTCTGAACCTAGTATCCATTATTTATTACTTTTTTCCGCTTTTCATTCTTTCACTCAAAAACTCTATAAAGAAATCGACCAATTCAGGCTGATAGCGAGTACCCTTCTCCGCAGTAATGGTTTTACGTGTAGAAGGTGCACTCAGGCTCTTGCGATAAGGTCTATTCGATGAGAGCGCATCCCAAGCATCAACAATACTAAATAAACGAGCTGCTATTGGAATTTCATCCCCCTCGAGGCCTCGAGGATATCCTTTGCCATCCCACCTTTCGTGATGGCAATAGGGAATATCCAAGGCTGGCTTCAGATATTCAATGTCTTTAAGCATATGATAGGCATTTTCAGGATGCCTTCGCATGATTTCCCATTCCTCTTCTGTCAGTTTATCTGGCTTTTGCAGAATTGAGTCCGGCACACCCATCTTGCCAATATCATGCAAAATCGCACCGCGCCGAACATGAATAATTTCGCCTTCCGGAATACCGTAGGCGCGGGCAAACTCGACAGTCATATTTGTAACTCGCTGGGTATGCCCTTCAGTTTCCGTATCTTTCAACTCAAGAGCTAAAGACCATCCATGTAGCGTGTCATCATAAGCCAGATGAAGATCATTCTGAGATTTCTCAAGGCTTGTCACCATAAAATTGAAATTCTCAGCCAACAAGGCAATCTCATCATCGGTGTGAGGGTCAACATGAACACTAAGATCTCCATCAGCAACTTCTTTGGACGCCCCCACTAATTCAATGATAGGAATAGTAATGATCTTAGCTAATCTTGAGCCAATGATAATGATCAAGAAGGTTGATAGGGAAATCAACGCTACAATACCCAAGCGAGTCGGTATTGTAGCAGTAATCAGGGCACTCTGAGCTAATGAGACACCCATAATGCCAATAGTCGTTCCGCCACGTGCTTCCCACAAACCCAGCAACTCTCTATATGTCAAATCTTCAAAATCGTGCTCGCGTCTGGGAGGGTTTAAACGATAGTTTTCTTCATCTTGAAATGAAAGCACTTCACCAGACAACTCTTTTTCAATTGCCCGGGGTTCCAAAAAAGTGCTGGACAAAATTTCGCCGGTTTCAGCATACAAGGTGATCTGCCCAAGTGTTTTAGCACGCATTTCTTCAGCAATCGTATCTAAGGTTTTACCTACTAAAACGACCCCTATTTGATTATGGTCATCGTCAAACACAGGACCGGAAACATAGAAAAAATCCCCCCATTCAGTTTCTATATAACCAGAAAACTTATTCCCTTGTTCGTCCACATCCCCGCTGAGCACTTTACTCACAAAAGGCCAGTCAGCATATATAGCTGGACCACCTTGAAGGTAGTCATATTCTTCAATATTTCCACCAAACTTATGTCTCATGGACAATAACAGTTGCCCGTCCATATCTAGAATGTCGACAATTTCTTCTTGATTATTGACAACCAAGCCAACAATCAAGTCTCGAAGTTCATCTGCATCATTCTCAAGTATCGCCTGATCAATACCTCTAATATTAGCAATAACTCGCAGGGTCTCCAGCAACCTGTCTTCTTCTCGTTCCATTTGAACAGATGCTATGGTTCGCGTTTCATAAAGCTGATCATTAAAACGCTTGTCAACATTATCTAAAACAAGCCTTACTGAGACGATTCCAATCCCAATAGCTGTAAAAACTGCCAAAAGTAAGTAAGGTATAGTTATCTTCGCACGAATTGACGTATTAGGTCGCATAATAAGTCCTACACACTTCCAAATCACAATTTCTTGCCAGGAAGGATAATCCTTTCTTTTTGTGTATCGCAAAATAATCGACAACACTTAACAAGACACTCTCTTATATCTAACTGATTGCACCTTCCCACAGCCTGCTTTATTTTATAGGCAATCCTCTCAAAAAACGTCTATAAAAAGACATGTTTTTCTGGAAATATAATCATATCCTTTTTTATTACCCACACATGAAAAGACGCGCGTTTTTACTTAATACAATTGATAGCTTTCATGGCAGCAAGCTGACGAATTCATAAAATCGCAACGAAAAAGCCATCTGCAACAGATAGGTTTTTCTGCAGTCCTGATCAGTATGTCATTTATTTTTGAAAAACAACTGCTCCCATTCAGATTTAGCAAAACACCAAGACCAGAAGACTCCCCGACAAAACTATAATGAAATGTTTGGAAACAAACACTCTTTTTGTCCTTTAAGAACACCACTTTAAAAAATGGCTTATGACCAAGCGCTATTAACCCGCGCATATTTGCACGCTTGACAAATTACAGGAAAATCCCGTTGTCGCCAAATCTGCGAAGAAACACTGGATTTCGTCATCCGCACCATGTATCCGACAGCGTTCGCGCAGTGGCTTTCGGGAGCAGATTTCGCTCTCCATAATGTTCAGCAAGTTGCGGGCGTGGGCGGTCCGGGGCGGGATGAGACCAAGGTGCTTCTGGCGGAGATCCGCTCAAGTTACCAACCAAATACGGTCGCGGCAACATCCCCCTATCTCATTCCCGAAGATGCGCCTGAATTACTGAGAGGAAGAAAGCTAAAGAACGATCTTCCGACGGCTTATGTTTGCGAAGGATTCGCCTGCAAGTTGCCAGTAAACAACGTGGATGAATTGAGAAAACAACTTTAGATAATCTCAAAATAAAGATTGGTAGAGAACGCCCAAGAGCAAAACAAATCGTAAAAACTTACCCGTTAGAACCCAAAAACTAAATAATCGCCAGTCAACATCAAAAACACCTGCAATGATAGCGAGGGGATCGCCAATGATGGGTAGCCAGACAAAAAAGAGTGTCCAATTACCCCAACGCTGAAAAATGCGTTCAGCCTGTTCCCAACGCATTGGCTTGGTTTTTGTCCAGCGTGCAAAGAAAAAATCGGTGCCTTTTTTACCAACCAGATAGTTCATTAGTGAACCTAGATAGCCGCCAGCTGTCGCCCAAATAACTGTCAACCACACATCGTAGCCTAAAGCTGGCATGGCAGCTACAACAACTTCATTAGAGAAGGGGATAAGCGTAGAAGCAATAAAGCTCACGAGGAAAACACCCGGGTATCCCAGGTTAATAGCCAGCTCGGAGAGTTCAGTCATTTTTTCTTCTTCATCAAAAAGCCTCGTCAGGATTGAAACTACACCCTAGTCAAAAAAGAGCTCCCTGATTCTCAGGGAGCTCTTTTCATAACATCGATGTTTTGATTATTCTTTCTCTGTTTCCTCGACGGGCGCCTCTTCCTCTTTATCTTCCTTGCCTTCATTCAAGCCTTCACGGAAATTACGAATTCCCGTACCCAACTCGCCAGCAATTTTGCCAAGACGTCCAGGGCCAAAAAGAAGCAGGACGATCACTAAGATAATTAATAGTTCTGGAACACCAAATTTGGTAAACATAGATTTCTCCTAAACGCAGTTTCTGCAACTGTGTTCATTTTACTACAAAGTGATGAAGAGGTATCGAGGCGGTGTAAAATTATTGCTAAATAACCTGACCGTCACAAAAAGTCACCCTTGTTACAAGAAGGGTGACTTTTAATTCTTGGAATATTCTTATTTTTTTCTGCGCCCGTAGCGTCCCCAGAGGAGACCTTCGATAATGCGCATGATACGCAAAATGAAGGAACGGATGCGTGCCAGGAAGCGATAGAGTTCCGGGCGGATCTTGCGCTCGGAGGGAAGCGGTCCACTCCACTCGGCAGCGAGAGCTCCCCAAGTCAGCCCCGCGCCAAAACCCACGAAGACAACCGTGTCGCCGGGATTGATGCGTCCGCTCTCAAAGGCTTCCACCGTCGCGATTGGGATCGACGCCGTGGATGTATTACCATAGCGATCCAGATTGACCATGAACTTTTCCATGGGCATTTTCAAGCCGCGTGCGGCTGCGTCAATGATGCGCATATTTGCCTGATGCGGCACAACCAGATCAAGGTCTTCCAGTTCCAGACCAGCTTTTTCCAGTGCTTCTTTTGTAGCGCGCGCCATTACGCGTGTCGCAAAGCGAAAAACACCTTTGCCGTCCATCTTAATAAAATGCAAGCCATCACGAACAGTCGCGGAATTGGTCGGCTGCTTACTGCCACCAGCAGGCAGACTAAGTAAGTCGCCGCCAGAACCATCTGAATGCAAAACTGAAGAAAGAACACCACCCGGTTGTTCCGTGGCTTGCAGAACAAAAGCGCCTGCCCCATCCCCAAAAAGGATGCAAGTATTGCGGTCGGTCCAATCCACAAATCGGGATAAGGTCTCCGCTCCCAGCACAAGCACATTCTTCACAGAACCACTCCGAATAGACTGCGCTCCCATATTCAAGGCATAGATAAAGCCTGTGCAGGCAGCCGAAAGGTCAAAAGCGCCTGCATTCACCGCACCGATCCGATCTTGCACGAGCGACGCTGTCGAGGGGAAAATATGCTCGGGTGAGGAACTGGAAACGATCACCAAATCCAACTCAGTTGGTTTCAGGTTCGCCACCTGAAGAGCCCGCAAAGAGGCATCTACCGCCAGTGTTGCAGACGATTCTTCATCGCTGGCAATGCGTCGTTCCTGAATCCCTGTCCTTGTCCGGATCCACTCATCATTTGTATCGACCATTTTAGTCAGATCATCATTTGTAAGAACTTTTTCAGGAACAGCCATCCCCCAGCCAGTTATATGTGCGTAAGCCATTTTATGCCTCGTAACGACTAATGATCACAGTTGCGTTATGCCCGCCAAAACCGAAAGAATTCGAGAGCGCGTGTTTCACTTGCGCTTTGCGTGGCTTGTTCGGAACATAATCCAGATCACATTCAGGGTCAGGGGTTTCGTAATTGATCGTGGGTGGAAGAATGCCCTCGTTCAAAGCTTTTGTGCAGATCAAGGCTTCCAATGCGCCGGATGCGCCCAACAAATGCCCTGTCATCGACTTGGTGGATGAAACCGGGATCTGATAAGCACGCTCACTAAAAACAGTCTTGATGGCTGCCGTTTCGCCCTTGTCATTGAGTTTGGTGCTCGTACCATGAGCATTGATATAGCCAATATCATCCACCGTTAATCCCGCGTTTTCTAACGCGAGTTGCATACAAAGTGCAGCCCCCTCGCCCCCCTCCGCAGGTGCAGAAATATGGTAAGCATCATCGGTGGTGCCGTAACCGGAAACCTCGGCCAAAACATTCGCACCACGTGCTTGAGCATGCTCAAGCGATTCAAGGATAAGCACAGCCGCTCCTTCCCCCATTAAAAAGCCATCACGATTTGCGTCAAAAGGACGTGAGGCTTTGGTCGGGTCATCGTTTCGAGTGGAGAGTGCGCCCATCGAGTTCATGCCTGCCATCGTCAACTTGACAATTGCCGCCTCGCCTCCACCAGTGATCATCACATCTGCGCTGCCGCGTCGAATGATCTCCGCAGCTTCACCGAGGGCGTTGGAACCCGTTGCACAGGCGGTCACCACCGACATATTGGGACCCCGCACACCCAGGTTTATGGCGATCATGCCAGGAGCAGTATCCGCTAACATCATCGGAATCAAGAAGGGGCTCACGCGCGATGCGTCCCGTTTCTGCATCAAATCAGCCTGCTCGAGCAACGTCCCGATCCCGCCAATACCAGTGCCAATGAGCGCACCGATCCTGTCACGATTATCATTGGCGATCTCTAATTTTGCATTCGCTACCGCTTGTTGAGCGGCTGCTAACGCAAATTGGGAGTAGCGATCCATACGGCGGGCTTCACGGCGCCCGAAAAGCGTTTCGGCATCAAAACCTTTCACTTCTGCTGCAAAGTGGGTTTTATGGTCGCTGGCATCAAAATGGGTAATTGGTGCAGCGCCCGACTTCCCCGCCAGCAGCGCGTCCCAGATTTCTTCTACACTCAATCCGACCGGGCTGATCGCGCCCAAGCCGGTGATAACAACTCGTTTTCGCATTTTTTCTCCTATAAAAATGGGACAAGCAAATGCTTGTCCCATAGGTCTGAAGGATATAACCCAACTTTTGTGAAAGGGATACGATTTATCTGATTTACTTCAGAAAATCAAAACGGATCAGAGAAGCTTGTATATTTGTCGAATATGTACCCGATCATGCTCGGCCATAAAACCCAATTGCTCTTGCAATGTGATCGGCCCGAAAATGGCATGACGCCCCGAGCGCTGCCAATCAGCTTCACTTAGGTGCTGCAGGATCGCAATTGTTTCCAACCGTGCAGCGACAAAATCACGTAGCGTTTCTTTGCCGCTCTGCTTGGCATAACCACGCTCTGTAACCCAGAGATCGGTATCATCAGCAGTGATAAAGGGATTCTCTTCTTTCAAAAATTGCTGGATGCGGGGCAAATTCACCTCGCGCTCCACATCGCGGAGATGTCCCAAAACCTCAACGATCGACCACTCATCAGCATCGGGCTTTTGCATCCATGCTTCGGGAGGCAAGTCAGCCAGGAGCGTTTGCAACGCGGCGGGAATCGCCTTCGCTGTCGCAACGATCGCGGTTTGGGTTTGATATCGTGGCAAAAGCATCTCTTCGTCGAGAGATTCCAACCAAGAACGCAACTCCTCGATGCTACCCTGCCCCGCAATGGGGGCACGCCCTTCAGGAAGGAGAGCATCTTTATCTGCGATCCAGTACATGGCAAGCCCCATCTCCTCGGCAGCGACCATATCTCGAATGGGGTCATCACCAACGACAAGAACCTGTCCTTCGGGCCAGCCCATCTGCCCCAGCACCTCTGCCAAATAAGCGGGATTGGGCTTGCTGAAGTGGAAACCTTCAAAAGAAGAGATCACTTCAAAGTCATAATTTTCCGGGTCTAGACCTGCCCAGCGCAAACGGTGTAGAACAGCAGCCTGCGGAAAAAGCGGATTGGTGGAGATCGCCACACGATACCCTTGTGCGAACGCCCACTCGACCAGTTCCACAGCCTCGGGACGCGGCTTGGTGAGATAGGATAAAGTCGGGAAAACTTCATTGTAGAATCGCTCCAATGCAGGATCAAGAACATCTCGTCCTGCGTTGAGATGTGGATAAAAGTTGGGATCAAAGACATCCATCAAAGTCTCTCCCGGGCTATCGTGTTCAAGCATCACATTTGTGCCAACCATAAGATACTTGAGCATGATCTCTGGGTCAACATAGGATGCCATCTCCTTTCCCAGCGCCTGAAAATAGACCGGGATAAAATCATCCATATTCGAGTCGAGCAGGGTATCGTCAAGATCAAGCAGAAGCGTCAGGGTCATTCTTTTACCTCGAATATAGGCGGCAGTGGATGGCATTCGCCACAACCGATCTCCGGCTGGGCGACGTCTCGCAAGGTCTTTTCGCAAGAAGCGCTTACACGCACACGGCGCTGAAAGAGATCAAAAACCGAACGAGTAACTTCCGCGTTCAAACGCATATGCTTGCAGGCATTTGCACGCAATATCCCGGGCACGGGGCATGTCTCGCAAAGACTCGGCGCCCAGTCTTGTGGGGGCTGTGAACCTTCTAAGAGACGACATTCTTCGCGGTCTCTTCCGCGGTGGTAATCACCATAAAAATGAGGGCATTCAAATCCTGCGGGGGTACGCATAGAAAAAGCCTCCTGATATTGATAAAAAACTGTCCCCTTGCGGGGACATTCTCTTTTGAGTGAAAAAATAATTAGACGCGGGTCAGATATTCCCCAGTACGAGTGTCGACTTTGATCCTGTTGCCGACCTCGATAAAGTTGGGCGCCTGAACCTCCAGCCCTGTTTCGCAAACCACCTTTTTCGTTACGCCGGTGGCGGTATCGCCACGTACAGCAACTTCAGCTGACGTCACTTCAAGCTCTACAGAAGTGGGCAATTCAACATCCAAAGGCTCATCGCCATAAAAGGTGAGTTTGACAGCCAAGCCTTCAGTCAGGTAGCCAACAAGGTCGCCAAGCATTGTAGCACTGATAGATGGTTGTTCGTAGGTTTTGTTGTCCATGAAGTAATAGAAATCACCATCATTGTAAAGGTACTGCACTTTGTGATAATCCAGGCGAATATCCTGTACGCGTTCGCCGGAATTAAAAGTGCGTTCAATATTGGCGCCGCTGCGCATATTCTGTGCCTTAATGCGGATTGTCGCTCCACCACGTGCAGTTTTATTATGGTGATAATCTTTTACTTTATAAAGATCACCATCGAGTTCAAAGATCACGCCTTTGCGAAGTTCATTTGCGTCTTTCATAAAAAATAACCTTTCAAGTATAAATTTCTAACAGCGGGATTATATCAGGATTTAGTGACTTGCCTCAGCGCTTTCGTCTTCCCTCAGTAATTGCACAGCGTGCTCTAGTACAGGCAAAACGACCTCCAAATTTTCACGCGCCGCCTTGGGACTGCCTGGTAAATTGACGATGAGCGCTCGCCCACGAATCCCCGTCACAGAGCGCGAGAGCATAGCATGCGGCGTGACCTTCAGGCTTTCAGCGCGCATGGCTTCTGTTAGTCCAGGAGCGAGTTTATCTGCAACAGAACGTGTGGCTTCAGGCGTGATATCGCGAGGAGCAAATCCAGTGCCGCCTGTGGTCAAGATAATATCCATATCGCCGCTGTCTGCCCAGAGAATGAGTGTGTCACGCAAGACATCCACCTCATCGGGAACGATGAGGGTTTCAACCACACTCCAGTCTTGCTTCTTTGCCATCTCGACCAAGACGGGGCCAGAGGCATCATCTCGTTCGCCACGGAAAGAACGGTCAGAAATAGTAAGTATTCCAATACGGATGTTCATTTATCTAATCCAAATTTTTCGCAAATGCGTGAAGATCATTCATATTCTCCCATCCACGGGACTGGTAGAACTGAATTGCTTCATCGTTATCTTTGGTCACCAGCAAGTAGTAACGAATACATCCCTTTGCTCGTAAACCTTCTTCAAGAGCATCAACAAGGAGGTTGGCAATCCCCTTGCAGCGATGTTCAACAGCCACAGCGAGATGATACATCATACCCCGTCGACCGTCGAAGCCGCCCATCACTGTGCCGAGGACCGAACCATCCGCCTCGGCAACGAGGAACAGATCCGGGTCACGAGCGAGTTTCTTTTTGATCTCTTCAGGGGAATCGGAACGTCGAAGATGAATCCCCTCTCCGGCATTTTCCCAAAGATCGTAGACAGCATCATAATCCTTAGAAAATGAAAAAGGGCGGATCGTGACAGTCATCTAATTAACGTATTTTTTTAACACATCAATCAAGGCATCAGGCATATAGGGCTTGAGCAGAAAATCGTCAGCACCGCTTTCGAGGCATTCTTTTTCAAGACTCATCCCCGAAGCCATGACAATACGCGTGTTCGCAAAAAGGTTATTCTGACGCATTTCGCGGACGATTTCCAAGCCATTTTGCCCGGGCAGGTTCACATCCAACAATAAAATTTCCGGAACGTCGTTTTTGAGCAAGGGTAATAAATCTCCCGAGGAGACATCTACATTGACGACTTCAAAACCTTCGATCTCCAATAATGTTTTTAACAAGGTGACCATGGTTTCGTCATCTTCCGCTAAAAATACTTTAGGCATTATTGCTACTCGCTTTTCTTTGTTATCTTCTTTTTTCTGGAAACCCTTTTCTCCAGAGCAGCTTCGAGGACTTCGTCTACAGTTTCAACCGGGATAAAGGTCATCACTTTTTTGACCTCATTAGGGATGTCATCGAGGTCAACTTCATTCCGTTTTGGCAGGATGATGGTTCGCAGACCAAAACGATGCGCTGCGAGGACTTTTTCTTTCAAGCCGCCAATAGGCAAGACGCGTCCACGCAGGGTGATCTCGCCTGTCATGCCGACCTCTTTTTTCACTTTACGTCTAGAAAGAAGAGAAACGAGAGCTGTGATCATGGTCACGCCTGCCGAAGGCCCATCCTTGCGCTGTGCCCCGGCAGGGACGTGGAGGTGAATATCCTGCTTCTCATAAAAATCAGCTTCGATACCCAGTTCATCCGCGTGCGAGCGGACATAAGAGAGACCCGCGCGCGCAGACTCTTGCATGACGCTGCCCAAAGAGCCAGTGATCTGAAAACCCTTTGCGCCTGTCATGCTGGTCGCTTCCACAAAGAGAACATTGCCGCCGTAGCTCGTCCATGCTAAACCTGCCGCCACGCCCGGAATAGAGACGCGTTTTTTCAGATCTTCCGCATCCAGATAAAGGGGATGATCGAGATATTCCTCAACAGCTTCTGGTGTAACCTTCGGGTCATATTCCTTTCCTTCGGTGATCAGAGTACCGATCTTGCGGCAGATCGAACCGATCTGGCGCTCGAGGCTGCGGACACCGGCTTCGCGCGTATATTGATTAATGATCTTCCGTAGGCTAGCGACCGTAAAACGGGCTTCTTTTTTATAGAGGCTATTCTCCATGATCTGGCGCGGGATCAGATAACCCTTCGCGATCTGGATTTTCTCCTGCTCAGTGTAACCAGAAAGATGGATCACTTCCATACGATCTAAAAGTGGACGCGGGATAGTGCTAAGGGTATTCGCGGTCGTAATAAACATGACTTGTGAAAGATCGAAAGCCACTTCAAGGTAATGATCGCGAAATTCTGAATTTTGTTCAGGGTCAAGGACTTCGAGCAGCGCCGAGGCAGGGTTCCCCTGGAAGCTGGCGGAAAGTTTATCGATCTCATCCAGCATGAAGACAGGGTTTTTCGTCTCAGCACGACGCAGGGCTTGCAGGATACGCCCGGGCAGGGCACCTATATAAGTGCGGCGATGCCCGCGAATCTCCGCTTCGTCGCGCACGCCGCCAAGCGAAATGCGGATGAACTCACGCCCCATCGCGTGGGCAATCGAGCGCCCTAATGAAGTTTTACCAACCCCCGGAGGACCTGCAAAGCATAAAATGACACCCTCGCGTTCGCGACGGATCCTATCTGTGCTCTTTTGAAGAGTGCCCTCACGCTGAAGACGCAGTCCACGAATGGCAAGAAATTCCAAAATACGTTCTTTGACATCTTCCAATCCGTAATGATCCTTGTTCAGAACATCTCGGGCATGGGTGATATCAAGATTATCGTCAGTCCCCTTCGACCAGGGCAAGGAGACCAGCCAATCGAGATAAGTGCGAATAACACCATACTCAGCTGCTGCACTCGGTAGACGAGACATACGATCCAGCTCATGAAGGGCTTGCTTCTCCGCCTCTTCGCTCATTTTCGCGTCAGCGATCTTTTGACGAAATTCTTCAACTTCGACCGCCTGTTCGTCACGCTCACCAAGCTCTTTTTGAATCGCCTTCAACTGCTCGCGCAGAAAATATTCACGTTGAACTTTTTCGATCTCGCCGCGGGCTTCGTTCTGGATTTTTTGTCCAAGCTGCAAAACCTGATTCTCACGTACCAAAATACCAACCAACTTACGCAGCTTGGATTCAACCGAATCGATATCCAGGATTTCCTGTGCATCGTCCAATTCCATACGCTGGAAGTTGGCAATGGTATAAACCGTTTCAAGCGGGTCAATGAGAGCTGCAATCGAACTGATCAACTCATCAGGGAAGGACGGGATCAATTCAGCGATCTGCCCAAATTGGTCACGGGCATTGCGTGCCAAAGCGTCCACTTGCAAGCCGGTCTCTTCGATTTCCGGCGCAAGGTGAATTTTGGCTTTCAAGTAAGGCTCGGTCTCGATCATCTCGCCAAGGCGGAAGCGTTCGAGCCCCTGCACCAGCAAGCGGATGGTGCCATCGGGCGCACGCAGCAATCGATGAACGGTAGCAATCGTGCCAACCGTGTAGAGATCTTCGGGGCCCGGTTCTTCCATCTCGGGGTTGCGGCTGGCAACCAAGCCCACCAGCTTATCCCCTGCCAGGATGTCGTCGACCAATTTAATAGATCGCGGTTGACCGATCGTCAACGGGACGGCGGTCTGCGGGTAGACAACCACCCCGCGCAGCGGCAAGATAGGCAATGTATCCGGCATTTCGGCATCCCGCAATCGGGAATCGCCCGAAGAATCTTCATCGGTATTTTTCTTTAAATCTGCAAAAAGTGAAGGCAATAGGTATTCCATAAGAGAAGCGTCGTTTTCCCAAATCCAATCAAACCAGTCGGCAATATTATTATGCCACCGTGATGCACTCATAAATTATTCTTCCTGTATCATTATTTGGCTAGGCTTCAACTTGGGCAATGTAGCGACGAAAAATCCATCTTCATAAGATGCTGTGGCATTCTCAAGATCAACGGGACTGGGCAGGCTGATAGCGCTGGAAAATCTGCCGCAGCGGATCTCCATTTGATGATAAGCGCATCGCTCCTGGACATCAGGTCTGCTACCGCTGATGACGAGGAAACTCCCTTCAATGCTTACCGTGAAATCTGCCTCCCGCATCCCGGCAATTTCCATGCGAACGATGTACTCGTTTTCGGTTTCATACAAATCGGTAGGCGGGCTCCAAACTTTTGAACGAACCTGCACCTGCCAACCAATTGCCTGTTTGACCAAATGCTGATCTTTTGTACTTTCAGATGGTTTCGCAATCTTGCGAATGATCTTTGACATTACGTACTCCTTCTCCAAATCTGAAGGAAGAATAAAGGGGCTTTGTATAAATTTGATTATACACAACCCCTTTATTTTCTATAACTAGCCGATCAAATTATACCGTCAAAGGCTGAGGCGAATATTAGTTTTTTATAGGAGGAGATTTGCATGCTAAGCCGAGCAGAGGTCGAAGTCCGCAGTCAAAGCAAATATGATTTCGTAAAAAGAACAGCTCCCCTACGCTCGTGCAGAGAGAGCAACGCTTCATCAAAGGCGGTGCCACTATTGCTCATAAATACCAAAGGTCCAACCATATACTCCTTCCGAATACGGGTTCATCGTATCTTTACTTGTCGCCTCCACTAAATAGGAGCTATTAGGTGTCACCACCTCGACAATGACATGATTTACCGTCTCCGGTTGTGTTGGATGGTAAGAATCCATATATATAAAGTTCACATCCCACGACACTGGAGAAGCCATGATCATACTGGCAAATAAGATTGCGTGATCTTCACAATCTCCTCCCCCAGTTAGAAGCGTTTCCATAGGAAAGCGTGGGATCTCGTCTATCTCAGAAGTATAAGCAGTCAGTTGGGCAACGATATTCCAGACTTCTTTGATAAAAGTATATTCATCTGGAGAAGCATAATATAGATCTTCCATCAAGTATGTGAAAGGCGTTGTGTCTACAAAATCTCTACCGTCCACCACATAATAAGTTTCATCAGTTAGATCATTATGCAACGGCAGACCAAAGACCAATTTTGCTCTCAACTCATCACCGCTCCGAAGGTGATTCTCCAACCAGGACGCATCAATGGTCCACCTTAGCAAGGAACCATCTAGTTTTTTAAAAACAAGATGGACTTTCCTTTCCCGCGTATAGATGTAAGGTGGTGCAATAGCGACCTCTCGAAACGCCGAATATGATTCCACAGCATAGTTGTAATCATCCAATAATCCATTGTAGTTGTTGATCAGATTCGCATGGTCAAGATACAAAGCATCATAAGTTCCGCGTAAATTTGAGTACTCACCTCCCAAAGCATCGTATTGAGCAACCAGAGAAGCATAACTATTCGATAAAACAATTTTTTCGTCTTTGAGGGTTTCATGTTCCAGATATAACTGAGCATGTTTTTGCGAAAGTATCGCTTCTCGAGCCATCAAAGCTTCATACTCAGCCTCCAAGTTCTTATAGCGCAAGAGAAAAACCGCCACGCCAAGAAAGAGCATAAAAATGCCAGACACCATAATGGCCCGTGGGACAGAAAAATATCTGGAAGGGTGCCTCTGCTTTGGCTTACTTTTCAGAAGAGAAGGGGACTCTGCCAGCTGTTGTTGCCTTTCTACTCGTTCAGTTGCCCGATATTCTTTTTCTCTTAGAGTTTCAAGTGCTCTTTTGCCAACTGAATGATCAGGGAAAATCTTTAGGAACTCTTCCAGAACCGTTCGCTTTTCATTGTTGGTCTTCAATGAGTAAGCATACCAAATCCAGGCGAGATCATTCTGCTCGTCATTATAAATAATCGCCTGAAATATTTTTCTCGCTTCTTCTTTTTTCCCCTTCTTCCAAAAAGAAATGGCTCGTTTCAGCAAGTGATCTGACATTGACATAGGTCCCTCCCAGAGTCAAACGGTTTACCAATTCATTGTAAAGAAAGCAAGGCTCTTTTACAACATCTCATAGAAAACTCTTTTCCCCCATCTTTCCTCCAATTAAAGCAAAAAACGGCTTTTCAGCCGTTTTTATTCAGCGCCCCCGGAGGGATTCGAACCCGCGACCTACGGTTTAGAAGACCGTCGCTCTATCCAACTGAGCTACAGGGGCAATGCTTAGATTTTACACGGAAATGGATTTTTTCCAAAGCCGAAAATCAGTTAGTCGAAACAGGGTCTTAAGCCTCGGTAAACTCGCATTCCCGCTAAAGTTTTCAGAATGGTCGTCTCAGGGCGCCCCAGCTCTTCCGCCAGCTGACGCGAGGACATGGGCTGATTCCCGTTGATGAGAAAAATCCGAAAAGCTGATTCGACCAGCGAAGTCCTCTCCGAAAGAAACTCCGGCTCAAGCGCACAATGCGACATAAGCGTATGCTGCAAACCATCCACAACTTTTACTTCGGCAGTTTCGGGATCGATCCAGTCGAGCATCTGGTTATCCTGCCATTCTGCAAAAGCCTCCTGATGTTCTTCACACATCAAGGAGCGCAGGTAGACGCGCCAATCGCGATCATTTTGCTGCCACCAATCAAAATCAATGTGAAAAGGCGTGTCCAGATTAGGCTTGACCAGGCTAAAGGATTTCTTTTCAGACATTTACACCTCTTCTTCTGCTTCTTCTTCCAAATGGAAATAAAGATCGCCAACGTGCTTGACCCAAGGCTCGGTCGCCAATAAAGAGAAGAGTGGCGCCGGTGGGCAGCGTTTCAGTAAATTGACCGCCGAATAGAGGTCCTGCGCGTGGACATGCCCCTGCGGATTGAGCTTGGTCAGTTCACGCATGATCTTTTTTACCAAAGTCCCAAAAGATTGCTCGCTTTCCTGGGTCAACTTCCAGGCGTTGTCCAGCGCTTCGGGATCAGGAATGGCGAGCATCATTCGGTCGTCAAAATTGGCATTAATAACCTGCTTGAGCGTAGCAAAGACCAACCCCCCATCCGTTCCCGCAATAACAGTACGCACCCAATCTTTTTTACTGCGATGGGATTGTGCTTCAATGATCACTTCGCCTGGGGCGTTACCATGACGGATATCTACCAGGTTCCCGGGAAGCAAACCTTTTTCTTCGTACCATTCCTTCAAACCGTATACATAACGATGATTCTTGACCACCCAGGCAGGCATTTTTTCGCCCGTTGCTCCATCTACCAGTGTAAAGCGGATACGAGGTGATTCGTAGGCTGAAGGGAAAAAAGAGCGAATTCTCTCCGAGATCGGGAAGGTACCCAAGCGCCAGTGCGGGAAGAGCAGGCTAACGGTCGCTTTTTGGGGTTGGCTTTCGGCAAAGTCGATCTTGCTCAGTTCATCATCAAGCTGAGACTCAAGATTGAGCATATCTTCATTGAGGGTAGATCGATCCAGGTCAACTGGCGTATATTGCAACATCTCAGGAATACGACGAACTTCCTCAGGCTCCAGGCGCTCAAGGCACCAAAGTACCTTGCCGGTTGAGCCAACTTCGTCAAAGCGTGGATCTTCCTGCAAGGCGTAATTTAATGAAAACTCTGTGAGATGGGGGTTATCACCCTGTGGAAAGTCGATATCTTTCATCAAGATGGATGTCTCAAGCGGTTCACCTTCTGCCATATCGAGGATGGCTTCAGAAAGATTGAGATGACCGATATTCACATCTACAAGCAAGGCGCGGGGGAACCATGCACCGGCAATGCTAACGAGCTCATCCCCTGCTCGTAAAGCAGTAGCAAGCTTCTCTTCAAGAGCGACGCCAAAGCGATTAACGACATCATCCAAGTCAACCTGTCCATCCCCATCCGCTGCATCGCTAACATCATTCAGAGCATGCTCTTCGACACCCATGGCAAAGAAACGCTCTGACTTATCTTCCATGACAACGGTCATCACGTCAAAATTTTCCACTTGGGGGTTACTGCCCTCGCGCACGGAGGTGACTTTTCCCTTTTCCCAGCCCAAAGCAGGGAAAGAAAGTTCATCACCAGCTTTATAACTTTCTTTGGGAGTATAGATCTTTCCCGAACCTTTGCGCTTTTTGAGAAGCGCCTCCTGTTCAGCACGCACCCGTTCATCAACGAGGGCTGCGACCATATCTTTGGTTGCTAAAGGGGCTTCCAGCTCAAAGAGGTGTGTAAGTAGAAAATCGGAATCACTTTTTTTGATCTCCAGTGATTCCCAGTAGGTGTCAGGGAGGGGAGAAAGAGCATTCATGTTTTTTGTTGCCTTTTATGTACAAATTTCGTTGTGAAATTGATGTTTTGCGCGCTTGGAAAGCAAGCGTCTCATTATACCGCAGGCATTCGCAATCTTCAATTGTTCTGATGTGATTTGGAAGCAGCACATCCCCCAAAAGAGTTAACGCTTTTTTAACCACGAATTTTCCTTTGAGGCTATAATCAGGGCTATTGTGGAGACCTTATGAACAAGCCTGTTTTGGTCTTGAATGCAAATTTTGAACCTATTAATATCTGCAATACACGCCGCGCAATCGGCTTGATCCTTTCTGGAAAAGCCGCGATGGTGATCAATGGGCGCGGCAATATTTATACTGTCTCCCGAACTTTTCCCCGCCCATCCATTATCCGTTTGGAATATATGATCAAACGCCCACGCCCGCGCGTGAAATTGACCTCGAAAGAGATCTTTCGGCGAGATAATTACACCTGTCAATATTGCGGACGCAAGGACACCAAATTAACGATCGATCATATCTATCCCAAGCGTCTCGGCGGAAAACATGCCTGGGCAAACGTCGTAGCTGCATGCCCGACATGCAACCATCGCAAGGGTGGCAAAAAGTTGGAAGAAACTCACCTAAGGCTGCGCAAAGACCCCAAGGAGCCTGCTACCAGCCTGGTTTACTACTTTTCGCGTCATCTAAAGGAAAATAACGAGTGGTTCAACTTCATCGAAGGTTGGTAAACCTTCCCCAAACAAAAAAAATCCCTTCATAATTTTGTGAAGGGATTTTTTTAGCTGATTCTAAAACGAAATCGTCATGAGATCTTCTGCGAGAACCACTTCGCCGTCAAAGTTCTCCTGAGCTTTTTCAAGGGTGTCGTCCTGCCAAAACTCACCTGTTGGATAATGGATCAGACATAATTTCTTGGCATTGGCTCTCGTAGCAATTTCCGCAGCCTGATTAGGTGATGAGTGCCCCACAAAACCACCCGATGCTTCGTGAATAAGAATATCCACGTCTTTGCCTAGCCGAACCACCTCATCGCAGGGCTCCGTATCGCAAGAGTAGGCAACAACCTTCCTCTCTTTACGAAACTCAACGCGCATTCCAATCGTAGGGATCATATGACGAACCGGAGAACTGTAAATCTTGAAATCGTCACATTCGAGAAAGGGATGTAGCTCATCAAGCGGAAGTCGATTGAAGGTGACAGGAAAGAAATCGGGCCAGTTTTCCCAGGCAAAAGCCGTTAATAAATTTTCCAGGCGATCAAGGGTGTGCGGCAAGCCATAAACGTCCAATGCTTTCTTACGCCCGCGCAGCCACATATCCATCATAAAGAGGGGAACGCCTGAAACATGATCGGGATGAAAATGTGTCAGCACCAGATCTGTCACATCGTTATAATCAACACCAACATCTCGCAAGCGCCAAATAGGATTATGCGGGCTATCCACAAGCACAGTGCGTGTTTTGCCAACAAAAACCATATAAGCATTTTCGTGATTTCTACCAGCTATCGCGTTTGATGAACCTAAAATAATAATTTTTGACATATCATTCTCTTTTATGGCACCATAAGCCCTAAAATTTGCGGCGTAATATTCACTTCAACGAAAGCTGCCAGAGCCAAAAGCGGCACAATAAGACCAATAAAAATCTTAGCCCAATCTGCAATAACCGAGATCAAGACTGCCCCCATCGTCCTTGACGGATTCGGCGTTACAAGAACGGCACCGAAGTATAAGATACTTGCACCTGCAAAAATGATTGCAGGAATTTCAAAAATGCCATGCGGAAGAACACCTGCTAAAAACAATTTCATCACGGGCAAACCCATTAGATCAAAAACGCCCAACACGCCCCCTGCAAAGCCAATATTAAGCGCAAAAGCTAATTCTCCTAAAACCCCGAGAGAAAACAGACCGAAAAGGAACATAAAAGAAATCGAGCGAAGATTATGAAAAAAGATGAAGCTGAACCCCACATCTTCACGCCCCAATGAGGAAAGCGCTGTCCCCATACTCATTCCGTGCAGGATCTTTTCGACCTCCTCCTGTGGCACATCAGAAAAATAGCCTGACGCTACGGATGAAACCCACTGGAAGGAGATCACACTCCCCAAAATGGTAGCAACCAGGATCAAAAGCAGGGGAACTCTAAGTCTGCGTAGCGCTGCCCCAACCTGAACTTGATACCACGCAAGAACCGAATGCGCATCCCCAACAAAAGATTCTACAAAAGTCTTCCACATCCATTTCACGTTAAAGGAGTCGATCTCGCGCCCAAGCAAGTATTCGCGCTGAAAATGGGCAATCCCTACGCGCATCAACAATACAGACAGAATCAACACAGCGGCCACTGCCATCCAGAGAATATCGCCATTGCCCCAGAAGAGCAACACGCTCTCCCCCTGAATAAGAAAAGCAACCGGCAGGACAATAAAAGATGCCATTAGGTTTGCAGCTCTCACAGAGGTTGCCTGCGTAGAGATCGCGATAGCCCCGCTGACCATCAAGATAGCGTGAGAGGCTGTCAATATCAATAATTGGAATATCTGATCCAGGGGTGGTAAATTCAGGTTCTGCCTGCTTACCATCAAGATATATAAAGCAATAGCCAAATAACTCGCCGCTAGAGGGAAAATCACACCCACCAAAAGTTTTCCCAAATAAAGCTGCCAATCGAGCAGGGGGGTGCCTAAAAGGGGCTCGATCGTGCCACGCTCTTTTTCACCGACAAAGGATTCAAGCGCCACGACAAGAGAAATGGTCACAGGGAAAAAACCGATAATAAGAATAGAGAAAGGCACCAGGCGATCAAGAATTAAATTGCCGCCGTACTGATTCATAAAATCGACCGCTTGCCCCGCA
Organism: uncultured Anaerolineaceae bacterium; assembly: GCA_964487745.1. GTDB lineage: Bacteria > Chloroflexota > Anaerolineae > Anaerolineales > Villigracilaceae > Desulfolinea. Next base: position 103,905 of record CAZASG010000005.1, on the reverse strand, counting down.
AAGGAATTCATCAATGGCGGAAAGAGCAGCGTAAGTACGATCAGGGGGAAAAGGATGCGCCAGTCTCGGAATTGATCACGCAATTCTCGTTGAGCCAAAAGCCAAACCGGGGCTAATTTTGCTCTCATATCACGACCTTTTCAGCAGCCCCCGCCATGACCTTCAAATAAACCTGCTCAAGACTGCGCGGAACTTCTTCCAACGTCAAAACGGGCGCCTTCTCGGCAGAAAGGTTTTGCAAAAAAAGTGAGTTGATCTCGTCTGGGTTGTCTGAGCGAAAACGTAATTTCAGTGGCTTTTTATCAAGGATTTCTACACCTGCAGGGATCTTGAAATCTTCCATATTCCAAGCAGCAGAAAAATGCACTTCGTACTCGGGCCTGCCCAGTACATGGTCTTTTAGCTCTTTCAATCTCCCTTTCAACAAGATCTTCCCGTTATAGATGATCGCGATCTCATCTGCAAGCGTTTCTGCTTCGACCAAGTTATGCGTACAGATCACGATCGCGCGTTGTGATGAGCGCAAATTCCCGATCTCGTCTCGTACAAGGCGAGCACTTTCCGGGTCCATAGCAGAAGTGGGTTCATCCAACAGTAATACTGGCGGCTCGTGGATCAGGGTACGCGCTAAGGCCAATTTTTGACGCATCCCCTTGGAATATTCACCAATTCGGCGGCGGGCAGCTTCCGCCAAGCCAAAATATTCCAACAAGTAAATGCTGCGCTTCCGGCGTGTAGCTGCGTCCAACTCGTAAACTTTTCCAAAGAAGTCGAGGTACTCCTCTGCTGTCATTCGCAGGTACAAACCATGTTGTTCAGTCAGCACGCCCACAGAAGAGCGTACCGCGGTTGCGTCTGCAACAACATCGTATCCAGCAATACGCGCCCAGCCCCTTGTGGGTCGTAATAAACCAGTCAACATGCGAATCGTGGTTGTTTTCCCAGCGCCGTTTTGCCCAAGCAACGCTAAAACCTGTCCGGGTTGGACATCCAGACTAAGACCATCTACGGCGAGGAAATCATTAAATGTTTTGCTTAGGTTTTCGGCTTGGATCATGGAGACCTATTCGCTTCTTTGAAGGTAGTATATGCGCAACCAGAATAGTCGCGAGGGTCGGCTAAGTCAATAAGACAACAGTCCTCAAAAATGGCTTATATGGGAGCGCTATCTTTTCGATGACGCGCGACAAGCGCAATAGTTGCAAATAATGCGACTATTGCCATGAAGGTTTGATTTGCATTGATCCCACCCAGCATCGCGGCATCAAGACGTACGAAATCCAGCAGAAAACGCCCTACAGGGTAAGCTACCATATAGAGTAGCAATAAATCTCCTGCCTTAATACGATCTGCAAAGCGACGTCCAACCCACAACAACAGAAACATATTCCCCAAGTTCCATAAGGATTCGTACAGGAAGAGAGGATGATAGTAGGAAATATCCTGATATTCAGCCAGGCGATGGAGAGGGTCGATATAGATCTTCCATGGCAGAGAAGTAGGCGCCCCATAAAGTTCCTGATTGATAAAGTTTCCCCAACGCCCAATTGCCTGACCAAGAGCCAGCCCCGGCGCAGCAATATCCGCCCACTCCAGGAAGGATAATTTTCGTTTGCGAGCAAAAAAGAAGAGCGCGATCATCCCCCCAATCACCGCCCCCGGAATGCCCATCCCCCCTTTGCGCGTGTCGATTAACGCAAGAGGATGAGTCAGGTAGTATTTCGTAGTGATCCCTTCGGCGATGAGAGAAGGTGAGGGTGTAAAAACATGCCAAAGACGAGCGCCGATAATACCCGCGATCATCAACCAGAGCATTAAGTCCCAGATAATATCAGGGGCATGCCCTCTGCGCTTGGCTTCACGTTGTGCCAGCAAACCACCCGCCAATGCCCCCAAGGCAATGATCAGGCCATAAAAACTAAAAAAAAGAAAACCTATTTGAATACCGTCAACCATGAGTGCCCGCTAAAAGTTCTTATGTGCCTGCTGACGAACATACCAGATTCGCTGTAAAGCTGTGTAGTTAGCAAGAATGGCAATGATCCACATTGCGACCAACGGGAAATTAAAGACCAGTCCCGGGGCTAAGACCAGATAGCGCTCTACGCGAGTCAATGCACCGATCTTGGCCTCAAAACCTAAGCCTTCTGCCCGCGCACGGGTATATGAGACCAGCACAGAACCAGAGGCTGCCACGAAAACGAGCATGACCGCAAGTAAATTGCCGATTTCAAAGAAATGATAAAGCAAACCACCAAAAATAAATAGTTCAGAATAGCGGTCTGTAACAGAGTCGACAAAAGCGCCAAAATCGCTAGGCTCACCACGCAACCGCGCCATTGTTCCGTCCAAGGCATCAATAGGCCACATCAGCAACACCATTAAACCGCCCCAGAGCATATTCCCCTTGGCGATAAAAATTGCCCCGACCACATTTCCAGCCAAGCCCAGCATCGTCATCATATTCGGGGTAAGACCGAGTTTATTTAGAAAGGCACCGATCGGGTCAAGCGCCCATTTAAACAAAGCTCTCAAGCGATCTGTCAACGATATCTTTTCTGTTTTTACAGTATTTTCCACAAAGAACTCCAGTAATTAGGTTGGCCTATCATACTACAAACTAATATTCAACTTCGTCATCCGGCGAGATCAAAACATCCCGCTCGCGTCCGCCCCCCAAGGCGGGACCGACAATTCCCAAATCTTCAAGGCTATCAAGCAGGCGTGCAGCGCGCGGATAGCCGATCCGTAAACGCCTCTGCAACAATGATGCTGATGCCCGCTGCGTTTTCTGGATCACGTCTATCGCCTGCTCTATCAGACTTTCATCCTCATCATCGGTGCTATTGAGTACTTCTTCCCAGGGTGGAGCTTCATCGGATACCTGGCCACTCTGATGCCAATAATTGATCACCTTTTCGATCTCTTTATCCGTGATCATGACACCTTGCACACGGGATGGCGTACCCGCTTCCGGACTCAGGAACAACATGTCTCCGTTTCCAAGCAGATTTTCAGCCCCAACACTATCCAAAATAACGCGCGAATCAACACCAGATGTGACTGCAAACGCGATACGCGCCGGGAAGTTGGCTTTGATCAATCCAGTAACCACATCGGTGCTGGGGCGTTGAGTAGCCATCACCAAGTGAATGCCTGTTGCACGTGCCATCTGTGCCAAACGAACAAGATTGTGCTCGGTCTGATCAGGAGCATTCATCATCAAATCCGCCATTTCGTCGATCAAGACAACGATACGCGGCATGGCAAAACCATTCTTGCGCCGCAGCACTTTTCTGTTATAAGACTGAATATCGCGCGAGCTTTCTTTTTCCAGTAGCTTATAGCGCTGTTCCATTTCGACCACGACCCAACGCAAAACGCCCTGGATGCGATCAATATTCGTTTCTACCTTGCCATATAGGTGCGGCAAGCCGTTAAAGCGGATCAACTCAACCATCTTCGAATCAATCATAACCAAGCGCAGATCGTCGGGATGATTATTCATTGCCAGTGAGGTTGCAATAGAGATGATAGAAACAGATTTCCCCGACCCTGTTGAGCCTGCAATTAAAAGATGAGGCATTTTTGCCAAATCTGCCACTACGGGGTGACCAGAAACATCCCGTCCGACCGCAATAGCCAGCGGCGAACGAACCCTTTGAAAAGCTTCTGATTCCAAAATAGAACGCAGGCGAACCACTTCAACATGCGAATTTGGAACTTCGATACCAACATAAGAGCGTCCCGGCACAGGTGCTTCAATACGCAAACGCTGCGCAGAGAGAGCCAGTGCCAAATCCTTCTGCAGCGAGGCAATTTGGGCAACACGTACCTTCATCAAGCGTTGTTCTTCGTCGCCAGCCATACCTTTGTCAATAAAGCCAGGCTGCACCGCAAATTGTGTGATCGCAGGTCCTACGCGGAACCCGATCACCTTGGCAGGGATTCCAAACTCATCCAAGGTCTTTTCGATCAAGCCCGCAGTTTGGTTGATGGTGCGCTCATCCAGACGATTTCTGCGTTCACTAAGCAGAAAGTCTAAGGGTGGTAAGCGCTCATCACGAGGCAGCGGTTTTGCCGGGCGTTCATCTTCCGCTTCTGATAATGAGAAAGATTTTCGAAATTCTGGAGGGAGTTTTGTCTTAGGTGCTTTGCGTGGCTTCACTTTAGGCACTTCCTCTGGCTCGCTCTCGGACTCAATTTCATCCCGCTTTTCACCACCTACCTGCAAGAGCCATGCTTCGAGATAACGCCAAAGTCCAAACCCGCTCATCACAGCCAGGAACCAGCCGATGATGAAGATCAGTAAACTGCCTAACGGGCTGATAAGCTTACTTAACATTTGATCCAAACCCCAACCCAATCGTCCGCCGTCGAGACCCAGTTCCGCTCTTTGCAGATCACGCCCTCCTAGTACGGTCAGCAAGCCTAGAGTCAGGAATGCCGCGAACTCAAGGGTAAATAAACGTCCCCACGGGAGAGGCTCCTCGGAGCGGCGCAGCGCTAATATCCCTAACATCCCAATCGAGATCACAGCAAGATAACTACCCCATCCAAACCATATGCCCAAAAATTCAACCCATGGAGTTAGCCACTCTCCTTCTGTCCACCCAAATAGTGCCAGTAATGAAACGAGGGCAATTGCAAGCAGCAAAACACCACCGATATCACTAGCAAAGCGACCAAAATGCAACTTAACTTTTGTAAGGCGATCCAGCCAGTCGCTCGATTCGGAAAAGAATTTTCTAATCATTATTAGATTGTATTTTTAGACTCAACCCCATACGTTGTTTTTGGGGATCTATGTGCAGAATACGCAACTGGACCTGATCTCCTTTACGCATCTTCTGTCCATTATCAGGAATCTCCGAGCTGTGCACCAGCCCCTCTATGCCGTCTTCAAGACGAGCAAAAATCCCAAAAGAGACCAGCGCGGAGACTTCTCCGTCAACGATTTGTCCGAATTGATACTTTTCTGCTGCTGTTTCCCAGGGGTTATTGATAAGGCGTTTCACACTGAGTGCAACTCGGCATCGCTCCGGGGAGATATCCAAAACCTGTACTCGAATCTTCTCTCTCATCTCAACAATTTCACGAGGGTGCCCCACGCGCCCCCAAGAGAGTTCCGATATGTGCACAAGGCCCTCAACACCACCAAGGTCAACGAAGACACCAAAGTCTGTGATGTTGGTAACTTCGCCAAGGACTTCCTTCCCCTTGGTCAGCGAAGAGAAAAGCTCCCGCCGACGACCTGCACCTGCCTGTGCCGCACGCTCTGAGAAAACGATCCGTCCATCTTCCGGCACACACTCGATCACCTTTAGCTCCAAGGTCATACCATCATAAGTTGAAAGAGTCTCCTCGCGTTTGGCAGGGTCGCTATCATCCTCTAACTTGGTTAAGTGCGAGAAGGGCACAAAGCCTTTGAGTTCTTCTCCCTCTACCAAGACCCCGCCGCGATTATGACCAGTGACACGCAAAGAAACTACAGAATCCTGTTTATATAGTTGCTGCGCTTTTTCCCAGTTGAGGGCAGGAGCATCCTCTCTTTTATGGTCAAGTTCCTTTTTATACTTGGGAGTACCTCTTTCAACTGCATAGCGATTCTCGTCCGCCAAAACAGAAGCCCACCAGGCATCATCGTTCTCAGTTCTTCCTTTTTCTTGAACCTTTTCTTTGTTCACCATTAAATCCTTCCTCCGTTCTTCATCTACCTGCTGCTTGTCCCGGAGCAGCTTTTCACGACTCACAAAACTGCTTATTCAAACTGCTTTACCTCTGTTTCCATTTCCAGAAGCATTTTTGCAACGGCTTCAACTGCAACACGTTGTTTTCGGTAAAGATCAGCCTCTGACATCGCAAGACGTGTTGCAACATCGCGCACTTTGCGACCCTCAATAAACTTCATCTCGAGGATATTATAGAGTATCCACTCGCCAGTAAAACGACGTTCACCCTCTGGACGTATTTTATCAACTCCTCGGCGCAGAATGGCACGTAAGGCATTTACCGCATTACCATCATGTTCGGCTGCGGTTTGCTGCACAACCTCCAAATCCATAAGTGGACTATCGCTCAATTTTGGACCACCCCAATAATGGCTCAATGCGTCCTTGACCCAGTTGGCTAAATCTGCTTCGGGAGGCAGAGTCTCAGACAGCATACTGGCTTTGCTATCATAACGCCCTGATGCACGCCAACGCTGAAGCGCTTCTGCCTGGGGCTGCAGATCTTGTAACGATTGAAAAACGCTTTGTTGCAACTGACGATCTTCTAAAGCAAGCGCAGCACGCTCTGCCAAAAGCCAGAGGGAATCACGTTGATCCTGCTCGATATGAGCATGCTCAACCTGCGCCACTCCCAAAACACCCAAAAGCGGGGGGACTTCATCGCGATCCATGTCCCGTTTACGTTTTCTCAAAGGCAAAAGCAAAAAATCTCCCCAAACAAATTCGTGGCGTTCTCGACCGGATTCGATCTCGGGAACACGTAGAAGGTCAGGGAAATGATCTTGATCCAGTAAGTTTTTATTCCCTGCTAATGTGATCATGGAAAAGTCGCCGTTATCCAACGCCACAATAAATGCCAATGGCGATTGAAGATGGTCGCGCACTGCTGCCAGCACCGCATCGAGAAATTGACGCAAGTCACTACGTGTGAGCAAACGCTCTTCGATATTTTGCAAGAGCAGCAATTCGTCCCGATCTCCCCCAAAGAAGAGGGTCCGTTCCCACAGGGGTGCCAACACAGTAATCGTGTGTTCGATCAACAAAACGCTGACTACCATCATGAGGGGAACAAAGGCAGAATAGGGATCGCCGCCATAAATCTCTCCGCCTCTGCGCACAACAGTCATTAAGCCCAGGGTGATCGAAGCAGCCACAGGACCTCGCAATATCCACTTGAAAAGGCGTGTTTTTACCAAGCGGTCGGGCCAGGAAACACCAAAAAAAGCGACAGCGTATGCCATCACTACGATCAGGCCTCCCACAAAGATATTGATCGTCAGCGCAGATGTCCAAAAAAGAAAGAGATGCTCCTCAGCAAACGAAGAACCATACATCAAATAAGGGTACGACCCCAAAGCAGGGGCGGTGGCACCCGCCATTAAATAAACCATCCGCCGTCTACCTGAGCGCGTGAGCATCTGATTAAAGGCGCGAGCGAAATTGATCCATGCCCAGACCATAGCAAGGACATAGTAAGCTGTGAATAGTTCTGTCCAGAAAGTACGCTGTAAATGCGGAGCGGGCTGACCCTCTGCAATAAATTCCCCAAACAAGAGATCAAACCCCAGAAGCAGCAAGAAACCTGCTGAAACAATATAGATCAAACGGATCGCAAGACGCCTGCGTCCACGAGAGGGCATCCCTGCTGTAATAAGCAAAGCATCTGAGAGATGCAAATACGCAGCGGGGAGAAAAACGATCCCAAACCATTGTATCTGGAGCAAGAGCTCCAGGCCCCAGGCAGGCACGGTTTCATTTTGCATCGCTTCTGCGGTGAAAACCACGACCACACAAAGCATAATCACCGCAAAAGATCGCGCCACACGATTGCGCAAATTAAATGTCAAAGCATAGAGAAATAACGAGAAAGCCGTGATCGATACACCGGCTGTCAATATCTCGTTAAGTACCCGTATCCCCACCAGAAAATTGCTCATCTCATCCGACCATTAAACATGAAGAGACTCCACAAAAGAAATATCTACTTAATAAGCTTTCCAAAAAACAACGCTACATCTTGCGTAGCATAATAATGGTCATTATATCCGCTAAATTCAAAACCAAGCTTCTGAGCTAGATCGATCATGGGATGATTCTTCGATGAAACTTCGATAAAAAGCTGGCGATTATGACGCCCCAACCCCCAGCGCGCAACACGCTCAACCAACAGCGATGCGATCCCCTTTCGACGTGCTTCCGTTCCAACAACCAAATCTTGTATCCAGACAGATGCTGCGTTAGCCTGCTCAAAAAAACGGATATAGCCCACCGGCGTCCCATCATTGACTGCCACCAAGGTACGGGCACTGTTGTTCCATTCATCAGCCAATGAAAAATGATCCCGAGGATATTGTACCGGTACAGGACGTGGCAAGCGGACTTGACGCAAAGATACCATTATCTGACTGGATTCCTTCTGCAAATCCAGCTGCCAGACATAGTCAGTGTCAACTGTATGCTCCAAGCCTACCAAGCGCTGAATATCTGATGCATTCGCTGAGCGAATTTTAATATCGATGCTCATTATTGCTGCCCTATCACCCGGATCGGGATCACACAAGGAGGCAGCGCCTCGCCAAGATTATCCGTGATGACCAAACGAAGCTCATAGTCGCCCGGAGTTAGCTCACCCGTGTCGATACGTCCCAGCACATCATCGTGAATGACTTCACGTCCGGCAAAAACAGTTGACCAGTTCTCTGCCCCAGCGGGAGAGACTTCAAATTTGTAAAAACCAAACTGGGGGATATCAACGGTGCCGATCAATTCCACGATCCCGCTGAGCTCCTGCCCGGGAGCCGGAGAATCGACGATCTTCTGCTCAGGGATACAGCCCTCGCCAAAATTAGCTGCTGCGGGCGTGGGGCGTGCATCTAATGTAGCAGCTAACTCTGCGGAGATCGTTCCCGTCGGCGTGACGAGCAGATCTACAGTTGGGGTGGGAATAAATGCTGAAGGGGGGATCGAAGGCACGATAAAAGAGGTGACGACAAATTCTCCTAAAAGGAGAGCAAGCCAAACCAGGCTTAATGCGAGAGCGCGCACAAAACGCTGCTGCGAAATCTCGCGTTCCAAACTATAGATCGCTCCTCGCCATGCCTTCCAGGTACGCCAAAGCCAGCGCCCGAGAAATAACCCACCCAAGACGAGAAAAAAATAAATGAGTCCCTCATAGGTTGAGAGAAAACCATAAATGGCAACCATGCTCGTTTCGTTTTATGGAGAAAAAACAATTAAGAAATACTAGATAGAGCGCAAAACACCGCGAATGATGGTTTCCATCTTCGGAACAATTTTCTTGCCTGCTTCGAGAACATCATCATGTGTTGCGACAAAAGAAATATCGGTATGGGCTTTGTTGCTAATACCGGAAATTCCCAATACTCGCATACCACCATGACGCGCCACAGAAACTTCTGAAACGGTGGACATGCCAACAGAATCAGCGCCGATCATCTTCAAAAAGCGCAACTCTGCCGGTGTTTCAAACGAGGGGCCGCTTAATCCGCAATAAACACCCTCGTGGAAGGGAACGTCATTTTCGTTGGCAACCTTTCGTGCAAGATCAAGGAGTTCAAGATCATAAGCCTGGGTCATATCGGGGAAACGGGGGCCAAGCTCGTCGTAATTGGGACCATGCATAGGGCTTTGCCCAACCAAGCCGGGCATGTTGATATGATCGATGATCAACATAACATCGCCAGGCTGATGTGCATCCGCAATACCGCCTGCGGCATTCGTCACGAACATGATCTCGACACCCATTCGCTGCATGACGCGCACCGGCAAGGTAACCTGCTGCATGGTATATCCTTCATAGAAGTGAATACGTCCCTGCAAGACAAAGACATCCTGCCCTTCGATCTGGCCGATAACCAGACGCCCCGAATGCCCCTTTACAGTCGAAACAGGCCAATGAGGGAGGTCACCAAAAGGTATGGATGTGGCATTCTCAACAGAGTTAGCAAAATCGCTTAGTCCCGAGCCTAAAATCAAGCCAACGCGAGGTTTTGCATCCACGCGCGAGCGGATCGCAGCAACAACTTCATCTATTTCTTTAATCGTTATTTTTTCTTGCATGACATCCTCTTCTTCACACTCTTAATGGATGAAATTATAACATGGCACTCTCTTGATTTTTTTCGTATCTTGGAAGCCTAAGTTATTGACAGCCACATCGTTTACCAGTATAAGAAACGCCATGCCCTATAAAAAAATTCTGCTTGGCGTGTGGATTTTTGTCTTTTTAGGCGCGTGTACGTTGCCTGTGAATCCGATCATCGGACCGACCGCGACCCCGAGCCTGACACCCTCTCCAAGCATCACTCCATCCCCAACACCTACCATTACCCCCTCCCCCGTCCCGACTATGGTACCGCTTGCGCGCATCCACGTCGGAGAAAAGGCGTTGCTCAACGGCGATTATGATGTCGCACGAGCGGAATTTCGGGCAGCGTTGAATAACGCAAGCGATGATGAATTACGCGCCGCTGCCCTGTGGGGACTGGTGCGCGTCAACTACGAAGACGAACGCGACCACGAAGCGCTTGCCTTTGCACAGCAACTTGCCATCGAGATTCCTGATTCACCTTTTTTAGCGTATGCACATTTTATTTCGGGAGAAGCAAACAGAAATGTCGGGCGTCATCAAGCAGCAACGGAATCCTTTGCCGCCTATTTGGAATTGCGCCCGGGATTGCTACAGAGCTATGTTGAAGAGACGCGGGGAGACATTTTTGTCGAGATCGGCGATCATGCTGGCGCGCTTAGCGCCTACCAAGCCGCTCTCGAGGCGCCCCGCCTCGATGACGGGATCAACCTAGAGATCAAGGTCGCAACGAGCAAAGCGTCCATTGGCGACTATGCCGGTGCATTAGCCGATTACGAAGTCATTTTTGCACGCACCAATAGCGATTTTATAAAAGCCAAACTCGATTACTTTGCTGGATATGCGCATTTGTTATTGGGAGAAACAGAAACTGGTTATGCCCGCTACCGGCATGCTGTTGAAACTTATCCTCTCGCCTACGAGTCGTATCAAGCCTTGCTTGAACTCGTTGCAGCGGGTATCCCCGTCGATGATTTTAGCCGCGGCCTTACCGATTACGCTGCCGGGCAATATGATGTAGCCCTTCTCGCTTTTGACCGCTTTATTGCCGCAAATCCTGATAGCGACGGGACCGCTCAATACTATCGCGCAAAAACTCTTTATGCCCTCGGGCGCTACGATGATGAAGTTGTCGCGTGGACAGATTTCATAGAGAATTTCCCCAATCATCGCTATTGGTCAGATGCCTGGGAGGAGAAATCCTATACACAGTGGTCTGATCTCAATCAGCTTCAGGCAGGTAAACAAACCTTGCTCGATTTTGTTTATACCGATCCGGGAAACAGCGAAGCCCCCCGCATCCTGATGAGTGCTGCACGTTTGATGGAAAGAAATGATAAAGTTGACGAGGCTATTGATCTTTGGCTGCGGCTTGCTGAGGAATATCCCGGCAGCAAATACGCGCAGGAAGCACTATTTTTAGCAGGCATCGCTCTCTACAGAAACAATGACTATGCGCAATCCCTAACGCTTTTCCAACGCAACCTGATCCTAAGCTCCTCCCTTGAGGATCAGGCACGTGCCTATTTATGGATCGGCAAAACCCAGCAGGCCTTGGGAGATGTGAATGCGACTCAGGAAGCCTGGCAACAAGCTCAAGCAATAAATCCTTCAGGATATTACAGCGAAAGAGCCCGTGATCTGCTCATAGGCAACGAACCCTTCGCCCTTCCCAACATCTACCACCCCGAAGTGGATCTTGCCACAGAGCGTGCTGAGGCGACTGCCTGGCTCCGCATCACTTTTGATTTACCCGCCACCACCGATCTTAATACGCCCGATGCACTACTCAACGACCTTCGCCTGCAACGCGGGCAAGAGTTTTGGGAACTAGGTCTCTACGATCAAGCCCGCCTTGAATTTGAAAGCTTGCGAATCGAACTGGAAAACGATCCCGCAGATAGTTTTCGCTTTGGAAACTACCTGCTTGATCTCGGCGCATATCGCCCTGCTATTTTTGCCATCCGTCAAGTGCTCACGCTCGCGGGCATGGAAAGTCATGCCGAATCACTGCGTGCGCCTGCTTATTTCAATCACGTTCGTTATGGGACGTATTATAGCGATCTTGTTGAATCTGCTGCTGAAGAGAACAGTTTCCACCCTCTCTTTGTCTACAGTGTTATGCGTCAGGAAAGTCTTTTCGAGGGCTTTGTGCATTCAGCAGCAGGCGCGCGCGGATTAATGCAGGTCATTCCTTCGACCGGAGCTAATATCGCCCGTCAATATGGTTGGCCTATTGGCTATGCCGCCGACGATCTTTATCGTCCCATCGTCAGCGTTAAATTCGGCACTTTCTATCTTGACGACAATCGAGACCTGCTGGATGGCGACCTGTACGCAACCCTCGCCGCATATAACGGCGGCCCCGGCAACGCGATAGAGTGGCAAGCACTTGGCCAAGGCGACCCCGACCTTATGCTTGAAAGCATCCGTTTTGCCGAGACGAGAGACTATATCAGATATATTTACGAAACCTATCAGATCTACACGGATATATACAGCGCAACACCCTAAAAACCTGCATCGTTCCAAACGAAAATAGCTCAAAAACAGGGCTATTTTTATGCAGAAAAATATTTAATTTAAGTGTTCGCGCAAGCGCTTGGTCAACGTAACAGCATCCATCCCTAAAACCGAAAGTAATTTATCCCGCCCTTCTTCACCAGCAACGATATCCACATTCTTTTTGGGCACCCCCAAAACGCCAGCCAATAGTGCGATCAAGGCATCGTTATCTTTTCCCCCATTAGGCGTAGCTGTCACATGGATTTTTACAGTCCCATCCTCCATGATCCCCACAACAGCATCTCGGCTTGCTTTCGGGGTAAGGCGGACAGCCAAAGCAGAACCTACTTTTCCATCGTGCAATTTGTACTTACGCGAAGCCATCATTCATTCACCTCAAAAATGCAACCAAAAAGTTTCTCAGCGCCGAAGAAAGAACCTGAATTAGAATAATCAAAACCAAAGGGCTAAAATCGATCATGCCGATCAAGGGAACAACTCTACGAACTGGAGCCAACATCGGCTCAACAATGCGGTCTATATTTTCCCGAATCACATGGTACGGCGACATAAAATATGATAACACAACCGACACAATGATCAACAAGACTAGCAACTGCGTTGCAACATCAATGAACTGGATCAAATAAAAAAGAAACATATATCTCCAAAAAGATTAAAGTGGACGCGCACCTAGGATAGCCTGCCCGATTCGCACAAAAGTTGCCCCTTCCTCCACGGCGACTCGAAAATCGCCGCTCGTCCCCATGGAAAGTTCCTCCCATTTCACATGCGGATACTGAAGGGAAAAGTGATCCCGCAACTCGCGCAAACGACGAAAGTACGGTCGCGCCAACTCTGCATCCTGGAAGAAGGGTGGCATGGTCATCAGCCCCTGCACCTCGAGATTTTCCAACGCCAGAATTTCCTCAACATCCGGAAGAAAACTGCTCCACTGTGCTTTATCAGCAGCTTGCCAGCCGAATTTACTGGCTTCGCCACCGACATTGAATTCCAGCAATACGGGAAGTTTGCGTCCTGCTTCTGCGCAGAAACGATCTAGGCGACGTGCTAATTTCAGACTATCCAAAGAGTGTAAAAGTGCAAAATGCTCAGCCACCAAACGCGCCTTGCGGCTCTGTACGTGACCGATCATGTGCCATTCTACCTTAGATTCAACAGCCAAAGCTTGCTTTTTACTTACAGCCTCTTCAGGGTAATTTTCTCCTAAAAGATCCACCCCCGCAGCCAGCGCAGCACGAATAACCGAAAGAGGCTGCTTCTTCGTTACTACGAGCAATTTGATCTCGTCAGGACTGCGCCCGACATTTTGAGCAGCCTTATTTATATCTTCCTGTGTTCTTTTGTAGTTCGAACGGATCAATTCAATAAAGGTTTCGTCTGACACGTCTCTCTCCTGGGAAGCTCTCACTTACTCTTCCTAATTTTACCCCTTCAAAGCAATTAAAGCGCCAAAACGACCTGTTTTCCCCTTTTCGCCACGATGGGAAAACCAATCGTCCATGTGGCACATCGTACAAACCTCTGCTGTCTCAATTTTCGTCACTCCCATCTTTTCCAATTGCAGGCGATTGGCAGCCCACAGATCAAAATGCATGCGTTCGCCAACACGCGGCAGAAGCTTTTCGGCATCTGCTCCGAAAGAGGTGCGCGCCTGCTCAATAACTTCGTCGCCGACTTCATAGTGGTCCGGTCCGATAGCGGGTCCGATCCCGGCATGGATATTTTCAAGTTCGGAGCCATAGTGCTCCTGCATGGCCCTGACGGCAGCCGTTGCAACACCCTGTACTGTTCCCTTCCAACCAGCGTGCGCTAGGCCAACCACATTCCTTTCTGTATCTACAAAAAGGAGCGGTGTGCAATCTGCAAAACGCATATAAAGCGTGATCTCGGGGCGGTCTGTAAAGATGAGGTCAGCTTTGTCTTCGTGGCAACCAGGGTGACGCGACTCACTGGCAAAAGATGCTCTTGTCCCGTGAACCTGCCAAACGTCGAAGATAGATTCGGGATCGCGTCCAAGTGCTGTAAATGCGCGGATACGATTTTCCGCCACACGAGAGATATCGTCCCCCACTGACCCTCCCACATTTAGTGATGCCCAGGGCGCAGGACTAACACCGCCGTGACGAGTAAAAACCCCATGAGTGACCGTTTTCGGGAAACTATTAAACTGAAAATAGCGTAGACCGTCTTTTTCGATAAAAGGCATTTTTACCCCCGCGCGTTGATGATTGCCAATTTCTTAACAAAAATTTGGCGGGTTTCGCGCATGCTCTCTTCAACATAAGGAATACCAAACCAGGCTGTCGCGAAACCGAAGAGAAAACCTGTCAGCGTGCGCAGGAAGGGTGTGCTTTCACGGTATGGAAGAAGGTCTGCAAGGAAAGAAAGTTCAAACTGACTGATGATCTGTGAGAAACCATCCAAACCGATGGGACCTAGGCCAATTAATATCCACAATGCCCAATGCAAGGGAGGGATACGGCTCCCTGTAAGAACGAAAATGACCGAAAAGAGCAGCATTGCCCCATAAATGGCGATATCTCGTTCGCAAAGCGCCATTTTATAACCAACGCCTTCTTCACCTTGATAATCGCGAGCCGTGAAGCGTGCCTGGCTATTCCCTTCATGAAGATGCGTGATCCCTGTAGCTGTCTCGAAATCCACGAGGTCCGTATCTCCACCCGTGATCCCCGCCTCGTGGAGAGGATAATAAGATTGCTCACCAAAAAGAAAAAAGGATCGAAAACCAAATTGATGGCAAAGCGGACTGTACATTTTGTAAATGATGTTTGCGGGGCCTTTTGCGCCTGCTTGCATAAGAACGGGCGCCAGGACTGGCAAACCAACATATAGAAACAGGAAAAAAATGATCAAAATCATATAGCGTCGCGAAAGCCAATAAGAGAATTTATCAGAACCCGAAAAAGTTGCCCCGCGATTTACGCTTTGCTGGTAACGTTCATCGCCAACCTTTTCAAGCTGTTGCTGACGATCTATAGCAGCGCCGATGGTCATGACAAGGTCTTGCTTTTTGATCGGGGCACGCAAAACATAGGGTCCCACCTCCACAACCGGAATTTGCTCCCCGTAAGCGGCGATCAGCGCCGGGTCGCTATCAATGTCGATCTCGGCAAGACGATGCGGATATTTATCCTGTAAGGAGGCAAGGTCGGCTTTTACGTCGTCGCAAAGGTGACAATTTTTGCGCGTGTAGAGTGTGAGGTTTACCATTATCGAATTCCTATCAGGCGTAAGTTGGCTTTGAGTTGGGCTTGGGGGATCTCACCAAGATAGACAGCGCGGATCATGCCATCTTTGTCAATAAAAATGCTGGTTGGATAACCATTGACCTTGAAGAGGCTCCCAACTGATTCGTCTTCATCCAGCAAAAGCGGAAAAGTCAGGTTTTGCTCTGCCGCGAACTCTTCAACTTCAGCAAAGCTATCTCCCTGGTTGATGCCGATCACAACCAGTCCGTCGTCGGCATATTTTTGTGCGGTTTCTTCGAGCAGGGGCATTTCGGCAATACAGGGATGACACCAGACCGCCCAGAAGTTGATGATGACGGGGTTGCCGCGCAACGCTGAAAGGCTAAGATTCTGCCCGTTTAGCGAGGGCAAGCTAAAATCAGGAGCGGGGCGATCCGCTAATCCACTAGGTATTGCGACCTGTGCATTTAGCGAATAATAAAGCAAGCCGAGCGCGGCGATCAGGCAGATCACCGCGACAACGGCTGAGAGAATCACAATCAGGCGAAGTCTATTGGTTTTTTCCAAAATTTGAGACTAAAGTCCAAAATCTACGAAGGTGCCGTAGCGAGCGAGCAATTCAAAGGTGCCCGAGAAGAGCATGATGCCGACGATCACAAGGATCACACCCATCGCAATTTCAACATAATGCATAACTTTGCCGTATTTTCGCAAAGTTGCACCGACCCAACCAATACCCAAAGCTGCAATAAGGAATGGAATAGCCAAGCCAGCAGAGTATGCGGTGAGCAGGGTTGCACCTTGGGAGATATTTCCACCACTGATAGCCAGCGTAAGGATCGCACCCAAAACGGGACCAACACAAGGAGACCAGCCTGCTGAAAAGAAAACGCCCAACATTGCAGAAGAGAGATAGCCCCATTTTTGATCGGGCAATTCCTGCACACGGGTATCGTATTCAAGGAAAGGAATGCGATAAACGCCGATCATGTGCAAGCCGAAGATGATGACGACAATGCCGCCGATCTTTGCCAACCAACCACGAATATCGTAAAGTAAGCCACCAAAAGCTGAGGCTGCCACACCCAGTAAGACAAAGACAATACTGAAACCGAGCACAAAAGCCAGGCCATGCGTGAAGGTTACAAATTTGTTGTTTTCATCACCCTCACCGCCAGCGGCACGCCCGCTCAAGTAGCCGACATAAGCCGGAACGAGCGAGAAAACACAGGGGGAAAGAAATGAAGCCAAGCCTGCTAAAAATGCCAAGCCAAGCGTAATATTGCTAAGATCCATTGATATACCTCATTAAATTTTATAGTGAACGCCGCACAACATCGACCTTTGTGCCATGATCAGGCCAACTCAGGCTGACTTCTTTCTGATCGAGAGAGACATAAGGTGTTGTCCAGCGCCAAATCCATTTTGCATCGGGAGCACTCACATTCACACAACCGTGTGAGCGGCGCGTCCCGAAATCGTTATGCCAGAAGGCGGCATGAATGGCGATCCCATCACCATTCATAAAAAAGGGCCAGGCAACTGCGGGCGTATCATATCCTGAACGCCCCTCAGTTGATGATGCACCCATCGGGATGGAGAGTAATTTGCGATGCGGGTTATAGCCGCCTGCAGTCGTGCGATAGCTTTCACTATCATATCCTGTTGAAACGCGGCAGAAATAGACTTCCTGCTCACCCTCATAACACGAAAGGGTCTGATAAGTGCTGTTGACCACGATCTTTTTCTGCAGAGGGTCTACATCCGGGCTGATCGGAGCGACATCTTCAGGCGTGAGCGGATATAAACCCGTCGCATCCACCCAGAAAAGATCACCGTAACCATATTGCTCGTTAAAACGATATAAAGTTTGCCCCGATTCATTCACCATGATCTGGTCGATCCAGACCACTTGCCCATAATATAGGCGTGGCGTAAAACCATGGGCAACAGAATCTTTATACCAATTAGCGCGTCCCGGCGGGTTTGCAATATGCAGATCAACATAAGGGGTAGTCACTTCCGCCCAGAAGCCATCTTTTCCTTCGGGCATCGCCGTTAGCGGGATATTCGGGATATTTCGAACAGGCTGCAGATCAGGAGCATAAACATAACCTTCGGGTGTTTTCACCCAACGCTTGCTGATCGACTTCGCCCCGCCAACCACTTCATGCTCCCAGACAATTAACTCATCTTCGCCAATATCTCGCACGGTTCCGGCAGCAGGGAAGGGCTCGGTCTTTATCGAGGTCGCAAAATAATTCGGGAAGACAGATACACGTCCCAGTCGCTGCCCTTCCGGGAACTGGAATCTACCAGTGGGAAGAAGCCCCTCAAAGCGACGGAACGCCAGTGCCCCCAGGCTTGCTCCCGCTAATTTAAGAAAGTCTCGTCGAGATAGTTTTGTCATTTCATTTCACCTTCAAAATCAACCGTCAAAGGACGCGGCAAGGATACCATAAACTCATAAATCAAAACTGAGAATGATCGCAATTTTACTCTTCCAGAAAGGTTTCCAGCGCACGGCGACAATCCCTGCTAACACGATGACCAACATCCGCTTCGCAGAACTGTATCTGCGCCCCCGCTTCCTCGAGCCAACGCGCAGATATTTGCCCGCGCTCAAAGGCAACCAATTCATCCTGCCTGCCATGTGCCCAAAAACAGCGGATGCCATTTAACAAACCCGGGCGCAGAAGAGCATCAACACCTTTCGGTACAAAACCGGCCAAAATACCGATCTTGCCGATCCGGGCCGGATAAAGGGCAGCGAGAGTCGTTGCCAACGCCCCGCCCTGACTAAAGCCGATCACATCGAAGGTCGTAGATGTAATATTAAGGGTAGCAGACCACTCGTCCACGAGCGAGACGAGAGAATCTCCTGCCTTTTGCAACTCTTCACGAGTCGGCGATCCCCAGGTACCGGGCTTCATTTCGCGCCAGGAATATCCGCCTTGTTCTTTGGGTCCCGGATAAGGCGCACGCGGCGCAATAATAGCATACCGCGACGAAAATTTGCGCGTGAACGCCCACATCGAATTCTCATCGCCTGTCCAACCATGCAAGAGAAGTAAAACACGATCCAGGCTTTCAGCTACCGGGCGAATTCGGAAAGTCCAGCCAAATTGGTCGAGAATGGTAGCCTTAGTCTCGGTTTGCACGTTTCACAATCCAGTTCAATAGAATCATAATCAAAACAATTATCACGACCGGCGCGAGTCCGATCAAAAGACACATCAAGCCCATCATGGCTGCATTCTTGCCGTAGATGAGATAGATCAATCCGTCGCCAACAAGAAAAAGTACTAGCAGCGCACCAACAGCCAATTGGACGCTGGTCTGTTCGGCATACTTACGTAAATCACGGCTCATTTTCTTTTCCTTCCAAAAAGTCGACTCAAGAAACCGTTCGACATTTTTGTTGTTTCTTCCAATTCAGGCAAAACTTCATCGGTGGCTTCTTCGCCCAAACGCGCTACATCCGCCACAACGACCTGATCGAGCAAACCGATCTCCGCAACAGCCGGGCGGATCAGCACATCGGGTGGCTCAATCTGTAAGCGCAACTCGGTTACCGCCTGATTGGTCATTTCTACTGATTGCAGAAAAATATTCATTGCCTGTGCCACATTCAAACGCGTAATACGCTTGATGAGCGAATCCGGGATAACCGATGGCAAGGCGACTGGTAAATGATAGCTTGTTGTCGGCGTAAGCGGTGAAGAAAGCGAAACAGCTACGACAGGGGTTTCCGGCGCCAACTCGCGCGCCAGCGAAACCGGGACGGGGTTCAAAACACCACCATCAATCAGATGATGGTTATTCAGTTTGAATGGCGGGAAAACGCCCGGCACAGCAATACTTGCCAAAATCGCATTTTTAATCTTCCCGGAAGATAAGGTCACTTCGCAACTGCACTCCAGGTCAGCAGCAGTCAACGCGCAAGGAATGCGTGTATCAGCAAAAGTTTTCTCTGCAAGCATTTCATCAAGCCATGAGCGAACTCTTCCCAACCCCAATATACCCGGTTGAGCGTGCAACCCCAACTCGTAGAGTTTAGTTTGGTCTATTTCAGTAAAAACTTTCTCTATCTCGTCAGGGGAATATCCCGCTGCGTAGAAAGCCCCAACCAAGCCGCCGATACTTGTCCCCGCAATCGCAACAATTTGATAGCCTTCCTCTTCCAAGCGGCGCAAAACGCCAATATGCGCGTTCCCTTTCGCGCCACCGCCGCCTAACGCAACAGCAATTTTTTTCGTCAAAGATATGCCTCCTGAACCAATTTCAAGCAAGCGAATTATACCCGCGCGAAGGCCAACTCCGCAAAGGCATTCTCCATAAAAAGCGCCTCCATGTTACAATCGAAATGTGAATATCAAAGTCGTCGCCACTAATCGCAAAGCGAAATTTGAATACTTTTTAGAAGATCAATTTGAAGCCGGAATCGCATTAAAAGGCTCAGAGATCAAGTCTATCCGAGCGGGACAAATGAGCATCAAGGAAGCTTATATCCGCGTGGATGAGCGCGAAGCCTGGCTCCTGGAAGCCTATATCGCTCCATATGCAGAAGCCAATCGCTTCAACCACGAACCGCGTCGTCCGCGTCAACTTTTGCTGCACAAAAGAGAGATCCGTAAACTCAGAGATTCCACCCGCAAAAAAGGGCTTACGATCATCGCAACCAAGGTCTATCTCAAAGGTGGACGCGCAAAAGTTGAGATTGCACTGGCTCGCGGTAAGAAGCTGCACGATAAGCGCCAAGCCATCGCCAAGCGAGAAATTGAACGAGATCTGAAACGTCAAATGCGTAATAGGGAGTAAGCATGAGTGCATCCACTATTGGACAGATCAACCTTCTGCCTGAGCACGAAAAAAGAGAGATCTATCGTCGCATTATCCCCACAGAGTTGATGGAGCGCTTCAAGCTCACACCTTATTTCACCGATATTCAGGGACGCTCGTTATTGGTGCTCAATTGCAAACCCGGGAGCACCAGCGTTGAGCTTTCTCTATCTCACGAACATGGATTTCGAGACCCCATCCTTTACGGGCATCTTAGCGATACGATGAACGGACAAATTCATATCTTGCTCTATATTCTGAATGATCCTGCTTCTCCGCGCTTTGATGTGGATATCACGCCCGATGGGCAACGGACCAAGTTCGGCACATCTCGTCGTAATATCGAAGCGGAGCGGGACGCTCTCCAATTTGGCTTGGCTCCGGGGCAAATCCGCAGCGGACTTGGGCTATTAACATCTGCGACCGAAGCCTTTGAACGCTTTGTTCAGGGGCTCGGGCATGATATGTATTTTGTTGAGCCTCTCTATTATCATAATGCCATCATTTTCGAACGTTATGGGTTTGCCTATCAGGTGGGCAAAAAGCTCATGGAACGAATTCAAGCCGAATTTGCGAGCGAATCGGAAACATCCAGAAAGCTGGACAGTAAGTCCATTTTCCGACATCCCGATGCAAAGAAAAGCATCCGCTTGCGATCCTGGGCGATTCATGACGGGATATTGGGCGAACCCTTTACAGATGTAACCATGTATAAGCGCATTGGCAAGCATGCAGGGGTAAGCACCTCCGAAGGATCTACCTGGTAATTTCCCATAAAAAGAAGCCGTCCTTTTGGACGGCTTCTTTTTAGCGAATATATTGCAGGAAATAGGCTGCCAGACTGAGAAAAATAAAGAAGCCCATACTGTCAGTTGCAGCAGTGACCAAGACAGAAGAAGCTAAAGCGGGGTCTACACCGATCTTCTCCAGACCAAGCGGCACAAGCACCCCAACCAAAGAACCCAAGCTGAGATTTGCTACCAACGCCAAGCCCAAAACAAGGCTCAAATAAATATTGCCCCGCCAAATATAGACTCCTAACGCCACCACAGAACCAACTGCCATTCCCAATAAAAAGCCCATCAATAATTGGCGGATTATGATGCGGCGCTGTGAACGTGAACTTACGCGTTCTAATGCCAGCGTGCGGACTGCCATCGCCACATTCTGACTGGCCGTATTCCCCCCCTGCCCTGCCACCACAGACTGGAAAAGTGCCAAAACTGCCGCCTGCGCGATGATATGCTCAAAATTGCTGATAACCCATGCGCCAAAAAGTGCGGTAAGTGTGTTCAAGTAAAGCCAAGGCAAACGCCCTTTTAGTTGTTCCGGGATGGAGCTATCGGGATCAAGATCACTATCTGAAACACTGGCAAGGCGATAAATATCTTCGGTGGCTTCTTCTTCGAGAACATCCACAATATCATCGTGCGTGATGACCCCCACAATATGCCCCGCTTCATCCACAACTGGAATTGCGGCAAGATCATAATGCGACATCATGCGCGCGCATTCTTCCTGATCCACACCTACGGTTACAGAGATCACATCCGGATCCATGATCGTTTTTATCAAACTGCTTGGGGAAGCAAGGATTAGCGTACGCAGATTCACGACGCCACATAACTTTTTATGTTCATCAACCACAAATAGGTAATAAACCTCTTCGGCATCAGGGCTCCAGCGTCGCAATGCCTCAATTGCTTCACGCGCAGTCATCATCGGGCGCAAAGCGAGAAACTCCGACGTCATCAAACCGCCTGCGCTCTCATCAGGGTGAATAAGAAGAGGACGCAGTTCGTCAGCATCATCCATTCGCGCTAAGACAGCTTGTTTTTGCCGTTCAGTTAGATCACCGAGCAAATCAGCAGCCTTGTCTGGCTCCATTTCATCGACGATGCGAGCAATGGTTTCAGCAGGCAGAGATGAAGCCAGCTTCGCTGTCTCAGGATCATCCATATCTTCGAGAATATCAGCAGAGTCAGAAAGATCGAGTTTCGGAAGCAATTCCCTTTGCTCCTCATCATCTAACTCTGAAAAAAGTCTCGCCTGATCGGGCCCGCGCAAGGCCTCGATCATCTGGATAGCAGAATCAAAATCATCGCGCTCAAGCGCGTCTTCAAGTGCAGCTAAAAGCTCTTCTACATTGAATATCATGTGAACACCTCTTGAACTCCCCCAGAGAGATAAAAAGCAGAATCTTCCCTAGGAAAGCATATGTAATGGACGCTTTTCGCGCCCGCTGGGACTAGGGACAGATTCGTCGTTCATTTTTATCCTTTATCATTTTTCAAATACAATATGCCTTGATTCTAGCGACTAATTTATACTGCGTCAAGTTGTTTTCAAAGAACAAGTTGCTTGGTGGCTTACTGCGCAATTGAGGAGTTGACAATCCAAATAAGTACGGGTAGAATACCACTCGCTTAACAATTGGATGTTCTCGCCGAGATAGCTCAGTTGGTAGAGCACGCGACTGAAAATCGCGGTGTCGTCAGTTCGATTCTGTCTCTCGGCACTCGGTCAAATAAGACCAAATAACTGCGGGTGTAGTTCAGTGGTAGAACGTCTCCTTGCCAAGGAGAAGGTCGAGAGTTCGAATCTCTTCGCCCGCTCAAAACAGATCCCGGCGACGTAGCCAAGTTGGTAAGGCACGGGTCTGCAAAACCCTGATCACGGGTTCGAGTCCCGTCGTCGCCTCAAAAGAAGGCAATGAACCAAAAGTTCACCGTCAAAACACTCTGGCATACTAGTCAGAGTGTTTCTGGTTTAAAGACGAAATAGACTAAATACAGCAACTCTATTTTTTTCAATGAAACACTTGGTATTTAGAGAAACAATTGATACACTTGTACAGGAGAGAAGATGGTGGGTAATATTCGTATGTAAAAACTATGCTAAGCTCTCTTGATTAAAAAGCACGCTAATGTGTTATTCTTTATACATTCAATTATCTTATTGCAAGATATTTCAGCTCCATAATAAAGCGAAAATATGCGCCACGGTAGCCACTTCAACACACAAGTTCAGCAACTGCTAACTGAAATAGAGCTTTCCTTACAGTGGAAAGGTCCCATTATTCTTTTTGCTACTTATCGCTCTCGCCATGTTGTTGAAGATGCTGAAACAATCATCTCTAAAGAAGCCGAAAAGCTCGGGCAAAACTTTGTACGCATTCAAATCAATGCGACAAATCCAAATCCTCTTACCCATATTTCCTCGGATCCAAAAGCGATTTTCTCTTTCATCGATCTTGAAAAAGGCGGAGGGAAAGATCGTGCCAATACTTATCGCTTTCTGAATTTGCATCGCGAATTCTTTATTGAGAGAAATCTCCGCTGCATTTTTTGGGTTACGGAGTTGGAAATCCAGCATCTGGCCTTATTCGCCCCTGATTTCTGGGCATTCCGCCATCGTGTTGTTGATTTCATTAAAGACCGCGCAACCCCTAAGAGGTCCATGAAATTTCGTGGATTATCTTGGATTGAATGGCCCTGGGGTACTATTACAGAAAACACACAAGAAGCCCTTGCATATCGCCGGAAACTTATCGCGGAACTCCCCAAGCAGCCAGAAACAACTTTTATGCTCATCAACCTTTACGCAGAAAATGCTGGCTTGTATCTTCAACAAGATAATGAGAAGCAGGCGTTAGAAACCCTTCAGCAAGGGATATCGATGCTTCCAGATCATCCAGATGCTCGTGAACTTGACGTCAAATTATCAGCTGGCTTGGGGATAATACACATTCAAACAAAGAATTATGCGCAAGCATACTCAAGCCTTCAAAAGACATTGCTTCTATCCTCGACTTATCCATATACTTTCTTTCTTCTCGCACAAATCTCGCGACTGGACGACCGCCGCTCAGAAGCGCTTTCCCATATAAAGAAATCTCTACGACAACAGCCCAAACACGCTGCGTCCTGGAATGAAGCAGGTAATATCTACACAGAACTGGGAAGAGTCGAAAAGGCATTAGAGGCATATCAAAAAGCTTTTGACTTATCAGAACACCCGTATCCTCTATTGAATAAGAGCGCTCTCCTGGCTTCAACAGATCGCTTGCAAGAAGCCCAAGAAACAATCGCCTCACTTCAATTTGAAAACAAAGGCGCCATACTGAAAAAGACAGCAAAACGTCGAGGCTTTGAGTTTTTGGACAGCCTATGTTGATATCTTATAAAGAGCTTGCCACCCTTGGCCTTCTCCTTATTCTTGTTCTCGCTGCCTTGTTTTTTTACAATCGCAACCTTGGTGGGAAAAAGGGATTCCTTGGGCTAACGGTTCTTTTGCTTTTCTCCTTTTCTGTCGGTTTACTCTATGAACTTCAGCACTTAAAAGGCGCCAGACTTTTCCTTATTTTTTTCTATTTTCAAGGCACGCTAGCTGTAACTTCGTTATTCTTCTTTTTATCCCAACACACAACCCTGATCTCTTGGCACAAATTCCCGAAGAGTCTCCTCTTTCTGGTGGAACCTGTAATCGCGATATCCCTGATCCTTTACGCGGTACCAACTGAAATGACCATCGAGCTTTATGCTCGAGAACTTCCCCTTTCCAAACATGCGGTTTGGCAAGAAGCACATAACTTTTACCTTGTTGTGATCTTGCTACTAACAACAACTCTTGTAGTTCCTTATCTTTCTTTTGGCACAAAAGTACCGCGAAAGGCTGCTAGAAGCGTGCTTTTAGCAACTCTCTTTCCTCTTGCTGCTTTGCTGTTTTTTAGAGCACCTGTTGGCGGGAATCTCTTTCAGATACACATGTATGCCTTCACGTTTAGCAGTGTTGTCCTTGCGGTCTATCTTTTCAAAACATCCCTGAGTAATTTACCGCTCATTACCAGAGATCATGCCGTAGAAAACATGAACGAGGGCTGGGTCCTTCTGGATACAAAGAATCGTATAGTGGATGTAAACCCTTCCGCAGAAAGAATATTATATACTTCAAAAGCAAAGGTCTATGGCAAAGATGCCAAAGCAATTTTTGCGCGCTGGCCGAATATCGCCAAATCTTTGGAGGCTCAACAGGAGTTCGATGGAAAAGGCTCTCTAAGCATAGAAGGACATATTCGCTATTTACATGTAAGGATTTTGCGAATACAAGATAATGAGGAAGCCGTTTCCGGACGCTTAATTCTTTTGCGAGATCACACTGACCGCCGCCAAGCTGACGCAGCACGACAGGAGGCTCGCGATGAAATGTTCAGCTTACTTCATTCAATTTCCGGAGCGGCAAGCCGGTCTGAAAACATAAACGACTTCATTGTCGCTACAATGTACCAATTAAGTTATTCTTTTGAGACAAAAGCAATCGCGATTTTTCTTGTTGACAAAGAATTGCATAAGGATCATTTCTTGTTAGTAGCTCATCAGGGTGTTGCCCCTGGAAACATCAAGCAAATTGCGTACCTTGATCAAACATATCCGTTGATCTCTCAAATTTCGAAAACACAGCAACCGATATTGATCAAAGACACAAAAAGCGATTCTAAAATCCCGAATATTTTGCGGGATGCTTTTGATGGGCACCTGCTAGTTGTCCCGATCGTTGATGAGGATGATTTTGTTGGCTTGCTTCTGATGACACGCGAAAACATTTCTTTTTCCGACGATGAAATTATTCGCCTTGAAATTGCATCTCGCCAAGTTGGCTCGTTTGTTGAAAATGATCGCCGGCGACATATTGCCAGCACACTTGCTGAGCGTCAACGCCTTATCCGCGATCTACACGACTCTGTTACACAACGTTTGTACGGTTTGGTAATGATGACTGAATCTGCCCGCTTGGGTATCAGCACTGGCGCAATTAGTAATCCGGAGGAACTTGTCTCTCAATTGGGCTTTAATGCTCGGCAAGCCTTAAAGGAAATGCGTCTGTTCCTTTACAAATTACAGCCTGTAGATATTGAACGCAATGGCTTCATCTCATCACTCCTGCATCGGTTGGAGGCTGTGGAAGGACGCGCGGGGTTAGACACTAAACTTGATATCGACCAAACTGTGATACTTTCATTAGAAGAGCAAGTACACTTATATCTGATTGCACAAGAAGTCTTAAATAATATAATAAAGCATGCAAATGCCAGCATGGTTAGAGTCATCTTCAAAAAGGCGCGTGTTAATATCCACCTAAAGATCAGTGATGATGGAAAAGGCTTTGACCCCAAAGAAGCCAGTCGCTCTGGACTCGGCATGAAAAATATTCGTGAACGCGCTAAAATTATTGGCGCAAAAGTCAAAATCGATTCTACTCCCGGGGAAGGAAGTATGGTATCAGTGGTTGTCCGACAAGATGACGCCCAATCAGAAAAGGCTGCAGGAGAAAGGGCATGACCGACCCAACTCCTACCCTTTTTCCATTGCCCAGCCCTCTTCCTGTACCCATTCGCCTTCTTGTAGTTGAAGACCAGGCAGTTGTTCGAGAGGGCCTGATCGCGATCCTCTCTTACCAGGAAGATGTTGAAGTGGTTGGGCAAGCCGAAAACGGGATCGATGCGGTCCAACAAGTCGCAGAACTATCCCCTGATGTTGTTCTCCTTGATCTTGTCATGCCTGAGCAGGATGGGCTGGAAACGATCCCACAGATACTCGCTATTGCTCCCGAGACACGCATTTTGGTCGTCACCGGCTATGGTGATGGCGACAAGATCTATCAGGCGCTGAAAACAGGAGCTTTAGGCTATATTCTCAAAGATACTCCCCACGAACAGCTTATGGAAGCGATCCACGACGTTTTTCACGGAAAGGCTGTTATTCCACCAGCAATTGCTTTAAAGATGGTTCATGAAAGTCAACAGTTAGTTCCTGAACCACCCAAAAAAGATGAATCACTGACACCTCGCGAGGTTGAGACTCTGAGATGTATCGCACAAGGGATGACAAATCAGGAAATTGCTGATGAACTGGTTGTCAATGACAGGACAGTCGCTAAATATGTAAGTAATATTCTAAGCAAACTCCATCTGGCAAATCGAACACAAGCTGCTTTATACGCCCTTCGCAAAGGCCTAAGCGATCTTGATGAAGACGAGTAAAAAGCTCCGGTAGCGATAATCCGGGGCTTTTTTATTTCAAATTTCCCCCAAAAGTTGAAAACAAAGGCAAAAACACCATATTAATGACCATAAAAACTGGTCATTTTATAGACGGTCATTAATTCTCACTAAAGGCATGTTTATAAGATAGCATCACCCAGTTTTATATACCCTTATTTCCCACCCTAATCTAAGGCTTATTAATGCGAATACAATACCACATTAATAAGCACTATATTTTTCCCACACATACCCCATAAAACATGATACCAATCCCCACCATTTCATGGGCGAATTAATACACCATTTAAATACCCTAAAAACACCCCTTATCTAACACAGAAAACGAAGCCTGTTCTATGTCTTTTTTTCCATAAAAAATGCGAAGAATCAAAACCTGCTTAATCGGGTTTGCGTTTCAGTTCGTCTTGTCTAAAATCTATTCAACAAAAAAGCCAATCTATTCAAAGTTAGATAAAAGGCGCTAACCATGCTCTATGGACAATACACAACTCAGATAAACGCTGATAAAGCTTTCATTCTCCCCGAAAGTTTTATCAGCCATCATTCTAATGACCTTTTTGTCACAAAAGGCTTTGATCGTAATTTGATCATTATGCCTGAAGAGGCCTTTGCGAAGTTGTATCAACGCATAACATCAATGAATATGGCAGACCCCTTGGCACGTCTCTTACTCCGGCTTTTCCTGGGAAGTGCTGAGCAGATACCATACAGCGATGGAGGCGAGGTCGTTTTGTCTGAACAATTGTCTGTGTATGCAGAATTGCTTGATGGAGAGACGGCTATTCTAGTCGGTCAAGGGGACCACATTGAGATATGGGCACTCAAATATTGGGAAGAACAAAATCTCAACCTGCAAGATGCCAGCAAGAACGCATATCGATTCTCATCGTTAGACCTTAGCCTACAGAACGGATAACGCCAATGAATAAGCTAAATTACGAAAAAGCAAAAGACTTTGATCGAGCCTGGTTGAATTTTGAACTTGACTTGCCATTACGCCCGTCAGAAAGCGGCCAAGCAAATCCGTTTTATGTGAACCGAAGCAGCAATCCTATTGCTGAACTAAAAGATGCATTATTAGCCCCCTTTTATAAACCACCTAAATTTTTCTTTTCGGGGCACAGAGGCTGCGGAAAATCGACAGAATTACTACATCTCTTAAACGATCCCGAAATTCGCAAGAAATACTGGGCAATCAACTTTAGTATTCGTCATGAAGCCGACATTATTGACCTGGATTTTAGAGATGTTCTTTTGGCCATCGGCGGACGCTTATACCGGGAATACCGCAAGACAAACGGAGAATTACCTGAGCAGCTGCTTAAGGAGTTGGACAGTTGGAAAGGCAAAGTGGAACACGAAATCCAGACTATTGCAGACGGACGCATCTCCGGGTTTGAAATTGGTGCCGGGCTTGATGCCTTTTTTGCAAATGCCGCCTTGAAGATGAAGCTTGAGCCAGCAACGCGCGTGGAGATTCGGCAAACTTTTGACAAAGACATCACCGGGCTGATCGCCGTTATTGATGCAATCACCTCTGCAATTTACAAAAAAGAAGGACGCTTCCCCTTAGTCTTGATCGACGATATGGACAAGCCTGATTTGGACAGGGCGCGTGCAATATTCCACGATCATCGCGAGATCATGACACAGCCTAATTGCGCAATCGTTTACACGGTTTCCAGTGCCCTTTTTTACAGCAAAGAATTTGATGCTATTCGGGACCGCGCAGTTTTTCTACCCAACATCAATCTCTCGACGTTATCCGGAGAAGAGATTAACCACGATGGATATGCCGCCCTGAAGAAGTTCATTAATCTGCGCATGGATTCATCACTTATTACACCCGAAGCACTAGACCTTTGCATTTACTACAGCGGAGGTGTTTTCAGAGAACTAGCCCGGATGATGCGCACATCGATCGGGCATGCACGTCGCCGCAACGCAGAGAAAGTCGAAGCTATAGATGTGGAATGGGCAGCATCAGAGATTCGCAACGAATATCGTCGCATTCTCGACAAGGAAGATATGAAGCTTCTCAAAACGATCCATAAGACTAAAAAGCTTGAGTTTGTTGGGCGTTTGCGTCCGTTACTTCAACTATTAGCAATTCTGGAATATCGTGATGGTGAAAACTGGTGCGATATTCATCCTACCCTCAGGAAATTACTCGATGGCTGATAAAGAAAAAAACTCTCTCATTGAAAAAGAAATAACGCGCATCTACGATGCTCTAACCTTTGCAACAAAGTGGCAGCGCCCAGCTGTTCTTTTTGCTATCTACGAGACAGCAGCCAGTGGTGCCGAAGCCGTGACCGCATTGGAAAGCCAAATAAACAAACGCGGACAACATGTGACGCATATTACCCCTGATGCGGACGGAGACAATAATCTTGCTGAAGAAGTTTTCGGAAAATCAGCCTGGGACGAGACGATCTTCTTCATGATGCACCTGACGTTCAGCTCAGATGCCAACCTTTATGATGCAATCAGTGAGCATAGCGACTTCCTCATCAACAATCGTGTTCGAATTGTTTACTGGATCACCCAGGAAGATTTTATCGACTACGTTGCGAAAGCCCCAGTAGATTGGGATATTCAACACAAGTTTTTTGACTTCTCAGAGAAGACCCCGTGGAAGACGATCTGGTCACGCATCGCGACCACGACCTGGAGAGTATTCAAAAATCAATCCAGCTATCCGAACGAGTATTTCATCAAGACTTCACCCAGAGAATTGCTCTCACTGGATATTCGCGATGACGTGAGGGGGCTGCTCAAGCGTTCTCGGCTTTTAGTGAAGTTGGCGCTCTTTTATTTTCGCCAGAAAAGATATAAGAAGGCCCTGCGTTTTGCTACAAAAGCAAAAGAAGTTGCAAACTTAGTAAACAACGAACCCTTTTCAACCGAAGCACATATCGCCTATACCCTGATAAAGACAGAGCTCAACCAGGAAAACGATGAGCTTGATCCCAACCTCGAAATCTCGAAATCCAATTTCAGAAACAGCACATCATTGAACAATCTCGGAAATTTATACGCTGCATTATTCCTCTTCGATGATGCTCTTGCAGCCTATCAATATGCGCTTGAAAGAGACCGACTTAATGCAGCAAGTTGGTGCGGCGCCGCAGAATCTTTTCTGCAATTGAACCTTCTTGAGAAAAGTATTGATGCCTTTCAAAAAGCAATTGATCTTAAAGAAAATTTTTCACGTGCATGGAAAGGATTGGGTAAAGCCTACTCTATTGCAGGTAATTATCCCAAATCCACAGAGTGCTACACAAAGTCAGTGGAAATCAATCCTTACCAAAGAGATGTTTGGGTAAAGATCAGCCAGTTCGGGGTGCAGAGCGTTGCGCTGAAAGCAATCAAATGCGCTCTCGACCTTGATCCCAAACAAGCATTGAGTTGGAACCTGCTTGGAAACATCCAGTATCACCAAAAGAGTTACTCAGAGGCAATCCGATCTTATTATCGGGCAATTGATCTGGACAAAAATTTTGGTTGGGCATATGCCAATATGGCATTGATCTATTCACAATTGAAGGAATATAACAAGGCTGCTGTGCTCTTCATTAAAAGCACACAAATATTCCGAAACGACGAAGATAAAGTCCACGCCTACTACAGACTTGGCGACACTTATCGCGCATCAGGCAAATATACTGCATCGGTGCGGGCATATCGCGAAGCTGAAAAGATTTTCAAAAAACGAGCACTTCTTGAAGAAAATCGTACTACCCCTGGGCCCATTCTTTTGGAGGCATCATCAAAGGGTAAAGAGACGCAATCACTGACAAAGACAGTAAAAAAACCTGAGAAAATCAAAGCGATCGTGCCTAAAAAGCCTGGCACCACAATAAAAAGTAAAGCAAAAGTCACCCGCAGCAGAATGCTGCGAAAGGTTCTGGAAACCAATAAACAAGCCCGAAATATCAATTACTGGTTAGAGCTTGGCGCCTTTTATATTCGTAACCACATGTACGACCTGGCAGAGGATGCTTTTCAAGTGGCAATAGAGCTCGAACCCGAAAACGGATGGTCTTATTACAAATTAGGGATCGCCTACATGTTCACCGGTCTCTATAAAGATGCCGTTCCGCTTTATGAAAAAAGCATCCAGCTCTTTCAGGCCAAAAAAGATAAAGCTTTGTCCTGGAATCAACTAGGCAATGCATACCGACGTCTTAACGAGCACTCCCTCGCTGTAGCAGCGTACGAAAGAGCCCGGGTTCTTGATCCGATCAAGAACAACAGCATGCTTTCTCGTGCGAGGCAGAGCTTGCTCAGCAACTGCTACACACAGTAAGGATGTTTGGCAGAATATCCAGAAAGGAGACTATGAAAAAGAATATTATCCAGGTAAATCGAATTCACTGAGAAACTCAGCAAGAAAGACTCAAACCTACTTCAATAATAAATAAAGAACAGCGTACGACCAACTTGTAAATCCTAGCTCATAAGTAGAAGGAGAAAGAAAATGAGTGAGCATCAACTTTGGAACGAATTAGGAAATATCCATATCAATGTCGGCGAGTATGAACAAGCACTCGGTGCATATAAAAAGGCGATAGACCTTGCCCCAAAATCGGGGCGAGCGCAAAGCAATCTTGCTACCGCTTACGTTCGCTTATCTGAACCCGGAAAGGCGATTCCCCACTATCAACGCAGCATAGAGCTTTTCGAGGACTTCAATGAGAAGGCTGTAAGCTGGCATCAACTGGGCATCGCATATCAAATGCTCGAAGACGACAAAAACACATTGCTCGCTTTCGAGCGTGCAGCCGCACTGGACCCCGAAAACCCTCTCTATCAAGATGATCTGGCAGTCATCCTTTCAGAGATCCCTGACGATATGCTGGACGTGACAGAAGCCGAAGAAGAGGTCTTGGCAGAGACCACTCAAGAGGAAGAGGTCACCCTTGAAGCTGAGGCTACCCTCAGCGCAGAAGAGGAGGGGCTCGAAGAACCCATTGAGAAAAAGGCCAAAGGTGCCTTCGCATCCTGGATCGAGAACACTATGTCTGCATTGGACAAGGATGTACGTAACAGCGCCCAAGCGGAAGCTGCCATCGATACAGCTGTCGCGGAAGACGTCGGTGGCGCTGAAGAAGTGGAAGAGGTCAACGAAGCCCCTCCCGTGCCTGCTGCAATAGCCAAAGACCTGATCCCGATGCTCGGCGAAGATGATCCCGAACTCGAAGCCAGCGTAGATGAATTGATCAGCGAGATCTCACAAGAGATAGCGCTTGACGCAGATGCGACAACAGACACTGCAAAAGAATATATTGAGGATGAGACACTCAGTTTAGAAGACCTCGAAGAAGAAGTAGATGATCTGTCAGAAGCGCAAGAAGCGGACGAAATCATCAAACACAAATGGTTAGCGCTTTCTGAGCAAGATGACGATGATGACGAACAAGAAGGAGAAACAGCAGAAGATCTCGTCATGAGTCAAACAGAGATTGTCGCGGAAGAACCTGTTGCCGAGGTCGAAGAAGAACCTCTTTCAACTGAGACGGAAGCCGTTATCGCAGAAATCGAAGAAGAGGCTGCAGAAGAATTCGCTGTGAACGAAGATGAGACCATCGCCGAAGAGCTGGTTGCAGAAATTGAAGAAGAACCTGTGATGAGTGAGGCTGAAGCCATCACAGAAGAGCCTGTCATAGAGGCTGGAGAAAAACTTCTTTCAACTGAAGTGGAAGCCGCTACTGAAGAACCTGTAATGAGCGAGGCTGAGGTTGTTGCTGAAGAGCCCATCGCAGAAGAGTCTGTCGAAGAGGTTGAAGAAGAGCTTCTTTCAATTGAAGCAGAGGCTGTTGCCGAAGAACCCGTCGCAGAGATCGAAGAAGATGCAAAAGAAGAGCTCGCTGTAGACGAAGACGAAACTAAAGCTATCGTCGAAGAGCTTGCTGCAGAAATTGAAGAAGAGGTCTTGGCAGAGATCGACAAAGAGGAAGAGATCATTCCTGAGGTTATTGCCGAAGAGTCTATCGAAGAGATAGAAGAAAAAGCTGAAGAAGAGTTCGCTGTGAGCGAAACTGAAGTGATCGCTGAAGAACCTGTCGTAGAAACTGAGGAAGAGCTCACCGTGAGCGAAGCCGAGGATGTCGATGAAGTAGAAGCCCTTGCCGAACTCGAAGAGGAAATCACAGAAGAACCAGCGGCTGCTACCACTCCTGCAAATGGCAATGGTAACGGCAACGGAAACGGTCACGCTGACGCGCTGGCAAATGCCTCTGTTTGGGGCGAGATGGGCAATATTTTCTTCACTGAAGATATTCTGGATGGAGCACTAATTGCCTACAAAAAAGCGCTTGAGCTCGACAGTGATTACGGCGCAGTAATGCATAACCTTGCTCTCTTACACATGCAAAAAGGCAATTTCGCAGAAGCTGTAAAACTCTATGAACAGAGCATTTCCTACCTTGACGACAACGCAACACGGATCAAAACCTGGAACAATATCGGGAATGCTTACCGCGCCATGAAAGATTACGACCAGGCAAAAGAAGCTTACCGCAAAGCCGATGAACTCGACACTGAAAACATCACCTTAGAGAACTGGACTCGTCAAGGACTTTTGAGCACAGAAAAATCCTAAGCAGCCTGTTCTCCCAAAAGGAGAAACGCGATGAAAGAATACATTATCTGGAATGAGCTGGGTATCCTTCATTCCAATGCAGGTGCTTATTCTCAGGCAATTCTCGCATATCGTCAGGCAGTCGAGATCAACAAAAAGTTCACTCCTGCCATGCAAAATCTGGCAAATGCCTATGCTCAAACGGGCGCACTTTTTGAGGCTGCCGAAGCCTATCTGAGTTGCATCGAAACCACTGCTGATTCCAAAGAAAAGATCGTTCTATGGGATCAGCTCGGAGACCTCTATATGCAAATGGACAATATGCGAGAAGCACAAAATGCATATCAAGAAGCTGAGTCTTTGAAAGTTGCAGAGACAGGTTCCACGGCATCGTCCGTGGAGCCTGGGCTTGCTTCCGCTTCAAATTCATCTGCCCATCCCAGCTTTGCCCAGCTCAAAATCGAAAAGATTTACGTAAACCCGAGGCAGCCGCGTCTGCGCATTAGTGTCCACGATCTGGTTGAATCGGTGCGCGAGCACGGCATCATTCAGCCGCTCATCGTTAGCCCAAATGGCGAAGAAGGGCACTATATTCTCATCTCTGGAGAACGCCGCCTGGAAGCAGCTCGCCAAGTTGGGCTCGCGACCGTCCCTGTAGTGATCCGAAAAGTAAGCGAGCAAGAACGCCTTGAGTTGGCCCTCATCGAAAATGTACAACGTCTCAGCCTTTCACCGCTCGAGCAGGCTGAAGCCTACACGCAGCTTCGCGACGAATATGACCTCTCCCCTGAAGAGATCGCTCGTCGTATGGGGAAAAGCAGCGTTGCCGTGAGAAATCTGCTTCGTCAGCTAGACCTACCTGAAAAGGTCAAACGCGCACTGGATGCGGATCGGATCAGCACAGGGCATGCACGCGCCTTGCTGGGTTTAGAAAAAGCATCTCAGCAAATTCAGATTCTGGAACAGGTACTGACCCATGACCTAAGCGTTCGCAAAACAGAGGCGCTGGTGCGCGCCCTGACATCTGGCAAAACAGAGTCTCAGAATAACGGAAGCAAGCCTCTGGTCAAGAGCGCTCCGCAGGAAAAGCCTGCATCAGAAACAACTTTTACGGTCACAGAGATCGAAGAAAATATTACAGAAGAGACTAAAGAAGAAGATCCTCATCTGGAGGAAAACGCGGAAGAGCAAGATGTCGCATTATTCTATTTGGATGAAAGTGATGTTGCGCCTGAGGTCCGAGACGATGCGGATGAGAAGGTTCAGGAAGAAGAACCGCTCCTTCCAGAAAATGAAATACCCTCGAGAAGCGATGAGGCCCCTCCTGAAGAAGAACTCCCGTTACCACAAACCGCAAGCTTTGAAAACGGTGAAGAAAGTTATTCAGAGGAAGAGGTTCGAAATCGTATCATCACCTTCCAAAGCGTCACCTCACAAAATCCGCAAAATGATAAAGCATGGAGCCGCCTAGGCAAACACTATGCCCTCGTTTATGAATATGAGAATGCGATCGAAGCCTATCAGCGCGCACTTGCTCTCGCTCCAAAAAATGGAGATTATCACTATCGACTCGCTCAAGTTTATAGTGTAGCAGAACGCCATGAGGACGCCATCGAAGCGCTGGAACAAGCCCTCATATTGGGCGATGATGATCCCGTTATTCGCTGTGCTTTGGCAAGCAATTATCGCCGGATTGATATGCCGGAAAACGCTGAAGAACATCTTGCCGAAGTCGCCAAAGAAATGGAACGCGACACAGCCTACAACCAAGCCTGCTTTGAATCCATTCGTGGAAATACCATCAAGGCTGTGGAGTTGCTTCAGAATGCCCTACTCACGAAAGAGGCGACTGTGGAAAAGATCCAGAAAGATCCGGATTTTGATTTCATTCGTCATGAAGCCGCTTTCATAGAGCTTTTAGAGGAGGTGATGGAAAACTCGACGATATAAACCCATAACATATTCCCCCTATCTCTCCGTACAACAAAAAAGGTGAGCTTATGCTCATCTTTTTTGTTGTTTTAGAAATAATACCTGGCGTTGACCAATGGTTTTGACACCTCAGTTTCAGAGAAACTACCATCTTCTTGACAAAACTAAATGAACACCGTATATTTACGGCGTTCATTTAAGGAGATACTATGGTTCGCCCAAAACACTCAGATCAGCACCCCGATCTTGAAAGCGCGATCAAGGAAACAGCGCGTGAACAAATCGCAGAAAAAGGCGCGGCGGCGCTTTCGTTGCGCGCAATCGCGCGTGCGCTTGATATCACCGCTCCCGCCATCTACAACTACTTCTCCAGCCGCGATGATCTCGTCACCGCCCTGATCGTGGATGCCTATAATTCAATGGGAGATACCCTGCGTGCTTCTCAAACATCGCTTCAAGATGCTTCTCACTCCGAGCGGATCTTCGCATCGGCATGCGCCTATCGAAACTGGGCACTGACGCACCCGGAAGAATATAGCCTGATCTTCGGCACCCCCATTCCTAACTATCATGCTCCGATGGAGATTACGGGGCCCGCCGCCGCGGGGAATATGTCGGTTCTGATCGGCGTACTCCACAATGCCTGGGAGGCTGGCGCCTTCAAAACAGAAGGTGTTCTCCCGTCCACCCCGGAGATGATCCGGGCATGGATCGAGAAATTCGAGTATCCGGGCGACCCGGCGGTCATCCAATTTGCGATGGCGAGTTGGGCACAGATCCACGGGATGGTGTCGCTGGAGCTACATGGGCATTTTCTGGCAGTACCAAACGAGATCAGCGTAGACGATTTCTTTGAAGTCGAAATTCGAGCCATGTTAACGCGGATGGGTTTCAAGGAGAGCTAAGATGTCACTGAATGAAAACTGGTCAGAGATCAAAGCGCTTTTCAAGCGCTCTTTTCGTTCGTCCTTTCATTATGCCATCGCAACAGTGGATGACAATGGCGAACCAAATATCACCCCCATTGGATCATTGATTCTGGGGAAGCCCGGACATGGGATATATTTTGAAGAGTTTCCCCGTCAATTGCCAAGGAACCTGAGTGAAAATCAACAAATCTGTATATTGGCTGTTGATAGTGGCATCTCATTTTGGCTGCGCTCTCTGCTACACGGAAAGTTCATCGCTCCGCCTGCAGTGAGGCTCTATGGCGTTGCTGGCAAACGCCGTGAAGCGACCGAAAAAGAAATTCAGCTTTGGCAGCGACGAGTACGCCGCGTTCGCTTTACCAAAGGCCACACTATGATGTGGAAAAAGATGCGCATGGTGCGAGAACTAAGGTTCACTCGTATGGAGCCTGTTCAAATGGGTGAAATGACAAAGGGCTTATGGAAAACAAAATGAAAAATCTTATCAAACTCGAAGAACTTTTCATGTTTGCTATCACCATTTTTCTCTTTTCAAGACTGGACTTCGCCTGGTGGTGGTATCCCGCCCTTCTCTTCGTCCCCGATGTGAGTATGCTCGGTTATCTCAGCGGCACGCGGCTGGGAGCTTTCACCTATAATTTTTTCCATCATAAGGCGTTGGGGATCAGTGTTTATATCTTGGGTATTTTGAGCGTAAACCCTGCCGTGCAACTTGCTGGCTTGATCCTTTTCGGGCATTCCAGTATGGATCGAATTCTGGGCTACGGATTGAAATATACCGATTCTTTTCAGCATACACATTTGGGCACGATCGGAAAATCAAAATTTTAGACGTACAAGGAGATCACCATGATAAAAAAAGATATTTACAAGTACATCGCTTTTCCCGCTTTTGCTGCCGCGCTCATGCTGGCAGGAATGTTATCCACATCCATTTTCAGCGGCGGCGTGACCGCGCAGAATTTCGAGACCATTACCACCGTTGAGAGTTATGCACAAAATATCGTCGCTGCAGAAATTCCCTTGCGCGTTATCCTGACCTTCGACAATCTCTTTCTGATGTTCTACACAGCTGCCTTTATATTCCTCGCAATCGACCTATGGAACAAAGATAATATCTGGCTGGTCGTCGTCGCGCTGGGCGCATTGGTCATCACTGCATATCTCGATCTGCATGAAAATCACGATCTGATGACGCAACTGACCACTGCGCTGAACGGGATGCCAATCTCCCTCGTCGATATTCAGGAGCGGATGCTCTGGAGTCAACTCAAATTCCACAGCAGCTATCTGGGCTTCTTCCTCTTCGCCTTCGTGATGCATGGCGATACCGCCCTCGAGAAATTTCTCAAATACAGCCTGTGGTTTGGATTCCTGCCTATCGGCGTGCTCGTTTACACCTTTCC
The DNA here is from genome assembly GCA_964487745.1 of uncultured Anaerolineaceae bacterium. Lineage (GTDB taxonomy): Bacteria > Chloroflexota > Anaerolineae > Anaerolineales > Villigracilaceae > Desulfolinea. The sequence continues at coordinate 65,569 of CAZASG010000005.1, read as the reverse complement.
AAGCCCGATCTTTGATCTGCTACGATATTTCTTCATGCTCGCCGGGCTAACGCTTTTGGGCTGGACTTATTTTGTACGTTACAGAAATTCTTAGGAAACGCTATGGCCAATATCTACGAAAACACCCCTGTCTCTGCCGAACTGGAAAAACGTCTTTGGGAAATGCCCAAGGCAGAAATACACGTCCATCTTGAAGGCGCAACGGATGCTGCTACTGTCTGGGAACTGGCAAAGCGCAACAAGGTCACGCTCCCTGCCAACACACTGGAAGAATGGCAAGAGATGTACGCCTTTCGCGATTTCGATCACTTCATCGAGATATATACTCTGGCGCTTTCCTGTATGCAAACCGCAGATGACTTCGCCTTCATGCTGGATCGTTTTCTCGCGGAACAGGCACGACATAATGTTCGGTATTGCGAAGTTTTCCTGAGTGCTTCTTTCATGCTAGACAACTTCCCACAGGATGAAGTTATCGCTATTTTTGCCGAAGGAATCAAGCGCGGCAAGGAGAAATATGACATCGGAATACGCTTCATTCCCGACATCGCTCGCCACATTCCGGAGTCACGTTATCGCGTGCTGGATTTCATTCTCAAGGGGCGGGATGCTGGTGTCTTTATCGGTTTGGGGCTTGGGGGACCGGAGGTTGGGTATCCACCTGAGTTGTTCGCCGATGTTTATGAGGAAGCTCGTCGTCAGAGTTTGCACGTCCTCGCCCACGCGGGAGAAACTGTAGGCGCAGAAAGCGTTTGGGGGGCACTGAGCAAGCTGAAGGCAGAGCGGATCGGGCATGGCGTCCGCGCCGTGGATGACCCCAAGCTGCTCGAATATCTGGCGGAGACGCAGATCCCGCTGGAAGTCTGTCCGCATAGCAATTATCGTTTAAAAGTGACTCCGCTCGATCATCCACACCAGATCCGAAAATTGGTGGATGCGGGCGTGTACTGCACAGTCAACAGCGATGACCCGCCTATGTTTTCTACGGACTTAACCAGCGAGTATATTTTGCTGGCAAAACAGGGCTTTTCGTGGAACGAGTTATGGCAGCTTAACCTCAACGCGCTCGAAGCCAGTTTTCTCTTAGAGACAGAAAAGGCAAAGTACCGGGCTGAGTGGGATGCATTTTTCGCAGCAGAAAAGGAATGAGCATGTTCGACATCCTCGCTTTTGATGCCGACGACACTCTTTGGCAGAACGAAATCCACTACAAGAAAGCGGAAGAAAAACTTGCGCAGCTACTGGTAGAGCATCATCCCGTGAAGTTTATCGTTCAGGAACTTTTCAAGACCGAAACACGCAATATCGCCGCCTATGGATATGGCATCAAGAGCTTTACCCTCTCGATGATCGAAACCGCCATCGCGCTTACACAGGGCAAAGTCACCACAGAAGAGATCTGCGAGATCATCGGCTTCGGGCGGGAAATGATCGAAGCAGATGTGCAACTCATCCCAAACGTACGTGACACCATCCAGAAACTCTCGGCGTCGCATACGTTGATGGTCATCACTAAAGGCGACCTGCTCGATCAGGAGAGAAAGGTCACCAAATCAGGGCTTGGAGATTGCTTCGACCACGTCGAAGTCGTTAGCGAAAAGACCAGCAAAACCTACAGCGCCCTTCTCGAAAAATACCAGATCGCATCAAAACGTTTTCTCATGGTCGGCAACTCCCTTAGGTCAGATGTCCTGCCCGTTGCTGCCATTGGCGAGACTGCGGTCTATATTCCTAACGGCACCACCTGGGCACATGAAAATGTATCCGATGAAGAAGCCAGGAAAAATAATTATTATGAGCTAGAAGATATTGGTCAATTACCAGCACTCATCGAAAGTTTATTTAAAGAGTAAGGAGCAAAAAATGAGCTACAAAAAAGTTATTCTTAACGAATTTGGCAGCCCAGATGTATTACAGGTTGTTACAGAAGAAAATCTTCCTAAACCTGGCGCAGGCGAAGTACGCGTAAAAGTACTTGCTGCCAGCGCCTCATTTACCGACACACTCGTCCGCAAGGGGATCTATTACGGATTCAAGGAGGAGCCGCCGCTCTCTCCCGGTTACGACATGGTCGGCGTGGTTGACGAACTCGGCGCAGATGTGAGGGGATTGGATGTCGGACAAAAAGTTGCGGATCTGACCGTTTGGGGCGCATACACCGAATATATGCTGCGGCCCGCCGAAGCGCTCGTGCCCGTGCCTGATTCCCTCGCACCTGCGGATGCCGTGAGTTTGGTTTTATCCTACGTCACCGCTTACCAGATGCTTCACCGTTTGGCAAAAATCGAACGCGGGCAGACGATCCTCGTCCACGGGGCAGGTGGTGCGGTCGGAACAGCCTTACTACAACTCGGCAAACTACTTGACCTGAAGACATTCGGCACAGCATCTGCATCGAAGAAGGAGCTGGTCGAGGGGCTGGGTGCAGTGCATATTGATTACACCAAAGAAGATTTCGTTGCGCGGATGCAAGCCGAAGGCGGGTGCGATGCGATCTTCGACTTCATCGGCGGCGACCATTTCAAGCGTTCCTTCGATTCGCTGCGTAAAGGCGGCATCCTTATCCCCTATGGTTTTTATGATGACGCGATGGGCAAAGGCGGCGACAGTGTGCCAATAACATTCACGAAGGTCGCTTTGTGGAATATTCTGCCAAATGGGCGCAAAACATCTTTTTACTCGATCGGCGACTTACGGAAGAAGGAGCCCGAATGGTTCAAGGAAGACTTGGGCGCGCTTTTCAGATTGCTGGCAGAAGGGAAGATCAAGCCCACCATCGCGCGGCGCATGAAACTCGAAGACGCCACCGAAGCGCATAAGCTGATCAAGCAGGCGGCAGTAAAGGGGCGGATTGTTCTGATGGTGAATGAAGGCTAGAATGGAAGGGTTACTAAAATGGTGACCTTTTTTGATAGGAGCTCTCATGTTCGAAATTGCAAATACTCCTAAGCCCCCTTATTACGCCGTAATTTTTACATCCCACCGCAGGGATGGAGATAATGGTTACGGCGAGATGGCAACTCGCATGGTCGAACTTGCCGCAGAACAACCGGGGTTTCTTGGTGTGGAATCAGCACGTGAAAGTATGGGTATCACCGTTTCTTATTGGGCAAACTTGGATTCGATCAAGGCATGGAGGGAAAATGCGGAGCACGTCATCGCTAGAGAGCAAGGGAGAGATGCCTGGTATAGCGAATATAAAACGCGCATCGCAAAAGTCGAACGAGATTATGGCTGGGAGAAGGAGTAGCTCCATGAGAAAAAGGCTTACCTCACTTAGAACGTTTTACAGAGTACTCAACATCGGGGTTTTTTTGCCCGTAGACCCTACTTCAATTTTTTGACTCGCACGATGATGCGCCGACTGGCTGATCTGACAATATGGCTAAAAAAGGGGGAAGAAAAGGATGAATTGGAGGAAATCGCTCAAGAGTGGCAGCGCATGTTTCCGGGACGCAGGATGGTGCCCATTCGCGAAATCGATGAGGATACGGCGTTTGCCGAAGTCCACGCGCCCTGCCCTGTCACCGATACAGGCGATGTTCAGGCTTGCTACCGTTTAATGGAATACGATCGTCGCTTACTCGAGCATATCGGCGGAGAGTTTGTAGTCTTGAAATCTCAAGCCTCTCCTGATATTAACATCTGCCAAGTTGCCATTCGCAAAAAAGGGGCGCTACTGAATGATCTGACACCCGCTCACCAAAAAAGTGTCGCTGACAGGTAATATTGCCATCAATATTTCAGGCATCTTTTAGCGACAATATCTCGGCTTTCGCTCCGGCCGCAACGGCAGCAGCCCTCGAATCAACATTTAACTTCTGAAAAATATGACTGAGATGCGCCTTGACTGTACGCTCGGTGATGTTCAATTTGTAAGCGATCTCTTTGTTCCGCGCACCTTCCGCGACCAATTGCAAAACTTCGCTTTCACGCTCAGAGAGCGGATTATCCGTTTTTTCTGCGGGTGTCGCTTCAGGAGATCGATAGTTAAGCACTTTTTGTAATAACTCGGGGGCAATCAGGGTTTTGCCACTCGCAGCCGCCTGAATGGTTTCAATGAGTGTTTCTCGGTCAGAGTCTTTGAGAAGATAACCGCGCGCGCCAGCTTGTAGACCGCGCAACATCAGGTCGTTCTCCTTGTAGGTGGTCAAGATAACGATAGCAAGTTCCGGGTGGAAGCGACGCAGATGCTCGATAGCGGTAATACCGTCCATAACAGGCATCTGCAGATCCATCAGCACCACGTCGGGGTTACAGCCATCCACTTTATCGAGGGCTTCCTGCCCATTGAGAGCTTCATCCACTAACTCTATATTGGGAACGGTGTTAAAGATCAGCCGCAGCCCTTCACGGATAATAAGATGATCATCGACGACAAGTACGCGAATTGAATTAGTCATATGTGTCCAAGGGGAAAACAAACTCGATCATAGTACCTGCATTAAGGGAACTAGTCAGCATATATCGACTATCAGTCAACTGTGCACGCTCTTGAAATCCCTGCAAACCAAAACAGCCGTGCACCGGGAGGCGTTGGACGTTAAAGCCAACACCGTCATCCCTTATGCAAAGTTCAAGCATATTACTATGTTGAATGGCCGCAACATGAGCAACGCTCGCCTGAGCATGCTTTTGAATATTCGTTAACGCTTCGTATAAAACCCGCCGCGCGTGGTGCTGAACATGTTGAGGGAGTGGGGCCTCAGGATCTAACGCTAAATCCAGTTCAAATTTTGTTTTACTGGATGCGCTGAACTGCTCGAGCATTGCTTTAACGGTCTTCTGAAAATCAAAAATATCGTTGCGCAGGTCTTCTATCGCGGAGCGTGATTCCTTGAGCGTATTCCGCGCACGGGAGAGTGCCTGCGTAACAACCTGCCCCGCTTCAAGATATTGACCTTGTTGTTGATGTGCCTTGATCGCTTCGAGTTGCATCACCAATCCGGCCACGCCTTGCGCCAGCGTATCATGGAGTTCACGCGCCATGCGCTCTCGCTCAGATTGAAGAGTCAGAGATTCGTTGCGTGCAGCGTAGGCTGCCAGCTTGGCATTCGCACTTTCTAGTTCTTCGGCAAATTCTTCGGCCCTTTCACGCAGCCTAAGTTGTTGATTCAAGATAAAAACCGCCATGATGATAAAGGTGCCGTTGATCAAAACCTGAGAAAGCACATCAAATAAGATCGCACGCTCAACCTCGAGCGAAAAAAGCACCACCATAAGCACCACAAACGATAAGCCAATATAAAGCGCGCGGCGGGTATTGCCCCAAAGCCCTAATCCCTCTGCAATAATGGTAATCGTCGCAGAGCTAACAAAACTCAGTCCACCATAAGCTTCATTGGGATGCGGTAAAAGCGTAAAAATGATAATTATGCTTGCCTGTGCAAGATAATAGAAGATGCGCCAGCGATCATTTTCAAACTTTGACAAATTGAACCAATACAGTGATATATGAAGAGCGGCTAAAAAAATACAAAGAAGGGCATAAAGTACTTGCCCTTGCTGCCAAAAGGCTAAAAAACTTACCCAACCGAAAATTCCCATCAAAACAGTGATGAAGATGTAAAAAGGTCGGACCACAAAGCTGTTTTTGCGATCTGTCATAGTATCCATGCCACGATTGTACATTAAGTGTAAAAAATCCACATTGTACAAAAGGACAATGTCCCCTTGTCCTGCATTCTCGCACCACAAGGACGATGTGCAAACACAACAATAAATCTACACTAGCGGCGCAATTAAAAAAACAGACCACAAGGAGCAACCTTATGAAAACCAACAAAAATCTCAATCTTCTCTGGCTCGTAATTTACGCCGTACTAACCTTCTTCGTCATTGGTCGCTGGCAATTTCCCGCCGCCGCTTGGATCGCCCCCATCTTCGCCCTACGCTTCTACCGCCAAAGTGACAAGACCAAAAGCGCCTTCTTTTTACTCTGGGCCGCTTCCACCATCCCCACCATCTTCGCCTGGCGCAACGCCACCGCTATGCACTATTTGGGCGGGTTCGTCGAGCCGATCTTCTTCAGCTTCACCTCCTTGTTCGGCATGATCCCCTACGTTATGGATCGCCGCTTCCACCTCCGCTGGGCAAACACAGGAGTCTCCCCCTTCTGGCTGACCCTCATCTATCCCATCAGCGCCGCCGCCCTCGATTTCTTCTCCGGCTCCGGCAGCCCCTTCGGCACCTTTGGCGCAGCAGGCTACACTCAAACCGGCTTCACAGCCATCATGCAAGTCGCCTCCATTACCGGTCTATGGAGTATCCCCTTCATTATCGGATGGTTCGGCAGCTTCGTCAATTATCTTTGGGAAAATGATTTCCGCTTCGCGAAAATCCGCGTCGGCACCTGGATTTATGCTGGGTTCATGATCTTGGTCTTGGGGTTCGGCTTCAGCAGAATACTCTCCGCCCCCACACCCAAACAGGAAGTCATGATCGGCGGCTTCTCCCTGCCCGAAAATCAACTCATCACCATTATGGAGCTCGCCAACAGCGGCGACGGAACCGCCTTCCAAGCTGCCACCAGCGACCTGAACAACCGCCAACTTGAACACGTCCGTGAGCTGGCACAGCGAGGTGCACAGATCGTCTCCCTACAAGAAGGCGCAGCGATCGGCTACCCCGAAGATATAGCAACCTTGCTCACAGACGCTGGTCAACTCACCCAGAAAGAGAACATCTACCTCGTCCTACCTACCGTCACCATTGATCCAACCGGTAAAGAAGCTTTCAAAAATATCGTTCAGATCATCGACCCCAATGGCGACGTCGTCCTTGAACATATCAAATTCGGCGGCTCACAATTTGAAGGCTCACTCCAGGGCAGCGGAGAAATCCAAAGCGTAGATACTCCCTACGGCAAACTCAGCGCCGTCATCTGCTGGGACGCCGACTTCCCAGAAGCAATCAAACAAGCTGGCGCACAGGACGTAGATCTGCTCTTCGTCCCATCCAACGATTGGTATGAAGTCCGCGATATCCATAACGATATGTCCACCTTCCGGGCAGTTGAAAATGGCATGTCCATCTTCCGCCAAACTGGCGCAGGTGTCTCCTCCGTTACCGATGCCTACGGGCGCGTCGTCAGTCGCATCGATATATTCGAGACAGAAAGCCAGGGTGAATGGGGCAACAAGCAAATGGTACTAACCCCCATCGACTCAGTGCAAACAGCTTTCCCGCAGGTAGGCGACAGCTTCGGTCTCTTAATGCTCGTCAGTTTTGCCGGGCTGGCTATCTTTAGCTGGATAAAGCGAAAATAGCAGCCCTCTGTACCAGAAACATAAAGGCGCGCACCATATGGTGCGCGCCTTGCATTGAGGAAATGCTAATAGAAGGGTAGAAGTACCCTCTTTCTATTCTTCGCGGATTTCCACCTCGATCGTTTGCTTGCCCGATTTCTCAAACTCAAGTTCAACGGTCACGACCTGGCCAACTTCAAGTTTGTCGTACAAGCCAATGAACATAACATGCTTGCCACCGGGAGCCAGCTCAACCGATCCACCAGCAGGAACTTCATAGCCATCTTCTACATGGAACATCGTCATAACGCCATCTTCCATGGTCATATCATGAAGCTCGACATTCTCAGCTACATCGCTGTACGCGGCGACAACCCTGTCACCTTCAGAGCCGGTATTTTCGATGAGCATATATGCAGCCCCATTTCCGGCCTTCATCGGGGAGGGACGTCCCCAAGTGCCAGAAATCTCAATCTGGGGTCCTGCAGGAGCAGTTTGGCAAGCGGATAAACCAACTGCAACAAGAGCAATGCTCAAAACAACAAAAAACACTTTCTTCATTTTCTTTCTTCTCCTTGGTTATTTTTATCAGAGCTGGAAGCCCTGTATCTACATATTTCTGGGCGGAGCATGGGTGCTACTGAGAAAGGATTTAGCTTCTGAAAAACTCATCATTTCACCGCCAAAGCCTTGCTGAAATCGCTGCGCATCGCCAAGAGACGCAAACGCAACTACAGCAGGCGAGCAGCAGGTCTTTAAGTCAGGCTTGATCAAATAGGTAGCCTGTAAAGCGTTGACTTTATTTCCATGCAAAAAATCGGTTGCCAGCATGAGAGTTGGGTTCTGCATATTTAACATCATCAAGCCACAATGTGGACAACAGGCTTGCTTCTGCTCATCATCGTCAAGTTGGAGAACAAAAGCTAGCTGTTCCCGCACTCCCTGCTTGCACATAGGGCACACAGAGGAAGCACTCTCCACTGATAGATCAGGCCGTAACATTGCCCCACCGTGAACTTTTACAACTTTCCCCTGCTCGGTGAGCTTATCTAGGTCGCGATGAATGGTCATCGCAGAAACAGAAAGTAGTTCCGCAAGCCCCTGGATCGTGCAGGTTTCTTTTTCGGTTAGGCAGTCCAATATTTTCTGTTGACGTTGATGCGCGATGGTCATATTTTCTCACTTGTTAAAATTTGAGTTTTTTTGTGAAACATTACAAATTATATCAACATTGAGCGAATCTATCAACCTTTTCACATCTACATTTGCAAGAATCACAAAGGCGTGTATTACTAATACACGCCTTTGTCGCAACGAGGAGATGCGAAGGTACCTAAAGAGGATTGCCATCCTTGCCTATGGCTTCAAGTTGTAAGCCATCTGGGTTGGGAGTGTCTGTATCCGGGATCCATGGGGAGAGGCAACTACGATCTTTCACGCAAGGATCAGTGAGCGTAAGCATAAAATTAACGATATCTTCCACATCTTGATCGCTGATGAAGAGGTCTTCTATTGTGATGATGCCCTGACGACGATTTTCGAGCAATTGCTCAAGGGCTGCCTGACTATAAGTTTCGGCATTATGCGTACGAATTTCAGGAGAGAGCATCGAAAAATCATAATTATCAACAGCGGTGACCACATCCATCTTGTGGCGAACAATCATCTCTAGTGATTCATACGCCCCATCGTGCCCGTAGGGGCCTGTCACCTCGACGTTGAGCAGGGTCGGCGTTCGGAAGGCGTATTTATCGGCAGGGTCCTGGGTCTCAAGATAGCGCCCGAAATCATCGTCGCCATAAGTCCCGCTTGCTTTGCCGCGCCCGATCTGCGGAATGGCAACGACGTGGAAGTCTTCATCCGTGAAAAAGTCACCTGAGTGACAGACCGAGCAATTTGCACCACCATCTTCAGCAGATGTGAAGAAGAGAATGGCGCCACGCTTCGCCGATTCGCTAATAGCCTCATCGTCACCCTGCACGTAGGCTCGCCATGGTGTATCAACGAAAACTTGAGAGCGCTCATATTCACCAATGGCATGGACGATATTCTCAAATGTAATCAGTGTCTCGGCATCAGCATCACTATTATAGGCTTTTTGGAACTCGGGCAGCCACTCGTTCTTTTCAAGCACACCTTCCCCCTCGCCATAGCCACCAAGAATTGCTGCAAGCAGGTTGCGAGTTCTTTCGTCTCTTACCTCAAGGGTGTTGCCATGTCCTGTTCCAAAGTCAAAGCCACGCATTTCATCTTCAGATGTAACGGGGAAGCGCGCCTGTGCTACAACGAGATTTTCGCCCGCATCAGGATCAGGATAACCCCAGGGGCGATCTGGCGTGCGGATACCGTATCCATCAGCACCGTTTGCGCCGGGTGTTTTTCCCTTACTCTCAATGCGCCCATCGTGGAACATGAACGCGTCCCACATCCCTGAATTGAATGTGGTCGGCGCGTTTCGAGGGACTAGCGGTCCTTGAATGTGAGTGCGTCCCGGGCCAAGCAATTCGGGGACGTCGGCATCTACACCAATAGACATGGGAATCCCGTCCCCACCACCGAGAGAAGGATGGTGACAACTAACGCAAGCTGCGTCTTGTGCAGCACTCAGGGCTTTGGTGTAAAAGAGCATCATCCCAAGTTGCGGAAGCGGCTCACTGATACTGGGCAGATCACGCCCAATACTCGGGTCTCCTGTTAAGCCATCTCGCTTGATAATGCTACGTAATTCCTGGTCTCTTGTTGAGTTGCTGCATCCAGATATCAGAATGCCTGAAAGAATAAGAAAAGAAATAACTGCTAAGAAAATTTTACGCATGAGAATTTCCTTATCAAAAGGAAAAACCTGACAGGTCTTGGAAACCTGTCAGGTTTAATTATCGAGAATTAGTAGCTGAGCGTAGTTACGTTCTCGGCAAAGAGAGCGCTCCAGGTAAATTCAGGTGATCCAATGATCACGCCAGGCAGAATATCCTCAGTATCCATGCCACCAACGTTGACCATACAAACAGGACACACAAGGGCAACGCCACCTTCATCCATGAACATCTGGATCATCTCATGAATGGTATTTCCGCTCTTATGTACGTTCTGAGGGATATCCACATCTACTAGGCGAACGCCTTGTGTATTGAAGAAAATAGTCACTGGGCGACCAGTGTTCTTGCGGATCTTGGTCGCAAACCCAACGGCCATAGCTGCACGATCAATATCATCCGTGGTCATGCTAATAAAAAGTCCATCTTTCAATTCTTCAGGAGGACGGGGAGTAGGTGGAGCATCGTCCTGAAGAAAAGCGCTTTCATTCGCTGACGCATGGGCAACCGTCGGCTGGAAGGACATGGCAAGGGAGAATACGCCGTAAATGGCAAAGGCGATAACGACAATGCTGGCCAGGTAACGAACTTGTTTTTTCATTGGATTTTTCCTTTTTCTGTTTAGAATAATTTTTTCACTCTTTCGGAATGCGTAGATTTATCTCTTCGGGATTTAATAACTCAATACAGTCACATTTTCTGCAAACATTGCAGACCAGGTGAATTCGGGCGATCCTATGATCACACCAGGTAAGATATCGATGGTTTCCATCCCACCAACGTTGACCATACAAACGGGACATACAAGGGCAATACCACCTTCATCCATGAACATCTGGATCATTTCATGAATGGTATTTCCACTCTTGTGCACACTCTGAGGGATATCCACATCCACAAGGCGAACACCTTGGGTGTTGAAGAAAATTGTGACTGGACGACCCGTGTTTTTGCGGATTTTTGTTGCAAATCCAACTGCCATAGCAGCTCGATCTATATTATCCGTAGTCATGCTGATGAAGAAGCCATCGGCGAGATCTTCGGGCGCCCGAGGCGTAGCTTCCACAACTGGAGCGGCTACCACCTCTTCGGTCGTTTCTTCGGCCTCTTCAACCTCAGCAGAGGCGGTGGTTGGCTCGGGGGCGACTTCATCAGCCTCCGGAACAGACACTTCCTCCGCTGCGCTCTCAGCTGGCATTTCATCTACAACAGGCTGAGTTGGCGTACATCCAACCAGCAAGAATATTGAAAGTAGCAAGAGCAGAGTAAAAGCAATACTTCTTTTCATAAACTCAAAGTCTCCTTTTCTAAAAAAAATAGTTTTAGTTTTCTGGCTCAGTGTCAAACACCGGTACTTCGATCAGTATTTCCCCAGTTTTTTCGAACTTGAGCGTTAGTGTGTACGTTGTTCCAGCTTTCAATCCTTCATGCAAATTGACAAGCATCAGATGAAGTCCGCCAGGTGCTAACTTCACCTCTCCGTTTGCGGGAATATCAATATAGCCGCCCTCGATCATGCGCATGCGCATCACACCATTGCTGTCCATTTTATGTTCATGTAACTCAACAACATCACAAACATCTGATTTGGCTGCAATGAGTCTGTCATCGACCGTGCCGACATTTTTGATAAGCATGTAGGTAATCCCAGAACCCTCCATCAACTCAGGGGTTGAACGCGACCAGGCACCCTCGATAAATATCTCCGGCGCATCTCCTACAGTTTCATTAGCAGCGAGAGGGACAGCAGGCTCTATCGGCTTACAAGCCCCCAAAATTATTGTAAGAGCTAATAAAAATACGAAAGGTAGAAATTTCTTTGAGCGTCTTTGTTGCATAATCGCTCCTTTCAGAAAATATATTGTGGGCAAAATGTTATATTTTGTTATTTTTTTACTTAACCAAACATATTCTATCAAAACCTTGCGCAAAACGCAAACATTTACTGTAATAGTTAACGTTTCTTTTGCAGGTGACTAAAACACTGTTTTTTAACAAGAAAATTCTAAAGAAGCGGTAGCAAGTCAAATTTAAGTGCGCTTCGAGTCATCCCCCTTATGTTATGTGTCTCTAAGGCTGTCACTATCAAATGCGAGGTAAAATAAAAAGGCTGTGCTTTATTATGGTTATTTTTGCGAGCTTTATAACAGGAAGTTATAATGGGTCTTCCCAAAGATAAGAAGAAAAACTCAGAATTGCCTCAATCTTTTAGCGATCACGAAGAACGCATGGAGCGTTATTATCGATTGCTCGCTGAGAGATCTCACGAGATCATTATTTCGCACGATATTAATCGACGAATGATCTACGTTAACCCTGTTTGGGTGGAAATTACGGGTTATGGTTTCGATGAAACGATCGGAAAACTGGCAACGAATTTTCTCGCGCCAGAATGCCATAAAGATGCTAACGACCGCAATCGTCGCAGGCGCACGGGTAATGACGAGTTATACACATATGAGGTGGAGTTACTCAGCAAGGCTGGCGAGAGAATTCCAGTAGAGGTACGTTCATCCCCTCTAAGGATAGAAAATGGTGAGATCCAGGAAATTTTATTGGTGGGTCGCGATATTCGAGAAAGAAGAAAAGCTCAACGTGCGCTGATCGAAAGCGAGAATCGCTATCGCAGTCTTTTTGAAAGTGCGCCAATTGCAATTTGGGAGGAAGATTTTTCTTCTGTAAAAGATCATCTTGATAGCCTTAGAGCAAAGGGAATTGAAGATTTTGAGACTTATTTCGCGGACAGTCCAAAAGCTATCGATGAATGCATCCGCCTAGCGCGGATTATCAATGTAAACCAAGCTGCACTAACGATGCATCAAGCAGCGAACAAAGATGAACTTCTTAGAGCGAATTTGGAAGGCATTCTCACAGATGCAGCCAAGCATGTTTTTTCACAAGGATTATTAGCGCTCCTAAACGGAAATATGCTTTTTTCAGCAGAAACAACCGTTAAAAAACTTAGCGGGGAAGATCTTTTCCAGAGTATCCAATGGAAAGTTTTGCCTCATTGCGTAGACACATGGGCAAGAGTGATTGTTTCTACTCAAGACATCAGCGAATTAAAAAAATCAGAACGCCTACTTGAAAGAAGTGAAGCCAGCTATCGCAATCTTTTTAATACAATTGAAGATGCTATCTATATTCAAGACAAGAACGGACGCTTTGTAGATATTAACAAAGGAGCTGAGAAACTGTACGGTATCCCCAGGGAGAAGATCATCGGAAAAACCCCTGATTTTCTCTCCGCACCTGGCAAGAATGATCTTGACGAAGTGCAGCAAAAGTTTCAGGCGGCTCTTTCCGGGGAACCCCAAGAGTTTGAGTTTTATGGCAGACGAAATGATGGTGAAGCTTTTCCAAAAGAGGTCCGTCTCTACAAAGGGAGCTATTTTGGAGAAGATGTCATCATTGCTTTGGCGCGCGAGATAACAAAACGGAAAAGAACAGAGGCGCAACTGCGACATCAACTTGGCGAATTGAACGTTTTGCAGGCAACTGCCTTCACATGCTCACAAGCGACAGATGAAGACATGCTTATCCGCCAGATCACGAATATTTTAGGCAACACGCTTGCCCCGGATATGTATGGGATTTTGCTCTACGACCCTGCTAAACAAACTATCACGCCACACTCTTCCCATAGCAGGGTTGAAAAAAGCATCACCAAAAAAGCTGGGGCACTGCCTGTTTCACAAGGTATCACCGGCAGAACTGTTCTTACAGGTAAATCCAACCTTGTGGACGATGTGCACCAAGACCCCGACTATATTGCTCTTACTCCAACTACACAATCGGAAGTCAGCGTTCCCATCACGGTTAACGACAATATCCTTGGCGTAATCAACCTGGAGAGTGCAAAAAAATCTCACTTCACTAAAAGTGATGAACGCCTGCTTACGATCATTGCCGGGCAAATGGCTACGGCGATCGAAAAATTACGTCTTCTAAAAGCAGAACAGCAGCGCCGGCAAATCGCGGAAATGCTTCAAAAGACAGCAGCTGTTCTCACTCAAACGCTTGACCCCAAAAAAGCAACCGAACTTCTTCTTGAAGAGTTAGCATCCGTTGTAAGCTTCGATAGCGCATCTGTTCAATTATTAAGAGAGGGGTATTTAGAGATCATTGGTGGTCGCGGCAACCTTGTTCTCAAAGTCGAAAAAGATCGCCGCTTCCCCTTTCCTGGTGACAATCCCAATACCGCTGTCATCAAAACTGGACAGTCTCTCAGATTGCCCAACGCACCGGAAGCCTACTCTGCCTTCCTTGAGATGCCTTCGATAAAATCCTGGTTGGGCATTCCCCTGGTCGCACACGAACGCCCAATTGGTATCCTGACATTAGACAGTAGCAAGTTCGATCACTTCACAGAAGAAGATATACGTTTGGCTACAGCGCTGGCCCACCATGCGGCTATTGCCATTGAAAATGCCCAGCTTTTCGAAGCGGAAAAGAAACGCCGGAAAGAAGCAGAAACATTGCGGGAAACCGGTCTTGCGATCACCGCATCGCTCAACCTTGACCAGGCGATCCAACAAATTCTGGGACAGCTTGCGCGCGTCCTCCCTTACGACAGCGCCAGTGTTCAAATTCTTGTAGATAATTCGCTCAAGATCATTGGAGGACACGGCTGGGACAGCCCTGAAGAAGTGCTGGAAGCGCGCTTCCCTGTCCCGGGGGACAATCCCAACACAGCCGTCATTCAAGGAAAACAAGTTGTTGTCCTCAGAGACGCAAAGCGGGAACATGCGCCTTTCCGCATGCCACCGCACGACCACATTAACTCCTGGATGGGAGTCCCGTTAATCATCCGCGACAAAGTGATCGGCATGCTAGCTATTGACAGCAGCGAAAAGAATTACTTCACTGAAGAAAGCACGGAGATTGCGCAGACCTTTGCTTATCAGGCTGCCATTGCCATTGAAAATGCACGCCTCTTCAACGCTGAAATAAAGCGACGAGAAGAAGCAGAAACACTTCGACAGGCAGCTATCACCATTAACTCTGCCCTGTCGCTCGATACAGTTCTCAAAAATGTTGCTGAGCAAATAACGACTACTGTTGGAGCCACTGGTTGCGCTATTTCATCCTGGGACAAAAAAGAGAATACTGTTCGCACCCTTGTTGATTACTGCGAACAATCTCCTAGACAAAGCACCCCAACAAATACGACTTACCTGCTTGAAAGCTATCCATTGACAAAGCAAGTGCTTCAAAATAAGGAAACCATCATCTTGCAAGGCAATGATGAAAATACTGAAGAAAACGAAGCAGCTCTCATGGAAAAACAAGGGATTTCAATGCTGCTTATGCTCCCAATGATCGCAGGCGATAAAACGATCGGCCTGATCGAACTTTATGAAGAAGACGAGAAAACACGAGATGTCTATAGCGAAGATGAAATCAATCTGATCAAAGGTTTGGCCGCCCATGCTGCACTTGCTGTTGAGAATGCCCGACTCTATAACGCCGAGCAAACCCGACGCCAAGAAGCAGAAACACTCCGCCAGGCAGCCCACACCATTTCATCATCCCTTGATCTCCAGGAAGTTCTTGACACAATCCTTGCATCCATCAAACGCGTTATTCCCTATGATAGCGCTGCTGTAATGCTTCTTATCGAAGATGCAGTTGAAATCACCAGCGGAAATAATTTACCCAATCTGAGCGAACAGATCGGAAAGAGATTTAGTCTTGATGACCCCTTGCTAACCCAGATCGTAAAAACCGCTCACCCTCTCATCCTTCAGGATGCTCAAAAAAGCCCTCACTTCAAAAAATGGGCTGAAACGGACTATGTTCACGGCTGGATGGGAGTCCCGCTGGTCGTACGCGGGAAAGTGACCGGTTATATCACCTTGGATAGTCGCACTGTTGGCGCATATCAGGAGAAACATGCTGAGTTGGCGCAAACCTTCGCACACCAAGCTGCCTCAGCAATTGAAAATGCACGTCTTTATCAAGATGCATGGCAAACGGCTGAGCGCCGCGCGATCCTTCATCGTCTCAGCCAAGATATTTTGCGTGGCATCCAATCGTCTGAACAAACGCACCAAGCGATCCATCGCGCAACGGAGAAACTAATACCCTGCGACGCCTTCATTATTTCTCTACGCGAAGAAGACAAAGCAGACGATGAAGCCGTCTATCTAATTGATCAAGGAAAACGGTATACCGCAAAAAGCATCAGCAAAGATATTAGTATCGTTACATTAGCAGAAAAAGGGTCTTTTATTATCAAAGACCTTTCGAAAAACTCCAAGTTAAGAGATGGGCACTTTGGATCAAAAGGAAAGGTTCGCTCCATGCTCATTTCTCCGATGTATGTTGGAAGCAAATTGATTGGCGCCATCTCAGCGCAAAGCTACACTCCCAATATATATACAACTGAGGAGAAGATACTTCTTGAGATGCTGGCTTCTCACGCCGCTGCTGCTATTGAGAATGCACGCCTCTTCCAGGAAACAGAACGGCGCGGCAAGGAATTTGCCGAACTCTACGAAGTGGTGCAGGATTTAGTTGACCCACAAGAGTTGGATGTTTTACTGACCGCTATCCTTCAGCGCACAACAGACCTGCTTGAAGCATCATCAGGAAGTGTCTATCTCTACGATGAAAGTAATGATGAATTGGTAGTAGAGGCTGTCTATGGGCTTCAGGGGGAACACAAAACAAGAATTCAACATACAAGGTTGAGAAAAAATGAAGGTATGGCCGGGCATGTCGCTGAGAGCCTTCAGCCCATGCGCATTGATGATTATCAGACTTGGGACAAGAAGTCCGATCGCTACGAAGGAGTCCCCTTCACATCTGTTCTCGAAGTGCCAATGATCTATAACGGCAAACTTATCGGTGTTCTTGCGCTGTACGAAATTTATCCACGCACACGCTACTTTACAGATGACGATGAGAGGATAATGACACTCCTCGCTGCACAATTAGCAGGAGCAGTTCATAGCACAAAACAATTTGAAGAGATTAACAATCGCCTCAGGGAGTTCGAAGCCATCGACCAAATTTCTACCGCTTTGCGAACAACAGAATCCCCTGATGAAATGTTACCCATTCTCCTTGATGAGATCAGCAGATCACTAAATGTTCATGTCTGCACAATTTGGCTGAGCGATCCAAATAACGATGAGATCCACAAAGCATTATCGCGTGGGTGGGTCCATGACTCACCTCCCAATCAGCAAAAAATTAACGAAGGAATTATTGGGCAAATTTACACAGGGCGCAGCCATTACGTAGCAGAAGAAATTAAAGCGGACCCGCATATCCTCAGCCTCAACAAAGAAAAAATACCTGATAACTGGACAGGAGCGTGGGTGCCTATCCAATCGACACATGCCATGACAGGGGTCATCGGCGTGATGGCTGAGGCGCCGCGTAAATTCACCAATACCGACATTCAGCTTCTTACTATTCTGTCCGAAATCACGGGGAATGCCATATATCGAGCCAAGCTCCATCTCCGCACCCAACAACAAGTCAAGCGCCTGACTGCATTGCGCAGCATTGATACTGCCATCAGTTCTGTTTTTGATCTAAAAGCAACTCTCCGACTATTGATCGAGCAAACAATTGCCCAGCTCAAGGTTGATGCTGCCAGCATCTTGCTTATAACCCAGCCAACCAAAAACCTGGAATACTTCATCGGTGACGGATTCAGAACTGGGACTTTTGAAAAGAGCAACTTACGCTTCAACAGCGGATTACCAAGCGTAGCAATAAAAAAGGGGACTATGGAATATATTTCAAATCCCGCCACGCACGAAAATACTATGCGCAAGCAGGGATTTGCTGAAGAAGGATTTCAATCCTATTACTGCATTCCCTTGATCGCAAAAGGGGAAACACTGGGCGTCTTGGAAGTTTTCCACCGGGATACCTTCACTGTTTCAGCAGAGTGGATTGATTTTCTGCAAACACTTGGCGGTCAAGCGGCTATTGCCATTGAAAATAACCGACTTGTAAAAGACCTTCAGAACAGCAACGAAGAACTCGCTCTCGCGTACGACACGACACTTGAAGGGTGGGGGAAAGCTCTTGAACTTCGCGACAAGGAAACACAAGGCCATACACTTAGTGTCACAGAGCTTACCCTCAAACTCGCGCGTGAAATGGGCATTCCGGAAAGTGACCTTGTGAATATTTATCGAGGAGCACTACTCCACGATATCGGGAAAATGGGTATCCCCGATGATATCCTCCATAAACCTGGTCCACTGACCAAAGAAGAGTGGAAGATCATGAGGCAACACCCGCAATTTGCCTACGAAATGCTCTCATCGATTACCTATCTCACGTCAGCGGTTGATATTCCTTATTGCCATCACGAACGCTGGGATGGCTCTGGTTATCCCCAAGGATTAAAGGGTGAAGAAATCCCTCTGGCAGCACGCATCTTCTCGGTTGTCGACGTTTGGGATGCCTTACTCACCGATCGGCCCTATCGTGAAGCCTGGGCTCGCGATGTGGTCTTGGCGTATATCAATAACGAAAGCGGATCACGCTTCGATCCAAAAGTTGTTGATGTGTTCAAGAAAATAGTTATTGAAGAGTGATTTTTCAAAGACTTACTTTAAAGAAAAAGACCGAGGTTCATTCCTCGGTCTTTGCTTTTACATATCAGTTTCGCTTTAGAGCAACCCAACGTCTTTGTTGAATTCTTCCACGAGCGCGTCGATCTCATCAGCCTGTGCTTGAATGCCGGTGAAGTAATCTTTGCCGTACCATTGATCTTGAATTTCATCGTAGGTTTTGCCCTGCTGTTCAACCCAGGTGAAGTATTTCAATTGGTGTACGCGACGGCGATCAACATAGCGGAGTTCTTCAAGATTGTCGGTAGTCTGTCCGTGCAACCAGCGAGCGAAATCGGCGGCAGCATTGGCCTCTGTATATTCGCCGAATTCTTCGTGCATCTCTGTTAGGCGGGACTGATAGAGCTCCATCGAGTCGGTCAGAACGGTGAGCATGACATCGTTTTCGCCCATCTCGTAGTACTTGGCGGCTTTGATCGCGGAGAGAACGTTCGAGATGCCGGAGAAGCCGAGCAAGTCTAGTTGCGAGACGATGTTCAGGTCGACACCTTGTTCAACGAGGTAGTCCTGTCCCGTTTTCTCATTGAAAAGGCGGCTGATATTGACAACGGCATTATCATCGATCGCAACAACCATATCCGTATTCTTGGCATTGTGGATCCACGGGACGTGCTTGTCGCCGATGCCTTCAATACGATGTGCGCCGTATCCGTTTTCGAGCAAAGTCGGGCACTGAAGGGCTTCGCTGGCTATGATCTTGCTGTCGGGGAAGATCTGCTTCATGTAGTCGCCACTGGCGATGGTACCTGCTGAACCGGTTGCAGAAGCCATACCACGATAAGTATCATTCGGTCCCATAACCTGCTTGAGCACTTCTTCCATCGCGTGACCAGTGATTTCGTAATGCCAGAGGTAATTACCGAATTCGTCAAATTGGTTGAAGATCATCAGATCCTGGCCAGATTCGCGCAGTTCCCAGCATTTATCAAAAATTTCTTTTACGTTCGATTCACTGCCAGGGGTTTTGATGGTTTCACCAGCAACGCTTGCCAGCCAATCAAAACGCTCTTTCGACATCTCTTCGGGCAAAATCGCAATGGATTCACAAGCCAAGAGAGAAGAATCATAAGCACCGCCACGGCAGTAATTGCCTGTGGAGGGCCAAACGGCTTTTTGAGTCGTGGGGTCAAATTGACCGGTAACCAGACGCGGCACCAAACAACCATAAGCAGCACCGACTTTGTGAGCACCGGTCGGGAACCATTTACCAACCAAAACAACGATTCGAGCGTCAACGCCGGTCAGTTCGCTCGGGAGTTCGAGATAGTTCACCCCACCGAATTGGCCGCCGCTGGCAACAGGTTCATTATGCCAACTGATGCGGAAGAGATTCAAAGGATTAATATCCCACAAACCAACGCCCTTCAACTGTTCCTTGATCTTGTCGGGGATCAAGGACGGGTCTTTCATCTGCGCCATCGTGGGCAGAATGATGTTTTTCTCACGCGCACGCTGGACGGCACGCTCGCGGCGATCTTTCATGACAGTCAGATCAATTTTAGCCATTTGGGTCTCCTAAAGGGTTCAAATAAGGTCAAAAAGAGAAATACGATTCTCTTAAGTTGTCAGACAACTTGAATTATATATCAAAAAAATCAGGAAGTATAGAGGTAAAGGAAATTTGTCAGACATTTTCAGGATAAACGACCGCTTCGCTCGCCTTTCGGCCTGATGATGCCCAAAAAATATTTTCCTGAAAGAAATATACCTCCCTGCCATCTTCATCAGTTACAATACCCCATATGGAAAAAATCACCCTCATCGCCACCTTATCCTTTGGACTGGAAGCCGTCGTAAAGCGAGAGCTACAAGCGCTCGGCTTTCACGATCTCCGTGTTTCGAATGGTAAAGTGGAATTTGATGCTGCCCCGGAAGATATCCCCACTGTCAATTTATGGCTGCGTTCCGCTGATCGAGTTTTGGTCAAGATGGGCGAGTTTGAAGCCAAAGATTTCGACACCCTTTTCGAAGAGACCAAAACCCTCGCGTGGGACCATTGGATACACGAAGACGGAAAATTTACCGTGAGTGGGGTATCGGTCAAATCGCAATTAGAGAGTGTGCCTGCCTGTCAATCCATCGTAAAAAAAGCGATCGTAGAAAAACTCAGTGAAGAATATGAAACGAACTGGCTTCCCGAGAGCGGTGCTGAATTCCCTGTGAAAGTTTCCTTGCGCAATGATATTGCCACGCTGACACTTGATACATCCGGCACAGGCCTAACGCGACGCGGCTACAGAAGACAAGCTGGGATTGCCCCCATTAAGGAAACTTTGGCAGCTGCTCTCGTTCAACTCAGCTTTTGGAATAAAGATCGCCTGCTTATTGACCCTATGTGTGGGTCAGGAACAATACTCATCGAAGCAGCGATGATCGGTCGGAATATCGCGCCCGGGTTAAAGCGTGAATTCGCATCCGAAGATTGGGACAGTGTCCCCTCCTCTGCATGGGAGCAAGCCCGAAGCCGGGCTCGATCCGCCATCCGCTCGGATGCAGAGATTCAACTCTTTGGCTACGATGCTGACGAAGAAATGATCCAGGCGAGCCTGTCCAACGCGAAAGCGGCAGGCGTTGCGGGCGACATCCAGTTCCAACAAAAAGACATTCGCGACCTGTGGATCGATCAGGAACATGGCATTTTGATCTCTAATTTTCCTTATGGCATGAAGCTCGGCGATTTTCGGGAGTTGAATAATATTTATATTTCGTTCAATAAGACTTTTCGAAAAAAGAAGGGCTGGTCGGTATATGTGCTGACTGGGGACAAAAAGTTTCCCGATTATTTCAAGCGCAATAAACCCACCCGTGTTCGGAAGCTCTTTAATGGGGCGATCGAAGTGCAGTATTATCAGTATTTTGGCGAGAAGCCAGTAAAGTAAACTTGCTTTCCATATGCCTGCATCACAAAAACCAACTTCCCTCAATGCGAAAAAACTGGCTGATGGCGTTGCCGCGCTGATCGAAATCGACAATGATCTGAGGGAAGTCGTCGTGCAATTTGGACCACCGCCGCTCTGGGAGCGTTCGCAAAACTTCTCAACTTTGCTCCTTATTATTTTGGAACAACAAGTTTCACTTGCATCCGCCAAAGCAGCTTTCAACAAGCTCAAAAACGCAGCCGGAGAAGTCACGCCAAAACGATTCCTGGAATTCAAAGACATAGAATTGCGCGAATTCGGCTTTAGCAGACAAAAGACGCGCTATGGACGGATACTATCTGAAGCACTTTTGAGCGGAGAACTCGATCTGGACGCGCTCACTAAACTCGATGATGACGAAGTTCGTAAGGAACTGATGAAACTCACAGGCATCGGCGTGTGGACGGCGAATATCTATTTGCTCATGGCCTTGCGGCGCCCGGATATTTACCCGCCCGGGGATCTCGCACTGGCAAAGGCGATGCAGCAAGTGAAAAAACTCCCGAAAGTGCCCACAAATGAAGAACAGCTGAAAATCGCCGAAGCGTGGAAGCCCTGGCGGGCTGTGGCTGCACGGATCTTGTGGCACCATTATTTGAGCACATGAAAAAATTGCTTCATTTCTCTACACCCTACTTCGCAGGAGCAAAAAGTGATCTTAGTTGACAAACCTTATCTCTCTGACTTTTTGAAAGAGACCAGCCAAAAATATAATCTCCCCATCGTTGACACTTCCGCTGCGCGGGATCTCGGGCTAAGCAAAGACGACAATTTAATCAGCGAAGCGGACGTCATCAGGCGGTTACGCGAAAATCCTGACGCACGTATTTACACCATCTCAGAGAATGCGATCGGCTGGATCGCCGAAAACCTTTCCTTCACCGATCTTCCGGAAAAGATCGAGGTTTTCAAGAACAAAGCCAAATTCCGCGAGCTGATGCGCACCATGCTGCCTGATTTTTACTTTCAGGAAATTCCATTCAGCGAATTGGACGCGCTGGATATCGCCTCACTTCCCCTGCCTTTTATCATCAAGCCAAATGTGGGGTTTTTCAGTCTCGGTGTACACAAGGTAAGCAGCGTGGAAGAGTGGCATGCTGTCAAAAGAGCGATCAAAATCGAAATTGCCGAGCGCGACACAACCTATCCCGATGAAGTCCTGAATACAACCACTTTCATTATCGAAGAAATGATCGAGGGCGAGGAATTCGCCTTTGATGCTTATTTTGACAACCAGGGAAAGCCCGTCATTTTGGGCATCTATCAGCACCCCTTTTCATCTGCCGATGATGCTGGTGACAGGATTTACATGATCTCCCAAACGATCATCGAAACAAACCTGCCTGAGTTCACCGAATGGCTCCGTAATATTGGCAAGATGGTCGAAACGCGAAACTTCCCCGTCCACGTGGAGGTGCGGCGCACAGAAAAAGGGATCGTGCCCATCGAGGTCAATCCGCTCCGCTTTGGTGGTTGGTGCACCACAGCAGATGCAACTGCTTCTGCATATGGCTTCAATCCCTACCTCTACTACTTTGAAAACAAACGCCCCAACTGGGAGAGCATTTTCTCCACGCGCGCGGGAAAAACCTATAGCATGGTCATCCTCGATAATGTTACAAAATATCCAAACGAGGAGATCAAATCTTTTGATTATGATGCACTATTAGAACGCCTTGAAAGTCCGCTTGAGTTGCGCAAGCTAGACCACAAGGAATATCCTGTTTTCGGATTTCTGTTTATGGAGACAAGCGCAGAGAATACTCAGGAGTTGGATTGGATTTTGAAAACGGATTTGCGGAAGTTTATAAAAATTTAGGGCTACTTTGCACTCGAAGAGTGCGTTACGGTCCGTGATATTTTGCAAGACCCGCAGCGCAACGTATTCTGTCGGATGCAATGCACTGCTACTCAATTTCGCCAATAACCACATCCCCATCAATTTTCAACAGCTTCACTTCATCTATCTGATTCCATCTTGGCTCAGATGCTGTCGCTCGGACGCGGAGGTAATTTCCCGTCAAACCCTGCATTGTCCAGCCCGCATCGCTCGCCTGTGTACTTGATTCCCACAAAACAGGCATTGTTTTGCCGATGAACGAATCCCGATAACGGCTTTCCATTTCTGCGAAGCTTTCTCGTAAGGCAGCATTGCGTTCTTTACGAATGCTTTTATCAAGCTGTGATTTGATGCGAGCAGCAGGCGTCCCTTCACGCGGCGAGTAGGTAAAGATATGCCCGCCAGCGAAGTTGATCTCTTTCACAAAATCAAGCGTTTCAGCGAACTCTTCTTCGGTCTCGCCCGGGAAACCTGCGATGATGTCTGTAGTGATGGCAGCATCAGGCATCACGTCGCGGGCGGCGTTGACTATGGTGCGGAATTCATCTCTCGTCGTGTTGCGGCGCATTCGTCGCAGAACGGTATCGCTGCCGGATTGGAGGGGAAGATGAAGGTGGCGCATCAGGCGCGGATCCCGCCAGAGTTCAAAGAGATCGGGTTCGAGGTCCCAGGGTTCGAGGGAGGATAATCGTAGGCGAGGGGCAGAAGTCTGCTCAAGGATGGATCGAATTAACTCGGAGAGTGGCAAGCGTAAATCAGGCGCGTCCCGGAAATTCTGTCCCCACGAGCCGAGATGCACACCCGTCAGAACGATCTCTTTTGCGCCGCCATCCAGTGCTGATCGGACATCCGCAAGAATTTCATCAAGAGGGCGGGAATGTCCATCCCCGCGCGCAAGGGTCGTGATGCAGAAGGTACATTCGTTATCACAACCATCCTGCACCTTGATGAAGGCACGCGTGCGGGCACGCAGACCGGGAAGCGGAACACGCTCAAGGGGCTCCAGATCGAAGGTTTCAGAGGGGAGCTTGAGAAGGTCAGGGACGAGAGTCTCTTTTTGATCGTTGAGGACGACTTTGCTCGAAAGCTCGGCAGCTTTTTCCGGCTCCATCGTGACCCAGCACCCTGTAGCGATGATCTCATCCACGCCAGCACGCTCTGCACGCCGAATCACTTTTCGCGAATCGGCCGCTGCCTGCGAGGTGACCGTGCAGGTGTTGACAACGGCTAAATCTGCATTTGCGGCTTCGCCGACGATCTCATGTCCCGCCGCGCGAAATTGGCGGGCAATGCGTTCTATTTCGGCTTGGTTGAGGCGGCAACCGATGGAATCAAGGAAGATTTTCATAGGGGCTGATTTTATCGCAAAACGAAGAAAGAATGGAATATAAATTAAAGCGTAGGGGCGAGTCTGCCCCCTTCGGGGATGCTACGCGAAGACTCGCCCCTACTTCAAGGACATCTTTTATTCTGAAGCTTGCGGTGGCTTCTTTGCTTTCTTGTTGACAAACTTAACAATCAGCCAAATCACAAAGATCGGCGGACCAAAGATAGGCAGTACAACCATGAAGAACCAGATCAACATCTCGAAGATGCCCTGATAAGTGACGGTCAATGTTTTCTTTGAACGTTCGATAGTGCCAGTAGGGCTCCACGGTTTGGGCGTAGGCATAGGGGTCGGCGTTGGGGTGATTATCTCCGGCAATTTCGGCTCGATCGTCACAGTGATCGTCGAGTAGGCGGCGCGGTCTTTCAAGTAGTTCATGCGCCCCTGGATCTCTTCGATCTGCGCTTCAATTACTGAGAGCTCCTCGCTCACACGCAAGGATTCTTCAACGGTCTTTGCCTGCTCTAAAAAGGTGCGGATGCGGTCGCGGGTAGCGATGAGATTGTCCAGTTGAGATTGCAGGTCTACATATTGGTCGGTGACATCTTCACCGGAGGCGTTCTCGTCGAGGACCTGAATGGAGATAGCGCGCAATCGGCGTATTGCGGTTTCGAACTGGTCCACGGGAACACCCATTGTGATGGTCGCGTATTTGTAGTTATCCCCGGCGTAGGGTTGATACCAGATCCGCGAGCTGATGATATAGGCGTCCACATCTCCGACGATCTGCGTGGTGCGATCAATCGCAATATCAGAATCTTCGACCAGCAACCTGATCTCGGCATTCTTGATGATCTTGCGATTGCTGCGCTGGGCTGCCGCGGCGACATCGATAGTTCCGCTGCCCTGCCCAGAGACGTTCCCTTCGGAAGCTGATGGTGCTTCTGCTTCCACGGATTGGTCATAACCTGCTGCTTCAGCGGCAGGTGCTTCTTCGGCAAAGTATGCTTCTTCAACAGCTGGTTCTTCTGCTGGCGCAGCACCGCCACATGCCGCCAGTACAAAGAAAACTACCAAAAGCATGACAAAAGTGATCTTCGATACAGTTTTCATTTCTCTCCTCCAAGAGACTAGGCGCATCCTGAAAAAGTGATCTCAGGATGCCGATAAAAAAACGTCCTGTCTTGGAGCAATGACGCTGAGAGAAGATGCTTTGTTCCCGTGCAAGAGAGCTCATGCACGGAATCAGTTTTATGTTATACAACCCTCCTGTACCATAAAATGCGACTAAGTAAGAGGATAAAGGACACACCATCATCATGAGAAAGCATATTTGAAAGATGGGCTTGCTCATTTGTATAATTTTTTCATATCATTGTCGGGAGGGCTCTTATGAAAAAAGTACGAGTTTTGAGGGTATTCATTTTTGCATTGGTCGTGATCGGGTTATTTTTTAGTAATGTTTGTACGGAGGGGTCTTATGCCAAGCCCCTCTTTGAAACTGGCCTTGCCATAAGCAAAGAGGCCTCTCCAACTACCTTTCACAATGTAGGCGATGAAATCACCTACACAATTACTGTAAAAAGAACCCCCAACAACGATTTTCGCATGGACAAAATAAAGGTCGTAGACGATCTAATCCCCCTTACCTGCGAAGACTCTGCTATCCTGAATGACAGTAGAGACCCTGGAGGATGCGCGGAGCCAAGATATAGTGGGGAAATGAAATGTAAGGGCACATATACGATCACAGAAGAAGATATTGCTGCCGGAGAGGTGGTTAACACAGCGACGGTATCCGCTAATTATTACAGCAGGATCGTGTGTGGAGGCTGCGTAGAAAGTGAAGCGGCCACCGGAGACGCAGTATCAGCAAACATTAGTTCCACCGTAACATATCAAGGGCCTGAGTTAAACCTAGAGAAAAAAGGCTCGCCTGAGTATTTTACAGAAGCCGGAGAAGAAATCTCATATTCTTATCTGGTGACAAATACAGGTAAAGCAGACGCCACAGATCAAATCACTGTTAGTGACGATATGGTTGACGTTGAATGTCCAGCAGGCAGTCTTTTATCTGGCGCGAACATGACCTGTACTGCGACCTATATCACTACAGCAGATGATGTAGCCGCAGGTGTCATTCAAAACACTGCCACAGCCTTTGCAGGAGATGCCGAATCTAATGCCGACAGCTTTGAAGTTTTTCTGGAAACATTACCTGCTATAAAGCTGACAAAATCCGGCACACCCACGTTTTTTACAAGAGCAGGCGATGTAATCGTATTTTCATTTACTGCGACCAATATCGGGAATGTTCCGCTAAGTGGGCCCTTCTCCCTCTCTGACCCCATGCTGGATGAATGGAATTGCAATGCGGACATATCTTTAGCGCCAAATGAATCTTTCAGATGCAATGGCATCCATGTAGTCGATGGTGGAGATATCGGAAAAACATTGAATAATTGCGCATCTATCTCTGGGACGTATAAAGGCAGCATTATCTCAGCTGCGGAAGCGTGCACGGATATACATTACGAGCCACCAAAGACGAAAAGAACCTCCTGCGATATTGACCCAGATAGCTGGGATTGTTATTGTGAGAAGAATCCGGATGATTTAGATTGCGGAGGGTAGATCATTCTAAAGTATAAGAACCGGGGAGGGTTCCCATGAAGAAAACACAAATATTCAGAATTTCGATCTTTGCAGCATTGGTCATTGCATTGCTCTTTAGCAATACCAGTATTGAGCGCATACAGGCAAGACCTTTTTTCGCGGAGGGCATGACCCTCAGCAAAACGGCTTCGCCAATGGTTTTCACAGAAGCCGGTGAAGAGATCGAATATACCATCACCGTGAAAAACACATCGGAACACAAACTATCAAATATTTCAATCACAGATAATCTCATCGAGCTGACCTGCGAAGATCTCTCAAAACTAAATACCGAATATACGACACGTGGTGGTGGATGTTTCGGAAATAGCGAAGTCACAAAATACAGAGGTACGGTCAGGTGCACAGGCACTTACACAGTGACCGAGGAAGATGTGGCTACGGGTGAGATCGTCAACACCGCATCTGCGAGTGCGACTTATCTCAAACATGTAAATATCAGCAAAAGAGAATTCAACCCAACGCCCAGCGACACAGTGACGGTCAAGCTTGACGCACCACCACAAACGCCAGAGATCAGCCTGAGAAAGCATGCCAGCTCCGGCGTATTCGTCCTCATCGGCGAAGAGATCACCTATAACTACGAGATCACAAACCTGAGCGACTTCCCGATCGAAGGACCCATTACCGTGACCGATGACAAGATCGAAAACGTCACCTGCCCGGAAGGAGATCTCGGAGCAAACCAACGAGTCACCTGTACAGCGGACTACATCACAACCGATGAAGACTACGCTGCTGGCAGCATTGTCAATCATGCGATCGCATCTGTCGAAGGGGCAACCGCCGAAGATTCATATACCGTGCGATGGGTGCCGCCGCCAACCCCGGATGGTAATCCAGAACTAACGCTTGATATTGCTGCAAGCCCTTCTACCTACATGAAAGCTGGCGATCTGGTCAAATTCACCTTTACCCTGAGCAATACCGGCGATATGCTTCTAGGCGCACCCTTCTCTGTCAGTGAGAGTCTGGGGCTTTCTGACTTTTCTTGTGAAAATACAGCGGAGCTTTCACCCGGACAATCTCTCGCTTGCACCGGCTGGTATGCCGCTAAAGAAAGTGATATGAATGCCTATGTCCAAAGTTGTGGCACCGCTTCAGGCACGTTTTTCTATTTCTACCAGCAAGATATTTCGTCAAGTGAAGTCTGCTTTTCTGCCTATTATCAACCGCCCGCAGAAAAACCAGATAGTGATGTCGATTGCGATGAGAATCCCGAAGATCCTAATTGCTAAAAACAGAAAAAAAGAGCTAGCGAAAGCTAGCTCTTTTTTTCTAGTTCATTTTTTCGATCTTCTCTTGTAGATGCTTCGGCCACTGGGAAACATCCTCAGACGGATAGACTTCAATAGGCGGGCCATCCTGCGTGAGTAACTCAGATGTCTTGCATTCCATAATACTGGCTGCCGCGCTCAAACCCGAAGATGTCACGCCAGCCACGCCGTGGCTGGTGGTGCTCGCCCCACAGAGATAGAGCCCTTCGATCTCGGTCTTGATGGGGAATGCCCCCGGCCCCACCTGGCGGATAGATTTCGATATCCCATACTGGTTGCCACGCGTGGCATTGATGTAGTGCTCGTTCGTCAGCGGGGTCGCGAGACTCCAGAAGACAATATGCTTGCTGATACCCGGCACATGCTTCTCAAGCTTTCTAAACAACTTCTCTGCCAACTCTTCCTTCTCGGCTTCATAACCGGCGGGGCGGTCGCCCTTTGACGAGTTAGCCCATTTTTCAAAAGCGCCGTAATCGACAAAGGTGAAAGCTTCACAAGTATGATGCCCCGAGTGTTTCTTGGATGGGTCTTTGAGCGTCGTCACGGTCAGGAACATGGCACCCGGCTCATCGGCGGTCAGGGCGTGGTCGGTCAGCCCAAGCTTGTAAAGACCGTCCACGTCCTGATTATCATAGAGCCAGAAGTTACCGGAATCCAGCCCGGCTTCGCGCAGATCCATATCCACTGCAAAGAACAAGCTCAGGGCCGAGACCGAATACGTCACCCGATCCAGTTTATTGACCAATTTCTTGGACAGGGATTCGCGTCCGATCAATTTACCGAAGGTCACTTCCGGATCCGCATTGGAAACGATATTTTTCGCGTGGATGACTTCCCCGTCGGATAGACGAATCCCGATCACCTTCCCATCTTCAAGCAGGATCTTCTCAACAGATGTTTCGAGACGCAGCTCGCCCCCGGCTTGCTTCAGCTCCCGAACGAATGCCCGAGGAATAGCAAATGCCCCGCCAAGGGGATAAAAGCCGCCGTTGAAATAATGATGCATGATGCCGGCGTGCATAAAGGCGGAGACCTGCGAAGGCGGCATGCCATGATCACCAGCCTGCCCGCCGAGAATACCGCGCAAAACGGGATCGTCGATGAAGTGCTCGATCAGGTCCTGCCCCGAGCGCACGGCCCAACGCATGAGAGAGATGCCGCCGCCAGCGGCCTTGACCGCGTCGCCTGCGTTCTTCACACGACCCAAATTGCGCAAACCATCGGTCATCTTTTCGACCATCTCAATATAGCCATCGATCCCCTCAGCTTCGTGCGGGAAATACTCCTTGAGCCGCGCTTTGAGATTCTCTTTCCCTTTCGGAAAATCATATTGCTTATCGCCGATAACAATATGGTCGTAACCATCGGGATTGATCTCGCAGAATTGGAGATGTTTCGAAACCCCCAAACCACGATAAACACGATCAAGCGAACCACCCTGACCGATCCCGCCGATATAGTGGACGCCCGGGCTAAAACGATAGCCACTGAGGGTGAAAGAATGCGTCCACCCGCCGGGAACGTCATGTTGCTCGAGGACAAGCACTTTCTGTCCCGCCTGCGCAAGAGCGACAGCAGCGGTCAGCCCGCCTGCGCCTGAGCCGATGATGAGAGTATCGTATTGTGTTTGAGTCATGGGGTCTCCAGTGTAGCAAGGCGAACAACAAATTGTTCAACGGTAATTTCGCCTTCAATGTAGTTAGCGATTTCAGTCCAATTTATCAGGTAATAGCCTTTATCTTCATAATCCTCATAAAGGTGTATTGCTAGCGCACTGATATTTCCATCAAAAACTTGGTCAACAGCTTCAAATCCCCTCGAATCTCCCAAAATTGCCAGTGCATTCTCAATAGAGCACGAGGAATCTCCTACAGTTTCACAGTTAACATTTATGACAAGCAATGGAGAATCACCTGAAAAAGAGGGAAAGTACAAGTCAACAACATAATACTTGCTAGACAGCATATTCTGCAACGGGTTTGAATCGATTATTTGCTTATTGAGTACCGCAATCAAGCTTGAAGTAGGAATAGGGGTTGAAGTCGAAGTAACCTCAGTGAAACTCGTACGTGTTGCAGGGAAAGTATTAGCCTGCTCAGTTTTGTCACCAAAAGCACCACCCAAATACATCCCACCAAAAAACAAAACTACAATTAATGCTACGCTACTAATCCGCAAAGGTAAGCTTTTCTTATGCTGTTTTTCAAGAGGGCTTTTTCTTTTTTCTACATAAACGGAATTCTTCTTGTGAGGAACAACAACATCAAGTCGATTATAGAATTTCTCAGGAGGCAAGAAGCCATCTTTGACATCAACATAGTTGAGTGCTTCAAGTCCAAGCCAAATCTCTCCTTGTAATAAAAGTGGGAAAATGGATTTCCTTTTCCTTCTTGCACGAGCGACTTCTGCTTGCACCCATTCAGACTCATAAGAATTCTCAGAAACAATTACGATAAAAGCATCGCAAGCATCCAGAGCTTTTTCAATTTCTTTGGGCCACTGTGTTCCGTAGTCGATGCGGTGGTCAGTCCAAACGTCAAATCCTTCGTCGATAAGCTTCTTTTCGAGCTTTTCGACGAAGTGTTGATCTTTGTGACTGTAGCTGATAAAGATGTGTCCCATAGATTACCCGGCTAAATGCAACGAGTTTGACTGCGAATATTATACCTGCTCGCCGGGATGCAATTTGTCCCATGCGGGATTTTCTTTATCATCGTCCCAGTTTGTGGGATTGGCGAGGATGTAATCGTGGATGCGTTCCCAATCCTGTTGGCTCCGGATGATGTGTTCGTAGTAGTTGCGTTGCCATAATAGCATGCCTGGCGAATTATATTTTTCGTTAACCCGTTTCGTCACCGTAGATTTGAATGAACGGATAATGGCACCCAATGAACCCGGATCGACAATCTCAATTACTCCATGCACATGATTTGGCATGACCACAAACGCCCCTAATTCCACATGCGGAAAATGTTGCGGGATTTCATGCCAACATTCCCAAACGATCTTGCCACGGGTATTCAAAACCATTTCCCCATCAACGATTTCACCAAATAATAACTCGCGCTGATAGGTCACCGCCGTCACGAAATACGCCCCGGGCGAGGTGTAATCATATCCTTCCAAACGAATCGATCGTCTTTGGCCCTTGTTCATCTATCGATATTCCTCCCATAAATACTGCGCAGTATTACATCGCATTCATGTGATATAGAAATTCGCGCAGCACCTCGGGAACGATCCAGGCATGTTCAGCACGCATTGACTCATTCATACGAGCAATACTTTCTCGCCATTTGAGCGCCGTGACCAACGAGGCAACAGGTTTTGATAGGACAAAAGCTTTCTCAAGCTCAGACTTTGATGCAAAGACCTCGAAGGGTTTTAAATAGGTATCGAGCAAGGCGGCCATTTCCGCCGTGAACTCATAGTCATCCAGTTCAAGTGACATTTCAATACTGACAAAAAAGGTGCGCAGCGAAACAAAGGGATGCGTAATATCTGCATCACCCCAATCAAAAAAGGTGATGCGCCCATCTTTGATCAACACATTCGCGTCGTGGAAGTCGCCATGATTGACAGATGCCGGAACGCCAACACCACCAAGTTCAATGCATATTTCCTTGAAACGAGATCCGTGCTCTTCGCATCGCTGAAACTCTTCTTCGCTCAATCCTTTTTCCTGCCCTAAAAGCAAACTTTCACCATCGGCAAGCAGCTCCGCAAAGAGCACAGGCAATGTATCCATGCGATGGTCGGGAATTCCCACTGACAACATTTCGTCAACATGCTCCGCAAGCCCTATCTGCAACTCCGCATAACGACGAATAACAGGCTCCCAGGGTTTTATATCTTTCGTCGAGCGAATGGATGCACGCAATTGCTCGCCACCATCACGCATCAACAACCAGCCTTGATCAACATCAACAGCCAGGAGTTCCGTCATGTCGTCGGGATACCAAGCTGCGAGCTTTTCTGTCAATTCGATCTCGTGGATGGTTTCAGGTGCCGTGGCTTTGAAGAAGAGCTTCCCTTGTTCACTTTCTGCTTCCATCACTGTCGACCAATGTCGGATATGCGGCTGCTCGATCTCACCAGTTAGTTGAAAGCCATTTCGTTCCGCTTCAGCAAGGATCCAAGCATGAGCTTCTTTTTGCCAATCGAGATCATTCCAGAGCAATTCCGTTTCTGTCATTATTTTTCCTTCCTGCGAATATGCCAGATCACTTTTCCCAGCACCTTATCGAAATTTACCGGTCCCAAACGACGGCTGTCAAGGCTGTGCTCCCCCGTCCCGATCACATAGACGCCCGCATCGGTGATCTTTTCCACTCTTTTGATCAGTGTCCCATAAAGTTGATTGTGAAAAACGATCACATCCCCCACATTTGGGCGTGATACACGTCGAATGAGCACAAAATCCCCAGCCTGATATTCGGGGGACATACTCTCCCCTTGAATGCGTAAGATGCGAAACATAAAATACCCTATAAGCAAAGTGACTGTCATCTTGAAGATGACAGTCACTTATTTTACCTAAGAAACAGGATCGGTTTAGAGATCGGGATAAACCATTTCCAAAGCGGGGGCGTAAGGTGCATTTGCTTTTTTGGTGGCAACACCTTTGGTTTCCCAGAAGATAGCCGAGAATTCGTTGATCGCATCAACGAAAGCAACGCCAGCTTCACGGTCAGCGGTTTGGCGGCACTTCGAGCCAAGCTGCATGATCTTGTGAACCAATTCGTCCACGTTCGGGTGCTTATCTTTCTTAAAGTAGTCACCCCAGATCACACGAACTTCGTGTTTGGCTTTCTCTGCGTGCTCTTCTTTTACTTCAACGTAACGAGCCATGCTGTTGATATGCTCAACGCCATCGTGATCTTCAGCGGCCATCAAGTCCATCATGCGGACGACGGTTAACGCTGCGATCTGCGCCGTGCTGGGATCGTAAATACCGCAAGGGACATCGCAATGTGCCTGAGCACGTTCAAAATTCGCCTTTTTATCAAGGGCTTCAAACAATTGGTAAAACATCATTTTCTCCTTATGCTGGAAACAGTTGGTAATAGTTTCATTATACAAATTTATTGTACGCGGGAATAATACTAATAAAGATAAATTTTGTCAATAAATTCATAAAAATTATTATAAACTTCATATATTTTCACTGTCATAACTGAGGAATTTCGCTCGCTGGTATGTGTAAATTCGCTCAACGACCTTTTTCAAAATAGGGTAGAATATAAAAGATTAATTGAAATAATTATCTCAAAAGAGGAGTGAAATATGACCCACGTCATAACCAGTTTGTGTCTGCGCGACAGCGGCTGTGTGGAAGTCTGCCCCGTCGAGTGCATCGTTCCCGGGACCCCAAAAGAAGAATATCCATGGTTCTACATTGACCCCGATACCTGCATCGATTGCGGCGCCTGTATTCCCGAATGCCCCTACGCAGCCATCTTCCCCGAAGATGAAGTACCGGATCCTTATGTTGCTGAAGGCGGCGAATATATCGCCCGTGTTGGCCTCACCGGTCATTACGAAAACACCGATCACCACGGCAACCCGGTTGTCCTCGACTGCACCAAGCAGCTTGAAGCTGGCGAAGAAGTTGATCTCACCGAAGATATCCAACCTAATTACGACTACTTCGATGGCGGCCCCGGATACGAATAAGAAGCCACTAGAAACCAAAGAGCCTTTCGTTGAGAAAGGCTCTTTTTATTTAACGGATCAAGCTGCAGCCCACCAATCTTTCCCCTCCACATAACCAAAATCAATCAATCTCTCACGGATGAGTTTCCGCGCCCCGCGTGATCCGACACTTGCCAGCAACGCAGGAGCATCATATTGGTTCCAGACATCTGCCAATGAATCCGGCGCGATAATGGGTTTACCTCGCCTTGTGCGCCCGATCTTCTTCGGATCGATATCCACAAAGGCGACGAGGGGCACATCCTGCCGTTCAAGCTGCTTCGCCAATCTGCGCCCCATCATCCCGGAGCCCCAAATGATGACCGCATCCCGCCCCTTGAGCGGACCTCGGGCGAGATAATAGGCTTTTGTACGCAGAAAATTCTCGAGCGAGTAGCGGCTGTCTGTATGCGTGATCCGCATAGGATGTTCACGCCACTCGTGTAGCACTTCGGGGATCTTGGAAAATTTCGCGCCAGTCAGATACATACGCAGATAAAGATCATAATCTTCGGGGAAGCCGCGTTCTTCGTAGCCGTTCATTTTGAGCAGCCATTCGCGCCGAAAGGTGACGCTGGGATTCGGCAACGGACTCTCCACAAATATTTCGCGCTTGATCTGCTCGTCGGTGACGAGGGCATTCAGCCATTCGAGATAGACTTGAAAACCCTCACCAACTTCACCTTCAGGGAAGGCTTTGACGAGGGAACTGACTAAGGCATATTCAGGATTCGATTCGAGGAAAGTGACTTGCTTTTCAAGACGCTGCGGAAGGGCGCGGTCGTCTGCGTCCAGGCGGGCGATGTAGGGGGAAACGGAAGCAAGCATTCCGGCGTTCGAGGCGGAGATGACTCCGCTATGGGCTTGGGAGATGTGCTTAAAACGAGAGTCGTTTTTCGCCCAGTCATCCAGTATGCGTCCCGTATCGTCTGTTGAACCATCATCCACCATGAGCACTTCAAAATCCTGCAAGGTCTGGGCAACAAGGCTTTGCAGGGTTTCTTCAAGGGTGCTTTCGGCGTTATAGCAGGGTAAAATGACAGAGATTCGGGGGCTTTTCATCTGGTTATTTTATCAGCCGAATCAGGTATAATGCTGATTGTGATAAATTCAACAAATATTGTATAAACCTGCGAGGGGCTCGTGCATGTTGCACACCCCTCGCAAATTTTTTCTAACAGAAAAGGAAGATTATGAAAATCGTAACTGACTGCGCGGCAGATCTGTCGGCGCAAGAACGCGAAGAACTTGGTGTGGTGGAAGCCCCGCTTTATATTCAATTCCCTGAAGGCGAGGTCAATGCCGCCGACATCACCCCTGATGATTTCTATGATCGTCTCGAGGCAATGCGACCGAATATCCCAACCACGGCACAACCTTCAAGCGGAATATTCCGCAGCTTGTATGAGAAATTGGCTGCGACAAAAGAGCAAGTGCTTTCCATTCATATTTCATCTGGCTTAAGTGGCACGCTCAATTCTGCGATCAATGGTGCTGCACAACTCAAAGAGAAGGTTGTCTCGACGGTGGACAGTATGACCCTTTCCGGCGGGCAGCGTTTTCAGGTTTTGGCAGCTGTAAAAGGGGCGAAAGCCGGTTGGAGCCTGGACAAGATCAAGGAACGTCTGGATGCGATCCGCGCGAAGACGGAAGTGATCTACACCCTCGAAACCCTCGAATATCTGGCACGTGGTGGCCGTATCGGGCGCGTACAGGCTTTGGCTGGCTCTCTACTGAATATCAAGCCCGTCATCCGCGTGGATCACGCTGATGGTAAATACAGCACTGTGGGCAAAGGGCGTACGATCAAGAAGAATATCAATATGATGGCGGATCATATCGCGGAACTATACGGCAATGTCCCGTTGTGGACGACTGTCCTGCATGGACGCTTTGAACAGGGCGCCGAGATGATGTCTGCTGCGCTCAAGGAACGCGTGAATATCGGCAAGTTCGAGATGAAACGCATCTCCCCGGTTTTGGGCGTGCATACAGGTCCCGGCATTGTTGGGGCTGCCATCCTGCCGATGAGCTTGATGGAGGATTTGGTTTAAATTGTCAGTAGTTCAATAAATCAAAAAGCGCCTTTAGTAAGGGGCGCTTTTTGATTTATAATTTTGTTAAGCAACCAATATAGTTTACCAAATATATAAATCTATTTTGTTTCAATTTATATCAGTTTGGCTATCCTTATACCAACGAAAACTATGAACTTCATGTTCCGATAAACCTGATGACTTATATAACATCAAGTTTATTGGAACATCCACACTAGCATTTAAAATTGACAATTGCAGGTTAACAGTAGCAGTTGTACATTGCTTTAAATCTATCATGTTAGTTCTACAGGAACCATTCAAGAAACATTTACCAGGACCATTTATAAACAACTCATCATGAGAATTATCTATCGTTTTAGATTTATAGGTTATTACTTGATCTAGCAACACATGAGGGGACTTCTTGCTCCTGACGTCCACTCCCCAAACTTCGGGCTCAAGATCAATGTAATCGATCCTATGTAATTCCTCGACAGTATCAAAAGACAATTCTCCTTTACACCTATGAAACGGAATCACTATCTGCTCATTAGATATTGGCTCAATATATAGAAACAGACGAAAACGCCAGTGTAACTTCCCTTCTTCCATCTTAGCATCCAACAATCCACCAGTTATTTCAATTTTCGGGATACTAGATACTGACAATAAAATCCTTAATAAATCTAAGCGCTTAGCTGTTCTGGTAGCAGTACCCTCCCTCCAAGGAACTTCCCATTCAACAGGCCCGCCGCCTGAAAGCCCATATTTTGGATTCTTAACCACAAATGGAGCCATTTCAGTTCTAAATACTAAGGCTATACAAGTTTTTTCATTGTGCGTAACACAAACATCAGTTACCGAAGGTACAGGACCATCAAATTGCGCCCTTACTCTACTAAACCAATTAGAGAATTCTTCCTGTGAAACCCCGATAATTCCATTTTTCTCATCAACACCAATTAGCCATAGAATTGGCGACCCTTTTGCGGAATTGGCATGCCCCGCAATTCGTCGAGCTGCCTTTTCTGGATTTATCCAGCCAGATTTAAGTTCTACTATTGAATCTTCAACTGGCTGACCTCTCTCCACTCGGCTAAGTATATTTAGGGTCCATAATTCAATTTCGGTTATTTCCATTTTTAAACCCCAGGCTTATAACTCGACTCTGGCAGCGTTCTTTCCCGTTTTCATCACTCCTCTGTCACCTCACCTTCCAGTAAAGGTGGTTCTTCGACCACCTCACCTTCGATCATCTTGCGCTCTTCTTTCTCGCCAATCATCTGCATCGTCCCGATCGTACCACCCAGAAGGGGCACAAGGGCAGGGAGCGGTGTCGGGATCCCCGTCAGAACGCCAACAAGAAGACCTTTCCCGATTGCGGCGCCCCAACTATCTTTGAAGCTATGGCGCTGGATCAGAATACTGGGAATGGTCAAGGCAACGCCAACACCGACAGTGAGGGGCCAGATCAATTCAGCGGTAATTACTTCGCCGCCAAAAAGCATCATATCGACTGCGAACATACCAAATCCAACAAGGGGATGTAAGCCAAAGGAACGCGAGAGTTTTTTCAAATTATTTAGCATAATACCTCTTTTACTCAAAAAATATTGTGTCACTACGAGCGAAGCGAAGCAGTCTCTGAATATCTTGAGATTGCTTCACTGAACTGAGCTTCGCTCAGCCTTTCGCAATGACATGATGGTTATTTCTTCCTGGCTTTCTTCTCACGATAAGCCAAAGTCTTCTCGAATAGCCAGTCGCATCCGGTGTCTTACAGCTTGTCTGCCCATGATCGACTTCCACTGCGCCGATCTTCTCAGCGCTTTCCATTGCACGCGTTGTCAGAAGTGGGTTGCGAATACCAATAGCGATCAAGGCATTATTCATCCCGTCACGAGTGCGGTTCTTACGGGTATGGATCTCCCTCTCAATTTGCGCCAAATAAGCAAGGAAATATTCATCCGGCAATTCCTTATCATTCTGTGCAATATGCGCCAAGAGATGCCAGCCTGCACGACCGATCCACTCATCGTCAGAAAGAGTCCACACTTCCATCTTTTCCTTCGCGAAAGCTGTCCGCGCGATCAGGCTGGAGAATTCATCGCATTGGACATAATTGCCCAAATCCTGCGCCCAGCTTTCAGCGGTCTCCATATCCACTTTTTTTGGATCAGCGATCATCGCCGCCAGAAGACGCGCTTCATGATAGCCGGTCTCCCACAATTTCAACGCAAGTTCGTGTTCGCCCTTGTATTCTTTTTGCTTCTGGCGAAGAAACTTAAAACTGACCCCGAACATCTGCGTCCCCACTCCGTGCCGCGCATAGACCTTTCGATTTTGTGCCGTACCTGCTTCTTCGAGTTCCTTAAGTATCTTTTTAAGGGTCATTTTTCCTGTCCGCGCAGATCAACGACATCCTTGCCCGCCAATTTCTGGCGAATACGATCCGTCACGATCTCCAGCGCTTTGGGCTGGTTGACGTAGTCGAGGTCATCGGTGCGGATCGTCAGCACCGGGCAGAGGTCGAAGTGAGCAAGCCACTCGTCATAGAATGAATCGAGCAACGAGAGATAATCGGCGGTGATCCCCGTCTCCATACCACGCGCACGCTTTTCGATGCGTTCCAGCAAAACATCCACAGGAGCTTTGAGATAAACCAGCAGATCCGGGCGTGGTAAACCCTCCACAACGAGGCCAAAAAGACGGCGATAGGATTGATAATCCCGCTCGTTGATATTATTCAAATGGTGAAGAGCACGCGCAAAAATATAATTATCTTCAAAAATGCTGCGATCCAAAATTGCAGAGCGAGGATCGTTGGCAGCTTCAAGATATTGCTCGGCGCGATGCCCCAAAAAGAAGACCTGCAAATGAAAAGACCACTTTCGCATATCATCATAGAACTCTGAAAGATAAGGATTATCAGCGACTGATTCAAAATCGGTGCGCCAGCCAAGGCGATCTCCCATCCGTTCCGTTAGTGATGTTTTTCCAACACCGATATTTCCGGCAACAACCACAAGGTGTTTTGTCATCTTTTTTCTCCTTGCGTATATCTTACCGCAAAGTTCTTCCCACATCTGTTTTAATAAGAAAATTGCCCTGATTTTTTTAAAAAACCAGAGCAATTATTTTCTTCAAAATAATATTAATTTGGAGCAGCGGGCTCAGCCACGCTGGCAACGGGATTGTGCATCCTGTGAAGGATAACAAATCCAAGTGTTGCCATCAAGCCGATCGCACCACTGACGATCCAGAGCATGCTCGGATTTGGACTATCCAGGATCAGACCAGCAAAATAAGGGCCGATCGCAAAAGCGATCCCCCAGGTCAGGCCAGAAACCGCCATATAACGCCCGCGCATATCTTCGGGGGCAAAACTCGCCACCAACGATTGCTGGAAGGGTGCCACGACCATCTCACCAACAGTGATGACCAGCATAGCAGAGACGAAAAGCGCGAAACCACCGGTGAAGGCGTACATGGCAAAACCAATCGCATACAGGAGGGTGCCCAACGCCATCATCAGGAGGGGTTTCTGCTTCTCTAAACGACGAGTCAGCCAGAACTGGAAGGCCACAACAATGATGGCATTAATGCTGAGCAGAGTCCCATAACCAATTTCAGCTAAGCCACGATAATCACGCAAGAAGACGCCCAAGGTTGAATTCATATTCATATAGACGAGAGTCATCATGATGGTTACCCCAACAAAAAGAACGAAAGGAGTATCCCTAAAAACGCGACCGTACCCCTTGAAGGTCTGCTGCATGGTTTCAGGCTTGGCGTTTGGATCGCCTTGCGGTTTCGTCTCGGGTAAGGCAATAAGCACAATTGCCGCAGCAATCAAACTAATGACAGCATCTACAATAAAGAGGGTCAAGTAGGAATTTGCGATCAACAAACCTGCAATCGGCGGGGCAATGATAACCGCGATGTTGAAGACCACGCGGATGATGCCATAGCCTTCAGCACGTTTTTCTTCCGGGAGCAGATCAGCCACAACTGCTTCATGCGCAGGTCCGCCAATGCTGGAGAGTGTCCCGACGATGACCGTAACAGCGACAAAAAACTCAAGTGATGGCGCGAACCCCATACCCAATGCGCTGCCGGATGATAAAACAAGGCTTGCAATGATGACGCCTTTTCTTCCCATACGATCTGTAAGCGCGCCGCCAAGAGCACTGCCGATAAAACCTGACACGGAAAAGATCGCGAAAAGGATCCCAACTGTGGACATCCCAATCTCGAATCTTTGCGTGAGATAGAGCGCAAAAAAAGGATAGAGCATAAAACCACCCAGGCGATCTATAAAAACAATAATGTTATAGGTCCAGAAGGCAGATGGATACTCGTTGTAGACTTTTTTTGCGTTCGTAAAGATGTTATTCATTATTCTCCAAATATTCTTCCAGGCTAAACGGTTTCCAAAGAACCTTTGCGTTTTGCCTGAAATTCAAACCATTTAAAAAGCATATAACCCAACCAACC
This sequence comes from uncultured Anaerolineaceae bacterium, assembly GCA_964487745.1. Lineage (GTDB taxonomy): Bacteria > Chloroflexota > Anaerolineae > Anaerolineales > Villigracilaceae > Desulfolinea. Next base: position 24,638 of record CAZASG010000005.1, on the reverse strand, counting down.
GTAGATCAAGCCGATTCCGATCTCGCTCGTTAATAAAGGTGTCACTTCTGCAAAACTGCCACCTGCGATCAAAATCCGTGCCGAGGCGATCCCACGCGTAAGCGGCAAGATCTGTGAGAAAGCCTGCATCCAGTTCGGAAGCGTATCCAAAGCGACATTCGCTCCAGAAAAGATCAGTAACAGAAAGTAGACGGTATTGTTCACAAACATCACATTCGCCGTGATCAGGCTCAAACAGCCCATCAGCAACCCAAGTCCACAGGTGCTAATGGTTGTGACGAGGATGGTCAAGCCCAGTGCCGACATATTTGTCTGTGAGAAGTCCACGCCAAAGAGCAGTGCGCCCCATCCCAACGCGATGACGACACCCAAAGCCCCGTCGATGATGTGCATGAAGGCGCGCCCAAAGAACATCATCAGACGATTGGCTAGGGTGCCAAAAAGATAAGGGAGCGTACCGTTCCATCGGTCGCCACCGATGCTCATCGTCACGCCGAAGATGCCGCTTACGGCGGTGATCTGTATGGCGTTGCCGATCACGTAAAAGTCCACGTTCGAGCCGCCTGTCGCATATGTCCCCAAAAAGGTAAAGAAGAGAATCTGCGCGAGGGGCATCAATATCTTGGATGCCATATAAGTCGTCGGGCGCAACCAGGCAAAAAGGGCCACGTAGGAAAGCAGCGTGCCGCGCCAGAAAAGTCGTACATTATTTGCGATCACTCTCATTCTCTACTCCGTTTCCAGGGTCGCATCCACGCGGGCCTTATAAAGCATCACCTTGAAGAGCTTGCTGGCAATGAAAAGGTCGATGACGCTGAAGATCAACATCATTCCCCAAGCCATCATTACCTTTTCTGCATCACCCGCTCCCGTAGATGTTTCGTGCAGAGCGCGTGCTGCCCAATATGGGGGCAGAATATAACTGATCGGCGTCGTCCAGCCGGGCAAGAGGGCAATTGGAAAGAGGAAGCCCGCCAATATGTAGACGGGGAATTCCATCGCGTTTTGCCATTGCTGGATGCCGCGATACATGATGAAAAGCGGCGCGATCACCAAACCAAAGCTGATGAAAGCAAAAACGCTCAAGAGCACAGAGCCTATGAAAAGGAGCGGCTCGACCATTTTTAGGGTGTACCCAAAAAGAAGGGCTGCCAACAAATAGGAAGAGGTCATGGAGATCAGCGACTGCACCACATTTGCCAAGTTTTTTCCAAAAATGATCACTTCAAAGGGCGTTGGAATGGCAACCAAAGATTCGAGTGTGCCCTGCCAGCGTTCGGCATTGATACTATTACCTGAAATGAAAAGCAGGCTGCTCCACAAACCCGTCAGACCGCTACCAACGACAACGAACATGGCATAGTCGCCACCCAAACCACGCAGCATGAAGAGCGCGAGCACAGCGATGATCATCGGCTGGACAAGGATCGCAAAAAGGATGAAGCTATCGTTCCATTGGTGGCGCAGAGTGATCTCTGCCACCGTCAAGACCGTGCGCCAATAGACAAAAAGGTTTTTGAAGTTCATACTTTGCCTCCTACCAAGCGGACGTAGGCATCTTCAAGGGTTGGTTCGCGCACGGTAACACGCCCGACACGCATGCCGTCCAACGCGGACATCACGTCCGGGACAGCTTCAGCGCCGAGGGAAGTTTGAACAAGCAAACGTTGACGTTGGCCGTGCTCGTCGACAGACAACGCATCCACAAAGGCGAGGTTACGGATATCTTCAACCACTTTTTCAGGAACGCCAAAGGTTTCCACCTCTACAACAGAGAGATCGCTGACATGCTCCTTCAGTGCAGACGGCGTATCCAGCGCGACGATCTTGCCTTTATCAATCACAGCAATTCGCTCACAAAGCGAATCGGCTTCAAACATATAGTGTGTCGTAAGCAAAATGGTCTTCTTCTCCGATTGCAAATTGCGGATCACTTCACGGAACTCGCGCGCACCGACGGGATCAAGCCCGATGGTCGGCTCATCGAGGAAGAGAATATCGGGGTCATGCAGCAAAGTGCGAGCAACATGCAGACGCTGTTTCATTCCGCGTGAATAACCCTGCACCTTTTCATCCCCACGTCCATTCAAGCCGACCAAATCCATTAGATACGGGATCCGCTTTTTCGAGATATCCGGGTCAACATGATAGAGACTCGCAAAATAGCGCAAATTATCAATCGCGGAAAGCCGCCAATAAAGCCCGCGTTCGCCGCCAAAGATAAAACCGATATGCTTACGAACTTCGTTGGCATCCTTAACGATATCCAAGCCCTTGACACGTACCGTACCAGCATCGGGGATCAGCAAGGTTGCCAAAACTTTGACCGTGGTCGTCTTCCCGGCACCGTTCGGCCCGAGCAAGCCAAATAATTCACCCTCTTTGATGTCAAAGGAAATATCTTCAACGGCAACAACTTCTTTTACAGAACGACGGATTACACCAATCGTGGCGCGGTAAACTCGTTTTAAATGACTGATTTCAATAGAATTCATAGCTCTCTCTCATATTGAATAAGGATATGCTGATTGTACAGAATAAACACCCTAAAGACAAATTACCCAAATATGCAGATTATCGGGTAACAATCATTAGTATACAAAAAAAGAGTCTTTAAGTCAAGTTTACGCCGAGAGCAACAGATTCTTTGCTATGGCTTGCTCTTTTCCAGAAAACGCTCTATAAATAGCCAGATTTCATCAAAGGAGTCATAATGCTCGCTTATATTCTGCAGGGCCTCACGCTGGGTGTTGCCGCTGGCGCACAACCGGGCCCTTTTCAAACCTATCTCATCACGCAAACGCTTGCAAATGGCTGGCGCAAGACCTTGATCGCTGCCTTCGCCCCACTCGTCAGTGATGGCCCCATTATTATCCTGGCAGTTTTTGTACTCAAACAAATGCCTGAATCTTTACAGCGCGGCCTCTATATTGCAGGCGGGCTTTTTATCCTTTATCTGGCGTGGTCCTCCTTTCAGCAGTGGCGCAACTTCGACCCCAACGCCGGACAAAAGTCCTCCGATCAAAGCCTACTAAAGGCCGCGACGATGAACCTTGTCAGTCCGGGACCTTATATTTTCTGGAGCCTGGTAAGCGGTCCACTTTTACTTAAGGGGTGGGCAGAAAGCCCCTCAAACGGGATCGGATTCATTGTCGCGTTTTATGGGACAATGATCTCGCTGAATCTCACGCTCATTGTTCTCGTGGGCGTGGCAAGCCAAATTGGAGAGCGTCTTCGGCGCGGGCTGCTGCTTTTTGCGTCCATTGCTCTGTCCGTTTTTGGTCTCTATCAACTCTGGCTTGGCATCGTGGTAAGATAGAAAAATGACCTGGAACTTACACACAACTCACATTCAAGACAAGGACCTTGTCCTGCTTGTCGGGCAGCGCCACAAGCACTACATCATCACGCTCAAGGCCGGTATGGACTTCCACACCCATCGCGGTATTTTGAAGCATGACGAGATCATTGGCAAACCCTGGGGGACAAAGCTCCGCAGCCACACAGGCAATCCCTTTTATGTTTTTCAACCCTCGCTGGCAGATGTATTACGGGAGATGCCGCGCAACACGCAAATCTTGTATCCAAAGGATATTGGGTTCATCTTCCAGACAACAGGAGTTGGGCCCGGATCGCGCGTGATTGAAGCGGGTACCGGTTCAGGATCAATGACCACAGCCCTAGCGTATTCCGTTGGAGATACCGGAAAGATCTACTCCTACGAAGTGCGCGAACCGATGCAAAAGCTCGCCAAAAAAAATCTACGCCGACTCGGTCTTTCTGAGCGCGTGGATTTCAAAATGCGTGATATTGAAAAGGGCTTTGACGAAGAAGATGTGGATATGGTCTTTCTGGATGTCCAGGCTCCCCACGACTATGTCCCACAAGCTCGCGCCGCCATTCGCCCCGGCGGATTTTTCGCCAGCCTGGTACCGACTTTCAATCAGGTACAAAATCTCCTGCTAACCTTGAATCAACATAACTTCGCCTTTGTCGAAGCCTGCGAGATCCTGCTGCGCTATTTCAAACCCCAACCTGCGCGTCTACGCCCTACTGACCGCATGATCGCTCATACCGGATTTTTGGTCTTCGGGCGGCGCGTTGAGATTGATAAGGAAAGAACAGAGACATCATCCGATCAGGAGGAAATTGATGAATAAGAAAACACTACTGCTAACACTTGCTGCCGCGCTCACCTTTTCCCTGGCGTGCAATTTCGCATCGTCGATCGCTGATAACCAAACACCCGAAGAAGAAGCCCCCGCCCCTGAAGCGATGGAAGAGCCAGAAGAAACCACATCCGAGGAAGCTGCCGCGCCACCTGCTGCAGCATATGATGGCCCCTGCAACAATATTCTCTATCCGCTTATTCCCGGACAACAGATGGTATACAGAAGCAGCAGTCCTGAAGGACCTGCGCAAACCGGCATCACTGTCGCCAGCGTTGAGGGCAATATCGCCACCATCGACATGCTCAATCTGACAACGGGCATCACTTCGCAATCCACAGCAGAATGCGAGGCCGGGGCGATCAAGAACTACCCCACTGCTACTCTTGGCTCACTGGTTGACAATATGGTCGATGGCGCCATGAATATGGAATATGTCGCCGGTTATATCGCCCCTGCTGAAGCAACCTTTATTGCTGATAACTGGACCACCGCCTGGACGTCAGAATATGTCATGAACGGCGAGATCACCGTTGAAGACGAAGGCGAATCGATCACTGTCTTGATCCAAGATTCTCCCGCCATCATGAACTGGCAAATCCTCGCGACCGGTGAAAGCATCACCGTCGAGGCAGGCACCTATACGAACGCCATCAAAGTCACCCGCGAAATGACCATGGATATCAAACTCGACATGGGCCTAATGACAGTGGATAGTGTTCTGTACATCAACTCCACGCATTGGTTTGAGCCCTATATCGGCATGGTCAAGATGGAGATCACAGAAGTCAGCGTAGAGGCACAAGGGATGACTTTCCCCATTGCGCTCGATGAAACGATGGAATTGATCGAATTCCGTCGTGCAGAATAGGAGAAAGCGATGAGAAGACGAGGCAGACCGCTCCGCCGTCCATTTCGGCGACCAGGGCCACCACGCGTACCGCCAGAACTGCGCCGCGCAAACGAACTGATGGATGCTGGTCACCACGCAGAGGCGGCAGTTGCCTTTGAAGAGATCGCCCGCCGCGCCGACGCCCGCCGCATCCCCCGCGCACCCCATTTTCATCTCCGCGCAGGACGCGCCTATTTCCTCGCCAAAAACCCCGAAAAAGGGATGCCGCATCTCAAAAAAGGTTTAATCGCCATCGCTGCACATCATCAATGGGAGCCGCTCCAGCGCTTCGGGCAGCGCGCCGTAGGCGAACTCAACGAACTGGGCTATAAAACTGAAGCAGATGAGATCGCTGCACTTTTAGCAGAAAAACTTCCTGCTGGTGAAGCGCCGCCCAGCACCGCATCTCGCCCAAGCCTGCCCACACATTGCCCCGGTTGTGGTGCCCCCCTACGCTCTGACGAGGTCGAATGGGCAGACCGGAACACTGCAGAATGTCTTTATTGCGGCAGTCCCGTTCGAGGAGAGAATTAAGATCGAAGCCATCACGCAAGCCCAGATCGCCACGCGTTTACGACGCAGCTATCACCAAAATGATCTCCCTGCAACAGATGGTTATATTGGGCGTCCTGCCGAGGGAGAAAAAAAATCGCTAAAATGCGCTGCGGTACTCATCCCGCTGACCTTCTTTCAGGGCGAGTGGCATCTGCTTTATACGCGCCGCACCGACACGCTCAACGACCACAGCGGACAAGTCTCCTTTCCCGGCGGGCAATGCGACGCAGAGGATGAGACGCCCGAGAGAACTGCGCTGCGCGAAGCCGAAGAAGAGATCGGGCTCAAACCGCAAGACGTGAAAGTACTTGGGCGTGTCAACGAAGTCGTCACTGTAACGCATTACGAGATCACGCCCGTTGTTGGCGTTTTCCCTTTCCCCTATTCCTTTTTGGTTTCCACTATTGAAGTTGGGCGGGTCTTTACCATGCCGCTGAATTGGCTGGCAAACCCGCGCAATTATTGGCAATTTCAGCATCCGAAAGCACATCACCCCACCATTGCCTATCATCCCTACGATGGAGAATTGCTCTGGGGTGCCACAGCGCGGATAACACTGAATTTCTTAAAAACGATCAAGCTCATCTGAAAAAACTGGCAGCAATCTTGGGAGAGTAACTATGCAGACCGTTCGTCGCCTTGTCCCGAATTTCATCATTAAAAAATACAAAGCCGATGAATTGCGTGGCACCTGTTACGGTGCCGCGATCTTTGTTGACCTTGCGGGATTTTCAAAGATGGTCGACACGCTCTCGTCTCACGGTCAACCCGGAGCAGAAACTTTAGCCGAACTGATGCGTCTGGTCTTTGAGCCGCTCGTCAATGCAGTTTACGAACAGGGCGGCTTCGTGATCGGCTATGCCGGGGATGCGTTCAACGCCTTCTTTCCCGACGAGCAAATTCCCGGTCTGGAGACGAGACGCTGCCTATCAGCATTGGTCACAATGCAAGAGCACGTCCGCTCACATCCGAAATATAAAACCAGGTTCGGGGATTTCCCCATATCCATCAAAGCCGGGATGGGCTATGGCGAGACACGCTGGCAGATGTTCAAATCCAAAACGGGCAAACATCTTACATACTGGATGCGCGGAGACAGCATTAATCGCGCGATCTTCGCAGAGGAACGTGCGGCACCCGGGGAGATCTTCGCTGACCCACTTGCCTTCGAACGGATCAATGACATAGTAGAGACACAGAAGATCGCCAGCGCTTTTCGCATCGAAAAGACCCTTGTTTCGCTCCCTGAACCAAAAGCGGTCAACGAACCTGTCCCCGATCTCGCTCCCATGAACTTATTCTTCTCAGAAGATCTCTTGCTCCAGCCTTTCATTGGAGAGTTTCGCCATGTCATCAACCTCTTTATCGACATACCCATCAACATCTCCGACGAAGAGTTAATGAAGCCCTTTATGGAAACGGTGTACAGCTTGCAAGAAGAATATGGTGGCTTCTTCTTGCGCCCAGAACTTGGCGACAAGGGCTTCAACCTTCTGATGCTTTGGGGCGCACCTATCGCTCGTGAACACGATGTGGAGCGAGCGCTAGGTTTTGTAACAGAGCTGGCAAGGCGAGCAAAACTTAACCTGCGCGCGGGCATCACCTATCGTACCGCTTACGCAGGCTTTATGGGCACTTCTTTGCGCGAAGATTACACCGCATACGGGTGGGGCATCACACTCGCTGCTCGCCTGATGACCTACGCCAACGAAGGTGAATTCTGGCTCGATGAAGAAATCGCTCGCCGTGCTGAAAAAAACTTCAACGTAAAATATCTTGGCAATTACGCCATTAAAGGTTTTGCAAAAAAACAACGCACATATCAATTGCTTGGCAAAAAAACAGAAACGCAAACTTTTTACGATAGCGAGTTTGTCGGGCGAGAAAATGAAAGCAAAACACTCGCCAGTTTCCTAGACCCCATTCGCAAGGGCAAAAGCGCCGGATTAATGCTTATCGCTGGCGAAGCCGGCATCGGCAAAAGTCGCCTTGTGCACACATTCCAAGACTCAGATTATTTCAAAAATTTTCCAACTCAATGGATTCGTTTTCAAACTGAAGAACTCGTTCGCACAGCTTTCAATCCTTTTTATGCTTGGTTGAGAAGACGTTTCGAAGTGATCGAAAGCGAATCAAAAGCAAACAACTGGGACACCTTTATGCACAATCTGGATGAACTTGCCGCATCCACCCCTCACCCGGAACTTGCTTCCGAGTTAAGCCGCACTGGTTCGGTCCTGGCAGCCTTAATCGGCCTAACCCATCCCGATTCGCTCTACGAAACCCTGGATGCAAAAGCCCGCTACGAGAACACACTCATTGCCCTAAGTGCTCTGCTACGCGCAGAAAGCTTGCAGCAACCCCTTGTGCTCTTTCTGGAAGATGCTCATTGGCTCGATGAAGACAGCGTTGCCTTTTTTGAATACTTCATGCGCTTACTCCGTGCCGATGATGAAAAAGAATATCCAATCGCAATCATCGCTACACAACGACCTGAAAAAGAATCCCCCCTTTCAGATGAAAGCACCACACACCATCTTGTGCTTGGAAAACTATCACATATTAGCATTCATGCCCTGGCAAAAGACATTCTCGGGAGATCGATCTCAACCCAATTGGGCAACTTACTCAACGAACGCGCTGAAGGCAATCCTTTTTTTGCTGAACAGATATTGCACTATCTCTCGGAAGAAAAGCTGCTCACCCTCAATGCTGATAAGGAATATTCTGCTGAAGAAAAAGCAATCAACTCCATTCCTCTTGATGTTCACGCTGTACTGATCGCGCGTCTCGACCGCTTGACCCAAAAAGTCCGGGAAACTGTCCAGACCGCCTCGGTGCTTGGTCGCGAATTTGTGGTGGACATTTTGGTTGAAATGTTACGATCTCAATTGGAGAATTTACCCGGCTACGTTTATGCAGCCGAGCAAGCAAAGATTTGGGCAAATCTAAATGAAATCGAATATATCTTTTCACACGCCCTGCTCCGTGACGCTGCTTATTCCATGCAACTGGAAGTGCGCCAACGACGCTTACACAAACTAGCTTTTGATGCGATTCAGGAAGTGTACAGCGAAGACCTAAAACTCTATTATGGTGAGCTGGCTTATCATGCTGAAAGAGGGGGGCTAAGAGAAGAAGCGTTTCGCTATTTAACACTCGCTGGAGATCTGGCAAAAAACGCTTACCAAAACAGGCAGGCTATCGACTTCTTCTCCCGTGCTTTAGCAATACTGCCCAACAATGAGCATCAATCCGAATTTGATTTACGTCTCAAACGCGTGGAATGCTATTACAACCTCAGCGATTCCACTGCACAAGAAAAAGACCTCGAGCAGATGGAATTACGCGCTCGGGAGTTAGATGACAATACTTTGCTGGCACATACCTTTGTCCGCCAGGCATATCGCCTTTCTACTTCACGGGACTTCAAAAATTCGGCGAAATACGCGGAAAAAGCACGGGAATTAGCAGAAAAAGTACGAGATGACGAAATCTTGATGCTTGTCTACGTCGTCCTGCCAGACGCACTCTCCCATACTGGTGAACTAACAAAAGCGCGTCAATATGCGGAAGAGGGAGTTGCCTACGCACGAAAAATTAAAGACTTGCGCGGCGAAGCTCACGCCCTAACTGCGCTTGGGCTAATCCTCCTTGACTTAGAAGATCCAACAACAGCACACCAACATCATGAAAAAGCATTGATCGCTGCCCGCGAAGTGAAAGACCGCAACCTTGAAGCCAAGATATTGAATAACTTGTCGATCTCAGTTGGGGTATCTCAAGGCGATTATCATGTGGCCCGCGAATATATCACTCAGGCGCTTTCTGTATTTCAGGAGCAAGGAAATCAGGCAGGTAAAGGGATCGCGCTCGCAAATCTGGGATGGCTATCAAGCATCCTGGGCGATTATCGCGCGGCAATGAATTATTATGAACGCTCGCTGGGGATCACGCGTGCTTTAGGGCATCATCTTGAAGAAATGTATACCTACGTCAATCTAAGCGCATCTGCAATTGGGCAAGAATTGGCGAGCGATGCACTAAGTTGGGCGCAAAAGGCAATAGTTTTTTCTGCTACCGTAGAAGATCGTGTCGCACAAGCTTGGACATATTTCTATTTGGGACACGCGCTTCTACTCAACGAAAACCCTAAGGATGCAACCTATGCCTTTGACCGGTGCATCGAGCTACGCAATGAAGGCAGCGCCCCGGGATTGCTCATCGAAGCACGCGCAGGCTTGACACAGGCGTATTCAGAAACTAATGACCAGGACAAAGCCCAAGAAGAGGCTGAATATATTTTTAGCCATATGGAAAAAGACAAACGTTTTGAAGGTGCAGAGGAACCTTTGCGAGTCTATTACGCCCTCTACTCTGCCATGAGAAAAAAGAGAGACCCACGCGCCCATGTTGTTTTAGAAAACGCAAACGAACTATTGGACGAACAGGTCTCAAAACTTCAATCGATCAAAGCACAGCGAATCTTTATAGAAAATGTGCCGTGGCGCCGCGCAATAAAATACGCAACTGAGAATTAGTTACAAAGCTATATCGTGCCGATCCCCGGGTCTCCATCAGACATCTCGATCGTATCATCTTCGATCGGCCCAGTGTAAAGGTAGGGAACGCCGTGGCTGTTATTGTCCAAAATGACTACTTGCTTCCCCCCAATGCCAGGAATTTTGACTTTATAACGCTGGTTGATATAGCTCCCGGATTTCTTGATCGCAAAATTATTCAACCAAGTGATTGGCTGTCCATCGAACTCAGCGGGTAATCCGTCAATGCTCAGTTTCTCAACTTCGTAATTGCCCTCTTCCTCGATATCGATCTCAATATCGACTTCGTCTTTTTTCTGCTTTTTGATCTTATATTTCTTATTGCTTTTTTTCTCTACCTTCCCCTGAACGACAACTTTTGACTGCATGGCATCTCCTTTTATGGTAAGTTGTGCAGATTATACACGATGCAGAAGAGCCAAAAAGCTGTTCACTTCAATATCTTGTATCTTATTAAAATTCCGCCATCTTCCAGTTTTTCCAAGTCTTGTAAAGCCAGCTTTACTCCAGCCAGAAAACCTTCCCCATCAGCAAGGGTGGGCGCCGTTGCGCCGCCAAAGATCAACGGGGCAATATAGGCACGGATCTCATCCACCAACCCAACAGAGAGCAAGGCAGCGATCGTCCCACCGCCGCCTTCAACCATCACGGTTTTAATGCCGTGCTCTTCGAGCAGACTAAAAGCAGCCACTAGGTCAACGCGCTTTTCACCAACCACAAAAACTTTTGTTCCAGCATCTCGAAGAAGGGCAAGTTGCTCAGGCAAAGTTCGTTCGGTGGTTAAAATAAAGACTTCGCTGTCGCCATCGTTCACGAAACGGGAATTGGCGGTTAATGCCGACTGCGAAACAACACCCACTTTGGCGGGATCAGGTGTAAGTCCACGTGCGACGCGGTCTGCGCGCAGTTTTTCGGACTTGACCGTCAGGCGCGGATCTTCCGCCAACAGCGTATTTCCACCGACCAGGATGGCATCGTGCGCTGCACGCATTCGATCCACGCGCTCCCAATCTGCATTGGATGAGATCTTGGCACCCTGACGCGCAATGTTGTCAATCTTGCCATCGAGGGTCATAGCGACATTGACAGTAACTTTCAAGAGACGCTCCCGAAAAAGTCGAGTTGGTGAGCAATGTAAACCAGCGTGCCGCTCTCGATTTGGGCATGACGCGCGCTCGCCCAGTTTTTGATTTGGTGAGAGGAAATTTCCCCGTCCAACGCGCCCCGAACGGTATCCACGATAAAGTGCAGAAAGTAGGCTTCGTCGGCGGGATAGCCGCTCTCGTCGCCGAAAACGACCCAATCAGAACTACCCGCTTCAAGAATTTGCCCGCCCGCCTCGCGCAAATGTGTGAAGAGATGCCGACCCGCGCGGCTGTCCCCAGAAAGCTTGCCACTAATAACGCGCTCATCCATTGTGCGGTGATAGGCCGCCATGATCTCGACATCATCGGGGACGACTGGCTCGAAAATGGTCTCACCATCGAAGTTGATCGTAAAGTAAAAATTCCCCTCGGGGCGGATGCTCTCAAAAAGCTGCGGCAGCGTGGCGGGGACGTCAACTAGATCAAGGAAAGCATGAGCAATGAGAAGATTATATTTTTGTTCCGGCTTTCGTCGTGCGAGAAAATTAAAAAGATCTTCAGCAAGAAAATCGACTTTGGTCTGATTACCCATCTTCCACAAGACAAGGGTTTCGCCTTCCCAGCGGACTTCGAAGTTATGCTTATTAGCCCACTTTGGTAAGCGCTCACGGGCTTCGGCGATATTCTCCGGCTGCTCATCAAGCAGCGTATAGCGGGCGTGCTGAAGAACACCTTGTTCGAGCAGGCGCTCTATCATCGTCCCGATGCCACCGCCGATCTCAAGGATTTCGACATCTTCATAAGTATCGAGAGATTCAGCAAGAGCATCCCAAACGCGTTGATTAAGAGCACGGTCATCGACGGTCTTTTTGGAGGCGAGGTAACGGGGGAAATCCGAATAATTGCTCATAACCTTCTATCACGTAAGCGCGCTAAAAATTCTCGTGTTTTCCTGGCGTTATCGCGCCAGGTAGGATGAGCAAGGTATCGCTCTCGAGCGGCAAAACTCATTCGTAAAAGCTTCTTACGATCAGACATCAACTCACGGATGTGGGCGGATAGCATTTCGACATCATTAGGGCCTACCAGAAAACCATCTTCACCATGGGTAATGATCTCATGTGCGGCACCATCGGTACTACCAATGGCTGGCAAGCCATACCCCATCCCCTCAAGGTAGGCGATTCCAAAACCCTCATAGGAGGAGGGCAATGCCAGGAGATGACTTTCTTTCAAGGCAGCTTTAAGCGGCCCATCGTTCAATGCACCGGCAAAACTAACTTTCTCACCCAAACTCAATTGCACCACTTGCTCTTGAATGCGCTTTACATAAGCGGGCTCCACATCCAGATTGCCGATCACGTTCAAAGACCAGTTTTCTTGAATTAGAGCAAGTGCATTGAGCAAGGTATGCAAATTTTTACGCGAAATAACACTTCCCAAAAACACGATCTTGAAAACTTCATTTTGACGAGCACGGGTAGCAATATCAGAATCATAAATTTCTGGATTCAGGCGATCTCCTGCAGGGTAAGCAACCACGTGCGGTCGAGACCTCCCCAAGGTTCTTTCTACAACACCACGCGTCGTTTCACTGTTGAAAACAAAACCGTCCACGCTGCCAAGATAAGCACGTTCCGGGATACGGTACAGTATATTCTGCCACGCGGGACGCAATTCACTACTGCGCAAATGATGAACGATCGAAACAATCGGATATCTCACTCTTTTTCGTAGTGTCTTATTGAATCGAAAAAGCGATGGGTGATTCAACTCATCCTGTAACAAGACCTCGAAACGAGCCCTCTTCAAGCGGCGCAAAAGTGGAATGGAAAAATTATCAGTCAGATGAAAGGCGTAATTTCGCCACGGCAGAGAAACGACTTCCACCTCATCACCCACATTACGCAAATGCTCCACCAGCTTTCGATCATATAGATAGCCCCCGCTGAGGGTGTCCAGACTTCCGTAGATCAACAAGCCAATGCGCATTAACGCTCCAGTCGATAGGAAGCCCAGGCAATATCATTTTCCCAGAGCTTGACAGTCAGCACAGAAATATTTGGCGCAGAGATCCGTTCGCTCAAGGTTTCACAAAGGATGCGTGAAAAATGCTCAATGGACGGATTCAACCCCGCAAAAGGCAAAAGCGAGTTCAAGGTTTTATCGCGATATTCAGCTACAAGTGCGTCCAGGTTCTCTTCGATATCAACAATGTCGACCAAATAGCCATGTTGATCGAGTTCCGCCCCTTCCAATTGCAACTCGATTACATAATGATGCGAGTGAAGTTCATTTTCTGCACCCCAATCCCCTCCAACCAAAAAATGCTGGGCAACAAAATCGCGTTTTACAGCAACTGTGTACATGGTGTTCCTCCATTTTTGTCTTTGCGAATAAGCGCAATGACATTAATATTCAAAAACGACCTGCAGGACATCCTGCGGACGCGTATCGAGCGTGGCATAGGCTTGCTCTGCCTCCTCAAAGGGGATGCGCGACGAGACCCATTTACTCGGCCTAACCCGCCCCAACATCTCCCAGACTACGTCAAAGCGACGAACCTTGTCCCAGCGCGCGCTGAATTGTGGCGCAATGGTACTGACCTGCGAACTGATAAGATGGATACGATCCCGATGAAAGCGCCCGCCAAGATCAAGCGAAACGGGTTTCCGTCCATACCACGAGCCGACGATGACCCTGCCTGAATAACCAACTTTATCAACAGCCATATTCAAAGCATTCGCTCTTCCCGAAAGCTCAATAGCAAGATCAAAATCATCCTCATCGACATCTTCAGGCGCGAGAGCTGCGTCCACACCAAGGGCGAGAGCTGCCTCTCGCCGCATAGGAACGGGATCAACAACGACCAACTTTTCCAACGGAAACTGACGCAGCAATGCCGTTGTCAACAGACCGATGATACCCTGCCCAAAAACGATCACACGCTCACCAATGAGGGGATTACTATCCATCACCAAGTTTACCGCTGTCTCCATATTTGGGAGAAAAACAGCATCCTCGTCCGGGATATTATCGGGAATCTGGAAAAGTTCATCCGTGCCAGCCACAAATCGGCTCTGGTGTGGCTGAAAGGAAAAAACGCGTTTCCCCAACCATTTATTATCAACACCTTCACCAACTTCATCGACCAGGCCAACCGCCGCGTATCCATACTTGAGTGGATAATCATTCTGCTCTTCAAGCGAGGCAATCGTCGCATCCACCGCCATCTCGCGTGGAAACTCTCCGCGATAAAAGAGCATCTCCGTCCCCGCGCTGACGGCGGAGAGGGTTGTCCGCACGAGAATTTGCTCAGGCTTCAAAGCTGGCATTTCCTCCTCGCGTACGGCAACCTGATACGGGGCTTCAAAGTAAAGGGCTTGGCGTTTTTTCATGGCTAAAATTATAAGCGCTTCCGAGCCATAATCCGAGCAGACCGAAAAGCGAATCGCGCACTCGAATGAACAGACTCATGCTAACACCCAGAACGGAATCAAATCCCAGCGACTGCATCGCAAAAACTTGCCCGGCTTCCAGAGCGCCTAATCCGCCCGGCAGCGGTGTCAGGAATGCCAGCCGCGCAAAGACGATGATCGCCAGAATATTCAGCAGGCTCGTATCCAAACCAAGAAAGTGCAGCGCGAGCGCATATTCTCCCAACAGGGCGAACCAAATGATTGCGGAAAGGAAACTCGAGAGGAGGATGGTGCGCGGCTTTTGGCGGCAAAACGCTCCGATCTGAGACTCTGCGTCCAGCAGCGTTTGACAGATCGCACTCAGGGAGGCATGATCCCGTTTAATTAGCGGAAGCCTGCCGAAGGTCCACGCGAGAGGCGTTTTGCCGATCAACAAAAGGACAAGGTATCCCAACAGGATTCCTGCCATCCCCGCCGAAACGAAGATCAGCATCACCGAACCTTCCTGGAAAAATAATCCCTGCCAAACAACGATCAGGATACCCAGTGCAAGAAATGTAAAATTCGCCAACATCTCGAGAATCTTATCGAGGCTGACGGATGCCACCGCCATCTCGGTCGGGATCTGATGCCGCGCCTGTAAAAAATAGACCTGCAGAGGCTCCCCGCCAAATTGCGGACCGGGCGTGAAATAACTGACACCGAAACTGGCAAGGCGATATTTCGTAAGCGCAAAATAGGGCACACGATACCCTAGCGCGCGGATGATCAGCCACCAACGACTGCTAAAAAGCAGGATAATAAGGGCGTTTACAAAAAGAAGAACACCAATGGAGTATGGCGTGAAGCGACTAAGCGCCTCGACAATCTCGAAAAGCGTAATATCGCGCCAGGCCCACCAGAAGAGAAGCGCGACGATAGCCCATAAAAGAAAAGAGAACAAGCGTTTTTTTGACATCCGGTTACTCCCCTGCCCGATTATAAATCAACCAATCTTCGGGGGACCAAAGTGAGATCGCACCTGTGCCTGTGAAAAAGAGTGTGGTGCTCAAAATAAAGAGTACGGGATAAAGGCCATCCAGCGGGCCATCAGATACGACTAGCCCGAGAAAGATCAAGATCAAGATCGCAGCAAGCCTGCCCAGCACACCCAGTGCGAGGAGAAGCATGAGCGGTATAAAAACCAGCATCCAAACGAGGGGAAGGTTTTGCGTGGCAAGGAAATACCCTAAAACTACGATCAGCGAAAGGCGTAAAGGCAAGGGAATGGATTTGAGTATTTTATTTGCGAGAATGCCATCGAAAAACGATGCCCCCTTGAGCGGGTTGATCTTCCCGCTGACCAGAAACCAGTCATAGAGAAAACCGATCAAAAAGGGAATGGAGAAAAGCGTCGCCGCGAAAATCGTCGCAGGCGGAGAGTAAAGCGGTGCCAGCATGGCGACGATAAAACCCATCTGCACACCGGCAAAGATACGCCGCCGAAAACTAAAAGGCATTTCGTGATTTGGCTTGCCCATCTTCTCACGCAACCAAAGCCCAAAGACGAAAATGTACCGCGCCAAACCAACAGGCAAATACCAGATCGGCACCTGTCCATACCAAAAGGCGAGCAGGGTCACAATCAGCACGCCCCACGAGTCGTTATTCATGTCGAGGGCAGTGCCCAACTCCGTGACGTGATTCGTCACCCGCGCCAGATAACCGTCGAGCAGATCGCTCAGCGCAGCGAGGAGATAAAAAGCGAAAGGCAGCCATGCCAGCCAACCTTCTGCCCAGGGTAAAAAGAGAAAACCAAGCAACGCCCCGATAAAGATACCGCGCCCAAAGGAGACGGCATTCGCCCAGCCGAGATTTGGCAGCAAATTATCTTCGTCCTCACGATGATTGAGAGATAACGAACGCCATAAAACCCAAAGTTGATAGACCCCAAAAGCGGACGCCAAGCCCAACCAACGCAGGGCATAAGCCACATCCCAAAAGTTGTGCAGCAAAAGGTAAATGCTCCCAATAAAGAACACAAAAAATAGCCCGGCTTGCATCCAGTCTTTTTTCAGATCAGCCAGGGCTAGAGAATTATTTCGAGAAAGATTCATTAATACGTCGGCGGATTTGGATTCCCAACAAACCAAACAAAATAAACCCAAATGCCCAGAACGGTCGTCAGCATATACAGGCTATATGCAATCCGCATAAAGAGTTTATAGTTCTTGAATTTTAGCACCTTTGGCACCAAACCGTTACCCCGCAAAGTAACAAAGAGACCAAAGGTCAGGCCAAAGAAACCCACAAAAGCGTGCAGGGTCGTGACCGCGTAAAAACGTTCGCTGATCTGCTCTGGCAAACCGGGCGCAACGAAATCCCGAAAAGGCAGGATCATCATCCACAAAACCATGATCGCGTTCAGCACAGCCGCCGTCGTCTGCACCCAGCGATGGGTATCATATTTCTTTTTCAACGCCAGCACCGTCCCCACTGTAAACAGGCTCGCGATGAAGACCATCATCACCAATGTAAAATCTGCTGCGAAATTTGCACTTGTGCCAAAAAAGCCGGGCTGATGTAAAAAGTCATTCATATAGACACCTCCTGAATTTAGGATAAAAGAGACCAAATTTTACCATGTTCTATTTTCGCCTGTGGTTGCCCTTTCGCAATGACACTACGTACGATCATCGGGTAAAATCAGCGAATATGCCTTCAAAGAAGAAAGATATCGGAATGGGACTTCTCGCCGGGATGGGGATCGGCGCACTGCTCATGGGCGGGCTTTTTCTACTGGCCGATCTCGTGCCGCTCCCGGAATTTGAACCTGCTCTCGTGCAAGAGTTGATTTTCGCCCCCGAAAAAGTGAGCGCCCAGGCCCCCGTTAAAACATCATTCGCTACCCCGACAGCGCCCGTTGCAGGCGGGATCCCCCTCTCCATGCAGGCGACGCTCACGCCTACACCGGTCTTTATCGACCCGACGCTCATCACCGGGAATCCACTCAATGGTGAGGAACAAGCTCAACTGCACGCAGCGGCGCTCGCTTACGTCTCCACAGATTATGTTACGCTCAAGGCAAGCGGCGAAGAGATCAACGGGAAGGGTTACGGGCATCCCAGCAATATATGTGGCCCGCTCTCCATTGCCATCTTACAGGACGCGCATATCCTGAGCCAAGACGTAATTCCCTATGATTTTTGGCTGCTCAACCCTGATGTTTATGAAAACCGCGCCCGTCTGGCGGAGACTTTCCCGGAAGAGCGTTTTGAAGTTTGGCGGGACAAGCGTCCGCTCGACGAGATCAGTTGGACGGCCTTCCCGCTCATGCCCGGCGACTTTCTCTATCTCTTTAGTGGTAGCCGCGGCAACTTCGAGCATATGCTGGTCGTCACCCGCGTGGACGAGGCAGGGCGCGCCTACTCTGTCACCAATCACCAAACCGAAGAGGGTTTTATTGTCACAGAGGAATTGCTCTATGACCCGAATAAGCCCGGCGAGGGTCTTTTCTACCAGTGGACAGCGCGCGAGAAAGCCCTGCTCGGCTCAACGGGGTTCAACGGTTTTCAGCTCTGGCGCTTGCGGGAAAGGTAAAAGGGATGTCATTGCGAGGCAGTTTTATCGCCGAAGCAATCTCTCTGATAATAAAAAGATTGCCACGCCCTTCGATAAGCTCAGGGCTCGCAATGACGATCTATCAAAAGAAAGCGATTAGAATATCAGCATGAACAAAGAAACTCTCCTGAATGCCATCGAAGATGAACTCAAAAAGCAGGTCGCACGGCTTGATGAGCCGCATACTCAGCTCTACTACAAGATGTTGACCTATCACATGGGCTGGACGGGCGAGGGCGCAGGCCCCAAAGCGACGGGGAAACGCATCCGCCCGCTGTTGGTTTTGCTGGCCACCGCTGCATCTGGCGGGGATTGGCAGAAAGTGTTGCCTGCCGCAGCCGCGATCGAGATGATCCACAATTTCTCGTTGCTGCACGACGATATTCAGGACAATTCCGAAACGCGGCGCGGACGCCCCACCGCGTGGACGATCTGGGGCGTGGCGCAAGCCATCAACGCTGGCGACGGGATGTTCATCCTTGCCAATCTGGCAATAGGCGATCTTGCCGAAGAGCATCCGGCTGAGATCGTTTTGCAAGGCGAACGCATCTTTCAGGAAGCCTGCCTGAGCCTGACACGCGGACAACACTTGGATATTGATTACGAAAAACGCGAGATAATCGACGTTGGCGATTATTGGAAAATGATCGGCGGGAAAACCGCCATCCTGATCGCTACCAGCATGGAATTGGGCGCGCTCTTCGGCGGCGCAAACCCGGATGTTCAACTTGCCTACCGCGACTTTGGACATTATCTCGGCTTGGCCTTTCAAGTGCAAGACGACATCCTCGGCATTTGGGGCGACGAAGCCGTGACGGGAAAATCCGCCGCCAGCGATCTGCTCGAAGGGAAAAAATCGCTGCCCGTGCTCTTCGGGTTCGAAAAAAACGGAGATTTCGCCAAACGCTGGGCGCAGGGAGCGATCACAACAGAGGAAGTCCCCCAACTGGCAAAGATGCTCGAATTGGAAGGCGCACGCCAACGCGCACAGGAAGCCGCCGACCAGATGACCGATCTCTCGCTGAACGCTCTCCGCCAGGCAGACCCGCAGGGCGAAGCCGGAAATGAGCTTTTTGCCCTCGCCAAACGCCTGCTCAACCGCGAGGCATAGATATCCGCCCAAGTCTTACGGGGTAAAAAACGATATGTGTTATAAGTAGGATAAGCTTTTTTGTACTGAGGCTCAATTAGGGGCTGAGATTTAGCCACAAAACCGCATCGCTTAGGTTTTTCAAAAATGAAATGTATAGCCTTTGCAATGCAAGATTCTTAATGATGTAAATAAATTGCAGGCATCAATTGAATAAAGCTTGCGCGAGTTATTTGTCTCTATTCGCGCGCACAATAAACCTTGGCTCTCCAAAGAGAGCTGCGGCTTTTAAAGGCTTTTAAATAATCAAAGGAGATTATTGATGACTAGTACAAGAGAAACCGCTTTAGTGTATTGTGAAGGTCAATTTGATACAGTGGACGGAAAAACGGCTGCGGGCTTGGTACGACACTCTGAAATTTACTCGATCCTGGGAGTTATTGACAGCACGTTGGCTGGGCAAGATGCAGGAGAAGCACTTGGCGATGCAAAAAACAATATCCCCATTTTCTCTGATCTTGACGAGGCGTTAGACAGCTTTGCAGAGGTACCAAGTTGCTATATCTATGGCAAGGCTCCCCTTGAGGCAAGCATTCCCGACGATGAAAGACTTCTGATCCTGGAAGCTATGAAAAAAGGCATGAATATCATCAACGGTCTTCATCAATTTTTTACAGAAGACGATGAGTTTTCTCAAGCATCTGCTCAATATGGCATTGAGATCAAGGATATAAGAAAGCCACCGCAATTGAAAGATTTACACGTCTTCACAGGTCAAATATCCAAAGTGAATATTCCCGTCATCGCAGTTCTAGGCACCGATTGCGCTTGCGGAAAAAGGACCACCGCTGTAGAACTCAAGAATGCCCTGAATGACTTAGGGATAAAATCGATGATGGTCGCAACCGGGCAAACCAGCTTGATGCAAGGATCGAAATATGGGGCGTCCATTGATGCGCTTGTTTCCCAGTTTGCGATTGGAGAAATTGAAAATGCTGTTGTTCAGGCTTTTGAGAACGAAGACCCCGATATTATTTTTGTCGAGGGACAAAGCGCAGTCAGCCATCCTGCTTTCATGAGTTCTGTAGGCATTCTAAAGGGCAGCATGCCCGACGGGGTCATCCTGCAACATCCGCCTGCAAGAAAGTTTCGGGTCGACTTCCCTCAGATGGCGATGCCGAGTGTCGAGAGTGAAATCCAGATGATTGAAGCCATCTCTCAATCCCAGGTGATCGCAATCGCAATCAGTCACGAAGGTCTTACAGACGAAGAAGTTTCGCAAAGCATTGCAGATCATGAGGAATATTTTCAATTACCAACCATAGATGTACTGAAATACGGATGCGAAAAACTTATTCAAACGTTGGCAGATCGCTTCCCTGCATTAAGCGAAAAAATCAATAAAGCGAGTTTGGAAGCGATTCCAGTGACGATCACGGTACCAAGTGAAGTTGTCGGATAAAGTGCAATGAAAGCTTCCCTGCCAAGAATGGAGATCAATCTGTCGCAAATTCGGGATAACGCCCACCTGTTATCCGAGCTTTATGGGCAAAAAAGGATCTCTTTAATAGGGGTTTCCAAAGCAACATTGGGAGCCCCCCAAATTGCACGGGCGATGATCCGGGGTGGCGTAAAATTTATTGCTGATTCTCGCCTTGAAAACATTCAAAAAATGAAAGAAGCGGGGATCGCGATTCCCTTCGTTCTGTTGCGCACGGCATTGAGTCAGGCAGAAAACGTCGTCAGGGATGTAGACATCAGCCTTAACACAGAATTTGATACCGTAAAAGAATTATCCCGCCACGCGAAGGCGCAGCAGAAAACCCACAAGATCATCCTGATGGTGGAACTGGGCGATCTACGAGAGGGTATCCCCCCTCACGACCTGCCTCTCTTCGTGAAAAATGTGCTCACCTTGCCAAATATTGAAATGATCGGCATTGGCACCAATCTGGCATGTTACGGCGGGATCAGACCGGACGATAAAAATATGAGCAGGTTATCTCAGATAGCCAGTTCAATTGAAAAGGAGTTCCAGCTCAATCTGGAAATAGTCTCAGGCGGGAATTCAGCTAATTATGAATGGGCACAATCGACAGAAAACGTTGAGGGGATTAATAATTTACGCTTGGGCGAATCACTGCTTTTAGGGCGGGAAACGATTGATCGCAAACCCATCCCTGGTTTACACCTTAACGCCTTTAGGCTAATTGCTGAAGTGATCGAGTCAAAAGAAAAACCTTCCTTGCCATTTGGCGACATCGCCCAAAATGCTTTTGGCGATGTGCCGACCTTTGTGGATCGGGGCATTCGACGCAGAGTGATCGTCGCACTGGGCAGGCAGGACGTGCCCGTCTCTGGGCTTAAACCAATCAACAGCGATCTGGAGATACTCGGCGCCAGCAGCGATCATCTTATTCTGGATAATCAAAACCGGGCACTAAAGATCGGCAGCGAAGTTGAATTCCATCTCGATTATGGCGCTCTCCTCTCAGCAATGACGTCGCCTTATATTGAAAAAACATTCCTGAATTCTTAAGCAAAAAGTAGACATCCAAAAGCCCCTTATGGTATGATTGCCCTCGTTCGCGGGTGTCGCCAAGTGGTAAGGCACTAGCTTCCCAAGCTAGCATTCGTCGGTTCGAATCCGATCACCCGCTCTCCAAAACAGGCCTTTCATGGTCTGTTTTTTTTGTCTTTTGACGGCTTGAAAACACAGCTTTAATCTTATATACTGATTATGCGGGCAAACTTCACCAAAATATTCAGTGTTCCTTTTTTGTTTGATCTACGTGTTTACATTTAGGAGGAAATATGCTTGCTCCCCTGATATTCTTGCCAGGATTGTAAAACTTGCCCCAAGTGAAGTTGTCGGTCTTTATTTGCTTGGAAAAGGATACGCAACAGGAACGTGGCTAGGATATTGGTCAGCAGTTTGTCTAATTTTAGTATTGGTTTTTAGGATTTGGGGCACAAAGAGTCAGTTCTGGTCAATTGTGATCTCATTTGTTTCCTTCGGGATCTGGGTACTTGCCATGGGCGATCCCATCCTGACCTTTACAATCAGCGCACAATTAGCTGCGTTGCTTGTTTTGGTGTTCACCTTCATTGTTCCAATATTCTATAAACCATCTCCTTAACCGAAAATTCTTACTCTGAATAAATATTGCTCCCGCGCCGAAAAAACAGTCCGATCGGGCTGTTTTTTTTATGAAAACATGTTTTTGATAACTTTTGTTATCAAAAAAAAGCGAAGCCGATATTTTCCATTACACCCCCTCCCCAAAATCCATGACACTTCTCCTTGCACAGCTTTCCCCAATCCTCTATACTTTGAATATCCTATTCGTCAAAAACTGGAGGACCCATCAATGACCCAAGAGTTACGTAATCTGCTCAAGATCCCCTACGCTCATCTTGATGAGATCAACGCCCTTTTGCTAGATCCCGACGAACGTGTGATCAGCGATTTTCTCGCTGTCGTCGAAAAATACGGCACTCCCGAAGAGATCAACGCTAAAGCGAAGGAAGCCCGCAAGCTCGAAAACCTGCTCGAAATGGTCAAGGAGATCAAACCCGAATATCTCGACGATCTGAAATGGCTCGAAGAACAACGTGATGCAAGCGCTTTCATTCCCGTCAAAAATTACCGTCAAAAAGTGCTCGGCACCAACGCAGAAAATACCGAATTCGCCGATGATTTCGCCGTCACGCTCGAGGTCAGCGCCTGCCAGTATTTCCCGTGGTTGATCACGGCGGCAAAACGTTCGATTAACGAGGGCAAGCTGATGCCCGGGCGCTTCATCCGCGTCCGCAAGATGAAGGAACAGGAAGATGACGGGGATCTGGTCGCCTTTGCGGCCGCTATGCAGATCATCGGCGCGACTTACGTCGAGACGCTCGACACCAAAGGTACGGACGGCTCCAATATCCACTTGGGCGGGCCGGAAACGATTACCGGCTACTTTGGCGGGATCGGACAACCCAACTCCCACGCGCTGAAATGGCTCGACGAATATCTCTACTACTACACGCGCTACGGTGTCAAACAGGTACTCAATATCAATCCCGGCACCGTTTTCCTCGCCTATATGCTCCACAAGATCGGCGTGGATAATGAATTCAAGATTTCCGTATTTATGGGCAACGACAATCCTTACGCCGCCTTCTGGACATTGATCGGCGCAAAGCTCTTCGCTCGCGAGGACGGCACCACCCCCCTGATCGGCTTCAACTGGGGCAACTCTGTCAACAACGAAAGCATGGAAATCACTGCCCAATTCCGCAAGAGCCTCGGCTTTGAAGAAATCGTGCGTTTTGAGCATCACATCACCGAATGCTTTAAACACATCATCATTCAGCCCTACAACCGCCGTGATGAACTCGTTGAACTTGCCGACCACGTCGCAAACATCTCCGCCAAGCACGAGGGCGGCGATCCCGAGATCGATGGCGAGCGCGCGCATCCATCCGACATTCTCGACTATTTCCGCGACAAGAGCGAAGTCATCGAGAGTGGTGATTGGGACGCCCTGGAAACCAATTTCATGGATAAATACGAAGCTCTCAACAAAACTGCCTGGGCACTCACCGAGCGTGGGCTCTCTTTTGTTGCAGCTAACGTGCATAAATAGCCCCCCTGTCCTTCGGACATCCCCCCATTTTGAAACGCTAAAATGGGGGGAGCCAGAAAAACTGCGGAGGTCAACATGAATTTCATAAAACGTGTCTATAAATCTTTCATCGCTGGTCCCGTTTACATCATTCTCTTTGGCCTAATCTTCTATGGCATCGGCGCCGGGCTGACATACAGGCAACGAAACTATGAACAGCAGGGGATTCAGGTGCAGGGAGAAGTCATCAGTCTAAGTGAAGATTGTGATGATGATGGCTGTACTTACGCCCCCATTGTTCGATTCAAAACTGAAGACGGACAATCCATTACCTTTGAATCGAGTTACGCATCAAGTCCGCCTGCATATCATGTAGGTGAGCAGGTTCAGGTAAACTACTTGCCCGAAGACCCTGAAAAAGCTGCGATCCATGGCGAAGGGCAAACTTTCCGCATCATCTTTATGATCGTCGGTGGAATTGTTGTTGCGATAGGGTTGGTCATGTTTTCATCAACGCTAAAAGGCAGTTATTCACTAGAACCATAAGATCAGCATCTTTCTTTATGCGTCAAGCCCAGGCAACATCCCCGCATAGACCTACCGACCACCCCCGTTTTAGAAAAGTTTCAAAATCCGGGCGCTCATCACCGATC
>CAZASG010000004.1:0-138115 GCA_964487745.1 uncultured Anaerolineaceae bacterium | reverse complement strand
TGGTCCGGAGACCATCCCCGCGCTAAAGGTGGCAGAAATGAGCGTAAGCGCGCGCTCGACCGTCCATTTGCCACGCGCGGCAGTGACGTAGCTATTGAGCGGGGAGACAACAAAGGTGGTCAGACTGTATAAGATAAGTCCTATAGTAAAGAGCGACAAGGTTTTAGCAGCAGCCATTGCTACAGCTGAAACCAAGCCAAAAGTCCACGAAATACGCAGGAGCGGCAGGCGTCCAACTTTATCCGCCAGATAACCGGCAGGGATATGAACAATGGTCATCGCTATACCAACACCGCCCAAAATTTTGCCGATCATAAAAGGGTCTGCGCCAAGTTCGGCAAGATAGAGGGGTTGAAAATAAAAAAAAGTGCCTTCGCCAATGCCCCAAATAAAAAGAGCAATGGCAAGACGCAAGAGGGCTCGGTTCATAAATAAAAAATCAGGAAAGAAGAGCAGTCACGCGGCGAACAAATTCAGCAGCTTTCGGGAAAACTTCGGCTTTGGCTGGCTCACGTGGAATGACGTGTCCGCTTTCGGTGACCCACATCATTTCCTTATCATCCATTGTCAGGTCAGCGTAGATTTTCTCCATGTTGAAGGGAAGAACATAATTGTCGTTACGCGAGTGGATGAGCAAGGTGGGCAGATCCAGTTTGGGGAGCGCAGCACGCATTTTTGCCAGCAGCAAATCCAACTCCGCGACCGAACGAAGCGGATTTTGAGGGTATGAAACCTGTTCACGCCAGGCATCCTTGTCCACCCAATTTGAACCGGGCTCCTTTGACTTTGGCATATATTTTATAAAATTCGACATGACCCTTGCATATCGGATGCGGGGATCGGTCAACTCATAAGGGGCAGACATGGCGAGAACACCCGCGACCTCCAGCTTGCTTGCCATCAAAAGAGAGAGTACGCCACCCATCGACAAGCCCACAAGCACAACCCGATCAACTGTTCCTTTAAGGAGGTGGTAGCCATCTTCAACAGAATGCATCCAATCAATATGCCGAGAGCGAATCATATCTTCGGGGTCTGTGGCATGACCCGTCAGGCGGATGCCAAGCACGGTAAAACCCTGCTCGGCGAGATATTCGCCCATCCAGCGCATTTCTTTGGGCGATCCAGTAAAGCCGTGCGTGAGAAGACAACCGATCTTGTTACCGGGGAAGAAAAAGGGTTCTGCGGTTGAAAGGATCATAAGATTACTCGGCGAATTGTGGAAAGAAAAGATTTCTTATCAGGAACGGACACAGGATCCACCCAGATCGCCTGATAGATGCGATGAAGTCGCTGTGTGGTTTCCCCAACAAAATCATCAACTTCATTCTGAGTAAGGTAAACGTAGGGAGGGAAATAGAATTCTTCAATCTCTTTTTCATACTCAGAATAGAAATTCTTGATATATTCCAATTGCTGCCTAACAGCTTTTATAGGTAAAAAGTTAAGATCACAGGCATCGGGTTCTGCATCTAAAAATATACGCCAAAAGATACATTCAGGGTGATCACGGACGTAAGCCAAGTCTAGACCGTACCAATCTTTTTTCACCTTCGAGATGAATTTGGGGTCAGCAGAAAAATCTTCGGCAAAACGCTCCTGTGTGGGGCGGTAAATATGCGTACGCCAAAGATTGTCAGTGATTAAATGGAAGAAGTAGCCCAAGCGGAAAGAAAACCGTTCTCTCTCTGAAATATCAACCCCTGAAAGATGTTGTTGATAGAAATCAATATCCGCGCTACCGATCCAATCCTTTTCCGGGCTGAGAAAATGGGTCATAATGGAGGGCGGATCGAAATTCTCCCAATTCTCATCGGGGATGCCGGAATCTGGCGCAATATTGCCAATGGCAAATTGCCCCGCATCAAGATCGGGGATGAGTTCAAGCACGTTTTCAGCAAGGCGGAGATGAACGATCCAGGTTGCCATAATTTTCTGTAGTAGGGGCGAGTCTGAGACTCGCCCCTACGGATAAATTTACCCCAACACCCGTATCTCGCGCGGAAGGGTTGTCAGGCTCTCTGCCCCGTCAGCGGTGATGACCATATCATCCTCCACACGGACGCCGTTGCGATTAGGCAAGTAAATGCCCGGCTCAACGGTAAATGCCATCCCTTCTTCAAGGATACGTTCGTTATCGGCGCGCATGTAGGGCGCTTCGTGTCCTTCCATGCCAAGACCGTGTCCCGTGCGATGGGTGAAGTATTCGCCATAACCGGCATCGTCGATGATTTGGCGGGCGGCGATGTCCACCACACTGGCGGGAAGGCCGGGTTTCGCGGCAGCACGCCCCGCAGCGTTCGCAGCCTGCACGATCTCATGGATATTGCGATATTCATCGTCGATCTCGCCGACGGCAAAGGTACGCGTAATATCGGAAACATAATCGTTATGATTTGCACCCCAATCAATAACGAGTAGATCGCCTTCCTGCAATTTGCGCTCGCTCGGTGAAGCATGCGGGTTGGCAGAATTGGGCCCACCGGAAACGATCGGCTGGAAAGGCAACGGAGAATGGGAACCATGTTTGAGTAATTGCATCACCAACTCGGAGGCGATCTCTTTTTCGCTGACACCGATCTTGATCATCGGCAGGGTTGCTTCGAGGGCATTCTGAGCGATCTCGGCGGCTTTGCGCATCGCAGCGATCTCATTCTTGTCTTTGCGGATGCGCAGGGAGGCGATGGTTTCGGTCGCATCGGGGAAAGTCGATTTTGGTGCAGCTGCCTGGAGATAACGATATTCGACGATGCGCATGGCAAGGGGCTCTACACCGATCTTTTTATCATCCAGGTCGAGGGCGCTGAGCGCCTTGCGAAAGACATCCGTCCAGGTGGCAGGGTTTTCGCCATAGGGGAAAGCCTCGACCACAAACGGCAGATCATTTAGTTTGGCGGTTTCCAATTCGGGCAAAACAATGCCAACACGTCCATCCGCGTTGAAGATGCCTATAACGGGCCGCTCCATCAGGTGAAAATGAAGTCCGGTTGCATAGAGCAAGCTCGGGCTGGGGTTGAGTACGAGTGCATCCAGTGAGGAGGTTTTAAGAGCAGCGGTCAATTTTTCTAAACGGGAAGGGTTCATCGAGTCATCCATCCTAAATTATTGATGATATTTTTTGGCAAACTGGATCTGGAAAAAATCGGAAATGGCGGGAAAGTGGTTATCAAACCAAATGATGATGGCAAACCACCACGGCAAAATGAGTGCACGACGCGGTCTCTTAGCAAGTTGCACAACCTTTTTAGCCACAAATTCGGAGGTCATCCGCATCCAAGCCGGGGTGCTGAGATTCTTTTTGATGACGTTATCGCCCGTATGCTGTCCAAACTCGGTTTTTGCAGGGCCAGGATAAACACCTGAGACATCAACACCCAAATGCCACACCTCACGACGCAGGGCATTGGTGAAACCGCGCACCCCGAATTTTGTGGCAGAATAAACACTGTAAAGGGGAGGTGCTGTCCAACCTGCGATCGAGGACATATTGATGATATGCCCCTCGCCCGCCTTGAGCATATGGGGCAACACAGTGCGCGTGACCTGGATCAGCCCCGTCAGGTTGACATCTATCTGGGTTTGAATATCGCGCCCGTTATCCAGGTTTTCGAGCCAATCGAGACGCCCAAACCCAGCATTGTTGAAAAGAATATCAATACGCCCATAGAGGTCGATGATCGTATCGACCATCAAGTTGATCTCAGCATCGTTGGAAACATCCACAGGCACAGCAAGCGCTTCGCTACCGGCATCCTGAATTTCATCCACTAACTTTTGCAGGCGGTCAAGTCTGCGGGCTGCGAGAATCACTTTTGCCCCTTCACGAGCAAAAAGATGAGCAGCGTGCGCGCCAAAACCAGAGGAGGCGCCAGTAATGAGAACGACCTTACCTTTTAGCGAGCGGGGCATGGGCTTATCCTTTCGTATTCTTTAGAGATGCAGCACTGTTAAATAATATCATGCAGCGGGGTTTTTTCTCGCTACTCTTCATCTTCTTCTTTAATGGTTGGGCGCGGTGGCTCCAGTGTTCGTTCGGGAGCAATGGCGATCTCCAGGACCTGATCCATATGTTTTACCGGCACCAGCTTCAAATCCGCGCGGGCAGCTTTCGGCAATTCGTGCAGATCTTTGATATTTTTCTCCGGTAGCAGGACAACCTTCATCCCGGCACGATGCGCGGCGAGAACTTTATCCCGCACCCCACCGACCGGAAGCACACGTCCCCTCAACGTGATCTCGCCTGTCATCGCCACATCCCGGTAAACGGGATGCCCCGATAACGCCGAGAGCAACGCTACCGTCAGCGTGATGCCCGCACTGGGACCATCCTTCGGGATTGAGCCTTCGGGCAGATGCAGGTGAATATCCATACGGTCGAAAACTTCTAGGGGAATATCGAATTGCGCCGCGCGGGATTTTATGTAGGTCATCCCCGCCTGAGCGGATTCCTGCATCACATCACCGACACGCCCCGTGATCTGGACATTGCCCTTCCCCTCGAGAACAGCCACTTCGATGGACATGATCTCGCCACCGTTCATCGTCCATGCCAAGCCAGTCGCAACACCAACTTCGTCCTGCTCTTCGGCTTGTGCCTGGAAATACTGCGGTGGGCCGAGGAATTTCTCTATGGCGCGGGTCGTGATCTGTTGCGGAAAACGCTTCCCTTCGGCTTTAAGGCGAGCGACTTTTCGACAAACGCGTCCAATCTCGCGTTCGAGATTACGAACGCCTGCTTCATAGGTATATTCACGGATAATGCTCTGCAGGGCTTTCGGCGAGAAATGCAAGCCAAAATCGTCGATACCACTCTCCGCGAGTTGACGTGGGATGAGATATTGCTCGGCAATGGCGAGCTTCTCTTCTTCAATATAGCCATGAAATTCGATCACTTCCATGCGATCGAGCAGGGCTTCGGGAATATCGTGTAGAGAATTAGCAGTGGTGATGAACATGACCTTTGAAAGATCATAGTCGATCTCAAGGTAATGATCGCTGAAAGCGTTATTTTGTTCAGGGTCAAGTACTTCGAGCAACGCAGAGGAGGGATCACCCCGAAAATCGGAGCCGAGTTTGTCAATCTCGTCCAGCATGAAAAGCGGATTGACCTTGCCCGCGCGTTTCATCGTCTGGAGGATGCGTCCGGGTAATGCCCCGATGTAGGTGCGGCGGTGACCACGTATCTCGCTCACATCGCGCACCCCGCCCAAAGAAACGCGAACAAACTCACGTCCGAGCGCTTCGGCAATGGAACGCCCGAGGGAGGTTTTCCCCGTTCCGGGCGCGCCGACAAAGCAGAGGATCGGCTGACGTTCCTTTTTGGGTTTCAGGCTGCGCACCGCGATATATTCAAGAATGCGATCCTTGATCTTTTTCAAACCATAATGATCACGATCCAGAATTTCGGCAGCGTATTTCACATCCAATTTATCGCGCGTGGCTTTCTTCCAGGGCAGTTCCACGATCCAATCCAGATAGGCACGGATGATGCCGACTTCGGGTGCCATTGGCGGGAGCTGCATCAGCCGCTCTAATTCCTTGAGTGCGGTATCTTTCGCTGCCTTGGGCAAAGAGGCCGCATCGATCTTCTGACGGATCTCGGCGATATCACGTGCCCAAAGATCGCCTTCGCCCAATTCACTCTGGATGGCTTTCATCTGCTCACGCAGGTAGAATTCACGCTGGCTACGATCCATTTCGGATTGCACCTGTGAGTGGATCTTATTCTCAAGCTCGAGCACATCCACCTGCTGGGCGAGTAAAAGATTAAGTTGCTGCAAACGCATGGCAGGATCGGGCAGCATGAGCAATTTCTGTTTTTCCTGCGCTGAGATCGCCAAAGATGAAGCGATCATATCTGCCAGCCAGCCGGGCTCACCGATATTCAGCGCATAAAGATGGGCTTCTTCGGGCAGGCTGCGGTCAAGCTGAACACAGCGCTCAAAGCTATCCAGCACGGAGCGCATCAGAGCTTGCATCTCACGCTCGGCTTCCTTCGGCTCAAAGATCGGGCGCGCACGCACGCGAATAAATGGCTCAAGCTGCACAAATTCAACGATCTCAACACGCCGCCGTCCCTGCACCAGCGCAGAGCTAGAACCTTCGGGCATGGTCAGCAAACGCCCCACCGCCATCTCGACGCCGATGGGCAGAAAATCATTCGTCCCAGGTGCATCTTCTTCAGCATCCCGCTGGGTCAGCCCGATCACGGTCTGGTCATTATGCTGAGCTTCCTGAATGGCAAGCAGTGAAGTCTCCCGCCCAACAAAGATCGGCGAGATCATACGCGGGAAGATGACCAGATCACGCAGGGGCACAGCCCAAGCTTCGATCAGCCCTTCATCATCCACATCGTGATTGCGCGTGCGGTAAAGCTCCTCGGTTCGCTGCGAAAGCGAAACCCCAAATTCTTCGTCTTCAAACCAGTCGTTTTGATTCATGGATTTCCTTGTTATCTGTCATCGCGAGAAGAGCTCTGCTCGACGACGCGATCTCCTGTTTGGGAGGTGATTGCTTACCCTAAAGGGCACTCGTCGCTCCGCTCGCAATGACATGCTTATTTTGTAGCCAAGACAGCTCGCACAGCCGCGGTACTAAAAATGGACCCGGCAGACAGGATGATCTTCTGCTCCCCGGCAAGTTCCAGCGCTCGCTCTACTGCCGCTTCGACAGGTTCTATCGCTTCGCACGTGACCCCAACTTGCTCGGCAAATGGACGCAGTTCTTCTGCCGTGAGGGCGCGCGGATGATCCGCGCGCGTCAGGATGACCGTATCTAAACGAGGGGAGAGAATTTTTAGCATTCTGGCAACTTTTTTATCTTCTGAAACGCCAAAGATGAGTACTATCGGCTTTTTGGGAAAATACTCATCGAGGGTGAGATTCAGCTTATGCACGGATTCGGGGTTATGTGCAGCATCCAGAATAATAGGTGGTTTCTCCTGCCAGATCTCAAAACGCCCCGCCCATTTGGCTTCGGCGAAGCCTTGTTTGATATGCGGAGCGCTGAAGACCAGTCCACGTTGGCGGGCAATGGTTAGGGCTGCATAGGCCGTG
The DNA here is from genome assembly GCA_964487745.1 of uncultured Anaerolineaceae bacterium. Classification (GTDB taxonomy): domain Bacteria; phylum Chloroflexota; class Anaerolineae; order Anaerolineales; family Villigracilaceae; genus Desulfolinea. Next base: position 131,060 of record CAZASG010000004.1, on the reverse strand, counting down.
ACCGCGTTCTCGATCTGATGGTCACCCAAGAGCGGAATGGTTAGGCGCACTTTGGGCGGTTTAGCGTGACCTTGAGTTTCCATCCAGACATCGAAAATCTGTCCGTCGATGGTGCGTTTTTGGATCTCGTAGTGGATATCGCGTCCAACGAGGGTTAACGGGGCGTCCATCTCTTCGGCTTTCAGTTCAAAAACGGAAACAACTTCCGCTTTCTGGGGCGATACGACGAAAGGAATATCGTCCTTGACAATCCCTGCCTTCTCCCCGGCGATCTGCTTAAGGGTATTCCCGAGTACGGCCGTATGTTCCTTTGAAATGGAGGTGATGACCGAAACGAGCGGCGTGACGATATTGGTTGCATCCAGGCGTCCGCCCAAGCCGACTTCGATGACCGCTACATCCACTTTTTGACGAGAGAAGTAAAGAAAACCGAGGGCGGTGGTCAGTTCAAAGGTGGTGATGTAGGGCACTTTCGCAATGGCGGGCTTGAGTTCCTCAACAAGGTCAGCAAAGTCATCCTGTGGGATGGAAGCGCCGTTAATTTGGATACGCTCGGTGAAATCCTGCAGGTGGGGCGAGGTGTACAGCCCGACCTTGTAGTTGGCTGCGCGCAGGGCGCTGGCGGTGAAGGCGGCGGTGGAGCCTTTGCCTTTGGAGCCAGCGATGTGGATGATGGGATAGTCGTTCTGCGGGTCGCCGAGCAGGGACATGAGCTGGCGCATGCGGTCGAGATTGAACTCGGCTTTGGCAAGTTCGGAGGCATGTTTAAAGCTATAATTGACAAAGCTGTAGAGGTAATCGAGGGCGTTTTGATAGTTGGTATTCATTGGTAATGATTGTAAATCTTTAAGTCAGTTTAGTAAATTGTGAGAAGTGGAAAATAGAATGTAGGGAAAGGATTTCTAGCGTGGCAGAAGAAAAATTTGCAGCTTTCTTTAGTTATGTTCACCAAGATGATGACCATGACGATGGCAGAATAAGTAAAATTCGCAAATGGCTTGAAAATGAAATTAGTGCCCAAACGGGTGAAGATTTTCAAATCTTTCAAGACCGTAGCGATATTTCCTGGGGTGATGCCTGGGAAGAAAGGATTAATGGTGCCCTAGATGGAAGCACTTTTTTAATCGCAATTATTACCCCGCGTTATCTAAAAAGCGTCTATTGCCGCAAAGAATTTCAACGTTTTACAAAACGTGAAAAAGAACTTAGCAGAAATGACTTGATTTTACCTTTGCTCTATATGGATACACAAAGCTTAGCTGACACGGACGATGAAGTTGCAGTAGAAATTTCAAGCCGTCAATACGCAGACTGGCGTAGCTTACGTTTTGAACCGTGGACAAATCCTGACGTTAGAAGACGATTATCTGAACTTTCAAGTATGGTTGTCAATTCTATACCACAAAAAACCACACAACCAAAACCCCAAAAAACACGAAAAACTGAAAATGAAAGTAATCTTGTTAAGGAAGTTCTCGAATCTACATCTCGCAAACCATCTACATCTATCGAACCACTTACGCTTATTGTAGATCCCATGCCTCGTCGAGGTGACTTTACTACTATCACAGATGCAATACAATCTGCTGAACCTGGTACACGAATATTGATCCGTCCTGGCCTGTACAAAGAAGCCATAGTGCTAGATAAAGCCCTAGAGCTAATTGGCGACGGAGAACGTGATGATATTGTTATAGAAACTACAAATAGTGATGTTGTTTTTTTTAAAACAGGATTTGGGAGAGTTTCTAATTTAACCTTACGGCAGGTAGGCGAGGGAAAGTTTTACGCAGTCGACATTTCACAAGGGCGCTTGGAACTAGAAGATTGTGATATATCCAGTGAATCTTTGGCATCTGTGGCAATACATGATGGTGCTGATCCTCGTTTACGTCGTAATCGTATTCACGATAGTAGTAATAATTCAGCTGGTATTTTAATATATCAAAATGGCAAAGGAACACTAGAAGATAATGATATCTGGGGAAACAGGAACGCAGGGATTAGAATTAGAAGTGGAGGAAATCCTACTCTTCGACGCAACAACATTACAAAGAACAGATACGAAGCGATTTGGATTAGTGATAATAGTGGAGGGATCTTTGAGCACAATGATTTACGCAATAACGAACACGGTGCTTGGGATATTGATAGTAGCAGCCAAGATAATGTAACCAAACGCAACAATATTGAAGACTAACTATGATCGGGCTTCTCACCCTGCACCTGCACATCCCCGGCTGTAAATCGCTCAAAGAAAAGCGTAGCCGATTGAAACCCCTGCTCGCGCGTCTGCACAAGGAATTCAACATCTCCGTCGCTGAGATGGATGCGCACGACGTCTGGCAGAGCGCGGTCATCGCCTGTGCGGTGGTTAGCAATGACAAAGCCCAAACCCAGCGCACACTGCAAAAAATCGCGGATTGGGTTGAAGAAAAATGGCAGGATGTGACGATCACGGATGAAGAATTTGAAATTATTGGGTAATCACGAATAACGCGAATGGGATGAATTTACGAATGTTTTTCTATTCGTGTTATTCGCAACATTTGTGCCATTCGTGATCCAAAGGAGATAAAAATATGGATTTAGGTCTAAAAGGAAAACGCGCCCTGGTCGTCGGCGCATCGCGCGGACTTGGATACGCTGTCGCAGAGACCCTCGCCGAAGAGGGCGTCCACGTCGCGATCAGCAGCCGAAATGCAGAAAAGCTCTCGACTGCCGCAAAAGACATCGAAACCGCGCACGGCATCCCCGTCGCAGCATTGCCAGCAGATATGAACGACGCCTCCGCGCTGGAAGGGCTTATCGCAGGTGCGGTCAATGCCCTCGGCGGTTTGGATTTGCTCGTCACGAATGCGGGCGGTCCCCCACCAGGGAAATTCGATTCCTTCAGTGAAGAGGTTTGGGCAAAGGCGGTTGATTCTTCCTTTTTGGGACATGTTCGCCTGATCCGCGCTGCATTGCCCCACTTGCGCCAATCAGATGCCCCCAGCGTGTTGACGATCACGTCCTATTCGGTGAAACAGCCGGTTCCCGATCTGGTGCTTTCCAACAGCATCCGCGCGGCAACGGTCGGTTTGACAAAGTCGCTTTCCAACGAATTGGGCAGGGACAATATCCGCTTCAATTCCATCCTGCCCGGCTGGACGAAAACAGAACGGGTCACCGAGCTAATGAGCGCCCGCGCCCAAGCCAGCAGAACGAGCATCGAAGAGCAGATCGCCAAACAGGCTGCTGAAAGTGCCCTTGGTCGCATGGCAGAGCCGAAGGAGTTCGCCAATCCCGCCGTCTTTTTGCTCTCCCCCGCTGCATCCTATATCACGGGCGTCAGCTTGCTCGTGGATGGTGGCATCGCCAAAGGATTAATGTAGCGTAGGTCAAACGTTGGGCAAAAACCCAATATTTCAAGTTGCAGGTTGATGGGTTTACAAGTAAACTTTCAATCTTCAAACCTTGAATCTTCAACGTATAAAACGGAGAAAACTATGAAAACCTGTTTCAATTGCAAAACCACCGAAAACCAGATCCCCTTGATCGAGTTGAGCTATCAAGGAGATAAACTCTTCATTTGCCCGCGTTGCCTGCCGCAGTTAATCCACAAACCCGCGAATCTGGTCGGCACACTCCCCGGCGCGGAGAATATAAAAGCTGCCGACGATCTTTAAAATCTTAACCACGGAGCGCACAAATAGCACAGAGTTTTTTAAGTTTTTCTCTGTGAACTCTGTGTTCTCTGTGGTGATTCCCTCATGAAAAAACTATCTTTCCTAACGCGCACATCCTTCCTGGTCGGCGGATTTTTCGCGCTCGATAAAGGGCTCGCATTCCTGCGCTCGATCGTCATCGCGCGTCAATTCGATCTCTCCTTCGAGCTGGATGCTTTCAACGTCGCAAACAACCTGCCGGATATGCTCTTTGCTCTCATCTCTGGCGGAGCGATGTCGATGGCCCTCATCCCCGTCCTGAGCGAATACCTGACCACGCGCGGACGCCCCGAAGCCTGGAAACTATTCTCGCGCATCGCAAATCTTGCTTTTGTGGTCACAGCATCGGTTGGCATCATCATCGCCATTTTCGCCGAGCAGATCGTGCGAGCAGAGATCGGCATCGCGCCCGGTTTCGGGCCCGAACAGCAGGATGTCATCATCAAACTGATGCGCTTGAACCTGATCGCCACCACCATCTTTTCGGTCAGCGGTCTCGTTATGGGCGGCCTACAGGCCAACCAGCATTTCTTCCTACCCGCTATGGCGCCCGCCCTCTACAATATTGGGCAGATCTTCGGCGCACTGGTTTTCTCCCCCTCCGAGCCTTATACCATTGCTGGTGTCCAACTCCCCGCACTGGGGCTGGGCATCGAAGGGCTCGTTTACGGCGTTATTCTCGGCGCACTGCTCCATCTCGGTATCCAGATCCCCGGTCTCGTCAAATACAAATTCCGCTGGACACCCTCCATTACATTCAAAGATGAAGGTGTCCTCGCCGTGTTGAAGATCATCGGGCCACGCGTGGTGACCATGATCGGCATCCAATTGGTCTTTATCGCCCGAGATAACTTCGCATCGCGGCTAGAGATCGGCGCAGTTACAGCCCTCACCTACGGCTGGATGATCATGCAGGTCCCCGCAACATTGCTGGGAACAGCCATCGCGACCGCCATCCTGCCCACCATTTCGGAATATGCGGCAACGGATAATTGGACCAATTTCCGTGAGACAGTGGAGCGTGCTCTGCAGGTGATGATCGCCCTGACGCTGCCCGTCGCAGCCGTTCTTGGGGCAGGCTTGCTTCCCTTAGTGAGAGCTGTCTTCGGTTTCGACGTGGATGGCACCGCCCTGCTCACGTGGACAGCCCGCGCCTATCTCATAACATTGGCTGGCTATGCCATTCAGGAAACCCTTTCACGTGCGTTTTATGCCCGTCAGGAGGCGCTTGTTCCATTAGCGACGATCTTCGTCCGCTTTGGACTTTATCTCGTTGGTGGTTTGATCGTGTTGAATTTCTTCCCGCATCTCAGCGCTACTGGACTCGCACTGGCAGAGATGGCGGTAACCGTCGAGGCAGTGGTGATGCTTTATATAATGAGGGCAAGACTAACGGAGAGCGTTACAACATTGCCCTCGCTCGGTCGTGGTCTCATCGCAGCCCTCCTCGGCGGCGTATCCGCGTATCTGGTTGCACTCTATTTACCGGGCGGCGCTATCGTCACCGCCATCATTGGGATGGCAGTCGGGGCACTTGTTGCGCTCCCCTTTATATGGAAAGAAGTACGACTTCTTTTTAATCTCTAAACGTGTATAATAGCGCCTATGTCTGAAAATCTTGGTTCTACACAACCTGTAAAAACAAAGAAAAAACCGCGTCTGAAGCGGTTTTTGATCACCCTTTTGGGGTTTATTATCATCGTCGGCTTGGGGCTCTTTGGCGGCTACAACTCCGGGATCGGCATCCGCAAAGATGCTGAAGCAACCCAAATTGGCGCGACACTGAACGAGCAGTTCCAACTCGGTGCGATCGCTCTGGCGGAGGGACGCTATGACCATGCCCGCCAGCATTTTGAATACATCGTTCAACACAACCCAAATTATCCCGGCGCGGCTGAGGGGATGGCAGAAGCCATTTTGGGGATGAGCTTTACCGCAACCCCGACCCCAACCCTGACGCCCACCCTAACCCCAACACCTGATCTGCGCGGCGTGGAGGCGATTTTCAATAACGCCCAAGCCTTAATCAACGCCGGTGACTGGGCAAACGCCATTGCTGCACTTGACCAGTTGCGCAAAGAAGGTCCCGATTATCGTACCGCCGAAGTGGACGGGATGTATTACTTTGCCTTGCGTTATGCTGGCACGGATAAGATCTCGAAAGAGGGCGATCTTGAGGGCGGTATTTACTACCTGACCTTGGCTGAGCGCTTCGGTCCGCTCGATGCGACAGCGAATAATCTGCGCGGCAATGCACGTGCCTACATCACCGCAGCCACTTTCTGGGAGATCAACTGGGCAGAAGCGGTCAATTACTTTGGTCAGTTGGCCTCCTATGCGCCGAATATCTGGGATGGGGCTTCGAATATGACGGCTGGACAACGTTATTACATCGCCCTGATGCGCTACGGCGACGAACTCTGGACGATCAATAATGATGCTTGTGGCGCTTATGCCCAGTACTCCAATGCGATGGCATACGGGCAATTGGATGAAGTGGCTGCAAAGAACGCCAACCAAGCTTATCAGGTTTGCTATCCACCCACAGAAACTCCCACGCCGACAACGATTGCTCCGGCTGAGACTCCTTCTGACACACCTGTCCCCTAAATGGATATGCCTTCCTGGGCATTAGCCCTCACCTACTGGATACATATGCTGGCTACCGTGCTTTGGCTCGGTAGCCTTGCTGTTTTATGCCTGGTTGTGATTCCCGCCATGCACCGCACCCTGGATGTAAAGTCGCAAACCACACTCATGGCTGCCATCCAAAAACGGCTTGATCCATTAGCCTGGTTCAGCATTGCGCTTTTACTGGCGACAGGCATGTTCCAGATGAGCGCAAACCCCAATTATGAGGGTTTTCTCGCTATCAGAGGGCAATGGGCTTCGTCCATTCTGATCAAGCACATCTTCTTTGTGGGGATGATCGCCGTCAGCGCGGCACAGACTTGGTGGCTGCTACCCACCATTCAAAGGGCAATGCTGCGTCAACAAAAAAGCGGGGATATGGCAGAAGTAGAAAGATTACAAAAACGTGAGGCTTTGCTGTTGAATTTGAACTTGATCCTGGCGGTCCTGGTATTGGGGATGACGGCTTTGGCGAGGGCGGCATAAAAGACAGAACATAGATGTTTCAGATCAGCAGATTTTCAGCCCACATTCCCTCATAATTACTAAAAGAGGCGAGCAATTTACTCGACACCTGGATACCGCCACTTTCTTCATATTGACTAAACTCATTTTACCAAGTGCTCAACTCAGCTATAATTGTGCGACTTCTAAAAAATGTCTAGTCCAATCTAACAGGAGAAAGAATGATGCCAACTGTTGAAATGGCATATAGCGCTGATTATGAAATCCTCTTAGTTACTGTTGCAGGAAAATATTCTATTTCCAAAGATACCGAGGTTGCGGAGACAGTCATTTCGGAATTGCTCGAAAAAAAATGCACAAAGTGCATCGTCGATTATCGAAATGCAGATTTTTCGGCGGAGACGCTCCCCACAATTGAGCGCTCCGACTTTTATAAAACCCAGAACATTCCTAAATCGATCACCCTTGCCGCTGTATTCAAAGAACAAAGCAATGATGCTCGTTTTCTGGAAACAGTTTTGCGTAATAGAGGGTGGGCGATCAGAATTTTCACTGATTTTGATAAAGCCATGGAATGGATAGCAGATAAAAGAATAACACCTGCCAAAGCAGACTGATAAAAAAGAGACCGAGTGAAATGCTCGGTCTCTCGTCGTTTTACCTATGCCCCAACTTCCTTCAGGGCTTTTAGGGCAGCTTCATGCAGCGATCCGTTCGTGGCCAGCACACCGCGGTTATTCAAGAGCATCCGTCCCTGCGAGAAGTCGAGGGGCTTACCATCCAGATCGGAGATGCGCCCGCCCGCTTCGGTCAGCACGATCGAACCGGCGGCTTGATCCCAGATTTTTTCTTTATAATCCAGACGTTTTGGCGAAAGCAGGCGCAAAATGATCTCGCCACCGCCCGTCGCCAAAACAGAATATTTTGCCTGACTATCCATGCGCACAGGGTCAACTTCTACACCTAATGCGGATGCGATCTCGTCGATCTTGCCCACATCCGTATGACCGGATTCAAAAGAGCGCATCAGACGTGCCTCACCCGGATTCGCTCGTGGGGAGACTTGAATCCGTTGCCAGTCTTTTTCTTCGCCTTCAGCCAGATCCGTTAACCACGCCCCCTGACCTTTAACCGCGACCATGAGCGTCCCTGCACCGCCCGGTTCAGACTTGGTTCCGTCGGTTAGGTTGGGGCAGCCGAGAACGCCGATCTGTACGTCGCCGTCTTCAATGAGCGCCAGCGCAACGGCATATTGATCGCCACGAATGAAGCCCTTGGTGCCGTCAATCGGATCAAGTGTCCAGAAACGGTTAGTGGGATCTGCCGCTCCCCAGTCAATCCATTCACAAACGGTATCAGGCGTACTTTCAGGGGCGAAGCGGGCGGTGTATCCTGTGACAGCTTCAAGAAGGTTTTCGGCGCCCTCTTCCTTGAGGGCGTCGGAGGCTTCTTCTCCCGTCAAAACAGCATCGGGAAATTGCTGCATCATCATGCGCGAGACAAGGGCCTGAGATGCGAAATCCGCAACGGTGACGGGGGATTTATCGCCCTTCGTGAGAGCGCTGGCAGCCATCTCGACCTGTACGGTTTGCACGAGTTTAGCCGCCGCGCGGACTGCGTCGAGAGCGAATTTTACTTCGGGGTTATTGATGTCGAACATGTTGATTTCCTTTATGTAACTGTAGGGGCAAGTCTGAGACTCGCCCTTACCCAATTATTGTTGCGGTAAAACGCCAGTCAGATCGTAAGCCATCGCGCCCGTGATGCGCACGGGGACAATCTCGCCAACGGTGGCATCGCCTTCGATGAAGATCATGCCGTCAATTTCGGGGGCATCGCGGTAGGAGCGACCGATGGAGATGCCTTGCTCTTCGTCATAACCTTCGATGAGCACATCGAGGGTCTTGCCAACAAAGGATTGGTTAATCTGGAGGGAGATATTTTGCTGGCGTTCCATCAGGCGTTCCCAGCGTTCATTTTTCACTTCTTCAGAGATAGGATCGCCAAGCGGCTCACTGGTGGTGCCAGGCTCAAAGGAAAAGGTGAAGGCACCCACGCGGTCAAAGCGGGTTTCTTCGATGAAATCGAGCAAGGCTTGGAACTCTTCTTCGGTTTCGCCGGGATAGCCAACGATAAAGGTCGTGCGGATGGTGAGATTTTCGATGCGTTCGCGCATCTTGGCGAGGGTGTTGCGCACCCAATCCGTATTGGCGGGGCGTTTCATGCGTTTCAGCATTTCGCGGCTGGCATGCTGGAGCGGGATGTCGAGATAGGGCAAAATCTGGGGGCGTTCCGCCATCACGTCGATCAGGCGGTCGGTAACGTAGCCTGGATAAGCATACATGATGCGGATCCAATCCAGTTCGGGGACTTCGTCCGTGATGCGTTCAAGCAGGATGGCAAGACCATCTTTCATCCCAAGATCGTGACCGTAGTCGGTGCTGTCCTGGGCAATGAGAATGAGTTCTTTCACACCGTTCTCAGCCAAGATCTGTGCTTCTTCAACAAGCACATCCAATGGACGGCTGACGGCTGTGCCCTTGATGAGCGGGATTGAACAAAAAGCGCAAGGGCGGCGGCAGCCATCGGCGATCTTCAGGTATGCGCTGGAGCCAAAGACATTGGCACGTAACACATCGCCCTCATCCGTACCGACAGTCTTGGCATTTTCCGGAAGATGATAGAGCACTTCAGGACGATAATTATTGCGCATACTGCGTAGTTTTTTAACCACCGAAACAATATCCATCCAGCGGCGGGTACCAAGCATCCCGTCCACGCCGGGGACTTTCTCTGCCACATATTCGCTAAAACGTTGTGATAAGCATCCTGCCGCGATAAGCAACTGCCCCTCTTCTTTTTCTTCAGCAAGCTCCTGCAAAACCCCAATAGACTCATCACGAGACGGGCCGATAAACCCGCAGGTGTTGACGATCAACACATCTGCGAGAGCAGGGTCTTCGGAGGCGCTATAACCGTCACCTAAAAGAAGTTGTGCCATCGAATCTGAGTCGACAGTATTTTTGGCACAGCCTAATGAAACCAGATGAAATGTGTTTTCTTTCATATTTTCCAACCTTTAAGAAATTTAGATTCTTTGTAAAAAGTTCCCTGCGCCAAAAATAGCAACTGGAGCATCTATACAAGAGATCTATACCATAAAATTATTATTCCAACGATGTTGCGATGGGCGTCAACGTCGGAGATGGAGTGATCGTGGGTGTGGGTGTTAAGGTTGCAGGCAAAGTCGGAGTGATCGTGGGGGTTAATATCCCGCGTGCACCATAAATACGCTGTACAACTTCGCCGAATCCGCCCATCAACCCTAAGTCGCGTTGATTATACGCAACTCGCACACCTGCGCCATTGGCGGTCAAAATTTCAACCGATTCATCACCTTCATAAACAAAAGTCATGTTGGGTTGGGCTCGCCCATCAAAGGCAATTGCACCATCCACTGTAACGCGCAACCAGCTACGCTCGAGGATCGTCACTAATATCTGCACACCAAGATCCCCTTCCGTTATTGTCTCGTCAAGGGGTTCGGGCGTGCCAGCTTCCCCACCAGGCGTATTCACTACTACAAGCGTGGGCGTGACAATCTCTTCCACTTCAAGCGTTGGTGTGGTCATCAGCACTTCAGCGATCGAGGGCGCAGTCGCTTCAGCGATCACGTTTTCAGCCTGATTCCTTGCGATCCGTCTCAACCCCCAAATGGAAAAGGCGGCGATCAACACCACTACGGTGATCCCAAAGATCAGATCTGGGGCAACAAAACTGCCAAAAGAAAAACGACGTCGTTTTTTTGTGCTGCTTTCAAATTGGGCAGCGGCTTCGATATGTCGTTCCAGACGCTGTGCCTGCAAGCCTTCCGCAAAACGCAGCAGGAGAGCATCGGTATCCAGATCCAGAAAATCAGCATAATTGCTCAACATCCCACGCGTCTGTACAGGCGAGGGCAAGGTATCAAAATTACCCGCTTCGAGAGCTGCCAGATAATGCGGACGCAGGCGGGTATGCCCTTCGATCTCTTCGTAGGTCAGGCTTAGCAACTCGCGGCGTTCACGCAAAGTCGCGCCGATCTTGGCAAAGGCGATACGGGACTCTTCCGGTGGTTGGGATGGCTCGAGCTGGACATCTTCGTCCACTTCAGGAAGCGGATCAGACTCAGAATCCGTTTCGGGCGCGGAGGTTGGGGGTGCTTCCGCTATGGGAGCAGAATCTGCCTCTTGCTCGGAATCAGGTTCGGGCCTTGCGAGCGATACGCCGATGCGATTTAGAAGTTTCCGCCAAAAAGGTTCAGTCGCTTCTTCAGGCGAGGCAACTTCTTCATCTTCTTCCACATACTCCTCAACAACAGGATATTCTTCGACTTTAGCGAAGGATGCTTCTACCGCCTCTGCTTCACGCATTTCTGCCAACAAGGTATCGATATCAAGATTGAGGTGTTGGGCATAAAGACGCAAAAAACCTCGCCCTTGTACAGGGGAGGGCATCACGGAAAAATCATCGACTTCGAGGGCTTCGAGGTATTTAATGCGAATATGGGTAACCTTGAAGACATCATCGAGCGTAAGATTATGGTCGAGACGGGCGTTTTTGAGTTGCTGACCGATTGTGAGAGGCATGGGTTAAGAACACATCACCGGACCCCTGTATGTAGGAGAGCCGGTGATGTCATTATTTTCAGGCAGTTGGGTAAAGATTATTCGTCAGAGGCTTCAGCTTCTTCTGCCTCGTCAGCAGTTTCTTCAACATCTTCAGCTTCAGGCGCTTCTACAACTTCAGCAGCTTCCTCTACTACTGCTTCGGCTGTTTCAACGGCTTCCGCAGCTTCTTCGCCTTCAACCGGAGCAGCTTCACCCTCACGGTAGACAACAACCTTGAACTCAGGCACGAGGTCCATCGTCAAGCGAACTTTGACGATGTGCTCACCCAAACTACGAATGGGCTGCATTTCAAGCTGTTGACGTTTGACAGTGAAAGTGGCCTCTTCTGTTACGGCATCGGCAACCTGTTGGGGTGTGATGGAGCCGTAAAGCTTATCAGTTTCACCAGCTTTGGCGGCAAAAAGCAAACGCAGGGTTTCGATCTTTTCAGCCAAACCACCAAGTTCGCTGTTGAGTGCCTGACGGCGTTCGGCAGCCTTGGCACGAATGCGATCAGCCTGCTTCACAGCGCCCGGGGTGGCAAGAACTGCCAAACCTTGGGGGATTAAATAATTACGACCGTACCCATCTGCGACTTTTTTAATGTCACCGGCACGACCGAGTTTAAATACATCTTTGATCAATAGAATTTTCATTTTTCTCAAGCCCTTTCGGAAAGTGTTTTTTCTGAGCGAAGGGTACAACGCTCGGCGGGCAAGTATACCAGAGGGCATAGGGAGCGTCAAACCTTTATTAGAGAAACTGAGTGAAAACATATACATCAACTTGCCAAGCTTTCAGAATAAAGATAAGATATTGCCATGAAATTCTGGCGAAACTCAATGAAAGAAATTGTAATCATCGTGGGCGTGATCGTTCTCGTCTTTTTGGTGATGGATTACAACACACGCCTTGCAAAGCTCAATCAACTCAACGAAACAGCACTCACCGCCCGCGCCGAGGCAACACAAGCAGTCCAGACCCAGATCGCCCTGCAAACCCAGATCGCAATAGCCCCATCTGATCCCGTCACAGAGCGGGAAGCGCGCAACAATGGTGAAATTCAGGAAGGGGATCACCTCATCGTCCCCATGCCTGCCCCCGGGGCACTTCCCGATGCAGCCGCCGCACCAACACCTCCGTCTGAACGCCTCATGAAATGGCAGATCTGGTATGCTCTCTTTTTTGAGAGATAAAGATGGACCGTAACGCTCGTGCCCTCAACTTGCTCCCGATATAAAAGCAAAAAACCTGTCTTTACAGACAGGTTTTTTCTATGGTGGCGAGAGAGGGACTTGAACCCTCGACCTAAGGCTTATGAGTCCTCCGCTCTGCCAACTGAGCTACCTCGCCATAGCGAAAAGATATTACTACGGTCTCTTTTTTTTGTCAACGCTAGCGCACGCGTCGACGCCATTCCTCTTTTAAACCAAGTTCTTTAATGCTCAATCCGGAGTCTAATGCAAGAAAATCAGTCAGCAAACGATTGAATTTAGCCGCCGAATCAAGCATTGGGAAGTGACCCGCATTCTCCAAAGCGATATGATGTCCCAGATCAGAAAGCATCGCCAACTGAGCTATTGAAGGAGTGCTAACCAATTCGTCTTGTGAACTGCTTACCAGCAAACAGGGCGTATGCTGACGATTGACCGCATTGAAAAGATCTTCTCCGCTTGAGCCATTTTTCGATGCCGCGATGGCGGTAGGATCTGCCTTTTTCGCATCTGCAAGGGCAGTCTCACCATCTGGCAGATTGCTTGCAAAGCTGTTCGTCAGGTTTTCGAGCGTGTCGCTAAACAGGCGCGTATTAACTGAGGTCATATCCAAGGGACAATTGATCAACATTACCCGATCAACTGCGTCAGAATAAGATGCCGTATATCCAAGTGCTACTAAAGCCCCCAATCCATGTCCTACCAAAGCTACTTTGCCAATCCCCATTTCATCCAGAAAAATGCGCAGCAATTCAGTCTGGTTGCGCAAACTATATAATTCCGGACGATTTTGCTGCTGTGCTGTAGCACCAAATCCCCATAAATCAAGCGCGTATGCGCGAAACGAAGTCGAAGCGACCTGCATGGACGAAATCCAATATCGCCATGAGCCGATCCAACCATGCAAGAAGATGACCGGACGTCCTCGCCCAAGCACCTCGTAATGCACCATCGATTCGTTCAGCAAAACAACGCTCATTCTAGTATCTCAGATCCTTTTTCTACTTTCCAAATTTCGACAATATTTCACTAACTCGTGCAGTCAGCTCATCTGGCGAAAATGGTTTGAGAAGGTATTCTTCGGCACCTGCATCCATCCCTGTCTCAATTTCTGATTCCTGCCCTTTTGCAGAGAGAAATACAACAGGGGTATCAACTAAAGCCGGTTTTGCTTTGATAGATCGGCAAGCATCGTATCCCGTCATGCGCGGCATACGCACATCAAGCAGAATAAGATCCGGTTTTTCCTTTTCAGCTAGTTCGACCGCCTCTTCCCCATTGGAAGCAGCAGTTACTTCATGCCCCGCAAAGCGCAAAGTAAAAGCGATCAGATCTCGAATATCACGTTCGTCTTCTGCAATTACGATTTTTGCCATTAAAGCCTCACTCAGATTTCTTATATACGGGAAGGGTAAAGGAGAATGTACTACCTTCTCCTGGCTTCCCAGAACTTTCTAACCAAATTTTGCCGTTATGCATTTCTACCAACTGCCTCACGATCGGCAGACCGAGTCCAGTGCCTGGCGTTGCCAACACCAAGGGGTCTTCACCACGATAGAAACGTTCAAAGACCTGGCTCTGATCTTCCAGTGCAATGCCTACACCGTTATCTTGAACATTAATCTGGACTTCATCACCACCGTTAACAGCATGCATCGCGAGAGTGATCTCGCCATTTTCAGGGGTATAGTGATAGGCATTTTCCACAAGGTTATTTACGATCTGGCGTAAACGATCGGGATCAGCATAGACTTCGGGCAAATCAGGTGCCATATCAAGAGATATCTTCATTGTCTTTTCATCATTTTTTGCCCGTTGTTTAACGTTATCAATAACATCCGTTGCAATCTCTTTTAGTTGGATTTCCTGCGGTGCCAATGTAACCCGGCCGGATTCAATGCGAGAAATATCCAACAGATCAGTCACGAGGATATTCAAACGTTCGGTATTATTCCGAATAATATCCAGGAAGTGCGTTTGGTTTTCAGTTAATGCACCTGCTGCACCCATCAACAAAATATCGACATAGCCACGGATCGAGGTCATCGGTGTGCGCAACTCATGACTGACCGTTGCCACAAATTCTGATTTCAAACGATCGACTTCCACTTCGTGGGTAATATCCCTGAAAATAGAAACCGTCCCCAGGAAGTCATTATTGCGAAGCAGTACAGGTGCCAAGTGGACTAAAACCACACGCCCGTCTTCCAGTTCCAATTGCTCTGCGTAAGTATCGCCTTCCTGATATTCAGATGGAGCCTGCGACCACTCATGAATAATCTCATGCCAAATATTTGCGGCTTTACCAAAGAGACCGCTAAATTCCTTAAGCGTCTGATTGGTGACTTTAGCGGATGCAATCCCAAGAATGCGCTCTGCTGAAGCATTAATAAAGCTGATCTGATTTTGAGCATCAGTAACCAACACACCATCGGCAACTGCCTCAAGGATCGCCTGTGAACGACTGGCCTCCTCCTGTTCGCTTCGCAACATATTCCCCAAACGTTCGGCTTGCTCTCGGATCAATTTATAGAGATTCGCATTATTGATAGCTACTGCAACCTGCCCGGCGATCACTTTGATCAGGTTAAGTTGTTCAGGATCGAAGAAAGCAATCTCTCGGCTAAAGACCAGCAAGACACCGATGACATCTTCACCAACCATTAAGGGCGCGGCAACAGCGCTACGATGTCGTTGCAGATCAGATTCAATGGTCACCCAGCGCTCATCTTGATCAAGATCATCGACCAATGCCGCTTCACGTTGCTTAACAACCCAGCCAGCCAAGCCTTCACCGATCTTCAAGGTAGTCTTCTTATCACGCCCCTTCACGTTGGAGAGATAGCCATCTCCGGCCCGATAGTGAAGCAAATTATCTTCTGGATTGACGAGCATAACAGTTCCCTGTTCGGCGCCGACAGTATCATTCAACAAAGCAAGGGTACGTTTGAGTGCCAAATCCAGATCAAGACTAGCAGAAACTTCTGTAAGAATATCAAGCAATGTTTTTGTGTTGCGCTGCTCACGTTCAAGTTCAGCCGTACGGTCAACAACGCGTTGTTCAAGATTTTCGGTCAATTGGTTCAGTTCGACCGCACGATCCTGGCTATCTTTGAAAAGACGAGCATTTTCGAGTGCAACAGCTGCCTGCCCCGCAAATGTTGTTCCGACTTGAACATGTGCCAGAGTGTAGAAGTTCTTTTCTTTTTTCTCAAGCGCCATCACACCGATCACGTCTTCTCTGAAGAAGAGCGGAAGTCCCAGCCAGGATAAGTTTTCAGGCGTGCCAACCATCTGGAAACGTTCATCCCCTTGGATATCTGATACCGAAGCTGCCCGCTTCTCATATAGTACGTCTTTCAAGATAGCTTCTTCTTCAGGAGGCACTGACTTACCCAAGCGAGATGTGTTATCTGCAAATCCCTCCGCAGCTACGGATTTCAATTCATCCTCATCATATAGCCACAGTGTAGCCTTGTCATAGGGAATAACTTTTTCGAGTTGCTCCAAAATAGATGGAACCAATTCATCACTTTGCAAACTGGCGCTGATCGTTGCGGTCACGTCGGTGAGTGACTCAAGCTGTACGGCACGTTCTTCTGTAGATTGAAGCAAGCGTACGTTCTGAAGGGAAAGGGCAACTTGCTGAGATAGTGAAAGTAGCAGTGCTTCATCTTCTGTCTGGAAAGCACCCGTTTTATTGAAATTATCCAAAACAAGGACACCAATGCAGTAGTCACCGGTTTGGATCGGGACTAACAAACTGGATATCGGTAACCTACCCCCTGTCGCCTGACGATACAGCAAAAGATGTGCAGCCGAGAGCGTATAGTCGCGCGCAAAATTGATCTCATCCAAATTACGAGACTTACGCTCTGAGAAAACGATACCTGGCAATGCTTCTCCAAAACGATAAGAAATTTTGCGCATGCTGCTATCGTCAACATAATTCTGTACTGCTGCCGGTTCAAGTCTTTCTGTGGTCTCATTCCAAAGCAAAACGATACCTGCATGTGCATCGGATATAACCTGAAGCGCATTCTTGAGCAGGGCTTCCATGATTTTTGTGGGCCCCAGATCGCTGACGGTACGACTGAAGTCAAGTAAGAGATTGACTTCTTGAAGGCGGCGGCGGGCAGAAGTAAGCAGATGGATATTTTGGAAGATCACCGAGGTTTGGCGCGAAATCTGATAGTAAACCTGACGATCTTCTTCGTTAAGTGCAGGTAGAGGCTCTTTGCTAACACCAAGAATTGCGGCGACCGTTTCACCTTCTACCTTGATCGGTAAGGCCATCATGCTCTTTGATTTCAATGCTGTAAGCAAAGCCGTTTCACGCCACTCATCGCTTTCATCTAAATTTCCGACTAACAACAATTCACCTGTTTGCAGACAGGAGCGTAATGGATTTCGCTGCCCAAAGAGCGCATCTGCGTTGAGCGTGTTGGGGAGATCGCCCATCGTATCGATCAGTTGGGGACCTTCCAAAGTGTTCTCAGCAATAAAAGCAGTCATCATGCCCATATGAGTCAATATCTCACGCCCCAAGGTCTGTAACGCGGACGATGCATCCAATTGCCTGCTAACAGCCTCTGTGATTTGCATCCCCGCACTAATTCGCTGGGAACTCTGTTCAAGGGTCTGAACAGTGATTGTTTGCTCAAGGTCCTTGCGCAATAGAATAGGCAGATCATTCTGGCTGATACTTAGCAAGCGTTGCTGACGCTCCAAACCAGAAGACAAGGCGTCCACTCTTTCCTGGAATTCACGCAAACGTGCCCGACTGTTAATGATCAAGGCTGCTTGCGCTGCGAAGATCTCGCCTGCCTCAACTGTAGTTTGGTCAGGTGCATTTCCATCACGAGGCTTATCAAGGCTGATCATGCCCAAAGGCTCATCATCCTGATCCCTGAGCACAAAGACAAAGATATCGTCCGGATGCCAGGCACCTTGCCTTTCCCCATTCAGACCATCTTCCAAAGTTACGATATGCAGATCGCTGGGAACAATAGGTGCTTCCTCGCCAGGAATATAGTACGCACTTCCCATCTGGAAAGCGGGTTTCAGGAATTGCTGAACACTTACAAAAGGCTGTTCTCGCTCCTGAAGAGTAATTAGTTGTTCTTCATCAATTCCAACACCCGTTACACGACGCAGCATCCCCGTCTCTTTTTCGTAAACACTGACCAGGACAACATCAAAAGGTGTTGCTTCACGGATCCCCCTGGAAATCGCGAGGAGAGAATCTGCCAATGGATGTTCCAACTCAAGGATGGCAGTTGTTTCTAAAAGGCTCGCAAGTGTATCGGCATGGCGACCGAGCAATTTCCCATGGCGTACCTGTTCTTCGTAACGGTAGGCGTTTCCAAACGCGATCGCAGCCTGGGTTGCCAGCGTTTTCACCAGCCCTAAAGTTGCATCATCAAAATGATGTGGACGCATCGCGTGCAGATGGAATAATCCAACAGTCTTTCCCTGATAGGCAATTGGCGCAACCAACGCAGAGCGAACGCCCTCATGGCTGGCTGGATACTCCCCTTCATCTGCATCTTCAACAAGAAGCGCTTTTCCGCTACGGGCTACCTCTTGTTCGATTTCCGTTAACTCGACGCCTTGTGCACAACCCAATGCCAAAATACTTTCTGGCATTTCCCCAGCTTCAAGAGTAGCCTGATCGAATAGTGTGATCGTGCCACAATCGGCTTTGGTTGTTTTTATGCCTTCATCGTAAACAACCTGCAATAAATGCTTCAGATTTAAACTTCCACTCAACTCACGGCTGACGCGTGAAAGAGCCGTTAACTCATTTACGCGCGAACGCAGGCTTTCGTCCGTTTGAGCTGAAGTCTGTGAGGATTCCAGCACAATGGATAGTTGCTCAGCGACCGCAATCGCTGCCTGCAAGTCATAACGAGTGAAGAAATCGGGCGATCGGCTGCCTAAAAGCATTTCGCCAACACCACGACCACGGATCACCAGTGGAACAACCAGCGCAGACTGCATGCCAGAAACTTCGGTGATTGGGCGGTAAAAACCAATAACTCGGCGATCATCCAGCAAGTTGCCTGACATGAAAGGTCGCTGACTACCCGTTACTGTGAACCGGAATTGGGGATCATCTATATAGAG
Source organism: uncultured Anaerolineaceae bacterium (assembly GCA_964487745.1). GTDB lineage: Bacteria > Chloroflexota > Anaerolineae > Anaerolineales > Villigracilaceae > Desulfolinea. Next base: position 112,265 of record CAZASG010000004.1, on the reverse strand, counting down.
CTGTGAAAAGCGTTCTCTGCTTTCTTGAGGAACACCATGGAAGGATTCTGCATGAGCGTTTAGGACACCCTGCTCTTCATCCAGCAAAAAGATGACCGCTGAATCTGCACTAATGAGTTGTACCAACTCGCGTACTGAAAACCGGATGGTTTCTTCGAGCGTAGCGGATGAAGAGACGAGGCTGGCAACACGTCGCATAGTCTCAGCACGGCGAGCACGTTGACGTGTTTGCAAAACAAGGCTGGCATTATCGATAATGGTCGCTGCCTGATTGGCAACTACACTCATTAGATGAGTTTCATTTTGGGAGAATACATGTGTGCCTTGTGAGTGATTAGAGAATTGTAAATAACCCAGGAATCGACCGGTGGACACCAAAGGGATCAGAGCAGTCTCATGCAAGCTGGCTGCCTGTGCAATATTATGGATGCGCAACTCTTGCCAACGCTCATCCGTTGTTGCTTCCAACGTGATCAGCGCTTCCTGAGTGCTAAGAATTTCTTCCGCCTGACTATCTGCTTCAATATTCGCACGATAGACTTGAACAATATGATCGGGGATCCCGTAAAAGGGAACTTGCCCTTCTAATGAGCGTCGATCTTCGTCATATAACAGGAATCCCAAAATATCTACATCAAAAAGCGGGCGGATATTATTCACCAAGGCATTGAAGAAGCTTTCGCGATCTTGCAAAGAACCAGCAGCCTGTGCCAGATTTGCCAAACTTGAAAGCTCTGTTGCACGGCGTTGTTCGTTTTCGTAAAGCAAGGCGTTACGGATCGAGATCGCTGTCTGCCCGGCGATCAGATGCAGAATATCCTGATCTTCAGGCGTATAGGCATCTTCTGCGATCTGCCCAACCTCCAGCATCCCTACGAGCTCTCCACCAGCGTGGAGCGGCATGCCGAGATAGGAACGAACGGAATATTGATCTGTTCCTTCCAGGAAGCGTACTTCTTTATTTTTTTGAGTATCAGAGACAAATAAGGGTTCTTGGCGCTCAATAATATAAGCTGAATAATTTCCAAAACGAGAATTCTCACTCCGTTCCAGATATGTTTCCCCGTTCAAAACCCCAAATCGATAGGAAATAAATGATTGGGTTGGTTGATTCCAGACCTTGATCTCCAAGATATCTGATGGGAGCAGCTTTTCTACATTTTCAATAATTGCGCTGAGGGTGGCTTCGAGATTAAGATTTTCAGCGATAGCTTTGCCAAAATCAGTAATGATCCGCAAAACAGAACCTGAAACATCGCCGGCTTCTGCTAACCCGGCACTAAGCTCTGGTTGGCGCAAGGTAAGCAGCATTGAAAAATCAGCACCGGGTACTTGATAAGAGATACCTTCCACTAATCGTCCCCCCAATGAAAAACGCGCCTGTCCCTCTGATGTGCTTAATCCCCAAAAAGTATCGCTGGGGCGCACACGTCTTGCTAAGCGTTCTAAATTCGGGGTCTCTCCATCGATCAAGCCAAACCATTCTCGAGCAATGGAGTTGGCATAGTCCACACGCCCGCCTGCTTGGATGAGCAAAACGGCATCTTCATGTTCGGGAATCTCAGTTTCAGGGGATCTGATCGCAGCTTCCCAGGCGGGTCGTAAGCGCAAAGCCCAGCGCGTTAAAACCCAAACCAGCGCAATAAGCGCTAGCCCACCTGCTACCAAGAGAAGCCCTGGTCCGATACCGGAAATCATGCTCTAGCCTGGTACTATGCTTCTGCCGAGGGATCTAAACGACGTGCTTCGGCTGCCATTTCAGTAATCTCACGAATATCTGCAAAGCGATGCTCTTCAGGTGAGATCACACCCATCGTCATTTTCATAAGCGGCGATTTGATTTGTTCACCCTCTGCATTTGTTGTTTCCACAAAACCCTGCTGACGATCCATAAAGTTGTAATGCGTCTGTACTTCTTCATCAAAGCGTTCTTTGACCGTTTTTCGGATATTGGAGATGGCTTCAGTTGTTGATATGATGATGAAGTTATCTCCACCAGCATGACCGATAAAATCATTTGGTGTACCATGCTCATCAACAATTTCACCGAGCAGCATGGCAGAGAAACGTAAAACATCATCCCCAGCAACAAAACCATAAATATCGTTGAAAGCGGAAAAGTTACTAATGCGCAGATCCATAAGCGCCCAACTCTCTTCGCGGATAATGCGACGAAGCTGCTCTTCGATCAAGCGTCCAGCCGGTAAGCCAGAGCGAGGATCAGTAAGACTCTCACGCTCTGAGCGGCGGATTGCCCCCTGCACGCGCAGTTTTAGCTCTTCAATATCGAAAGGTTTGGTGATGTAGTCATCTGCGCCCAACTCCAGTCCCTGCAGCTTGTCGCTACGTTCGTCCTTTTGTGTCAAAAAGATAACGGGGATATGACTGGTACGCGTACTGGTACGCAGGGTGCGGCAGACTTCATAGCCGTCAATATCAGGCAGCATGATGTCCAACACGATCAAATGGGGCAAAACTTGCCGGGTTTTTTCCAGCGCGTCGTTGCCTCGCGGGGCGACATCAACATCGTAATCCAAGCCGCTGAAATAAATTTTCAGCATATTGGCGATATCGGCATCGTCTTCAACAACCAAAAGGCGGGTTTTTCCCATACGGGACCTCCAAGGTTCGTCTCTGATTTTCTAGTTTCTCTTAGCCTTACGGCGCACAGCTTCGATCTGCGCCTCGGTAACTTCCTTCTCGAATGAGCGGAAACCACTCAAGCGAAAGCCATGTTTTTTGGCAATCGCTGCAATCTCCTCCACGCGTGCGCGTGAAATGTCTTTCCCTAATGTGTAATCTTCGAAGCGACCGTCTAAAGCCAAAGCCATTGTTTCTGCCATACAGGCATAGGCTTTTCCTTCAGGGAAGCCGAAATCGAAATTAAAATTAACATCGCCGGGAACGTCGACCATCCCGCCGTCTATCACTAATATATCATCTCTTGCTGCTGCGACCATTGCAGAAACATCACGAGGACGGGCAACGTCGCAGATCACGCTTCCACTGCGTAGATGTTCGGGGCGCAACACATCTTCATGGACCGCGCTCGTCACGGTCAGGATCAGGTCCGCATCTTGTAAAGCAGAGAGTTCTGTTCCTGTATGGAGTTCCGCAGATGAAGATGATTCCAGTGTTTCCTTCAACGCTTCCAAAGGTTCAAGGCGACGTCCCAGCAAATACAGATCCTGAACATCATCCGAGAGCAATTCTGCACAGACACGACCTATCGAACCACCTGCACCCACAACGGCTGCAGTTGCCTGCTCAAGGTTGATGCCCATAAGCACTGCCGCTTTGCGGATCGCTTCAACAGCAATGGCAACTGTATAGGCGTCGCCCGTTGTCACGGGGATATCCAGACCTTTAGCAATGGTTAGCCCTGCGTCGCCAACAACGGAAGTGAAAGCACCCAGCCCAAGCATTTTTGCGCCAAGTTTTTCTGCCATTTTTCCAGTCTGTATGATTTTACGATAGACCGTTTTTTCAGGCAAACTCAACATACGCCGTGGGGTATAAGGACAAGCAATAAACCAGCCTTTGATTTCTTTACCAGTTGTTTCGGAGCGAATTTCCTCGATCTCAGAAAGATAAACAGGAGGGAAGAAAGTTGAGAAAAAATCTATTTGCCCTTCGGTGAGGATACGACCCAAAAGCGGAAATTTTCGACTGACATCCCTTTTGGCATCAATAGGATGAATGATGAAGGCAAAACTATCCATTTACCAAGATTCTACGTCCCTTTCATCTTTATTGTGGTACGGTGTCATGTGCAGGTGTCCCAAACGAAGATTATGATGATCACTCTCTTCAAAGCTAATATTCTTCATAATAACGCGACGATCCCGCGTAGCTGCAAGAACTACGTCCGACTCGATCGTACGTGCCGGATAAACGATCATCCCCGAGCCAATACGACAATTATGCCCTACACAGCCGCCGATCACTGGGCGGTTTGACTCGCGAAGTTCTTCATTTCCGTCCATCGCCTTGATCGGCGCAGGAACCAAGTTGTAATCGGTAAAGGTAGAGCCCGCGCCGATAAAGGTATTGCGCCCAACCACACACATTTGTAAACAGGTATTTTGCGCCACCATGCTATTATCCATGATCGTGGTCATGAAAAGCGCCGACTTAAAAGGAAGGAAAGTGCCATCCCCCACGACTGAGAGCATCAACTGGCAATCTTGCGAGATATTCACATTATCGCCGATGATACAGTTCTCTACGACAGCCCCAGCGCCTATGGTGACATTGTCTCCGATAGTTGTTGGCCCATGAATTACAGCGTGAGGGTCAATAACGCAGTTTTTGCCGATCTTCACCATTTCAGAACATTCCAAAACCTGGCGTCCTTCGTAAAGGGCTTTCGCTAAAACCTTTACCTTGAATCCCAGATCTTCCTCCAGTTGGCGTTCAAATTGCAAACCACGCGAGAAGACCCCAAAAACCACGTCTGCAATAAAAATATGCACCCAGGAATCAATCGCCAGCAATGAACGCACCGGCACCTGAAAAACGAGATCCCCGCTCTGGTCTGCCATATAAGTTGGTACATGGTAATAGCCCACTTCGCCAACTTCCATATCCACGATCAGCGGACGTGTATCTGCAACGGGACCGTGCGGGTAATACCAGAGATCAGCAAGATATAAATTCCCTGCCGAGGTATAAGAATTTGAAAGAGGCAGGGCGTGTTCTCGAAATGCCGGATCATCTGCGTGAAAAGCCGCCCTGCATGCGCGACCATGTTGTCTGGCAGTTGCGATAAAAGCATCGATATAACCTTGATCGAAAAAGAGATTGTTTCGATAAATCAGCATCTCAACACGCTCTTGGGGAATACGATCGCCCGGCTGTAACTCCACCTCGCGGGTTGTATACCGCTCCAAAACATTGCGTTGCCAAAGCCAAAGAGGATGGTTTTGGATACGCAATTCCCGCGCGGGTTCACCAAAAGGATGAATTGGATTGGGAGCTTGCAAGATGACTTTTAACATGCTAAAACCGACTTCTTTTAAGAATTTTCACACCAGATTATCTTACCACTACTTAGGTCGGATAGTTGTTAAAACGACCTTACATCTTCGCAATCTAAAACAAAAACATTCCCAAAATCACGGCAGCTAGCGTAACCGTCAAATTATCCACTTCACGGATGGGAAGAGACTCAACCAACATCCCCGCAAGGGCAATCAGCGCTATTGGCAGGAAATAACTCGTGGCTGAGCCACCGAAAACGCCCGCAGAAACAAAAATTGCTACCACCAAAACCGCTAATATCCATCCCCCCACAAATACCGCCAACGATCCTGCAACAGTCTTATCGGGACTCCAGGGCAGTTTCGCTGATTTGACCCGCCGACCAACCACATCTGCGATGCCGTCACCACCACACATTAGCATCAATGCAATAATGCCGACAGGTGAATCCTTCCAGAAGACAAGCGTCATCACTACAAAAACGACTCCATAAAAAAGCGGACCGCGCAAAATCTCTTTCGGGTCACCTGTACGAGACATCGCCTTGACGGAGGCTTTATCCTTGATGATCCCCAAACCGATCAGAGCGAATTGCACGGTAATCGCAAAGGGCACAAGCGCTGCCATCCAACGCGCAGCAGATGCATCGTCAAAGAGCAGCCAGCAAAGCACAAAGATAGGTCCTGTTCCAATGTGAATGATCTTGCGGCTCAGGCGTGATTCGATCCACCCACGATGAGCAAAAAAATCCATCAGACGTAGCCATCCCAGAGCAGATGCAAAAGTAATAACAAGGGCGATCCAGTTATTCATAGAAAACTCTCCTTATCCATTTTCAAGCAATAACACCAAGTATTGAGCAAGGTTGTCTCTAATTAGAACATTCAGCCCCTCCTTTCAGAAGGAGGGGCTGAACAAAATCGTATTTGGGGTCGAAACTAGCGTAATTCTTTACCAAAGGGGAACAACGCCAACGGGATCAGCTTGAAATGCTGTTTGGCAAAAGGTAAGCCAACGATTGTGATAGCAAGAATCAGGCCATGCACAAAATGGGATACAGCAATTTCCCAGCCAAACAGAACCGCCCAAAGCGCGTTGAAGATCAAATTTAAGGGTGTCATTGATTCATCGGTGATAATAACTTCGCGGCCGAAGGGCGTCATTGTCGCTACACCCAATTTGACTGCTTCTTTTCCAAAGGGGATACCGATGATCGTCAGCATGGTTAAGAGACCACCGATAATGTATCCTAAACCAGAAAGAAAACCGCCAAAGATCAACCAGACCAGATTGCCGAGAAAACTCATGAGATGTCTCCTTATTTTTTAGCTCTAATGCAAACTTACTTCATGATTGTATACGCAAATTGGAAAAAGGGGTTGTAAATTTTTCAACAAAAGTGCCCCGTCACTATCGGAGTTTATCTACTCATCCACTATAATTGGCGGAGTTTGGAAATATTATGCAAAGTGTAAAAAAAGAATTCTTCAATGGTCTAAAAGATGAACTTCCCCTTTTATTGGGCGTTGCTCCGTTCGGGATGATCTACGGTATTTTGGCCTTGGCCGCCGGGCTAAGCGAGGCAGAGGCACAAGCTATGTCTGTGGTCGTTTTTGCTGGTTCGGCACAATTTATGCTCGCCCAACTCGTAGGAAGCGGAACGCCTGCTCTGGTCATGATCGTGACAGGTTTCGTCATCAATCTTCGGCATGCACTTTACAGCGCATCCATCGCCCCGCATGTAAAAAAGCTCTCCCCCATGTGGAAAACATTGCTCGCATACCTGCTCACTGATGAAGCCTATGCCATCGCCATTACACGCTATCAAAAAAAAGACCAAAGCCCTCATAAACATTGGTATTTTCTTGGCACAGGCCTAACCTTGTGGACATCCTGGCAGATCAGTACAGCCATCGGTGTTTACCTAGGTACACAAATTCCAGATAGTTGGTCATTAGATTTCACACTCGCATTGACTTTCATTGCCCTAGTTGTACCCGCCCTAAAAGACCGTCCCAGTATTTTGGCCGCAGCTTCTGCCAGCATAGTCGCTGTAATGACAGCAACATTGCCTTATAAGCTAAATTTGATCGTAGCTGCGATCGTTGGGATCATCGCAGGTTTGTGGAGCGAGGGGAGGGAAAATGGATAGCTTCTGGCTAACCATGATCGTGATCGGCATTCTGACCTTCGGGATCCGCATTTCCTTCATCATCGTATTGGATCGCTGGTCTCCACCCAAAGTTGTCGAACGTGCCTTGCGTTTTGTGCCCGTTGCCGTACTTTCTGCGATCATCGCCCCTGAATTGGTCTTGCCCGGCGGAACCCTCGACATTTCTCTCGGTAATTTACGTCTGCTGGCAGGCATCGTCGCCACATTGGTTGCCTGGCAAACCAAAAATATCCTCTGGACGATCATCGCCGGGATGGGCATGTTATTGGCTTTGCAGTATTTCTTCTAGTTTTGTTCTTTTCTGTGGGTATTCGCGAATTTTTGAGCGAGCTTTACATCCTGTAAAATCTCTTCAACTGTTTCATATTGATCGTCACAAAGCGTGATCCCAACGCCAATAGGTCTTTGCCCGCCACCCCCAACTTCCACCAAACTCTCATCCAGCATCTCTTCCAAGCGTGTCGCAACCATCATGGGAATATCCTTGTTGGGAATATTTTCAATCAAAATATAGAAATTATCCTGATCTATGCTGGCAATTGTATCCGTCGGGCGCACCGTACTCTTTAGGGCATCTACAATTTCGCTGAGCATACGTTCCCAAAGCGGCTGATCCAGCATTTTTTTAATCGCATAAAGCTGAGACAACTTAAAAGAAAGTACCGAGAAAAGGTATTCCTTGTTTTCTATGGATTGCCTCAGCGCAAAATCCAGCCGCTTCATAAAAAAGGATTGATTATAAAGCCCTGTATTTTTATCCCAGGGGTTTTGCGTATCCTCTTTCTTATCAGGCAAGCTAAAGCGCCTGATAAAGATCGATAATTGCTCAATATCGACGGGTTTTAGCAAAGTTAAGTCAGGCTCGGCAGGCAGAGTTTCGGCGATATAAGCATAGCCAGTAACCACAATAATTTTTGTATTATCTAATCTCTTATCATTGCGGATCTGCCTTATGATGTCTTCCCCGGGAACACCTGGAAGATTTAGGTCCAGAACAACAATATCAGGCTGACTATTGGAAAGGCGGTCTATCGCAATATCCCCGTCGAGCGCGATCTCTGTACGATAGCCAAGCATATCTACGACATGCCGAAAGAGCGCGGCAATTTCGCGTTCATCTTCAACAATTAGCACAAATGGTTTTGCCATACCCCTACCCTGCTTTCAGTTGGTAAAAAAGGCTTCTCTCTTAGTATATATTGTAAGGAATTAAAAGCAAGAAAACATATCCGGAATATTACAGATGAGAATAAGATTGGGCTTTCTTATCACTCTCCCTACAAGTTCAGGCACGGTCATGCGGTTCATGGTTTGAAATTAGCTAAAGATGTAGCAGCACTAAAGGCGGTTAGTCAAAATCTGATGCATGCAAGTATCACGATCACAGATGGTGTTTATGGCATACTTTCAGAAATGGATGTTAGAGAGCAGATTGGTTCACTAGGAATAGAAGCAAATAGAGATATAAATCAAGATTTAGAAAAATTTATACAGTTCGTTAATCAGTTAAAAAATAAGTCCAAATAATACGGGCACTTTTTTGGGTGAATCTAAGCAGTTATTCGTTTGTTAAGTTTTTAGCTGAAGTAACTTTCGACAATTGGTATTAGCCACTCAATCACTCGAAAAACAATCCAGATTGAACCGATTAGTCCACCAATAAATGTGGTGAGTTTTTTGGATGAGACCTTTATTCGGCACTCGAGGTATTTTTTTGTAATCTTCAATCGAAATCCGGGCTCAAATTTTTCCCAAAACTCAATTTCTGCTTCATCAATTTGCTGAACTATTTTCGTTTGTAGTTTTCTTCTTGCGAGGTCTTCAAGAGTAATTAATTGCTCTTTTGTTTCATTTACAGACATTTCGGTCTCCTTCCGATTAGGAGATCCGAAAGCAAATCCTAAAATATCAAGATTTGTTGTTCGGTATCGCCTTCACGAATTATGAGAGCCGATCCAGGTTCTTCTTGCGTTTCTAAGACTAGCAGACCAATTTTTATGAATTTACGAAGCAGATCAACAACTGTAGTGTTCTCCTTATCTGCTGCTTGCTTGATATCGTTATACAATTCTGTTGGTAATACCAAATTGTAACGTTTAAGCTCATTTGATCTTTTAGCCATGATTTGTCACCATTGAAAAATAATGACCTGGGTAGCTCTTTCTCAGGAATGATGCTAGAAAATATGTAATATCCTGAATCGTTGGAGGCCGAGCCCAGGTTTTGAAAGCTATACAGCCTTCTATCCCTTTACCAATTAGGCGAATGGGTATAGATTTAGATAATCTCTTGAGTAGAGTTCTTTGAATATTGTTAAAAGCTTGTTTAAGGTTAAGAAGTAAACTTTTATAGTGAGTAACTAGCCAGTTATCAGCTGAGCTAAGGTCGGAATCACTTTGAACAGCACTTAGAGCATTAGAAATGAATGCTGCAAATTGATGTATCTTTTTCGCATCGTTTTTCCCCCAATCTGCATTTTCATATCCTGACACAGAGATAACACCAACTACTCGGTCATTATATCGGAGAGGAACAGCTATTAAATTTGATCTATTTTGTGTTTCTTCTTGAATAAAATTTCCATGATTACAATCAGGGAATGATATTCTAGGTGACTTTATGTTCCAATTATTTATTATCTGTCTTGAATAATCATGCGACAAATTTTGTATTGCAATGGCGGGTTGTGATTCAATGAATTCAAAATCTATTGGAACATAATTGGTTTGGTGAATAAAATCGTAGTCGCTAAAAAAAGCACAAATTAATTCAGGGCTTGCCAAAGTAGGTGGTGGAACAAAACGAATTACATCATCATCCCCCATGACCCCAACACTAAGAAAACTATTATCACGTTTTGTAATTAAGTCTCTTAGAATATTCAGTTCATCTCGCAAAATCATCGTAAGCTCCACAAAGCCGAACACTTGTTTCAACACATATTATACACATTTTATGCACAAAGTCAACGTTTTGATGGATATATTTAAATAGCAAATGGCCACAATTTTCATGTGGCCATAAGTGTTTTGCTACTAACTGAATGACAAAAAAGTGGGCCCGGCTGGATTCGAACCAGCGACCTAACGATTATGAGTCGTCAGCGCTAACCGCTGCGCCACGGGCCCTAGAAAGTAAAAGTTGCAAGCCGAAAGTTCCCTTTATCTTCAACCTGCAACTTTCAACTTTTTCTGAGCGGGAGACGGGATTCGAACCCGCGAATGTCAGCTTGGAAGGCTGATGCCTTACCACTTGGCGACTCCCGCATAAGTCGCATCCAAAAATAACCTTCTAAAAATCATACGTACTTCAAAAAGCAAAATACTTGCTATTTGAAGTGTACTTTATGGATGCTTTCTAGGCGAAGCTGATTTTACCGTGATGAAGGTGTCGGGTCAAGCACAAAGATGTGCGTCGCACCAGCCTCGACAAGCAAATGTTTTAAACGAACACTCATCCCTTCAACAGAAGATTCTTATCACGATGGTGCGATGCACCACCGCGCCACTTCTACCAAATTCCGGGCAAAAGCCGATACTTTGTCCGTTGGGCATATTCAGCGTAGCCGGGCAACTCTGCCTGGAGGGTACGGTCTTCGAGAGATGTGCGGATGACGAGCACCACGGCAAAAAGCGTGACCACGCCAAAAGTACAGAGCGAATCGAATAAGATCGGGATGGCGAAATAAGCCACGAGAGCACCGGCATATCCGGGATGCCGCACCCAGGCATAGGGTCCCCCATCCACGACATGATGACCACGCTCTGTCTGGATGCGCACCACACCCGAGAAAAAACGATTCTCCAACAGCGCCCAGGTGCTGAAAGTAAAGCCAAAGACGATGACCAGAATCGCCGCTCCCTTCCATTCCCAGCCAAAGGCATAATTAGACCAGCCACCGCGAATATCCAGCCCTGCCATAAGGGGCATCAGCCCGCCACCCAAGCCCACAATGCGCGAGAGCACTTTATCCCAGCTTTTCGCATCATCGTGCTGTGTCATCTTTGCACGCTCTGTCAAAAGATCAGGATGCTTTTTAAAAGCAAGCCAACGGCTGATAACGAAAGCAAAAATATTGATCAATGCATAAAGCCAGGCTTCAAGCCAGCCCCAATCTCCGGTGATGAAGATCGGCAGAAAAGGGATCAGAACAATGAAAACCAGCACTTGAATAATTACCTTAGGGGTAAATGTCTTTTCCATGGTGTCTCCTTTTTATCCAGTATACAACCTTTGGTTATAATCTCGCCATGAAAAATATCATCCAATCCCCTCCGCCAAAAGAGATCATCGATCTCGGCATGGGCAACCCCGATCTCAGGCTTCTACCCGTAGATACCCTGCAACGCGCCAGTGAACGAGCCTTCGCCAAGGGGATGCGCGCATCGCTACAATATGGAAAGGAAGCTGGGAACGGCTACTTCCGCGAAACCCTGGCAGATTTTTTGAGCACATCTTTCGATGCTCACGTGGGCGGAACATCTCTGTTCGTCAGCAATGGGGCATCTTCAGCATTGGATTTGCTGGCGGGCTTGTTCACCCGCCCCAGCGACACGATCATTGTCGAAACCCCGACCTATTTCATCGCCCCGAGCATCTTCGCCGACCGCGGGCTGCGCATCATCTCCGCCCCGATGGACGCGGAGGGGCTGAACATCGACGCGCTCGAAGAAATTTTAGAGCGGGAAAAGCCAAAGCTGCTCTACACAATCCCCACCTTCCAAAACCCCAGCGGACGTACGCTCTCGCTCGCGCGGCGTGAAAAACTGGTTGAGCTCGCCGAAAAGCATGATTTCATGATCGTCGCGGACGAGGTTTACCACCTACTGCCCTATGCCACTACACCGCCCAAACCCTTTGCGCTCTTCTCGGATGAGTCTGAAAAGGTCGTTTCGGTCAATTCCTTCTCAAAAATTCTCGCCCCCGGCCTTCGGCTCGGATGGATACAGGCACACACTAATATCCTGAAAAGACTAATTTCTCTTGGCGTGCTCGATAGCGGCGGCGGGTTGAACCCATTTACATCGGCGATTGTGCATGAGTTGATCGAAACGGGCGATCTGGTAAAGAATATCGCTTTATTGCAAAAAACTTATCACGCGCGCCTGAATATGTTGGATGCTGCCTTAAAAGAATTTCTCCCCAAAGCAGAATTCACTACTCCAAAAGGCGGATTCTTCTATTGGGTGCGCATCCCCGGTGTGGACACGGGCAAATTGCGCAAAAAAGCAAAAGATTTCAAGGTTGATATCCGGCAGGGGGCGCTCTTCTCAGCCGAGAAAGGCACCGCAAAGATGCGGGCAGAAGAATATATGCGTCTCTGCTTTGCATATTATGGGGAGGAGGAGCTTCAAGAGGGAATTAAGCGCCTGGCAGATTGTGTGTGGGGTTAATAAAACTATTATTTTCATCCCTCCCTTCCAAAGTATAATGTCTTCATAATGAAAGCAAAGAAAAGCCTTCAACTTTTACTGGCATTGATCACCGCCCTGCTCTTCTCGTGGACATCCGCCCACGCACAGGACGGCCTCTCTACCATCATGGTCATGGAGATCGACGGGACAATTGCACCCGCCTCGCTCCAATATCTTGATCGCGCCGTTCAAGTCGCAGAGCGAAATAACGCTGAAGCTCTGATTCTGCAACTAAATACACCTGGCGGCTCTGTCGATGCAATGAACGACATGGTACAGGTCATGCGTGCCAGTGATGTGCCCATCATCGTCTATATCTCACCGCGCGGCGCGATGGCTGGTTCAGCCGGGACACTCATCACCCTCGCGGGGCACGCCTCCGCGATGGCGCCCGAGACCATCATCGGTGCCGCCAGCCCAATCAATAGCGATGGCTCCGATATCGGCGAAACCGCCAAAACCAAAGAGATCGAAGCCCTGAAAGCAACTGTCCGTGCATTAGCGGAAGACCGCGGAGAAGAAGCCATTGCCGTCGCTGAAGCGACCATCGAAGAAGCGCGCGCCGTCTCCGCCAGCGAAGCCTACAAAGCCGGGCTGGTCGATTTTATCGCCGAAGACCTCGGCGACCTGCTCGCCCAACTCGACGGTTTTGACGTAGAAATTCTCGGTGAAAGCCGCCCACTCAACACATCCAATACTCGCGTTGAAGATATTCCGCTCACGCTCATTGAGCAATTGCTCAAGATGCTGACCGATCCCAATATCGTCTTCCTGCTGATCGCCATCGGCACACAGGCGATCTTCATCGAGTTGGGCAGTCCCGGTGGCTGGGTGGCGGGTTTTATTGGCGTGATTGCCATCTCCCTCGCCGTGTATGGGATGGGCATTTTGCCCGTCAATTGGTTTGGGCTGATCTTTATTATCACGTCCTTTGTGCTCTTCATCCTCGAATTGAAAACCCCCACTGCTGGCGCACTGACCGTTGCAGGCATTGGCTCTTTCATCTTCGGGGCATTATTGCTCTTCAACTCACCAGGCACACCCGATTTTGCACGCGTCTCCATTCCCTTGGTCGTCACCGTCGCGATCCTGATCGCCATCATGTTCTCCGCCATTCTCGGCTTTGCATTGCGCGCGCTAAAAGCCCCCGTCCGCACGGGGCAGAAATCGTTGATCGGGCGGCAGGGTATCGCCATGGCAGATTTCGCTCCAGACGGGACTGTTCGGGTGGGCAGCGAACTTTGGAGTGCAGAAAAAGCCACTTCAACGGAAGCAATTTCAAAAGGAGAGCGGATCGAAGTTGTTGAGGTTGAAGGTTTAAGACTTATAGTGAAAAAGACGGGATAGTCGGCTTGCTGCCGCTTAATCCGCATTTTCCTAACCCAAATGGTGCGACGCACTACCGTACCCAAATATCTAAAAACGGACTCAATTTATGCCTGCTACCCCTACCCGAGATCGGGTAAACCCTGAAAAAATCAACACCAAACCCGTCCGCCGCCCGGACTGGATCAAAGTAAAAGCGCCTTCCGGCGAAGTGCACAAACAGCTCAAAGTTTTGATGCGCAAAAAAGAATTGCACACCGTCTGCGAAGAGGCGATGTGCCCGAATATCGGCGAATGCTGGGGCTCCGGCACGGCGACCTTTTTGATGCTGGGCGATGTTTGCACGCGCTCCTGTGGCTTTTGCGACATCAAACACGGGATGCCGACCCTGCTCGATTGGGACGAAGCCGAGCGTGTAGCACAAGCCGTGAAGTCGATGGAATTAAAACACGCCGTCATCACATCCGTAAATCGTGACGAACGCGGCGATGGCGGTGCGCCGATCTTTGCGATGGTCATCCGCCGCATCCACGAGATTTTGGATGATTGCTCGGTGGAGGTATTGATCCCTGATTTTAAGGGAAGTATTGAAGCTTTGAAAATCGTCATGGATGCCCGCCCCGAGATATTGAATCACAACGTGGAAAGTGTGCCACGCCTTTTCAAGACCATCCAGCCGCAGAGCAATTATGCCGCCACTGAAGCAACCTTAGTGAACGCAAAGAAACTCTTCCCGGAAGGGCTGACGAAATCGGGGATCATGGTCGGTTTGGGCGAGACGATAGACGAAGTGAAAGAAGTGCTGTGCGATCTGCGCAGTTGGGATGTGGATATTTTGACCATCGGGCAATACTTACAGCCCAGCAAGAAGCACCTGCCCATCGAACGCTTTTATACGCTCGAAGAGTTTCAGGAGTTAGAAGCCTACGGCAAAGATTTGGGCTTCAAATGGGTCGAGTCAGGCCCGCTGGTGCGCTCATCGTATCACGCTGCGGAGCAGGTGAGGGAGTTGAGCAAATCGTTTTCGACGACGAAGGACACAAAGAAGCACGAAGTTTCTAAGTTTTCTCCGTGATATACTCGATTCAGTGATCTTTTTGTAAAAAGGTAGAGAATGATGGATAAAGAAAAAGTTCTCGCAATTTTGCGCCAGTTTAAAAAAGAATACGCCAAGCAGTATCATTTACTTAGCTTGGGTGTTTTTGGGTCGGTAGCACGAGATGAAGCCAATGTTGAAAGCGACGTGGATATTGTCTTTGAAACTGACCAACCGAATCTTTTCCGTACTGCCAGCATGAAAGCTGAATTAGAAGATCTACTTGCTCATGAAATAGATTTGATCCGTTTGCGGGAAAAAATGGATGAAAAGCTAAAGCGGGAAATAGAGAAGGAAGCTCTCTATGTATAACAAGGTCTTTGTCCTTGAAAAACTGGAAAATATTCTCAAGTCATTACAACATATTCCCCGTCGATTTGATGGCATAGAAAACCCTTCCGATTTTCGTAAAGACAACGAAGGCATAGATAAGCTGGACAGCATCTGCATGAGTCTAATCGCGGTAGGCGAAGCGTTCAAACGAATTGATGATAAAACAAAAGGGGAATTGCTCAAAAATTATCCTGAAATTGAGTGGCGTGGCGTAATGGGCGTTCGCGATGTAATCGCACACGGCTATTTCGATGTGGATGTAGAGCAGGTTTTCGATATTTGCCAGCATGATATTCCTGAGTTGATTTTGGTTGTGGAAAGAATGATCGGGGACTTGAAATAATGGGGACGTATCATGCTGCGGAGCAGGTCAGGGAGTTAGGTAAGGTGTTTCAGCAAGAAATATCTAACTAGACTAGAATCGTAAATATCTTGATGAGCCAGGAGAGGATATGAATTGGATAGATGTTGCGGACACTGCAATAAAAATAGGCTTAGGGGCTTTAATCGCGGGTGTTTTTTCACTAATAGCATCAAAGGTTAGACACAATCAAGAAACAATTGTATCTCGCGAAGAACACCTACGAAGAGTGCTTGAAGATGTGAGTAAAGACCTTGAAAGTACACTATCAATACTTTTCTCAAAGGGGACAGAAGAAGCTAGGTATTGGGAAGAACGGTTATCAATCGGCATAAGTATTGATGAAGAAGAGGAGTGGTGGGAACGAAACCGAGACTACCAAAAAACTGTAGATAGTGCCATCGCATCACTTGGCATTTTAGATGGAAAATTACGGCTATATGCTCTTGAATCTTCTGCTGAAAAGCTATCAACCCTCATAGATCTATTAGACTCATTGCCTGAAAAAGTTAGTCCTATGGAGAGTTGTGTAGACACAACATTTGACAAAAAAATTAGAGATATTTTCACAGAAATCGGGAAAATGAAATCTATGTTTTACAATGAACTAAATAAAGAGGCAATAAGAAGATCGTAAAACACAGTAATGGTAAGAACTAGACCCCTTATTACAACTACAGACAAGAAAACAAATAATGAGCAACCTAACCTTTCGCGCAGGGACAGGCGCTGTAATCATCAATGAGCAAGGTCTCGTCCTTGGGTTGGAACGGCGCAAGATTCCCGATGCCTGGCAGTTCCCGCAAGGTGGATTGGATGAAGGCGAAACGCCGTTAGAAGGCGTTAAACGGGAAATTCTGGAAGAAACCGGCATCAGAGAAGAAAGTCTTGAGTTGCTGGCAACTACGCCGCGCTGGCTAGCCTATGAATTGCCTGAAGAAGTCCGCAATGCCAAGACAGGGCGTGGGCAGGTACAGCGCTGGTTTCTCTTCCGCTTTACGGGGAACGAAGAAGAGATCACACTCGGTGACCAGAAAGAATTCATAAGTTGGCAGTGGATGAGTATGGACGAGATGATTGCAAAGATCGTTTCTTTCAAGCGACCTGTTTATGAAGAATTAGCGAAAGATTTTGAGCAGTATTTATTCTAATCGAGATAAAAAACAAGTATTCCCTACCTGAAGAATGATAAGAAAATATCGCGACACGGACTTAAATGAATTACTGGATGCATGGTATTCCGCTTCAAAGGTCGCGCACCATTTCCTTGATGAAGCCTTTCTGACCAAAGAAAGAGACAGAATTACCACCGTCTACTTGCCCACATCCGAAACATGGGTCTATGAGAAAGATGGCAAAGTCATCGGTTTCATTTCGTTGCTTGAGAACGAAGTCGGCGGACTTTTTGTCCATGCCGAACATCACCGCAAAGGGATCGGCCGGGCGCTCATGGATCATGTAACCAAACTCAAGATGCCTTTGACGCTGGAGGTTTTTGAAGACAATCCCATTGGAAGAAATTTCTACAAGAAATATGGTTTCGTGGAAATCGGCAAAGTGTTCGATAAGGAAACGCAAAAGAATCAGATCAGAATGAAGCTCTTTGAATAATTTCAATATTTGAAGGATAATCCTATGAATAACTATGGACAAGAAAACGAACTCGGTTTGTCGCTGGCGGGCATGGTCGAAGAGACCATGCAGAAATAAGATACGTTATATTCTCGTCCCTGTCACCGCTCTCGGCATAGCGCATCTTTTCCCCATATTGAAAACAAATTCATCGCTAAAGTTTTGGCGATGAATTTGTTCATATATCTTTGAATTTCTAGCTATAATTTCAATACACCTATAGACAAAACTTATAAAAAGATGAAGATGGCGCTTCCGTGGCAACAAAAGACAAAAACAAGACAAAAGATCAACTAATCCAGGAATTGGAAGACCTGCGTCGATTGGTATCAAGCCCCTGGCAATCATCGAAATATTTAACCGCCATCCACCAGACAAGCCGACGGCTGCAATCCCTGCACTCGCCGGAAACCCTCGCCCAGGAAATCATTCGCGTCCTCGAGGATTTATTGGATTATGAATATGGAGCGGTTTTACTAATCGACAAGGCAACAAATGAATTAAAGCCTTTCGCCTTGAGCGATCAGGGGCGTGGCGCAACCTTCATACAAAGGGATAAGGCATATATCGCATCTCAGGGAATTCGGATCGGAGTGGGGATTACAGGGAGCGTAGCCAAAACCGGAAAAAGCGAGCGTATTGGTGACGTGCGCCAGGACAAGCGTTATTTCTCCATGAGAAATGATATTCGATCCGAATTATGTGTGCCCCTGATCAACAACGATGAAATTATCGGTGTCATTAATATAGAAACCACTCACCTCAATGCATACTCGGAGACCGATCAACGGGTTTTGGAAACAACCGCATCCCAAATTGCTATTGCCATTGACAATGCAACCCTATATACCAATCTCGAAAATTCGCACCAAGCATTGACCCTGGCCTATGACAACACCCTGAAAGGTTGGGCGCATGCCCTTGAACTGCGCGATATGGAAACCAAAGGGCATTCCGAGCGAGTGACCGCAATAACCGTTCAGCTGTCAGAGATAATGGGTTTCACTGGGGAAGAACTGGAACATATACGCCGCGGCGCACTATTACATGATATTGGAAAAATGGGTGTCCCCGACTCCATTCTCTTCAAGCCCGGAAAACTAACAAAAAGCGAATGGAAGATCATGCGTCAGCATCCCGTTTACGCATACGAGATGCTCTCAACAATCCCCTACCTGTTACCTGCACTCGATATTCCATATCACCATCATGAAAAATGGGACGGGACTGGTTATACACAAGGCTTGGCTGGTAAAGAAATTCCCTTGTCAGCACGTATTTTCTCAGTTGTCGATGTCTGGGATGCCCTGAATTCAGACCGTCCCTACCGAAAAGCATGGGAGCACGAAAAAGTAATGGTATACATACAAGCGCAACGGAATATCCACTTTGACCCGCAGGTGGTGGACGAATTCATGAAAATAGTCGACAATAACACTATAATTACGGAATAATGACCACACTTTCAAACACTCTTATCCTTTTCATTGCCCTGCAACACATCGCCTTTCTTGTATTGGAAATGTTTTACTGGGACAAACCCCTCGGGCGACGTATCTTTGGCACAATGAAAGAAGCAGCCGCTGCATCCAAAACGCTGGCAATGAATCAGGGACTTTACAACGGTTTTCTGGCAGCGGGTCTGATCTGGGGTCTCAGCCTCGGTGCGGCGGGGATGAGCATCAAAGTCTTCTTTTTAAGCTGTGTGCTCATCGCGGGGATTTTCGGCGGACTGACCGCCAGCCGCAAGATTCTCTACATTCAAGCCTTGCCTGCGGCGATCGGCTTGATCTTGCTCTTGCTTTCCTAACCCATTTGTTATATCCTAATGCAACTGAAAACCACCTGCGAAGGACGCTTCTGGCATCCTTCGCATTTTTGCATAGATAAAGAGAAATACCATGCCCCTTGTAGCCCATACTCCCCTCCCAAGTCTCGAGCAACTTAGCCAACAACATAACCAGGAAGTCCTCAGCATTGAAAAAGCGCTAAAGCAAGATATCCGCGAGCTTCATATCGGCTTCCTGAACATGATGCCTGATTCGGCTTTCAAAGTGACCGAGTTGCAATTTCTGCGTCTTGTCGGTAGCAGCAGCAAGATCGTACAATTTTATATCCATCCCTGTACTGTTCCCGATCCATCCCGCAGCTTGGAAATTCAAGCCTACATCAATGAGCATTACACTACCTTCGACGCATTAAAAGATGAAGGGCTTGATGCACTCATCATCACAGGCACGAACCCCACAAACCCAAATCTGGACGAAGAACCATTTTGGGACGAACTGCGAAATATCATCGAGTGGTCAACAACCAATGTCACGTCCACGTTGGCATCCTGCCTCTCCACACATGCCATTGCAAAGTCGGTCAGCCGTATCGAGCGCAAACCCCTCGTAAAAAAACGCTGGGGCGTCTACGAGCATCGTGTCGAAAACCACATTCACCCCCTCCTGCATGATATCAACACCCGCTTCGACGTTCCCCACTCGCGCAATAACGATGTCAGCCGCGCCCAGCTCGAAGTGGCTGGTTACAAAACTCTCGTCTACAGCAGGGATGGTGGTGTCCATCTCGCTGTCAGCCCCGACCAATTCCGGCTCGTCTTTTTACAGGGACATCCCGAATACGACCGTATCTCCCTGCTCAAGGAATATAAGCGCGAAGTACTACGCTTCATCGCCAGTGAACGCGATGAGTATCCGCCGCACCCCGAAAATTATTTTGGAAAGAAAGCTGCTCGCATCGTCGATTATTATCAGGAACTGGTCTACGCCGCGCTGGAGCAGGGCAACGAAGTTCCGCCCTTCCCTGAAGAAGAGATCGAACCCTGGCTCGACAATACCTGGCGTGATACAGGCAGAGCCTTCTTCAACAACTGGTTGGGATTGGTCTACCAACTGACGGATGTGGACCGTAAAATCCCCTTCCCGCCGGATATTGATCCCAATGATCCACTTGGACTGAACGCGGATCGCCCCTGATTTGGGCTTGACACCGTTTGTGAATTCTGTGCGTCGCACCATCTTTTATCGGTAAAATGCCCGTCGACAAGTAAACTACCGTTTAAATGACACCAAGCCCAAAACACGTCCGTCCCCATCGAAGGAGAAAATGATGAAACCCGAAACCCTCGCCATCCATAGCGGATACACATCCGAGCCGACCACCAAATCCGTTGCTGTGCCCATTTACCAGACCGTCGCCTATGAATTTGATTCTGCCCAACATGGCTCGGATCTTTTCAATCTCCAAGTGGAAGGTAATATCTACACCCGTTTAATGAACCCAACCAACGCCGTGCTCGAAAAGCGGGTGGCGGTGCTCGAAGGTGGCCTGGCAGCATTGGCTGTCAGCGCTGGAAGTGCCGCGATCAATTACGCTGTGCTAACCATCGCCCAACAGGGAAATAATATCGTCTCCACGCCCCTGCTCTACGGCGGGACGTACACGCTCTTTGCGCACATGTTCGCCAAACTGGGCATTGAAGCGCGTTTTGCGGAAGATAATAGCCCTGAGAGCTTAGAGAAATTGATCGACGAGAAAACGAGCATGGTCTTTTGCGAGAGCATCAGCAACCCCGTCGGGAGTTTGTCGGATATCGAAGCCATCGCCGAGATGGCGCACAAACACGGCGTGCCCCTGATGGTGGATAACACCGTCGCGACCCCGATGTTGATCAAACCCATCGACTACGGCGCGGATATTGTGGTGCATTCGCTGACGAAATATATGGGCGGGCATGGCAACTCGCTGGGCGGCATTATCGTGGATGGAGGCAATTTCCCATGGGCGAAATACCCCGAACGTTTCCCGCTCTTGAACGAACCTGAGATGGCATATCATGGCATGGTTTACGCAGAAGAGGTCGGTGATGCGGCGTTTATTACGCGGGCGCGCACAGTGCCTATGCGCAACACGGGTTCGACGATGAGTCCTTTCAATGCCTTTTTAATCCTGCAAGGCATCGAGACTCTCGCTCTACGCATGGAACGGCATATCGAAAATGCGAGGGCTGTCGCAAATTACCTGAATGAACACACGCAGGTTGAATCTGTAAATTATGCAGGACTGCCAAGTTCACGTTATTATGATCTGGCACAGAAATACACTGGTGGCAAACCCTCTGCCCTGCTCTCCTTCGATATCAAAGGCGGCTTCGATGCCGGTGTGCGCTTCTTTGACTCGTTGAAGCTCTTTAAACGTCTTGTCAATATCGGCGATGCAAAGTCGCTGGTAGCGCATCCCGCTTCCACGACGCACCGTCAGCTTTCACCCCTTGAGTTGAAAGCAGCGGGCATCTCAGAGGGAACGATCCGGCTCTGCGTGGGGATCGAGCATATTGACGACATTCTGGCTGATCTGGGGCAGGCCCTAGAAGCAGCAAAGTAAACTTGCCATACATCATGTAGAATAAGGCGATTATCTAAAAAATCTCGATGGAGGCAAACCATGAAAAAAACAACGAACCTCATTCTCGGCATTCTTGTTCTTGCTGTTCTGCTGATCGGCGGCTATTTTGCAGGTGGAAATTACATCTACAATATGCTGACTACAGCTCATCCCAAATGCCAGAGTCACTATATGGACGGGCGGCGGGATAATATCCCTTCCAGCTTTATCGGCGAGTATGATGGCCCCGAAACACAGATAGATGTATCCGCTTATCAGATGGGGTCTTTCGAAGATGTCAATTTTCCGGCTCGGGAGGATGGTGTTCGGATCAGTGGATGGTTCGTGCCTGCCGAGCAAGCCTCGGGCAAGGTCGTCATCGTCGTCCACGGGGCGGATATGTGTAAGCGTAATTCCAATGTCCTGATGACATCCGGGATGTTATCCAAAAGCGGATTCGACATCCTGCTGATAGATCTGCGCAATCACGGCGATTCTGAAATCGTCAGCGAGCGTTTTGCAGCCGGGACAGAAGAGTATAAGGATGTGCTCGGTGCTTATGATTGGCTGATCGGGCAGGGATACACATCTCAGGATATTGGCTTGATGGGTATTTCGATGGGCGCTGTGACAGGCATCAACGCTTTCAGTCTGGAGCCGGGCATTGCTGCGATTTGGGCAGACAGCTCCTTTACCGATATCCCCACTGTCTTGGAAGATCAGCTTGCGCTGAACGGGTTCCCACAGTTTATGAAAAACGCTGTTCTGCAAGTTGCCCGCTCAGATGGCTTCAACCTTGAATTGATCACGCCTATCGAAGCGATAGAAAATCACGGCGAACGTCCGATCATGATCACACATGGCACTGCCGATAAATGGATCAACGTTTCAGCAGCAGAGATGCTCTATGAAAAAGCTGGCCCGAATGCCGAGTTGTGGATCTATGAAGATGCGTACCATGTCGAATCAATCTTTCTTGCCACAGAAGAATATAGCCAACGCATGGTAACTTTTTTTGAAGATGCACTTGGAGATTAGGTAGACCTTGTCATTATGAGAAAAAAGCCTGTCAATTACAGTTTTGACAGGCTCTCATGATCGAAGTTTTTTTCTACGGCCAGCTTTGCACGCCGCTAGCGCGATAATTGGCAGCAAGGGCTTCAAGATCAAGAACATTGATGGTCCCATCGGCATTCAGATCTGCCGCATCGGGGAGTGCAGTGTTGTAATTCATCCCGATGGTCATCGCATCAAATTGGTCAATGACAAGATTTCCATCAATATCCCCCGCCAAAAGGGAGATCGCAGGCATCGTTGTCGTTTCCCCTACGATCAGCGTTGCTGTTCCACGGGCTGGCAGAAAACCACTTGCCGAAGCCAAGACGGCATGCGTTCCAACCGAAGCAGCCATTTGGAAGGTACCATCCAGATTTGCCACAGTGGAATTGAGCAAGTTATTACCAGAATCATATAAAGCGACCGTAACCGGCTTTGTCGCCAATACCTGCCCGGCAAGGAAGGTGTTCGCAAGCCCATCATCAGGAGGCGGGTCTTCACCATTAACGGGCGCATCTGAGATCGTAATGACAGTCCCGATCGCAATGATATCTGTCAGCGTACCGCTGCCCGTGGAAATACGAGCGGTACAGCGCAGCGTTGTCTCTCCCACCGCCAAGCCTTGAATATTGAAAGTAAAGGCTGTACCATCCAAGATTGCTCTCTGTCCATTGCTTCCTGCAATGGAGAATATAAAACTTCCATTTTCAGGACCATGGATCGCGGTAACAGGGTCTGTGCCAAAGAGATCCGTTGCGATCATATTATTTACGTTTAGCAAGGCAGCATCGTAAGGACAAGTGACTTCGACGCTGGAATAGCCTTCTACGGGAATATTCCCCAAATAAGCTTCGACCGTTGCCGTTTCTCCCATATTGATATTTGCCGGAGCAATGGTCTCAATATAAGGATCCGTCAAGGTAGCTGTATCGCGCAAGATCAGATCGTAGAAACCCTGTCCTGTTTGGGGTTGGATCTGGACGAAATAACTTCCGGCAGGTTGGGTGCTTGTCAGGGTACCAACACCCTGTGCGATCTCAACGCCATTCCCATCAAGAAGGACGATCAAAGGTTGTAATCCTGCTGTGACCGGTGTTGCCGTTATCGTGAAGGAGCGTGTATCAGCCAAGTCGAGCGTCCAGCGTTCATAACGATAAGCATCCAGGCTGCCGCGATAAAGCGTATCCCAACCGAGGGCGCCACGGTCAGCGATCTGAAGGTAAGGAATATTCAAGACCGGCAACCCGTCATAGGGCATACGGATCGTACCTTCCTTGATCAGTGTGGTCAGATTGGTAAGGGGATCATAATTCACGATCCAGCCAGCAAAGGCAGCGCCCAAGGTGGTCGGGCGTAATGAAAAATGAAGATGGGGAATATCAGGATAGAGAGCCGGAGGACAGAATGGATCGCGGATACCATCCGCGATGATCGCCAAGCGCTGGTTACGATAAACAGCCTCTCCGAGAGAAACCTGAAAATTGGCAAGGAACTGATATTCCGTGATCCAACCATTCCCATGATCGATCTTGAGATGGCAACTCCCCATTTCAACGATCGTACCTGCCGCAGCAGCAGTGACCCAATGATTAGACGTATCGTCTCCCGGACGAATATCTGGTCGAGGACCGAAATCAACTGCTCCGCCGTTGAGGTAGTTATGGTTACTCTGTAATCCGCGCTTGGTCCCGTTATCGAGACCGTCGAATGTAACCCAACTTTCACCTTGTTCCCAGGGTAACTGGAACATATCAATTGGCGGCAATGATGATTGGAAGAGAGGAGCCGCTTGTGCCTGGTTGATCGGCAGTAATGAAGAGAATAGGATCAACAACCCCAGAACCAGCACAGGAATTGTTCTTTTATTTTTCATTATTATGCCTTTTTAGATATTTTTCTATGCGCTATACGAGCGCTTATACACGACCAAGATCACCACAACGATAGCCATTACCACCAAAAAGAGTAAAGAAACAGCGACAGCCGCCGCCCAATCCGGGGATTGGCTATTCCCCTCAGTCGGCTCAAGAGATAGCGGCGCTCCCAATAAAGCTGGCTCTTGGGCAGAGCCAACAGAATTATCAATATTTAATGAAACATTTCTTTCGCCTAAAGTAATTCCTTCAAGAGGAACGGCAAAACCCTCTTCGCTCCGCACAGCCAAGGCGGCGCTTTCAAGATAGAGTTCGGTTTGACAGCCGCCGAGCGTCTGAAAGGTGGCTTCAGCCAAAACACCAAGTGCTGTTTGAGGGGTGGTACTTGCAAAGGAGGCATCGACCATGCCAGCCTGCTGGGGAAGCTGCAAACCGTTCATGCCAGAAATGGGAGAAGAGGCATTAAGTGGTTTAAGGCAACTGGGATCATAACGAATTTGAAAAGTAAATCCCTGAATAGGCGAGGATGAAGCTCCATGCATACGGACAATGACAATTTCTTCTGTTTTGTAGGCGGTGGTATCGGCTTCAAGCCAGATGCTTTCGGAGGCTTGCGCCTGAACGGTGGTTACAGCAAGAAATATGAGAAGAAATGCGAGCAAGAGGGCTTTTATTTTTTTCATAGGGATTAATCTTGTATGCCGAGACGTACACTAAGGCACGTCTCGGCTATTAATGGAATAGTTTTTCGTTTACCAAGCCATCGGGCCAGTAGCGCGGTAATTGGCGGCAAGCATTTCGAGATCGAGGACGTTGATAATACCGTCCGCGTTCAGGTCGGCGGCATCGGGTGTCGCGGTGTTATAGCTCATACCGATGGTCATCGCATCAAATTGGTCGATAACGTCATTACCATCAATATCTCCAGCCAGCAATGCAATGGTCGGCATGGTGGTTGTCGCGCCTTCGGTCAATGTGGCAGAGCCTTGAGCATCCAGGAAACCGCTGGCTTCGGCGACGACGGTGTAGGTGCCGGGAGGGGCATCGATGCTAAAGGTACCGTCGGGGTTGGCTACCACACTGGCGTAGAGAGATGCATCGGCAGCGTAGAGGCTGATGGTAACGGGTTTCGTGGCTAGCACTTGTCCAACCAGTGTCCCATCAAGGATGACGACCTCGTCGATTGTCAGGGTCGTTCCGGTGGATTCAAGATCAATCAGGGTGCCATCACCTGTGGACACGCGTGCCGTACATTCGATATCAGCAATACCAGCTGCCAAGGCAGTGACCGTGAAGCTGAAGGCGATACCATCCGCCATTGCGCGTTGACCGTTGGATCCGGCAATGGCAACGATGAAGGTGCCGTCCTGCGGATCGTTCGTGGCCGTGGCTGGGTCGGTGCCAAAGAGATCGGTGAAGGTGATGCCGCTGACGGAAACCAGCGCCAGCGGATAGGTGCAACTAAATTCTGCGCTGGTGTAGCCTTCTGCGGGCACCTGGTTCAGCCAAACAGTGACTTCGGCCGTTTCACCGATGGTAACAGTGCCGGGGTCAATATTGGTCGTGACCGCTGTGCTGATATTGACTTGGCGAATGGTAAGTTCGTAGAAACCACTGCCGGATTGGGGTTCGATCTGGATGAAGTAGTTACCTGGACCCTGCGTGAGAACCAAGGACCCAATCCCGCTGGCGAGCTCAACATCGCTGGCATCCAGAAAACGGATCAGTGGTACGAGGTCGCCCGATGTGGGCGTGACGGTGATCTCAAAGTCGTAGTTGGCATCCAGAACGATGGGCCACTTTTCAAAAGTGGTCGCATCAACGTAACCTGAGTAGGTCGCGTTCCAGTAGGTGAGCTCACGGATGATGGTGTCGAAATTGGGCCTTGCATACGCAGGCTGAGCGGAACCGATGCTTGTCAATAGAATGGCGACAAGGACAAGGGCGCGCAAAAGGGTTTTATATTTCATTTCCTGTCTCCTTTTGATTATTTCCCTCCAAGCATCAAAACAAACACCTTTTATATGGAGAGAAGGCACAAAATCATCGTAGCATAGGGGACAAAGGCAAACATATTAAAAGCATCACAAATTGTTAGGGATTTGTAAAGTGAGCAAAAAAGCGGAGAACCCTCGGGCGAGGGTTCTCTATATTAGTTATTTTTTTTCTCCCAGCGCTTCAGATCACGCCTGAGCCGCTCACCATACCACTTGCCGCGTTTCAATAATTTATCAAAGTAGTTTTCGGGTTTCAGAAGTTTAATCTTGTTTCCCTTTAGCTCGAATTGATCTAGGCTGCTTTCTTCATCATAATCTCGAATGGAGATCTCTTCTCCTTCGTATTCGAAAGTCTTCACCCACGGCTCAACTTTATAGTCAGGGAACTTCTCTAAGATCCATGGGCTATACCCTTCCATGCACTCAACACGATCAAGCACACTTTGATGGATAACGGGCATACCAAAAGTTTTCTGCGCTGCCCGAGACCATTTCCGTTCCTGGTACGGGTATGCCTTTCCTGCACCTGCTCGTGGCGGGTGTAGCTTATCTGTTGCATCAGGAGCAATACAAAAATTCCAATATTTGATCGAACGCAGATAAAGCTTGACCCCATGGTTAACGGCTTTCTGTACCATCCACTCCAGCGTGATGTCAGAGAGACCGGCTTCGTTAAATCCCCCACCAATATCTGTATGGGCACCACTAAACCAAACCTGTTCTACTTTTTGATATTCTTCATTATATGAATCCCAGATCGTTGGCTGGAACCACTTGCGGTCATCGTCGATCGAGATTGCCTGATAGGCATTTCTAACACTCGGATGCAAGGTGAAATCATGAAAACGATGTTTCCATCCCGGAATATAATTGACAAAGGTATCAATCACCGCTGCGGGCAAGCCCAGCGCCGGAACAGTATCCCAAACCCCCAGAAACTCTACCGAAGCCCATTGATTTGGGTGCGCGTGAATAAATTCTGTTGATTTTTCATTGAGGGGCTTTCCACGAATGATCGTCTCCGTCAATGCCCGAAAGTTTTTCACACCTTGTGGCATATTCTCTTCTAACTTTTTCAACGCTTCCCCCACATCACCCACCACATCTTCACGCCCGATCTTGTAGAGAGCGTAAGCGCGCTGAATTAATTCGGGACGTGATTTCGGTAATATTCCAAAATAGTGAATGAAATTTGCCAAACTTCTAACCGTTGCAGCACCACGACTAAAGCCAAAAAGGTAAATTTTATCTCCCGCCTGATAATTTTCATAAATAAAGCGATAGCATTCTAAAAGGTTTTCTGAAAAACCTGCCCCTGCAATATTTCCTGTTATTTTTCTTTTATCGGTTCCAATGCCCTGATCGTAAAAAACGATCTGCCGTTCTGTACGGTCTTCCAACATGCGCATCAATTTATAAACATTCGAATCGTGCCCTCGCCCACCTTCTTGCCCCGTGCCATCCGATAGAACAACGATATTCTTTGACATAAAAACCTTCTCCACTTAATAAGACAACACTTGTCTTATTATCGCATAGAAAGAAGGCTTATACAAGCAAAGAGATTAGAACCTGCTCTCGAAGCAGCGTTTTTCCTACCCCATAAGCAATATCTAATCTTTCAGCTTCAGCGATCACCTCTTCTGTAATCAGAGAATCGCTCCAATTTTCGTCAAGGAATGTTTTCAGCCCAGCAAAAGAATCAGCATGAATCTGGAAGGTAAATACTCCCCTTTTTTGAAAATGGAATAGCCCCTCCGCAACGACCTCCTGGGCAGCTGCTTCCGCTTGTCGATATTCTATGTAGTTATCAGTTTCCTGCAAATGCCCGATAAAAAGCTCCCTATCCCCGTGTGGACGAATGAACTCAACCAATTCCCCATTTGGGCGAATATCAATAAGCACACCATTTGGTTTTAGTAAATTGCGAATTTCCCGTAGAGCATGAACCATGCTCGCTTCTTCCATTCATCATAATGACCAGGAAAAAAGAGCCAGATCAAATTTCTCTTTATTCTGGCGCGAAAATTCGTCGAAACCAATATTGCAAAATTCAACATGTGTCATCTCGTTTGGACGATCTTTTAATGCCAAGGCGTGGGCATCCTCGCTTGGCTCAACAGCTACCACTCGGGCAGCTTTTTTAGCATATCGCCAGGTAAGGCGCCCGTCACCAGAACCGATCTCCAGCACAGATTTTCCCATCCACTCTGAATAGAGATCAAAAAGGGCTTGCGTCTCGTTTCCTTCAGGGTCAATAATGATAGACATAAAAGGATTATAGCAAAAAGGGCGACCCAACGGATCGCCCTTTTTAATATTTTTTGTAGGGGTACGAACTATCGTGCCCCTATCTCTTATTTCACAATATTCACCAAACGCCCCTTGATGACGATGATCTTCCGAGGCTCCTTGCCTTCCAAAAAGCGCTGGACATTTTCACTCGCCAGTGCGGCGGCTTTGATGGTCTCATCATCGGCATTGGCGGGGACAACAACGCGGTCACGGACTTTACCGTTGACCTGCACACCGATCTCAACCTCGTCCACCACGATAGCGGATTCATCCAGTTGCGGCCACGGCTGCGTATGGACGGAGTATTCCTTGCCCATGCGTTCCCAGAGTTCTTCGGCAATGTGTGGGGCAACGGGTGCCAGCAAGCGCAAATAAATATCGGCGGCTTCGTCCCATTCCGGGGAGCCAACCGCGCCTTCGCTGCGGGCTTTGTACATCTCGTTCATCAATTCCATTAGCGCCGAGATGATGGTGTTGAAGCCCACATTCTCGAAGTCGTAGGTGACCGATTTAATGGTTTGGTGCAGCTTACGGCGCAGACTCTTGGTCGTTTCTGCCGAGCAAGTTGGGGTCACGTCCGATCCGGCTGTGTCAGTGAAAATCGTCCAGACACGGCGCATCCAGCGCACAGTCCCCTCGATGCCCTGCGAGTTCCAGGGTCCACCCATATCCCAGCGAGCGAAGAACATCAGGTAGGCGCGCACCACGTCGGCACCATAGCGCTCGACCAGATTATCCGGCGCGATCACGTTGCCACGGCTTTTCGACATTTTCTCATGGTCTTCGCCCAATACCATGCCCTGATTGCGCAGCATCGTCATCGGTTCATGGCCTTCGGTGACACCTGCGTCGCGCATGGCCTTGTGGAAAAAACGCGTGTACATCAGGTGCATGGTGGCGTGCTCGATGCCACCCGTGTAAAGATCGACAGGCATCCAGTAGTTGTATTCGGACTCATCGAAGGGGCCATCAGCAAATTCAGGAGACAGATAGCGCAGGTGATACCAGGATGAGCACATGAAAGTGTCCATCGTATCCGTTTCACGGATAGCTTCGCCGCCACACTCAGGACATTCGGTATGCTTCCAGGTTGGATGCAGTTTGAGCGGCGATTCACCGGTGGGCAACCACTCTACATCTTCAGGCAGGGTGACCGGCAACTGGTCATCGGGAACGGGGTTCCAGCCGCATTTCTCACAATTCACCATCGGAATGGGGGCGCCCCAATAGCGCTGACGGGAGATCAACCAATCGCGCAGTTTATAGTTAACTGATTCTTTGCCCGTGCCTTTCTGCTCGATAAAGTCGATGGCTGCCGCCACAGAGGGATTCTTGCGTCCCTTTTCCATGTTGACAGATGTTCCATTGATCGGGCCAGAATTGACAACGGTGCCGGGGCCAATATAGGCTTCTTCGGCAATCGCTTCATCGGCATCCCGTCCATCTTCGGGCGCAATGGTCGGGATGATCTGCAAGTCGAATTTACGGGCGAAAGCGTAGTCACGCTCGTCGTGTGCGGGCACCGCCATGATCGCACCCGTGCCATAGGACATCAGGACATAATCAGCGATCCAGATCGGGATGCGCTCGTCGTTGACGGGGTTGATGGCGTAAGCACCCGTAAAAACACCCATCTCCTCTTTGTCGGTAGCTTCACGCTCAATATCAGATTGGCGGGCGGCTTCGGCTTTATAAGCTTCGACTTCGGCTTTTTTCTCATCGGAGGTGAGTTCATCCACCAGCGGGTGCTCAGGGGAGAGCACCATGAAGGTTGCACCCCAGAGCGTGTCTGGGCGTGTCGTGAAGACTTCCATCTCATGCCCGCCGATCTCGGTCTTGAAGATGACCGAGGCGCCTTCGCTGCGACCGATCCAATTGGTTTGCAGGGTGCGCACGGTTTGGGGCCAGTCGATGCCTTCGAAGCTCAGTAATTCATCAGCATATTTCGTTGTGCGGAAGAACCACTGATCCAGATCTTTTTTGATGACTGGTGTGCGGCAACGTTCGCAATGACGATCTTCACCCCAAACCTGTTCACGTGCCAGCGTAGTATTACAACTTGGGCACCAATCAACAGGCGACATCTTTCGATATGCCAAACCGTGTTTATAGAGTTGAATGAAGAACCACTCAGACCAGTGATAGTAGCTCTCATCACTGGAGATCGCCTCACGCTCCCAATCGAACATGGCGCCCATACTGCGCAATTGACCGCGCATCCGTTCGATATTGGCATAGGTCCACGTCTTAGGGTGGATATTGTTCTTGATCGCAGCCCCTTCCGCGGGCAAGCCGAAGGAGTCGAAGCCGATCGGGAAGAGCACGTTATAGCCATTCATGCGCATATAACGAGCGCGTGCATCGGAAGGCGTCATTGCATACCAATGACCGATATGCAAGTCACCGGAGGGATAAGGCAACATGGTCAGTGCGTAATATTTCTCTTTGCTCTCATCGATCACCGAGCGATAGAGTTCATCAGCCTCCCATTTATCTTGCCATTTTTTTTCAATTTCGTTGTGATTATAATTTTCAGACATTTTTGCCTCTCAATTTAGAGTTTCAAGTTGGATTGCCAGGTATCATGTACGAGGCTAAGGAGGAGCACGCGAAGGGATAAAACGAGTCCCGAGGCTTGTTGTTTATAAGTCATTTTTGCATTCATGTCATGCCTCCTATCAAAGAAAAATCGCTTCATCCTCTCAGGGACGAAGCGATGCGATAAGCAATCTCCGCGGTACCACCCGGATTCGGTTGATTTTTTCAACCGCTCTCGATTCGCTATAACGGGCTTACCCGATGCTGGCTATTTTATTCACCAGCACAATTTCCCTGCAATTGCTCTCAGGGTAACAGACGAGTTCGATCTTTTACCGGCATTCCCGCTTGATACCTTTGAAGGGCTTCCACCTCACTCTCCCTTCTCGCTGACGGGATGACCTACTACTCCTGTCCTAACTTTTACTTATTTACTAAAAGAGCCAGCTTTTGCGCTGACTCTGTGTGGACCTAGTGGGACTCGAACCCACGACCTTCTCAATGCCATTGAGACGCGCTCCCAACTGCGCCATAGGCCCCTGTTTCATCGTGCAGGGGATTCTACCACAAAGGTGTATCCCGTCAACCAAATAAAGTGGACCTGGCGGGATTCGAACCCGCGACCTCGTCAGTGCGATTGACGCGCGCTCCCAACTGCGCTACAGGCCCCAGTCAAATAGCGAAGTGATTTTACCATCGGCTTGGGGGATGTCAAGAGAATTATTTATGCACTATCTTTTTAATAATATCCACGAATTTGTAAGGCACAGCCCCCTGAAAAAACCCTTTCTTCAGGTACAATATCTTTATGAACATTCCTTATGGACCTATCCTGGTTGTGGAAGATATTCCCAATATCCGCGACCTTCTATCGGTCACCCTCCGCTTTAAAGGCTACCCCGTTATTACCGCCGAAAACGGTGAAGAGGCACTTGCACGCATAAGCGATGAACGCCCAGCCCTCATCATCTCGGATATCCTGATGCCCAAGATGGATGGCTATGCCTTCGTACAAAAATTGCGTACCAACCCAGAAACACACGATATTCCTATCATCTTCCTTTCAGCCACCTACACAACACCAGAAGATAAGTTGTTCGGCCTCAGCCTGGGTGCATCACGTTTCATTGAAAAACCCATCGACACAGAAGATTTCCTGCTTACTGTTGCAGAGCTCCTCGCCGATGGCCCAGCTACAGTACCCCAACCACTTGCTGAAAAAGAATTTTATCTGGGCTATCGTGACCGACTTGAAACCAAACTGCGTCACAAAAATACGCAGATCACACGCACAGAGCGTTTGCTGAAAACCCTCCCTGAAGAACAAGTCCCTGCTTTCCAGGAATTGCTTGACCAAGCCAATCGGGATCGCAACGAAATCCGTGCTGAATTGGCGCAAACAGAAGCATTCATCGAAAAATTCTCCAGACTATGACATCTCCAACATTGAACGATCTTGAAACGCTAGCCCACCAGGCTGGCGAAATTTTGCATGCCGGTTACAACAAAAAACACCAAATAAAATATAAGGGCGTGATCGATCTCGTTACGGAGATTGACGCACAATCCGAAGAATTCCTACTCCGCTCCATATTGGAAAAATTCCCCGATCACCATATCCTCGCAGAGGAAAGTGGCGGTGTGGATGGCGATCACAAGCATACCTGGTACATCGATCCATTGGATGGTACCGTCAATTACGCACACGGCATCCCGATCTTCTGTGTCTCGATCGCCTACGCATCCGAGCGGGGCTTGGAACTTGCTACCGTTTACGATCCAATGCGTGGTGAGATGTTTAGCGCCGTTAAAGATGAGGGTGCATATCTGAACGGAGAACGGATTCAAGCCTCCAACACGAGCGAGCTCGAACGCAGCCTGCTCGTGACCGGATTTCCCTACGACATGTGGAAAACCCCCGACGACAATCTTTCATCCTATGGTCGCTTTGCAAAAATGACACAAGGCGTTCGTCGACTCGGCTCCGCCGCATTGGATCTATGCTATATTGGCACAGGTCGCTTCGACGGCTACTGGGAACGTTCCCTCCAACCCTGGGATGTGGCAGCTGGTGCACTGATCGCCGAGGAAGCCGGAGCAAGGGTAACCGATATCAATGGTAATCCGGAATATCTCACGAAACACCCATCTGTGATCGCCGCCCCACCTGAGCTACACAAAAAGATCCTGGCTGTCTTTAAAAAAGAGAAGCTCTCGTAATGAGAGCTTCTTTATTCTTTAGCTGCTTTTTTTGCCCAGCGGTGCCAATTTGCCAAAATGGGCAGGATGATCACCAGTGAGATCGCAACAGAGAGTACCATGATCCCGTCTGTGGAGCCAACTTCAAGAGTATCAACCACAACTGCGGTTACCTCGGGTGTCGGTGTGGGCACAGACGTTTGCGCAATTACGGCAACAGATTTGAACGCTACGCTTATAAACGTGACGCCAATGCCAATAAAAAGAAGGATCAAATAACGGGGGAGAGAAGCTAGTTTCTTCATAAATCGCACAAAGTATATCATGTGGTTAAAAAGGGAAGGGCACGAAATACGTGCCCTTTTGTGGCGGAGAGGGCGGGATTCGAACCCGCGAACCCTTGCAGGTTACACACATTCCAGGCGTGCGCGCTAGGCCAGACTACGCGACCTCTCCATATAGCTTTTTCAAGCGGCGAGATTATACCATAAATAGGTTGGAGAATTTCTGTTTTGGTGAGCAAAATATGGCTAAATTTTGGACAGTAAAGAACCAACTCAACATGTTTTTCCTGTAAGTCAAAACTCTCCGATTCTTCTTGACACCCCGTTTTTTTTCATATATAGTACAAGTGTACTGGGGAGTAGCCTCCTGCCCCCCTGCAGGTCGGATCGTCGTCAAGACAGAGTCAGGTTGAATCCCTCAACACACTCTCGGTGATCCGTGCGCTGTTTCTAAAAAGCGATTGGCGAGACCATCACATTTTTGTGGTGGTCTCGTTTTTAATGGAGTACTTGGAAGGTACTAAAGCTCATCTGACATCTGGTAGGTAATATGACGTTTATCCCTTGACATGGGAAAAAACAGAATTAGAATATGACCTTATGGTCACATGACCAACTGGTCATAACAAAAACGCTTATGCCGAAACAAACTTTTTTTAACTTACCCGATGAAAAACGCACCCAGATCATGGATGCAGCCATTGACGAATTCGCGGATTATGGTCTGGAAAAAGCCTCTACCAATCGCATTGTGGCGAACAGCGGCATATCCAAAGGTAGCTTCTATCAGTACTTTGAAGATAAACTGGATGTCTTTGATCATATCGTCACTTTACTAGGAGAAGAGAAGCTTGTTTTTTTTCAAGGCATGCCTCCCCCCAGTAGCAATATGGACACCTTTGGCTATTATCGCTGGATGATCAAAACAGGAATGGAGTTCAACTCCACCAATCCGCGCATGGTGCAAGCCGTATCACGAATACTTCTCGCAGAAGGACAGTATTACGGAAAGCATTTTGAAAAATATCGTGAGCAGAGCACACAAGCCCTGAGGGCAATGATTGAGCAAGCGATGGAACGCGGAGAAATGGATCCCAGCGTGGATGTGGAACTAGCCACCATGGTCATGGAAACCTGGAATAATGCCATCGGAAATTATTTTCTCAAGGAAGGCTTAAAACAGGATGACTTCATCACCTGGATACGCTCTCCAGAAACACAGGAAAAGATCGAAAAACTCTTATACATAATGGAATATGGCCTGCGAAAAACCGAATCGAAATTCGAAACGCTCGCTTAAACAAAGGAGAAATCTATGCTACTACTAAAATTAGCCTGGCGAAATATATGGCGTAATCGCCGTAGAACGCTACTCGTCGTCTTGGCAATGGGAATGATGATGTCCTTCCTCGTCATGTACGACAGTATGATATTCGGTTTTGAATCCGCCGTTTATGGGAATGCCATCAAACTAAGTG
Source organism: uncultured Anaerolineaceae bacterium (assembly GCA_964487745.1). GTDB lineage: Bacteria > Chloroflexota > Anaerolineae > Anaerolineales > Villigracilaceae > Desulfolinea. The sequence goes on along the minus strand of CAZASG010000004.1, from coordinate 76,834 downwards.
GCGGGAATATCCAGATCCGTGCGAACGGTTATGAAGATTCTTACAGCGCCAACCCCATGCTGCCCATGGGTGATGGTCTGGATGCTGTTGCAGCTGCCGAAGAGTTATCCGGTATCGAAGCAGTTTTGCGCCACGCCAACACAGGCGGCTTGGTCTCGAACCGTGAAGGGGTTTTCCCCGTCAGCATCTACGGTATTGAGCCGGAGATAGAAGCACCTGTAAATCCCATCTTTCAGGAAGAATTTCTTGTCGATGGACGTATGCTCCGATCTGACGACGAAGACGTTGTCTTCATCGGGCAGGGTCTTGCAGATGCCATGGCCGTTGGTGTGGACGACCGCATTACGATGAGCGGGAAATCCGCCCATGAAGAGATGCGCCAACGTACAATGACCATCATCGGCATTTACGATGTCAATCTGGCATCGCTTGAACGCCAGGGGCTTTATATCTCACTGAGCGAAGCCCAGCATCTTTACGATCTGGACAACAACATCACAGAAGTAATTATCTACACAGAAGTCACTGGAAAGGAAGAGCCCATTGTAGAAACGCTGAGCACCTCGCTCTCCAGTTACGAGATAACAACCTGGCATACAGCCATCCCGGAGCTGAGTTCAACTGTTGAGATGAAAAATGCCATCATGACTGGATTTAGTGTTGTCATTTTGGGTATCGCTTCAATCGGCCTTTTCAACATTCTGCTGATGGCGATCTACGAACGCACAAAGGAAATCGGCCTGCTCGGTGCCATTGGGCTTAAGCCTCGACAAATTTCAATGCTCTTCCTCTATGAAGGGATCATTATCGGTCTTATTGGTGCCGTTGTAGGCATAATTATGGGCTATGTGATCACCCTTGTTTTGGGTATTGTTGGGATCGATTATGGCTTTGCCGTCGATATGGTTGACTATATGGCACTGATGGGCTCGATCATCTACCCTGCCTTTGACTTCAATCTGACCTTGCAACGCGCCGGCTTATTAGCCGTGATCTCCGCTTTAGCAGCACTTTACCCAGCCATTGAAGCATCGCGACGCGAACCCGCAGACGCTTTGCACCACGTTTAGGAGAATTTATATGAACTACATTCTAAAAATGTCTTTCCGAAATTTGGCGCGCAATAAACGTCGCTCTTTCTTTTCTGCGCTCGCCATTGCCATCGGAACAGCTTTATTGCTCTTCATGTCTGCAACCATTCGCGGCGAAATGCGCGGTTCACTTGAACTCACGATCAATCTGCGTACCGGTCATTTACAGATTCACACCGAAGATTATAAAGATGAAAACATGAGCCTGAAACGTGTGGATATGATCGAAGCACCGCTAGATATATCAAATCAGATCGAAGGCATCGCCCAAGTCAAGGCTGCCAGCCCACGTTTGAATGCCAGCGGTATCGTTGCTTTCAAAAACGAAACCATCGGCATCCAGGTCATCGGCATCGACCCGCCCTCTGCTGCTAACGTGATATACCAGCAAGGTCTCGTCGAAGGCGAGTACCTGACCGCTGACGATCGCGAAGGCGTCCTGATCGGTTTGCCCTTGGCAGAGAGCCTAAATATGAAGCCGGGCGATTCCATTGATCTCATCATCAACACATCCGAAGGCGAAACGGATGAACAACGCTTCACCGTTCGTGGTATCTACACCACCGATACCCCGGGTTACGACAAAGCTACTATTTTCATGCCTTTGGCAAAAGCCCAAACGATCACGCGCACAGATAACCACGCCAGCATGATCTACATCCTGCTGCATGAAATGGATGATACAGCTGCTGTCAAGGAAGCCATCCAGGCACCTGGCTATATTGTCGAAGATTGGGAAGAGATGAATAAGTTAATCATCCTTGTTGAGCAGTTATCGAATGCAATGATGTTCTTCTTCAACCTGATGGTTCTAGGTGTTACCTCAACCGTCATCATGAATACCCTTTTGATGGCTGTTTACGAACGCACTCGTGAAATGGGCATTCTAGGCGCGCTCGGCATGAAAGCCAAACAAGTCAAGGCGCTCTTCCTTACGGAAGCCACCTTGCTGGCTATCGGAGGCGTCGTTATTGGCTTGGCGATCGGTGTTCCACTTGTCCTCTACTATGCACAGGTGGGCTTCTTTCTTGGAGATATGGGCATATCATCAGGCTCAGAATTCATGTTCGGAAACTCGATTTACCCTTATCCCACCATTGGTGATGCAGTCAGCGTAAGTATTGCTGCCTTTTTGATCACCATTCTTTCTGGATATTACCCCGCTTCGCAGGCAGCCAAACTGGAACCTGTAGATGCATTACAAAGCAATAATTAAGGAGAAGTCATGGAAATCGCAAAACTTACAGATGTTACCCGCGTTTATACCGTCGGTGAAGTGGAAACCCACGCTCTGCGCGGGGTTGACCTGAATATTGGCAAACAGGAATTCACCACCCTGGTCGGCCCTTCCGGTTCAGGAAAAACCACTCTGCTGCAACTGCTGGGCTGTCTCGACCAGCCCACTTCTGGCAAGGTCTTGATCAAGGATCAGGATGCAACCGGGATGAACCGCAACGAACGCGCAGATCTGCGCAAAGGAACAATTGGCTTCATTTTCCAATTCTTTGCGCTGGTTCCCACATTGACCGCTTACGAGAACGTGGAACTTCCCATGCTGCTCATGGGCAAGAAGAATCACAAATCCCGTGTGATGGAATTATTGGATGCGGTTGGGATATCTGACCGCGCCGATCACCGCCCCGACCAGATGAGCGGTGGTCAGCAGCAGCGCGTCGCTGTCGCCCGTGCACTTGCTTCTGATCCCCTACTGATTCTCGCCGACGAACCGACCGCGAACCTCGACACCGAAAACGGCGAGCAGGTCATGGAGATCATGAAGAAACTCAACGAAGAAACCAGTACGACTTTCGTCTTTGCCACTCACGATCCTCGTGTGATCAAATACGCAAAACGTGTCGTCACATTACAAGATGGCTTGATCGTCAAAGACGAAGCCAAATAGGATAATCACATGAAAAATAAAGGTTGGCTCCTACTTCTGGTAGCACTTTTCGTGCTCTCACTCACAGCCTGTGGAGGCGGGTCCTCTTCAGCGGAGCCGATTCCTACGCTGGTGATCTCAGATATTCAGAATAACGGCAACACAGAAAGCTCCGGCAGTTCAAGCGGCGAAACCATTACCGCCTCGGCGGTGGCGTTGCCCGTGAACTCCGTGAACCTGAGCTTCCCGTTGACAGGCAGTGTTGTGGAAGTAACTGTAGAAGATGGAGATACGGTATCCGCCGGAGATGTGCTCGTCCAACTGGATACTGCCATTCTTCAGGCAAAAGTCCTTGAAGCGGAAGCAAATATAAAGGCGGCTGAAACGCAAGTCGCCTATCTGCGCCGCATCACCAACTCATCTGCAGAGAATATCCAGGCTGCTGAGGCCGAAGTCGCTCGTTTGCAAGCTATCCTGGATGCAGCGAACGAAACCCTCGCACAAGCGACCTTGGTCGCCCCCATCGGCGGGACGGTCGCATCTGTCAATATCGCTCCCGGAGAAACCGTTACCCCGGGCTTGATCGTCATCGTGATCGGTGACCTGAATGAAATGCAGCTGGAAACCACCGACCTGACCGAGCGAGACGTGCCCGCTGTGAAAGTTGGGCAAAGTGTGAGCGTTTATATCGATGCGCTGGGGCTGGAAGTAAGCGGAACGGTGAGCTATATTGCGCCGCAGGCAGCTAGCCTGGGTGGCGACGTGGTTTACCCCGTAACGATCACATTGGACGAAGCCGTGCCCGGTTTGCGATGGGGCATGAGTGCTGAAATCGACATCCATGTGGAAGGGTAGGGCTGCCATGAAAAAACGACGTTGGCTGGCGCTAGTGCCCTTGCTCATCCTGCTTGTTGGATGTACGGCAGCGCCCGCCACACCAGCCCCTGCGCCTGAAGCCGCTCCCGCGGAGGCAGAAAGCGCTCCTGCGGAAAATGCCCTGATCGAGGGCGTGGTTGTCCCCGCACAGCAATCGATCTTGAGCTTTTTGGTGCCCGGCAATGTGGAGGCACTCAACGTGGCAGAAGGTGATCTCGTAAAAACGGGCGATGCCCTTGTCACCCTCGCTACGCCAGAACTGGATAGCATCGTTCTCGCTAGCGAAGCCGCGCTCAACGCTGCCATTGCAGATCTCCAATATTGGCTCGTACCGCGCAAACATAAACCTCCGGAACGACGTTGGCTGGCGGAAGATCGTGTGGAAGCCGCAAAAGCCGCCATCCAGACCTCGCAGGCGATGCAGGCACAACAAACTCTGCTGGCGCCTTATACCGCGACCGTGGTCGAACTCAACATTGCTGATGGCGAGGTTGTCAATCCTTATCAAGCAGTGATGCAATTGGCTGATCTTGAAAACCTGCTCATCGAAACCACCGACCTCAGCGAACGGGATGTGGTCAATGTGCAGGTCGGGCAGACGGTTTTGGTTTATATCGAAGCCCTTAATCTCGAAACAGAAGGCAAGGTCACGCATATCGCCACCCTGCCGGAACCTTCAACCAACGATGTGATCTATACTGCCACGATCCAATTAGATGAAAGCCCCGAAGGTCTGCGCTGGGGCATGAGCGTGACGATTGATTTTGAACACTAAAAACATGTCATTGCGAGCAAAGCGACGCAATCTTCTACTAATAGAAGACTGCCGCGTCGGGCTATCGCCCTCCTCACAGTGACATAGGTTATGTGATTTATATATCTTCCAAAAGGACAGCAAACTCATTTCGCTGTCCTTTTTTCATTTCCAAAGGCTCGTGTATAATCCGCCCATGACCTCATCAAATTCTCATTCACCCCGCAACTTCTCTGAAATCTTCCAGTGGACGCGCCACAGCAGCATCATTCTAAGTGTCTTCTTCCTCACAATCGGATTGATCGTCTACGTCTGGTGGCCCCTCGCTGAGGAAGTCCTTTCCTATATAGACTGGGATGGACCTTGGTGGCTTTACATGGATTGGCTCCTGATCGGCATCTTCCTTTTTATGAGCATCGCCATCGTCTCGCGCGCGGACCTGAAAGTGGATACGCTAACCATATTTGTTGCCACCGTGGGAGGCTTGGTCATTGAATCCTGGGGAACCCAAACAAATCTCTGGCACTACTACACCGCCGAACGCCCGCCACTCTGGATCATCCCCGCCTGGCCCATCGCCACATTGACCATCAATCGGATCGTGCTGATGTTAAGTGTTCTCACCACAAAGACACAGAGGTCACAAAGTTCTTCTCTAAAAACCACAAAGGGCCTTCGTGCCTTTGTGGTGAATATCAAAACTGCCTATTGGCTACTCTTTAGCGCCTTCTTCCTTTTAATGGTGACTTTCATCGCCCCGACCTTTGACAAATCTTTCACCATCCTCGCAACCCTGCTCGTTATCCTGCTCATCATCACACCGACCAACTATCGCCTTGCACTGCTGACCTTCATCGCCGGGGCGGGCTTGGGCTATTTTCTTGAGCTATGGGGCACCACCCGCGAATGCTGGACTTACTACACCTACCAGAAACCGCCCCTCTTCGCCATCCTTGCACACGGGATGGCAGCCGTCGCTTTTTGGCGGACAGAGTTGTTGGTGAAAATGGTCTGGAGCAAAATCGCATCAAAACGCCCGGTAGCGGTCGAAGAAATGACAGGGGATTAAATGAAGCAAAGCAACATCGACCTCTTGCGCCTGTTGGCGAATCGACTTGAACGTCTGAATGTCGATTCGCTCTGGGCACGTCGCGCCAGCGGAACGCGCGGGAATATCATCAAGATACTTTCAGAGATCGATGAGGGGAAAGAAGTGGATGCCGAGCGCCTGCCGCCGCTCATCAAACGTGCCTTCAAAGTGCTCGAACATGCTGCGCAGGAAATCCCTGATATGGACGAGATCAAGAAAAAATATCGGTAAAAGCTTATGTCTTTCTTCACATCCAAACGCGAACGCAGTTTCTGGCTTTGGGGATTAGCTACCCAGGCAGCTATTTATGCTACATTAGGACTCGCCGGGGAGTTAGCGCAGTTTCTTCGAGATCGCAATATGCTGGATTCGATCTACGTCTTCGGCTTTGTTTTAGCCGTGATCGCCATTATTGGCGGCGGTGTAAGAATGCGCCTTGGGCAGTACGAGCTCTGGGTCGCTCTAGGGATAGTATCCGTTTACGGGATGGTGATGGTCAGACTTTTTATTACTCCCGAAGAACGCACCCATCTTTTCGAATACGGGGTCGTGGCAACCCTCATCCATCAGGCGCTACTCGAGCGTCAACGCAATGGGGACAGTGTCTTCTCACCTGCACTTTTCGCGATTTTTGCAACCGCCCTGCTCGGCTGGCTAGACGAGGGAATTCAGGCGATCCTGCCAAATCGTGTTTACGATATCCGCGATGTGGGCTTCAATGCACTGGCGGGGTTGATGGCAATCATAGCAAGTGCTGCATTAAACGCTGTACGTAAATGGGTTAAAGAAAGAAAAGGGTAACTTTTTCAATACCAGTGGATCTGCTTTTTTCAAAAACGTCCTTTTATGGTCGTTTTTTCTGTATACTGTGAAATATAGACAGTTCAATAAGGGATGTCACGTACAGCAAAAAAAGGAGGAAGAAGATGAGCAAGGAAGAGCAAATACGGAGTCTCTTGGCTTTCGATGACAATGATCTGTTCGCCAATCGAAACGGGCGATTTTCCAGAAAACAAAAAGAGAAATTTGAAGAACTTGATGACTGGTCATCCAAATTTCTATTATTCTTTGCCATCCTGTTTTTGGCGGGGGCTATCTGGAGGGCAGTGGTCTTGCTCAATGCAAAAGAAGAGTGGACAGCCTGGATTTTACCCGTGGTACTAATTGCTATTTCCATCTGGTTTTTCTCAGGAGCATCCAACAAAACCGATACTATGATCGAAAAAGCTGAGGACGTTGTCAATTTCGTAAAAGTGGAAAGTAAGACAGGTTCTATAGCAGATAGCGAAATCGACCGTTTTACCATTCAAAGCTACGAAATGCGTGTGGGAGGTATCGCGTTTACAAACGCTAACCCAGCATTGACCGAGCATATGCAAGGGGATGTTTATGCTGTGTATTACACGAATTCAACTCAGCAAGTACTTTCTGCTGAGTTCATTTCCAAAGGTAATTAAAAAAAGGCGGAGCCAAATGGCTCCGCCTTGTCTTTTAACTTTCAGCTAGCTTATTTCTTCTTCTGGCTAAAGGGGACGTAGACTGTCGCTGAACCAACAGTCACATTGCCGCAGGCATCCGTCACTTGATAAGTGATCGTGTAAGTGCGACCTTCTTTATTTGTCGCATCTCGTTCTGCGCGCAGTTGGAATGTGTAGTCGTCAACAATAACGATATCGTTCGGGAAGTCGCCATCGCCAAGACCTTCGTCCGCTTCGCTGGATGTAACGGAAAGCAGTTCAACAACGGGCGCCACGTCGAAGTTATCGGTAGCAAGCACTGTGGCAGTGACGTCCACGTATTTGTGATTAGCAGGCCACAATGTATCCACTGAGAGTTCAATCTCAAGCGTGGGCGCGATCTCATCGCAGAGGTTCATCCCGACCAAAACCGGATCATGATCCGAAGAGCGGTAGGCATCCGGCGCGTAGAGTGCATCCTGTGCATCCTTCTTGTAGCTCATATCGTAGTCGATCAGGTTAGCTTCGTCGGCGTTGATATGCCAGATGGTAACACCGCTGACTTCTTCAGCCAGATCACCATTTGCCAGAGCATGATCGAGATAGCCCAACTGCCCGTCGAAGACGTAGGAGTAGGCGTTCTCACCGAGGTAGTTGTAAACCATATCGGTGTAACCACCCGCAAGAATGGCATCGATCGGGTCTTCCTTGTCGTAGGCATTCAAGTCACCCATGATGAGGAAATCTGCGTCGCCGCTATTGGTCGGGTCAGTCGCCAACCAGTCCACGAGGGCTTCTGCAGCTAATGTGCGGGTTCCGTTACAGTTGCCAGAACCGTCACCCGTGTTGGGATCACCAACATCATCACAGGGGGAACCCTTTGATTTCAGGTGATTAACCACAGCCGTGAAGACGCCACCGGTGGTATTGTCTATGAAGGTCTGCGCCAACGCCGGGCGGTTCTTGGAGTCGATGAAACGGCTATCGACAGACTCATCGAGGATGGCGTAATCACCAACCAACGAAACTGTGGCTGTCTTATAAATAAAAGCGACCTTGATCGCATCTTCACCGATATAACCGGTGTCGACATAACCATAGGTGCCCGCGCCAACAGCATCGTTAAGCCCTGCTACCAGATCGGCAACGGCTTCATAGTCGTTGTTCTCGATCTCGATCAAACCGACCACATCCGCATCGATGGCGGCAAGGGCGGCAACGATCTTTGTACGCTGGCGTTCAAATTCTTCGGTGGTATCCGCGCCACGGCATTCAAGATTCTGATTCGGACCACAAATATCGTTTGTGCCATCATCCAGTGTGGTGAAGTAATTCAGCACATTGAAGCTGGCAACTTTCAGGCTGCCACCCACATCATCCGGTTGAGCAGTGCGCGGGTTGGCTTCAACATGATCGGCACCCGTAGTGAGTTGGATCTTGTATTCGCCATAGTTGTAATCCACGATACCGGTAACATTGTTCAGAATGTCGCCGCCGCGGAAGAGATTGGACATATCAAAGATGCCACCATCCGGGTGCAAAGCAGGGTCAGGATTCTGCGATCCGCGCCCATCATCCAGCTTGATACGGCTCAAAAGATTATCTGCCAACATTTGGGCAGCATCCACCGAACCGGGATCGAATGTTGCAGTTGGCTGGAATTGACGATCAGTCGTCAAGACGATCTCGCCATAGCGCCCGAAGTTATAGTATTCAGAGATGAACAGTGGCTGTGCAAAGCTGACTAACATGCCTTCAAAGGCTTCGAGATCGCCCGTATCCACAACAGGGAGAGCTATCAGGGTTGCCGAAACACTATTGCCTGTCGAGCAAACTTCAAGATCGCTCACACTGGTAATCTGAGTTAAGCCGTAGTACTCATCTGCATAACCGGTCACTCGGACATGGTCACCCACATTCACATCCGGGGAGGAAGCGTAAACGAAGACACCATCCGATGTAGCAGCATCACCATCACCAGCAACATCCTGGATTGTAAAGCCGGATTTGCCATCCTGCATATCAGCGGTCACAACACCTTCAACCTCTACCTGCGTTCCATCGAGCGGGCTGGAAAAGCCATTCCCCTGGACATCGTAAACAGGAGTAAACGGGAGACCACAATTTGAAGGCGGTGGGGGGGGCGGGCCAACTTCACCATCAGCGATGTAGATGTTTTGGAAGGCGTAGGCTTCTGAACCACCGTTGAAACTGGCGGTCAAGGTCAGAGTTAGTTCTGAACCGGAGCCAGTCAAGGCGGTGGTGAAGGTTTGCAGGTCGTTGCTCAAGACTGTTCCGTCCACGAGCATGGGGTCGCTCCATGTCTGGGTGCTGCCACCTTCGAGCGTGTAGGTGTAGCTGCCTGCTTCGTCAACTGTGCTGGCGAATGCAGTTTCTACTGTCCCGCCGTCAAATTGATATTCCCAGGTAAACCAGTCGGATGATTCGAAATCGCCCATCGCGCCCATGTCGATGGAGAGATCAAGATCACCGGCAGCACTAACATCAAAGACCCAGGTCGCGGAGACCGGGCCGGAGTTATCGCCATTGACAGTGTCTACCACACCAAAGAATTCGTCGGTGTTGCCTTCTTTGATAACGCCCATATAGTCGCCTGTATAGATGGAGAGGCTGTCATCGAGCACGGCGTACGGGATCGTAGGGGAAACCCAGCGTTGATATTTCTGGAAACCGTCAGCGGCGGAACCAAATGCACCTGTAAAGGCGTTTGTGTAGCTGACCAGATTTTGGCTGGCACTGCCGCGCATGTCATAAGCTTCGAAAGCGGCTTCTTTTATTATCTTGATATTCTGGAAGGCAAAGGTTTCAGAACCACCGTTGAAGCTGGCGGTCAGGGTAACGGTCAGTTGCGCGCCGGAGCCGGTTAAGGCAGCGGAGAAGCTTTGCAGGTCGTTGCTGAGAACGGTGCCGTCCACGAGCATAGGATCGCTCCATGTCTGGGTGCTGCCACCTTCGAGTGTGTAGGTGTAGCTGCCTGCTTCGTCAACTGTGCTGGCAAAGGCAGTTTCTACTGTGCCGCCGTCAAATTGATATTCCCAGGTGAAGAAATCGGATGTTTCAAAATCACCCATCGCGCCCATATCGATGGCGAGATTAAGGTCGGTTTCGCCGTTGACATCGAAGACCCAGGTTGCAGAGACAGGGCCGGAGTTATCGCCGTTGACGGTATCGACTACGCCAAAGAATTCGTCGGTGTTGCCTTCTTTGATAACGCCCATATAGTCGCCCGTATAAATGGACAAGCTATCATCGAGAACGGCGTACGGGATCGTGGGGGAAACCCAGCGTTGATATTTCTGGAAACCGTCAGCGGCGGAGCCAAATGCACCTGTGAAGGCGTTTGTGTAGCTGACCAGATTTTGGCTGGCACTGCCGACCATGTCGTAGGCCACGATGGTGGTCGAGAGTGCCGGGCTGGCACTGGCCGTGCTCATTGGCAGGGCAGCAGCAACCAAAACAAAAATCAGCAAGAACGCAAAGGACTTACTGAAAAAGCTATTTTGAGACATCAATTTCTCCTATTCAGTTGTAAGGTTTGGTGAAATAAGACTCTCTAAAAAGAGAATCTCCATAGAAAAAAAATCCCCCGCAATGCGGATATGAACTTCCAATACTCCTCCTCATGCATGTAAAAATTCGCAGATCTGTATAGAATATTGCTTATTCATTTTAGAGCAGACCTTACAAAATTGCAAGGTCGCACCCAAAATTTTAAGAGTTCAAATCGAAATAAAATAAACGGGAACAACTGAAAAGGCGGGCGCATCCGGTGCGTCCAGCTTTCCTTTTCAGACTCTCAACACTTAAAAGCTTGAGGCCTTCATTCATATAGTACTTTAGAGGGAATCAAAAAGTGGGAGAAAAACGCCAAAAAACAAAAGACGATGCTTGCCTTTTGGGTACAAATCATGTAGAATGTGGAGGAAAGTGGGACGAAGTGGAGGGTAAATCCACTTATCCCGCTAAAGAAACGCCGGAGAGTCCGGCGTTTGCCTGTTAAAAGGGTATTAGCACAAATGTTCTTAGGGCAGTATCAACACTCACTCGATACAAAAGGACGCATCATCGTCCCCGCCCGCTTTCGCGATGATCTTGCAGAAGGCGGCTTTGTAACGCGCGGGTTTGATCGCTGCCTGATGGTGATGACGCTGGATTATTTTGAAGCCGTTTATCAGCGCATCAATGCCATGAACCTGGCTGATCCTGCCACACGTGAACTTCGCCGTCTATTCTTCGCTAACGCCTATTCTATCACTCCTGATAAAGTTGGGCGCATCAATCTTCCCCCAGACCTGCGTCAATTTGCCCAGATCGAAACCGACACAACTGTCGCCGGGCAAGGTGAATATTTTGAGATCTGGACGCCCTCCCTCTGGCAAGAGCAAATAAACAGCCTCGAAAACGCCGAAGCCAACGCGCAAAGATTTACCGCTCTCGACCTCTCGAAAGACTAAGAGATGGTCTCGGCGGCGCACAAACCCGTACTTTACCATGAGACCCTTCAAGCGTTAGCGCCAAAAAATAAAGGCTGCTACGTTGATTGTACCCTCGGCGCAGGCGGACATGCTCTCGGCATTCTCGAAGCCTGTGCCCCCGAAGGAAAATTGCTCGGTCTCGATGTAGACCCTCAGGCGCTGGCGCTAGCTCGTGAGAACTTGGCTCCTCACGAGCGGCGCAGCACCCTCCTGCAACGCTCCTACACCACGCTTGAAGAAACGCTCAAAGAAATAAAATGGACTTTGGTCAACGGCATCGTTCTTGACCTCGGCGCCTCGTCAATGCAATTCGACACCCCAGAAAGAGGTTTCTCTTTTCGGGAAGACGCCCCTCTCGATATGCGCTTCGACCCCAGATTAGCAGAAAGCGCAGCCGACATCGTCAACACCTACAGCGAAGCAACTCTGGCAGAAATAATCTTCCGCTACGGTGAAGAACGTGCTTCTCGGCAAATTGCCAAAGCCATACTCAGGACGCGACCGATCCATACTACGGGTCAGCTTGCTTCCATTATAGAAAAAGTAATTCCTCGTAAAGGGATGCGCGTACACCCCGCAACCCGCACATTTCAAGCCTTACGGATCGCCGTAAACGACGAGATGAACGCCATCGAAAGCGTTCTCCCGCAAGCGGCAAAAGCCCTCGCCCCCGGCGGACGGCTGGCGGTCATCTCCTTCCACTCGCTGGAAGACCGCATCGTAAAGCAGTATTTCCGTCAGGAAAGCAAAGATTGTCTTTGCCCACCCAGGCAGCCCATCTGCACCTGTGGACACAAGGCTACGCTGAAAGAGATCGTACGAAAACCGATCTTTGCCAGCGACGAGGAAATTGCAAAGAACCCGCGAGCGCGCAGCGCCCGCCTGAGAATTGCCGAAAAACTTTAGCTCCTAACAAATATTTAACTCGAAATCTACCGATTTCAAAACAACCCAGGCACAACATATCTAGATGTTACGCCCTACATAATAAAAAAGATGACAACCTTCAACCGCCGCATCCGCCAAGCCCCCTGGAGAACCCGCCGACAAATGGTAGGGACTATTTTGGTTGTCATCACCGGCATTAGCATGATCGCCGCTCTCTACCTTAATGTAGCCGCCCGTACTACCCTGGTCGGGCGTGAAATTCAAAGCCTCGAATGGAAAACCGGGAAGGTTCGAGAAGAGAATGCCAATCTTAAAACGGAATTGGCACAGCTACTCTCCTACCGGGAAGTTGCCAGTCGCAGCGATGGACTCAATTTTCGTACAGCCACTGCAGCTGAAACCCACTATCTTCTTGTTCCAGGCTATCAGGGCAAGGGACCTGTCAATCTCGTCGATGGCAATGCGAATAACACAGAACAAAGCATCATCTCTGAAGCCTATACTCAATCCCTTTTTGATTGGTTTGGTCAACAAATGCGAGGAGGTTTGAGATGAGACGAGAATATGCTTGGCGCTCCGTGACCATTGCCGGATTTTTCGCTTTAATCAGCATCGCCATCATTGCACAGATGATACGCATTCAAGTCAGCCCCGAAGCACAGGAATTTCGCGATCAAGTAGAACGTAATAAAGGTTGGATCGAGACCATCTTCCCTGCTCGTGGCGAGATTTACGACCGTAACGGAAAGCTTCTTGCAGGCAACCAGACTGTTTTCGAGATCGGCGTCACGCTCGAACAGGTTGAAAACGCGCAAAGTATCGCGGAAATTCTTTCCGCTGTCATTCCCGCCGCAGATTACGTAACCATTCTGGATAAGATTAACAACGCCAGCGAAGAACTCGTCTACGTCATGCTGATCGACTATGTTTCGGTAGAAGATGCAGAAGAGATCAAACGCATTATGGCGGAACTCGAGGAAGAAAGTGTCGATAAGGCTGAAGAAGGGCAGGAAAGCCTGTCAGGTTTACATTTCCGTGAACATTTGGCACGCAGCTATCCTGAAAAAAGCCTTGCATCGAATGTGATCGGCTTTGTTAACCAATCAGAGCGCGGCTACTTCGGTATTGAAGAAAAATATAATGATCTATTAGCAGGTAACCCCGTCAAGGTTTGGATCCCTGCTGACCCCAATCGTGTTGAGGAAATCCCCCATGTTCCCGATGGCACGACTTTGATCCTGACCCTTGATCGTGAACTTCAGGCTGCCACAGAAGCCATTCTTGATCAGTCGCTTTACGATTACGGCGCAGAAGCTGGCACGATCATTATTATGGACCCGCGTAACGGCGAGATCATGGCCATGGCATCTGCCCCCCGGCTGGACCTGACGAGCTATTCCGATTACAACATACTCTTTGACAGCGCCAGCGAATTTAACCGCGCCGTCAATATGCCCTATGAACCCGGCTCTGTCTTCAAGATACTGACAATGGCAGCAGCGCTTGATATGGGTGTCGTCACCCCCGACACAGCCTACACAGATACAGGCACCTACGAGTTTGGCGGCGCCGTCATTCGCAATTGGGATAACGAAGCCTGGGGCATTCAAGATATGACAGGCTGCCTGCGTCACTCGCTCAACATTTGTCTGGCGAAGATCGCCGTTCAGATGGGTACAGAAGATTTTTACGGGTATATGAACCGTTTCGGGATCGGCCATCCAACCGGGATCGACTTAAGTGGAGAAGCCGGTGGCAGGCTCCGGGTCCCGGGCGATTCGGACTGGTACGCTGTCGACCTTGCTACCAATTCTTTTGGTCAAGGCGTCACAGCCACGCCCATCCAGATCATGATGGCAGTATCCGCTGTCGCCAACGAAGGCACGATGGTCACTCCACATCTGCTTTATGGCATGGTCAGAGACGGTAAACAATACAACTTCCCACCACAGGATGCCGGGCGACCGATCTCACGAGAAACTGCGCTTCAGCTCAACGCAATGCTCGCCAATGCGCTTAACGTGGAAAATTCTGAAGCCACTATTCCGGGATATCGCCTGGCTGGCAAGACTGGCACAGCGGAGATCCCGACCGAATTCGGCAGTTACTCCAGCACCCAGACCAACACATCCTTTGTTGGTTGGGGACCGGTAGATGACCCGCAATTCATGATTTACGTTTGGCTAGAAAAACCGACTACATCCATTTGGGCTTCGCACACCGCCGCCCCTGTTTTCGCAGATATGGCTGAAGCAACGACACAAATTTTGAATATTCCTCCTGATCTGATCCGCCAGAAATTCGCGGCAGGACAATAATAAGGAAAAGACGTGTTAGCACTTGCAGATATCCTTGAAGCACTAAAAAATATTCGCCCCGAAAAGGCGACCACGAGCATCCCCCACGCAACGATCGACTCGCGTCAGGTGCAAGCTGGTTCGCTTTTCATTGCCATCCCCGGTGAAAACGTGGACGGGCATGACTTCGTTGGCGCTGCCCTCAAAAAAGGTGCTTCTTTTGCTCTCATTCAACATGAGATTGAAGGTGGATTCAAAACCCTTGATCTGCGTAGTGAAGTTTCAGCAGACAAATTGGATGATCTGGATGTCCCGCTCTGCCTGCTTGTAGACAACACCATCTCAGCCTTGCAAGAGATCGCGCGTTTCTGGCGGGACAAACTCGACCTGCGCGTGATCGGCATTACCGGAAGTGTGGGCAAGTCAACAACAAAAGAACTCGCCGCACAAGCCCTGGGACGCCGCTACCGCACCCTGAAAAACTTCGGCAATCTTAACAACGAAATTGGTCTGCCCCTCACCATCCTCGGGCTGACGGAGAAACATGAACGTGCCATCCTTGAGATGGGCTTCTACGTCCCCGGTGAGATCAAATTTCTTTGTGATATTGCCAAACCACAGGTCGGCGTCATCACCAATATCGGCACGGTCCACGCGGAGCGAGCTGGCTCGCAGGAAGCCATCGCCCGTGGGAAAGCCGAGTTGGTCGAAGAACTGCCTCCCGCCCCAGAAGGCGTTGCCATTCTGAATTACGACGATCTTTGGGTGCGCGAGATGGCAAAGAAGACCAAAGCCCGCGTTTTCTTCTACGGACTGACATCTGAATCCGATCTTTGGGCAGATAAAGTTGAAGGTTTGGGCTTGGACGGCATCCGCTTCCGGCTGCACTACAAGAACGAGAGTATTCACATGCACTTGCCGCTGATCGGACGTCACTCCGTTCACACGGCATTGCGTGCGACCGCCATCGCCCTTATCGAGGGATTGACCTGGCAAGAGATCATCAACGGTCTTCGTGCAGGGCGCGCCCAACTGCGTCTCGTGGCAGCCCGCAGCAAATGCGGTGCCCTCATCTTGGACGACACCTATAACGCCTCGCCCGCCTCCACATTGGCGGCGCTCAATCTGCTCAACGAACTCGAAGGCAGAAAGATCGCCGTTCTCGGCGATATGCTCGAACTTGGAAAATATGAAACCCAGGGACATGAAATGGTTGGCTTGCGTGCTGCTTCCGTTGCAGACATCCTGCTCACACTCGGGGAACGCGCGCACATCATTGCCCGTTCCGCACGACAGGCTGGCATGCAGGCAGAAAAAATACTCGAATTTGAAGATATATCACTACTAATTGATTGGCTGGAAAAGAATTTGACAGGTACAGACAGCTTACTTTTGAAGGGATCGCGCGGCTTGCGCATGGATCAGATCGTTACGGCACTGGAGGCAAAGAAATAATGGAGCAAATGTCCCTTGCCCTGAGCCTCGCCGGGCTGAGCTTTATGATGACCATCATCTGGGGTGCCCCCCTGCTTCGCGTTTTACGACACTTCAAGATCGGAAAAGTCATCCGCGTTGTTGAACCGGGTTTCCATCAGGTCAAAATGGGCACTCCCACCATGGGTGGCGTTCTCTTCCTCTTACCGGTAGCACTCATCACCATCATGCTCAACGCTGTCTCCATTATCGGCATGCAGCCCACAGGTCGCTCGATCCTGTTGCCGCTAATCGTCATGTTCTCCTACGCAATACTAGGCGCCCTCGACGACTGGGAAGGTATTCGCGGCAAACGTCGCGGCGACGGCATGAAAGCCAGCACAAAATTCGCTATTCAGGTCGTGCTCGCACTTGGTATTGCAGCCGTGCTCAAGTATATGCTCGAGGTTCCTGAACTTATCCTCCCTGGTGTACAGGTGGTGCTCGAACTTGGGGTTTGGTATATCCCCGTTGCCGCTTTTATTATCATCGGCGGCTCCAACGCGATAAACTTCACGGACGGGCTAGATGGTTTAGCAGGCTTGATCTCAGCAACAGCCTTCATCGCCTATGGCGGGATCGCAATGCTGCAAGGACAGGTTTTTGTCGGCAGATTTTGTTTCACCCTCGTCGGCGCACTCTTTGGCTTTTTATGGTTCAACGTTCACCCTGCTTCGCTCTTCATGGGCGACACAGGTTCCCTCGCTCTCGGCGCAACCCTCGCTGTGGTCGCTTTGATGACCGGCCAATGGGCGATCCTGCCCGTGATAGCCATTATTCCCGTCAGCGAGGCATTGAGCGTCATCATCCAGGTTGGCTACTTCAAGCTCACCCGCAGAACAACTGGAGAAGGCAAACGTTTCTTCAAAATGGCGCCCATTCATCTCCATTTTGAATTACTTGGCTGGAGCGAAACACAGGTTGTACAACGTTTTTGGCTTATCAGTCTTTTGGCAGCCATGTTCGGTATTGGATTGGCATTGGTGTAAAGATGACTAATTGGAGCGGCAAGCAAATTCTCATTCTAGGCGCAGCCCGTCAGGGCCTGGCTTTGGCGCGCTATCTTACAAAACATGGTGCCAAAGTGACCTTGAATGACATCCGTATGCCGAACCAATTACAGGATGAACAGGCTGCTCTCCGCGATGTGGATGTGGAATGGGTGCTCGGCGCGCATTATTCAGGCTTGCTCGATGGCAAAGACATCGTCTGCCTTTCGGGCGGAATCCCCCTAACCCTTTCCATTGTGCGGGATGCCCAAAAGCGCGGAATTCCGCTCTCGAACGATACGCAGGTCTTCCTCGAAGCCACGCCCTGCCGCACTATCGGTATCACCGGCTCCGCAGGAAAGACCACCACAACTACCCTCGTCGGACGAATGGCAAAAGAGGCCTTCCGCAACAGCGAGCACAAGGTTTGGGTAGGTGGCAATATCGGTGATCCGCTGCTCAATTACGTCGACGAGATGCAGCCCGATGATCTCGCCATTCTCGAGATTTCGAGCTTCCAACTCGACCAGATGAGCATCTCAACAGACATTGCCGCCGTGCTGAACGTGACCCCCAATCATCTCGACCGTCACGGCACGATGGAAGCCTACGCCGCCGCGAAGGCGCGTCTGCTCAAAAATCAGAATACAGGCGATGTTGCTATCGTCAGCCGGGATGATGAAGGTGCTTTTGCAATGCGCAGCTTTTCACCGGGCAAACTGCTCACTTTCGGTAACAAGCCCCTTGCCGAGGGCGAAGCGGGAACTTATCCGCTTGAAGAATATATTTACTTCCGCGATGGACGCACGGAGCTTCCGCTCATCAAACGCGAAGCGATCCAATTACGCGGTGTTCATAATTTCGATAACGTTTTGGCTGCCTGCGTCATCGGTACTGCCGCCGGATTTCCCGCCGCAGCGATGGAAACCGCACTGGAAGGTTTTTATGGTGTCGAGCATCGTCTTGAGCAGGTACGTGAACGCAATGGCGCGATCTGGTACAACGACTCGATGGCAAGCGCGCCCGAACGAACGATGGCAGCTGTCCGCTCTTTTGATGAGCCGATCGTGCTCATGCTTGGCGGTCGCGACAAAGACCTGCCTTGGGATGCGCTGGCAGAACTCATCCGCCAACGTGTCGACCATGTGGTACTTTTTGGCGAAGCGGCTTCGAAGATCGCAACCGCTTTGGGTGGCAACCGTAAAGGCGAACGCCCATATTCGATATCACATTGCATCAAACTAGAAGATGCCGTAAAAACTGCTGCTGATATTGCCGAAGCAGGCGACGTGGTTCTGCTCTCACCGGGCGGCACCAGCTTTGACGAATTCAAGGATTTCGCAGAACGCGGAGAAAGATTTAAAGAATGGGTACTCGCGCTTTCGTAAATAACCGAAATCAAAATAAGGCACGTCCCTCCGCCAAAAGCGGAGATGCGCCCCTGCTAATCACTGTGATCGCACTTGTGATCTTTGGCTTGCTGATGCTCTATTCATCCAGCGTCGACTATTCAGTGCGCATTCTGGGCCAAGAATCAAGCTATATGTTCAGACGTCAACTGATGTGGCTGGCATTAGGGCTTGTGACTGCTTTCATCCTTTCACATCTGGATTATCACTACTGGCGTCGTCTGGCTGTTCTCTCAATGTTGGGAACGATCATTGCCTTGGTAGCCGTGCTTTTTATCAGCGAATTGCGCTTGGGTGCGGTGCGTACTTTCTACAACGGCTCGATCCAGCCTTCAGAGTTGGCAAAACTGGTTACGGTCATCTATCTCGCGGTTTGGCTTTATGCGAAACGTGCCCAACTCAACAATATCGAATTAGGCTTGATCCCGCTCGCGATCATCCTTGGGCTGATCGGTGGTTTGATCTATTTGCAGCCCGATCTGAGCGCAACCGCGACCGTTTTCATCCTCGGCGGCACGCTCTTCTTCCTCGCCGGTGCGGATATGAAACAGCTTGCCATTTTAATGATCCTCGCCGCTTTGGTCGCCTGGGTCGTCATCCAGTTCAGTGAAAAAGGACAAACCCGTGTTGAGCTTTATTGGCTCGGTCTAAAAGACCCGCTAAAAGCTTCCGAGCATATCCAGTATGCGCTGGCAGCCATTGTCTACGGTGGCTTCTTCGGTCTCGGGATTGGCAAAAGCCTCACCAAGCTGACCGTCCTGCCCGTGCCCCCCACCGACAGCATCTTCGCCGTCGTGGCAGAAGAATTCGGTGTTCTGGGTTCGGCGCTTCTGATCGTTTTATACGGAATTTTGATCTGGCGCAGTCTCGTCATCGCCCGCCGTGCGCCCGACATGCTCGGTACATTGCTGGCAAGCGGACTCGCCTTTTGGATCGGTATCGAAGCCCTCATCAACATGACCGTCATGGTCGGGCTTCTACCCGTCGCAGGGAACGCGCTGCCCTTTGTCAGCGCGGGCGGCTCCAGCCTAGTTACATCGCTGGCAGCCATGGGCATTATCTACAATGTTTCCCGCCAACGCGGCGAAGCGTTGCAAGCAGAAGATGAATGGAGAGCCTTCGGTGCGACTGCTCATTTGCGCAGGCGGAACGGGCGGCGGCGTATATCCCGCGCTAACCGTTCTCGCTAAACTCCCACGCGAAGACGTGGAACTCCTCTGGGTTGGTGGCGAAGGCGGCATGGAAGCTGAACTCGTCCAACGCGAAGGAATTCCCTACACATCCATCCCTGCGGCTGGCGTACATGGCGTCGGCATCAGAACCTTACCAGGAAATATCGCCAAACTGACGCGCGGCACACTCGCTTCGCGGAAGATTCTGCGTGATTTCAAACCCGATGCGCTTTTCTTCACAGGCGGATACGTGGCAGTGCCGATGGCATTGGCGGGATGGAAAATTCCGAGCTTACTCTATGTTCCCGATATCGAACCCGGACTCGCTCTCAAGGCATTGGCTTGGTTCGCCGATAAGATCACTGTCACTACCCCGACATCTACCACCTACTTCTCCCGCACAGAGCGGATCGTGACGACCGGCTACCCCCTGCGCAGCGATCTCGCCCAATGGGAGAAAACCACCGCCCGCAAAGAATTCGGTTTGAAGGCAGATGCCCCCGTCCTGCTCGTTTTTGGCGGCAGCCGGGGAGCACGCTCAATCAACAACGCCGTCATCGCCAACCTCCCCACCCTGATCGAGCGGACGCAGATCGTCCACATCAGCGGAAAGTTGGACTGGGAAACGGTCAAAGCCGCGCATAACGCCCTTGATCAGAAGCAAGCCGAAAGGTATCGCGTCTTCGATTATCTCCACGAAGAGATGGGCGCAGCCCTCGCCTCCGCTGATCTGGTCGTCTCCCGCGCAGGCGCGTCATCCCTCGGCGAACTTCCCTTTTTCGGGCTCCCCGCCCTGCTCGTGCCTTATCCCTACGCCTGGCGCTACCAAAAGGTCAACGCCGAGTATTTGCAGGAAAAAGGCGCGGCACAGATGGTGCGGGACGAAGATCTACAAGAAAATTTACTTTCACTCGTTAGCGATTTACTGGATAACCCGCAAAAGCTGAGTGAAATGCGCAACGCGATGCAAACTTTATCCCATCCAAATGCTGCTGAGCACATCGCGCAGGAACTGCTGGCTCTTGCCAGAAAGAGATAAGCTTATGGTTACGCTCACATTTGTCTTCTACATGTTTATCGTGATCTTCGCGATCATCGGGGCGATGCGCGGCTGGGCAAAAGAATTGTTGGTTAGCTTTAGCGTTATTTTAGCCCTTGCCTTTGGAAAATTAGTGGAGCAATATATTCTTTTCAATCCGAATAATCCATCATCTTTCAATATCACCCCGGAAAGTGAAACGTTGTTTTGGATTCGAACAACGACATTGCTCCTGCTTGTCTTTTTCGGTTATCAAACAGTCAATCTACCTACATTTGCAAAAAAAGCCGCTCGAGAACGTTTACAAGATTTACTCCTCGGCTCTGTATTTGGCGGTGTTAACGGGTATCTCGTAGTTGGTTCGATTTGGGCATATATGGCTGAAGCAAACTATCCCTTTTCTTCCATTATTAATCCAGTCCTACATCCTGCTGGACTTAGCAACATTATGGATCCAACCGTGTATACCGAATATATAGATACTATCGAAAAACTTCTTGCGGCAATGCCCCCTTATCTTTTAGGCGTTCCCGGTATTTACTTTGCGGTAATCATTGCTTTTATCTTCATCATCGTCGTTTACATCTAATAAACAGAGAAAGAAATTATGACTCACGTACACTTCATCGGCATTGGCGGCACAGGACTTTCCGCGATCGCCCGTCTCCTTCAGGAGAGCGGGGAAACGGTCACGGGTTCTGATATGCAGCCCTCCACTTTCGTCGATGACTTGCGTGAAATTGGCATCACCGTCTACATCGGGCATAAGGCAGAACAGATCGCAGGCGCAGACCTGATCGTGCGCTCCTCTGCCATCCCCGATCAAAATCCTGAAGTGGTTGCTGCACGCGAAGCGGGCATCCCCGTTTACAAACGCTCCGACTACCTCGGCAGCCTGATGGAAATGAAATACGGCATCGCCATCGCCGGCACGCACGGCAAGACCTCCACCACCGCCATGATGGCATGGACCTTAACAGAACTTGGCGAAGACCCCTCCTTTATCGTGGGCAGCACCATCAACGGGATGGGCGTCAACGCTCACGCTGGAACGGGCAAGTCCTTCATCATCGAAGCGGACGAATACGATCACATGTTCCTCGGCTTGAAACCGACCGTTGGCATCGTCACCAATCTCGAGCACGATCATCCCGACATCTACCCCACCGCCGAGAGCTTTGAGCAGGCATTTGTCGATTTCGTTCACCTGATCCCTCCGCAGGGGGCGCTCGTCGTCTGCGGTGATGATGAGAACGCTGTCAGTCTGCTTGAAGAAGGACAGGAAAAGGGCGTCGACACCCTTTCCTACGGCTTCAGCGATCAACTCTCTGTTGCGAGCAATCAATGGCTGGTCGCAGAAGATTTAAAACCCAACACTCGCGGCGGCTACGATTGCAGCGTAAACCTTCGTCAGAGACAGAGTTGCCAACCCTTTGATGCACCTGCTTTTGAGCTTTCCTTACAGGTTCCCGGCAAGCATAACGTGCTGAACGCCCTCGCTGTTTTGAGCGTCATCCATCAATTGGATTTATCTCTCGAAGATGCAGCGGATGCGCTAGGACGTTTCAGCGGAACCGGACGCCGCTTCGAGTTGCTCGGCGAGCAGAACGGGGTACACGTCTACGACGATTACGCCCACCACCCCACAGAGATCCGCGCAACTTTGGCAGCCGCCCGCGCCCGCCATCCCGAAGCACGGATTTGGGCAGTCTGGCAGCCCCACACCTACTCGCGGACGCAGCTCCTCTTCGACGAGTTTGTCCAGGCTTTCGGCGACGCCGATAAAGTCATCGCTACCGAAGTCTACAAATCCCGCGAGCCGAAGCAAGACTTCTCCTCCGCACAGGTCGTGGATGCCATGCAACACCCTTCAGCAAAATTTATCGCTGAGTTGGAAGAAACAAGCAATTATTTGATCAAAAATCTGGCAGAAAATGATGTTCTGCTTGTCCTCTCGGCAGGCGATGCAACGAAGATCAGTCAGACAGTATTGAGTGCCTTGAGCGCCAAAGCTTAGGAAAGGAAAAGAAGATGAAAAAGAAGAAAAAAGAGGAATTTCGCACATTCAACGCCGATGTGATCGCAATGCCTCCGCTTACCATGGCATTGGTCGATATCCCTGAGCCCGATCCTGGCAAGAAAGATTTTCGTAAAGAACCCCTCATTCATTCAGAAAATCTTCTTTTCCAAAGATCAGACCTTGTGATGCGCTTGATCGATCATTTGAAGACGAAAGAATAAACATGACCACTCTACCCATCTCTACCCTGCGTGACGCCTTCGGTGACAACCTGCAAGAGAATATTTCTCTGGCGGCTTATACATCCGCACGTATCGGCGGGAAAGCCGATGCATTGATCGTTGCCAACACAGCAGAGGAGCTGGCTGAGATCGTATCACGCTTCTGGGAGATGGAGATTCCCTTTTTCCTGCTGGGTGGCGGCTCGAATTTGCTCATCAGCGACGCGGGCTATCGAGGCGTGGTTGTCTTGAACAAGGCAAAGAATGTTCGTTTCAATGAAGGTGAAGCTCCATCAGTTTGGGCGGAATCCGGTGTGACAATGAGTAAACTCTCCAATCAGGCTGCTACGCGCGGACTCAGCGGGCTGGAATGGGCGGCTACCCTCCCCGGGACGGTCGGCGGGGCTGTTTACGGCAACGCAGGCGCTTTCCACGGCGATATGGCTGGTAACCTGCTCCACACCGAGATGCTGACCCGCAAAGGGCGTGAGACATGGGATGTCGAAGCAATGGATTACGCTTATCGTAGCAGTGCCCTGAAAAAGAATGCGGTCGAAGCGATCATCCTTTCTGCGGAACTGAAGTTGAAAAACGGCGACCCAGCCGAAATTCAGGAGCGAATGCAGTCCTTCATCCAAATGCGGAAGGTGACGCAGCCCCCGGGAGCGACCATGGGCTCGACCTTCAAAAATCCTGAAGGCGACTATGCCGGACGCCTGATAGAGATGGCTGGGCTGAAAGGCACACGCATCGGCAATGCTGAGATCAGCAGCGTACACGCGAATTTCATCGTCAATCATGGCGAAACCAAAGCCAGTGATGTGATCGCATTGATCGAACTGGTAAAGAAAACTGTCTTGGAAAAATTCGAGGTTGTACTCGAATTGGAAATTGAAATCATCGGTGACTAAGATGGATAAAAAACTCAAAATCGCAATTATCTTTGGCGGGCGCTCCGGCGAACACGAAGTTTCGTTGATGTCAGCGAAATCGGTTTTAGGCGCATTGAACCCCGAAAAATACGACGTGGTGCAGATCGGCATCACCCATGAGGGTGCCTGGGTCAGCGGCGAAAACGCGCTGGCAGTGCTCTCTGGTGAAGCAGAGGGAGAACTCATCCCCGTGATCCTGCCCGGTGACCCCTCCCTGCCCGGCATTTACACAAAAGATGGCGTAAAGCTGGACGAATTTGATGTGGTCTTCCCCGTCATGCACGGCACCTACAGTGAAGACGGCACTATGCAGGGTTTGCTCGAGATGGCGGATGTGCCATACGTGGGCGCAGGCGTGACTGGTGCAGCCGTGGGTATGGACAAAGGCATCTTCAAGGATGTCATGATCGCCAACGATATTCCTGTAGTTGATGGTGTGATGGTTTTGCGGTCTGAAATTACAAACGATATGAATGCCATCATCGAGAAGGTCGAGAAACTCGGCTACCCTGTTTTCGTCAAACCCGCCAATATGGGTTCCTCGGTCGGCGTCAGCAAATGCGATAATCGCTCCAGCCTGAGCGAAGGGCTGATGGAAGCCGCCCAATACGACCGCCGCATTTTGATCGAGCGTGGCATCAACGCCCGCGAGATCGAGATCAGCGTGCTGGGTAACGATGACCCGCAGGCATCTGTTCCCGGCGAAGTAGAGCCAAGCCGCGAATTCTACTCTTACGAATCAAAATATGTAGATGGCACCTCAGGGCTAATGATCCCCGCGCCCGTCGCTGAAGATACTGCTGAGATCATGTGCGAGGTCGCCATCAAAACCTATAAAGCCATCGACTGTGCCGGTATGGCACGCGTCGACTTTTTGCTCGACAAAGACGACGGCAAATTCTATCTGAACGAAGTTAACACCATTCCAGGGTTTACCGAGATCAGCATGTATCCCAAACTTTGGGATGCCAGTGGTCTCCCCTACCCCAAATTGATCGACCGCCTGATCGAGCTTGCGCTGGAGCGCAAAGCCGACCGCGATCGTACAGAACGACGTTTTCGGAGCGAAGCGTGAGCCAAAAGCACAAATCTACCCGAGCTGAACTGGTTCGGCAACGACGCGCTACCCAACGGGCTGAGAATGTAGCAGAGATGCCTATTCGCAAACCTGTGGAGCCCCTGCGCCCTTCAAAGCGAAAGAGCTTTGTCGGTGGGAAAAAGCGCAAAAGCCAAGACACACGCGTCTTTGCGGCCGATACTGCCACGCTCAATCCGCCACGCGAGGGCTTGCGCTCAGTCGATTTGCCCACCATCCGTGTTGAGTGGCGTGCCGCATCCGCTTTTCTCACCGTTTTGCTCAGCGTCGCTCTCTACCTGATGTGGACATCGCCCTATTTCATGGTCGCTGCACCGCAGATCAATGGCAACCAGTATCTCGCCAGCGAAGAGATCATCGAAGCACTCGATCTAAACGGCACAGCAATTTTCTCACTCATGCCACAGGATCTGGAGCACCAGTTACTGCTCGCACATCCAAGTCTGAAAACTGTCGAGATAACGGTCAGCCTGCCCAATATCGTGCGCATCTCGGTCACAGAGCGAGTTCCCGTACTCATCTGGCAGCAGGACGGTGGAATGGCATGGATCGACGCCGAAGGGATCGCCTTCCGTGCAAATAGCCATGTGGATGGACTGATCACCGTCAGCGCCCTTGGACCGCCACCTGCTCTCGTTATAGATGCATCTACCCTTAACGAATGGGCGCCGCCAGCTTATATCCACCCCGATCTGGTCGCATCCCTGCAAGCTTTGGTGGCGCATGTGCCAGCGGGTACCCCGATCACCTACGCCCCCGAATCTGGTCTCGGCTGGACAGATCCACGTGGCTGGACGGTACAACTCGGCGACATTACCCAAGATTTTGGGTTAAAATTACGTCTTTATGAAACCATGACCAACTGGTTCGTTCAGAATAATATTCAACCTGTTTTGGTCAATATCGAATACCCCCACACGCCCTATTACAGGACGGAGTACTAAGATGGAAGAGATCGTTGTAGGCATTGATGTAGGAACCACAAAAATCTGCACGCTGGTTGGACGCGTGGAAGATGGTGGTGCGCTGCGCATTTTAGGCGTGGGCATCGAGCCTTCTGGCGGCATCCGCAAAGGCATCATCATTGATATTGAAGCGGCCTCGCATGCCATTGTCCGCTCTGTAGAACGTGCCGAACAAAGCTCCGGGCTGGAAATCACCTCTGCCCTGGTCAGCATGGCTGGCTCGCATGTTTCCTCGATCAACAGCCGCGGTACCGTCTCGATCAGTGGAGAGATGGTGGATGAATATGATCTGGCGCGTGCCCTTGAACAATCCCGCGCGGTCGCGATCCCCCATAACCGCGAAGTCATCCACGTGGTACCGCGCGGTTACAGCATCGACGGCCAAGATGGCATCCGTGCCCCTCTCGGAATGCATGGCTACCGTCTCGAAGTGGAGACCCATATCATCACTGCCGCTGCTGCCACAATTGAGAATTTACGCCAATGTGTCGGCGCTGCCGGTGTGGAAGTGCAGCAATTTGTGCTCAACCCGCTCGCATCTGCCGAAGTGGTACTCACCCAGAATGAACGTGAAATGGGTGCTGTAGTTTGTGACATCGGCGGCGGCACCACCGATATGGCCATCTATGTAGACGGCAAAGTCTGGCACACAATGGTGCTGGCGGTTGGCGGCAATCACGTCACAGCGGATATTGCCCATGGCTTACGCCTTCCCGTTGCCCAGGCTGAAGACATCAAGCTCCAGCAGGGATATGCCATCCGCGCTGAAGTTGGCGCAGAAGATTATTTTGGTGTACGTCCCTTTGGCGAAGATAAAAAAGTTCAGATCAACCGCCAGGAGCTGGCACACATCATCGAAGCCCGTGTGGAAGAGATCTTCGAGATCGCCCTGCAAGAGATCAAACGCTCCGGCTACGATGGCTTGCTCCCCGCAGGGATGGTACTGACAGGTGGCACAAGTGCGCTGCCCGCCATTCGTGATCTCGCCAGCGATGTTCTTGGCATGCCCGTCCGCATCGCCCAACCGGAAAACCTGGTCGGCACAGCTGACCAACTCCATTCACCGGCATATTCGACCAGCGTGGGACTGCTGCGCTGGGCGTTGAAAATGCAAGAAGATGACCAGGCGCTCTCGCGCGGTCGTCGAAAGCGCTCAGGAGGTTCAAAGATCGACCTGAGTGGTGCAAAAGATTGGTTGAAAAGGCTCTTGCCTTAAAACAGTAATTTATCTGGCAGATAAAGAACGACCGTAGTAAAGGAGAAAATCATGGACTCGAAGAAAGCAACAAACTCAGAAGCCTTCGCACGGATCAAAGTGATCGGCGTCGGCGGCGGCGGCTCCAATGCCGTTGATCGTATGATGGCTGAAGGCATTCAGGGCGTGGAATTCATCACCGTGAATACCGACGCCCAGGCCCTTATGCTCTCGAAAGCCCCCACTCGTGTACGCCTCGGCGATAAGCTGACTCGCGGTCTCGGTGCGGGCGGCGATCCGGAGATCGGGCGCAAATCCGCTGAAGAATCAGCAGATGATCTCTACGATGCACTTAAAGGCAGCGACATGGTCTTTATTACCGCCGGTATGGGCGGTGGGACAGGTACAGGCGCAGCCCCGGCCATCGCGCAGATCGCCAAAGAATCCGGTGCGCTGACCATTGGCGTGGTCACCCGCCCCTTCACCTTTGAAGGCTCTAAACGCATGCAGTCTGCGGACGAAGGCATCAGCAAATTGAAGGAACATGCCGATACACTGATCGCCATCCCCAACGATCGTCTGCTCCAACTGGCGGATAAACGCGCCAGTCTGCAAAATGCCTTCCGCATGGCAGATGAAGTTCTGCATCAGGGCATTCAGGGTATCTCCGAACTGATTACCATCCCCGGTTTGATCAACCTTGACTTCGCCGATGTAAGAACCATCATGTCTGAAGGTGGCGCAGCTCTCATGGCTGTCGGCGTCGGCTCCGGCGACGAACGTGCCCGCAAGGCTGCCGAACAGGCGATCTCCAGCCAACTGCTGGACATCACCATCGACGGCGCTCGCGGCGTGCTCTTCAACGTGACTGGCGGTTCCGAGCTGACTCTCTTCGAGGTCAACCAGGCAGCAGCCATCATCCGCGAGACCGCACACCCCGACGTCAACATGATCTTTGGTGCCGTCATCGACCCGACCATGGGCGACGACATCCGCATCACGGTCATCGCCACGGGTTTTGAGCGCAGCGGCGTACCGCGTCGTATCCTGCGCCCCAACCGCCGCACGGAAGAAAAGAAGAATATTGCTCACTTCGTCAATGAAACCCGCGAGAGCGTCAGCGTCGGCGCACCTGTCGAACGCAGTGCACCCGCACAGGAAAAAGCACAACCAAAGAAATACAGCGAGAACGATCTCGATATTCCCACCTTTCTCCGCAACCGACGTTAGAGCGTCGGCTTGGAAAAAGGCGTTGAAAGAATGGTTCATGCAACTCTTTCGCATTTTCAGCTCGTAAATGTGCTCTATAAAGATTTCTCCTGATTTTATTGGGATTTACAAGGGAGCGGATTTCTGTTCTCTTGATGAAATATTGAAGTAGGAAACACGAGTCCTGTAGGTCCACCAGGAAACGACCTCCTCGTCTGCCAGCGAGGACGGTCGTTTCTTGTTTAATTTAAAGTGTGAGAAGGATGAGTGATAAAATCTGCGGCGGGACCGGATCACCTGTGCGGGCGGTGGCTGTATTCGATTAAATATGACACTTTGTAGTAAGAAAAGTGAAAAGCTCATACCACTCCCCGTGATATAATCGCCCCGCTAAAATAATCAATTTATAGGTCATTATGTTCACTGAAGAAACCCTACAGATCGAAGAAAATATTCGCGCCTACTGCGCCGAAAACGACATCCCCCTCGCGCCGCTAAAGTGGATGCCCATCCCTTTTAATGGGGAGTGGGGTACTTCCACATCATTTTTTCAGACGGCGGCCAATGAAGCCAAAGCTGCCAAAGGGACGGGTAAAAAAGTCATCGTCCCGCAGCGG
Organism: uncultured Anaerolineaceae bacterium; assembly: GCA_964487745.1. Lineage (GTDB taxonomy): Bacteria > Chloroflexota > Anaerolineae > Anaerolineales > Villigracilaceae > Desulfolinea. The sequence continues at coordinate 47,666 of CAZASG010000004.1, read as the reverse complement.
GCGCAGGAGATCGCTGAAGCTATTAAAGAGTTGATCGGTCTGCCCGAGGGCATCGGTCGCATTGAAGCGGTTAAGGGCTACCTCAACCTCTATTTCGTCACGGAAGATTTTGCTGAGCGCGTCGTAGGCGCTATTCTTCAGGATCAAAGTGATTTTGGGCGTGGCAAGCCGAAAGGCGAGCGTATCATGGTTGAATATGCCCAGCCCAACACCCATCACTCCTTCCACATCGGGCATTATCGCAACGCCATCCTCGGCGAATCCCTCGCCCGCTTGGTCGAATTTGCAGGCTTCGAGACCATTCGTGCCGCCTATCCCGGCGATATCGGCCTTGGCGTTATCACCGTTTTGTGGATCTACGAAAACTTCTACAAAGGACAGGAGCCGGAGGGCATCCACGAGCGCGGCCAGTGGCTGCTCAAACTTTATGTGGAAGCCACCAACCTGCTGACTGAAAAAGAAAATGAGACGGATGAAGAACGCGCCCAGCGCGAAGCCTATGATGCGGAACGCCGAGAGATGTACCGCAAATGGGATGCGGGTGACGAATACATCCGTGACCTTTGGCGTGAAACCCGCGAATGGAGCTTGGTCGAGCTGAAAGAAATTCTCCAGCAAATTGGTATCGAGATCGACACCTGGTTCTTCGAAAGTATCGAAGATGAGCCCTCGAAAGAGATCGTCGAAGAACTGATCAAACTCGATATCGCCACCGATGAACGCCCCGAAGGTGGCGCAGTGATCGTCAAAATCGACGAGAAACTTGGCCTTGAAAAAGAAAAATACCGCACGAATGTTATCTTGCGAAATGATGGCACCAGCCTTTATTTGACCAAAGATCTTTCATTAGCGAAGAAAAAATTCAATGACTTCGGCGTCGATCGTTCTGTCTATGTTGTGGATGTACGCCAGTCAATGCACTTCATGCAAGCCTTCAAGATCCTTGAATTATGGGGTTTTGAACAAGCTGAGAAATGCTATCACCTTGGTTATGGTTTTGTGAGCCTACCCGAAGGGGCCATGTCTGCCCGTAAGGGGCGCGTGGTACTCTTCAAGGATGTTGCCGACGAAGCCATCCGCCGCTTCACCGAAACCAGCAAAGAAAAGAATCCCGACCTGAGCGAAGAAGCTCGCGCCGACGTCGCCAACGCCGTTGGGCTCGGTGCATTGGCCTATGCGATGCTCTCGGTCGATAACGTCCGCGATACTGTATTCGATGTTGAGAAAGCCCTCAGCTTTGAAGGGCATACCGGCCCCTACATCCAGAATGCGCATGTGCGCGCCAACAGCATTTTAGCGAAAGCCAATTCTGTTGGTGATGAAAAAGCTGCCTTTGATTACGAACTGACTTCACACGAAGTTGAGTTGATCGAACTCCTCTCTCGCTTCCCAGCCAAAGTGCAGGAAGCCGCGAATGAATACCGCCCGATGGTGATGGCGACCTACGCCTACGACCTTGCGAGCGCGTTCCATTCTTTCTATCACGCCGTTTCGGTGCTCAAAGCCGAAACAGACTCCATCCGAGATGCTCGGCTGCGGCTTGTGGCTGCATCCAAGCAAACTCTCGCCAACGCCTTGGCGCTTTTGGGCATCACAGCCCCAGAAGTGATGTGACGTAGCGGGGGAGTTCCCCGTTACGAAAATCAATCGTTCCCGTTTTTTGTACGGGCTGCGCAGCCTTGCTCACAGGGCAGGTCTGTGCCAAGAACTCCTTTAAAGCGCAGGAGTTTCTTGTTGCATATCTAGTGTGACCAACGTGCACAGGAACGGTATTCGATTGAAATTCATCTTTCTGTAAGGAGTCAGTTTAATGTCCCCTATCCGTACCCTCATCATGGGAGCCGCAGGCCGCGACTTCCACAACTTCAACACCGTCTACCGTGAAAACAAGGATTATGAAGTAGTCGCGTTTACGGCTACCCAGATCCCCGATATCGAAGGACGTGTATATCCTGCCGTTCTCGCAGGCGAGCTTTATCCTGAGGGCATCCCCATCCATGACGAAGCCGATCTTGAAAAGCTCATCAAAGAGCTGGATGTAACCGAAGTTGTCTTCGCTTACTCCGATGTGCCCCACGAATACGTGATGCACAAGGCTTCACAAGTCAATGCTCTGGGCGCAGATTTCAAGCTTATTGGTGCCGCGCCAACCCAGGTCAAGTCCACGAAACCCTTGGTTTCCGTATGTGCCGTCCGCACAGGCTGTGGTAAATCACAGACCACCCGCCGTGTTTCCCTCATCCTTCGTGACATGGGCTACAAAGTGGCCGCAATCCGTCATCCCATGCCTTACGGCGATTTGGCAAAACAGGCCGTTCAGCGCTTCGCTGATTACAGCGATCTCGACAAGCACGAATGCACCATCGAAGAGCGCGAAGAGTACGAACCCCACATTGATAACGGTGTGATCGTTTTCGCCGGTGTCGATTACGAAGCCATCTTGCGCGAAGCTGAAAAGGAAGTTGACATCGTCCTTTGGGATGGTGGTAACAACGACATCCCCTTCTACGTCTCCGATATGGAGATCGTTGTCGCTGACCCGCATCGCCCGGGACACGAACTTAGCTACTATCCCGGCGAGCAGAATGCCCGTACAGCCGATGTCTTCGTCCTGAACAAGGTCGACACCGCTTCGCCCGATGACGTCATCACGGTACGCGAAAATTTACATAGTCTCAACCCGAACGCTGTCGTCATCGAAGGCGCATCCCCGCTCTTCGTCGATAACCCCGACATGATCCGCGGCAAACGCGTTTTGGTCGTAGAAGATGGCCCGACCCTGACCCACGGCGAAATGAAATACGGTGCTGGCTATGTTGCCGCTCGCCGTTTTGGTGCTGCTGAAATCGTTGATCCGCGCCCCTTTGCTGTGAAATCCATTGCCGAGACTTTCGAGAAATATCCCGAAACTGGCAATATTCTCCCTGCTATGGGCTATGGCGAAGCACAGATGCGTGATCTTGAAGCCACTATCGCCGCTGCCGATGTGGATATGGTCGTGATCGGTACCCCCATCGACCTGACCCGCATCATCAAGATCGACAAGCCCTCTCAGCGTGTTCGCTACGAACTCCAGGAGATCGGCACCCCGACTCTGGAAGATCTGCTGAAAGAGAAGTTTGGGAAATAGTTCCTGAAAGTAAAAGCCCCGAGCGAAATTCGCTCGGGGCTTTTCTCTTTTAGAAAATAGTTACGCAACCATAAAACCAATCACAAATGTCAACGTCATCAGCAACAGTAATATCGGAAAGAGCATTAGTATCTTTTCTTTTGAAAGAATGGGTTTGCCCGATTTCAGGAAGGTAAGCAATAACCCGACACCCCCGATTAGCGCTCCACCAATCCCAACCAAAATGAAGCCAAAGGGAGTGCGCCCTTGCAAGCTGTAGATGATCGGAAGCAGGAAGATAACTACCCCAGAAACGCCATGAACCACAGCAACAGGAAGGATGGCCAGCCCCCCACTCGCTGTATAACGAGTAACAGCGATCAACAGAAAGCCAAAAAACGCAAAGATCAAGTAGTAGGTGCGCCATTCAGAGAGATATTCGGCAACCAAACCAAGTGACAGGCTTAGCGGGATAATGGTCGAGACAATGACCACCAACGGACTATCGAGGATATCAAAGCCAAGGATGATAATGAGCAAGCCTGCCACAAGCAATACACCAAAGGATATGGTATATGCTCCTATGGCGAAGGTCCCGGCGTCAGCAATCCCATCCACGATCTGATAGGATGCTAGAAGCACCATCACGAGCAGTAAAATACGCTCAAGAGCTGAGATTTTTTTCATCGGAATCCCAGCCTAGAACATCAACAGGATCATTGAGCTAAGCATATAGAGCGAAGCATATTTGAAGAGCCCAAAATTGACGGTCTCGGAGGGCTTGACAATGGTGGCGATCGCAAGTGCCAGCAAACCGCCGGAGAGAACCGCCATCAGGCGTAGGAAGCCCCATTCGGTGCCTATGCCATAGGCAGCCAAACCAATGGTTAGTGCCGCGAGAATGCTCGAAACAGCAATGATCATCTGCGTCACTTTATCGCCGTAAGTAGATGGGAATGTGGGCACATCAGCATCACTGTAATCTTTACGATAACGCATGGAAAAAGTCAGAATATGCGTAGGAATCCAGAATAGAATGGCGAGGGTCAGGGCGACACCGACCCAGTCGACGGCACCAATACCAAGGGCGCGGCCAGCCAGAATGGGCATCCCACCAGAGATACCGCCCCAGACAATCGACCAGGCGGTTTTACGTTTGAGCCAAATAGTGTAAATGACCACATCGATAAATAAACCGCTAAAAATGATCACACCATAAAGAATATCCATGACGAGGGCGATCCCAACACCGAGCGCGGAGATGACAAGCCCGACCCACAGCACTTCCTTGGGATCAAGCAAACCCGCAGGAAGCGGGCGCTTGGTCGTACGCCCCATTTTGGCGTCGATATCGCGGTCATACCACATATTAAGGATCGTACTACCACTAATGGAAAGAAGAAGACTTGCACCTAAACCAACCATCGTTGCCATGGTTGTTACAGGGCAGCGAGCGCTCATATAGCCAGCCAAACCCGTTGTTATCAACAGAATGGTTTGTGTGCTTTTGATGAGGGGTAAGTAAAGACGGAGTTTTGCTTTTAATCTATTCACATGATTCTCCATAGAAATTTTGATGCAGGATTTTTGCTTCAACAATAAAGTGCTCTACAACCGAGCAGGTGGGCAAAGTCCTTGTCTTAGATCGTACGCAGTATAACATTAAGGAGATAAAAAAGATGTGAAAAAGTTCAAAAAAGGAGCAGCTTTTTCGCTGCTCCTTTTCGTTTGCTTATAAACTAATCTCGTGCGCAGCGGAAGCCCAGCGCGGGGCTGTAATGCTGTGGACCGGCTGAATTGCTCTTCCAGACACGTAGATCAACTTCATAAGAATAGAAGCTGCCGCCACGCATGTGGCGATAGTGTTGATCGTGGTAATCATCGCCCATCCACTGCCAGACGTTACCAGCCATATCGTAAAGACCATAGGGGCTAACGGAATCGTGGGTTTCATAGGAACCTTCACCAAGATCATAAATCTGACCATTGTAGAAACCTACAGGGGTGGTATTGCCAAGTTTCCCGAACATCTTCTCGAAGAGATCGAAGGATGAATAGAAATTGGCATTGTTTCCATGAATTTCGGTACCCCACGGGAAAGGCAGACCGTGCCCATCTACATACTCAGTACCGCGGGCAGCTTTTTCCCACTCTACTTCGAGGGGTAGACGATAATCATAAAATTCGCAGTAGGCGTTCGCTCCCCACCAAGTGATGAGTGTCATCGGGTGGTTGGTGTAGGAATCCATCGCAGTAAAGGTCGAACCATCATAAGTCAAGCGCAAACCGCTGTCGAAGGGCATATAAAGCTTATCGCCAGGCTTGATCTCTTCTTCGTGTTTGTAACCATCGAAGGGATCGCCGGGATGGTAGCCACCAACACCTTCTTCATGCCACAGGATTTCACCTGCTTCGACTTCAAAATCTCCAACACTGATCTCGCCAGCTCTCAGGGCTGCGTTCAGGAATTGGACATACTGCTCGACCGTGACATCCGTGACCATGATCTCGAATTCATCCACATGGGTAATGTGATCGTGCTGCCCAAACGGGAAATCGCCCGCCGGGATGCTTGCCCACGTTTCCGGATCAACACCTGTCTCGACATAGGGTGGCTCGATCGCGCTCACGCTGGGAGCCGGTCCACAGGCGCTGAGCAAGCCCAAGGTCAGGAGCGTTACGAGGAAAATGAACTTCTTCATTCGGACACCTCCTCGAGGGTGGCTTTAAGTTCTTCTATTTTGCGTTTTTGTTCTTCCAATTCGGCTTCAGCATTCACTTTCTTCTCGGTAGTGAACTCTTCCTGCCAGTAGCCTTTATCCTTGAAGAGATCATAAAGCCGCCAGATCAGGAAGATCGCCAAAACGACCAGCACAACACCCAAGCCCAGGTCCATCAGGAGCATGACCATATTCACTAGGGACTGCTGCTCACTCTCAGCAACGAAAAGACGCTTCATGGAGAAGACAGTTGCCATCGCAAAGGCAAGATCAGACATAATGATAATCGTCCAACCTCCCCACTTGCGTGCCTTACCTTCAACTTTGGAAAGATCCATGAAGTAGAAGAGGATGATCGTAGCAATAATAGCCGCAAGAATATGCCAATGCCCAGTTAGGGTAATGCGTTCTTCGCGGTGGGGCCAAACACGGAAAATTTCATCGAGTTTGACAGCCATGAAGATACCCACGCCGCTGACGGTGAAATTCATAAAGACCATCTGCCAGCCGGGACCGAACTTGAGCGGGTCACGCAGGAGTGCGCCCATTTTCTGTCCAAAGGTCGGTTTTTCAATGTCGGCGGTGCCCTCTTTGATGAGCTTATCCCAGGTATATATCACATATAGCAGGGCTGCAAACATCACGAAGACAGACCCAAAGTAGATCGTGGTATGCGCCCAAGTGAACCAAACCACCGAGAGTGCACCAAAGGTGATAATGATCGTACCGATGATCATCAGCGGCATGGCAACACGGTGCAAAATACCCTTAAATTTCATCCAACGCCCAACAATCAAGGTGATAGCCACTGCAATAAGCGTGAGCATGATGTGAAGATGGCCGATAATGGCTTTTTGCAACGCTGTTTTGTGCGGTACACGGATCAGGTCTTCACCGAGGAAGGTTTCGTGTCCGTTGCCCCAATAGGAGCCTGTCACGGCACCAAAGGTCGCGGAAAGCAGAGTAGCAATTGCCATGGTGAAGAAAGCGAGTCTTTCCAGATCAACGCCTTTTTTCGTGTGTGCGTATGGGGAATCCGCTTCGAGGCGATATTCCTTCTTCCAAGGCCAAAGTGCTGCTGCAAGCAAAATACCTGCAAAGAAAAGCAGCGACTGTCCGACAAGGAATAGCCCATGGAAAACGAAATTATGTCCGAAGTAGGCAAAACCCATCCCGAAAATCAATGCCAGCAGATAACCAACAGTGGTAGTCGCATTGATGGTAACCTGTTCGTGGCGTTTCATCGGGAGTATTTCGGTCATGAAATAAACTTCGATGGCAACGATGCTCATTGCGATAGTGTGATAGAGCATGATAATGCGCCCTTCACGCTCGGCTTGTATCAAGTCGATGTTGAGCAGTTTGACGGTGATGTCTCGAACACCCCACTCAACCATCGGGCCGGAGAGGGTTCCCCAGATCGCTGTAACAATTGCTACAGCTGAAATGGCAACCAAGGTCAGCCCACGTGTTGAGCGGAAAAGGTAATCAAGACGCTTTCCTAAAAATTCTTTCATAGAGATTTATCTCCGTTTCAAAAATGGATTTATTTTTCTTGAGCAAGAAAAAATAATACCTTATGACATTCAAAAAAATAACATACGATGATGATTGTGTCTTTAACAAAAAGCAAATTAGAGAAAATATCCGCAGACTTTAGAGTCTGCGGATATTTTTGGAAGAGCTAGTTCTTAATATCTTTCATAAAGCCCCAGGCAAAAGCCAGAGCCATGAGCAAGAGCAAGCCAGCGAGGATGTTGAAAACAAAGGTGGGGCTAAAGAAAAGCAATTGTGCACCAGATACGATGAATGCTAATGCAACACCACCGAGACCGATCAGCAAACCACCGACACCAACCCATTGAAAACCTTTTGCGGGGTTGCCTTCACCATATTGTTTGACCAGGAATGGGCCGAGGAAAATAATCAAGCCAGCAACACCATGGAAAAGCGGGACAGCGATCTTGCGAAGAATCTCGATGTTGGCGAAGCTGCCAACTGCGATCGCGAGCAAACCAATCGTGGCGAACCAAATATAGGGTTTCAGGTATTTGGCATAGTATTGGCGAACGATACCAACGGAAAGTCCGAATGGGATCAGGCTGGCAACTGTCAGCACAAAGGCTGTTTCAAGGATCTCATACCCCATAAAGATCAATAGTACGCCGGAAACAAACAGAACAGCGAAAGCCAGGATATAGTACAGAGCATAGACCTTCTTCTCCCAGCCATAGCGCGCCCAGAAACGCCAAACCATATAGGCTGCCGTGACACCGGTCGCAAGCAAAAGAATAATATCAAGTACAGTGGGGTGACTCATAATACGCATTCTCCTTGTCTAAAAGTGGATAAATTCGGCTCGAAAGCCGTTGTAGCAATATCTATACTATACATTATCACAAGCTTTTTCAAAACTGTCTGTGATTTAGGTCACATATAGGTTCCGCAATAACGATCGCTATTGCTTATTAAAATTAACGTCGACACGGAAATAACGTTACGAAAAGCGGACTTGAGAATTTTCCCAAATCCGCTTTTCAACTGGTAGCCGCTCTTCCCCAAGAGAGATGGGACATAAACCCCTGCTCTCATTGGGAGCGAGCGAGACTGAGCAAATATGATAGTTTGCTTCTCTCGCTATGTAACATCCAGTTATTCAGCGTGAGAAATAGCAGTTTCGGCCTTTCTCATCCCGGTTTTTGTTTTTTGCCACAAATCAATTAGAACCGGTATAAATGAAGCAGCCCACAATATATAAGCACCGCCATACAGTAAACCGCGTGTGGGTTGAACGAGAATGCCAACCCATAAGAAAATTGCACCTAAATTTACCAACCAAAAACTAAGCCAAGTGCCGCCTAATTCGGCTTGTTCTTCGTTAATAAAAAAGCGTTGGAAAAAATAAGGCACAACCGCATAGCCAAATTGCAGCAGCCAACCATAAATCAACGCTTGTGGTGTTGTGGTTTCAAGTAATTTAGCGGGCAATACGCTTTCGATGCCGAAGATGACAAATGGTGCCATGGACAAAGGAGCAAATAGCCAAAAATAAGAAACTAGCATTTGAGCCATCCCGGCTGTCCAGGCGAATTTATCGCCGCGCAAGGGTTTGATGGCGATGACAAGCAACCAGATATTAGCCGATGTGTGCAAAAGAGCCCCGATCCCAGCCAGGGTCGTGCTGGCAAGCCACGGGCTGAGCACGAGTCCCATTGCACCGACAGTCATCATCCAGAAAATAGGGGTGATGGCTTTGGGATTATGCAAGGGGCGTTTCGCCCATTTTGGGTATAAATCCACGAAAAACCCGATGAAAACCAATGACATAAAACCCCAATTATTGGCATGGATATGTACTTCCCCAATATCGCCGACAATACCTAAAACTTCTTCCCAGCCTGGGAACATCCCCGTGCCCACGAGAATGCCTATCAAGAAATAGAAAAGACCTGCGATGTAAAACTTGCGCCCTTCCTTGACTGCTAATGTTTCTTCTGATCGTGCACGAATGCCAGCTAATTGGATAAGTAACAATGTTGTAGCTGTGAAGACCAATGTGCCGCCAGCGATGATCGGAATCTTATTCGTCGTTGGAATACCAACTAACAGCAACGCTATGCCTGCATTGAGCAACAACCAAATATCCCAGCGTATTTTGGGGCGCGGTAGCTTATGCGCTTTAGCTGTCAGGATTGGCATTACCCCAAAAAGAAGCTGTGTAACGATGCCTAATGTGACGAAATGGACACGTAGCCATACTGTGCCATGGATCCAGCCCAGTATGTTCCAGAGTGAAAATGATGCTGCTAATGCGGCCACGATAGCGACAACAAAGTATAAAAAAGTCATTATTAGATAGGGGATCATAAGGTTCTTCCTTTATTTTCCAGAGAAGTTTCTTTCTTATAAAGAAGTAATAATCTTAAAATGATGATCCAGATAATTATTCTGAAAAGCATCGCGACAAGACTAAATACAGAGACCGTGCCCAAGTAGGCAACAAGCAAAATGAGTAAAATGATGCTATGACTGGCCAGAACTGCTATGGAAGCAAGGATAGCAAATCTGGATTTCTTCCAAATTAAAAATGTGACAGGAAAAACACTGAGCACACCTAATATCAGGTTGTAAGCAGGAAGTCCCTGAAGAACATAATAGGGCATATCCTTATTGAGTATCGCCACTCGTGCACCAGCCAAGACCGCCGTCGCTCCGATGATAAATGCAAGAATAGACGCTGTTTTAATTCGTTTCATGAATTGCTCCTTCGAGGAAAAAGAAAAGGCGTGGATTCTTTGTAAGCTAGATAATCATTGCCAAATCTCTGTGCTAATTCTTTTACTTCAATAAATTTGATATAAGCCAAGATTAAGGTGGAAAAAATCAAGACTATTACGAGTGGGCTGATTGCTCCAATAGCAATGCTGATCCCAACATAGAAGTTGATCAATCCAAAAGCAAGCGGATTACGAGTAAATGAATAAGGTGCCTGAACAACTAATTTTTGCGCTCTGAGTGTCCAGAGCAAAAGAATAAACTTAGCCAAATTATTGCACCTTAGATTTTTGGCGGATTGATAGTAAACGATATGCCTCGTTGATATCTGTAATGGTCAGTAGTCCGGCAATATTGCTCTCATTGTCTACAACGGGCATTGCTCGTATTCTCTCTTTCGCCATATTTCTGTGCGCATCCAGGAGCGGCTGTTCTGGACCGGCTGTTGGAAAGCTTGTTCGCATGACTTCTCGCACTGGTGTAGTCTGGTCATGAGTTTGTAAACCTTTGAGCAAATCTTTCTCGCACAACAAACCTACGACTTGGTTGCTGCCCCACTCTGTAACCGGAAAGTCGGACTGGGAGGTAGAAAGGGTAAGGTTTATGGCTTTGGATAAACTATCGTTGCCTCTTAATATTTGAGGCTCACGGGTCATCGCTTGTGAAATCGTCATTTCGCTGAGGATGTTTTTCACGACAGTATCTTTGCCCTCTTGCCCGGCGCCCATCCATACGAAGATGGCAATCAACACCAAGGTATAGCTTCCACTCATGAAGCCCCACAGGCCAAAGAGCAGGGCTAAGCTTTGCCCGACATTTACGGCAATGCGAGTCGCTTTAGAGTGCCCCAGTTTTTTGGCCAGGGAAGCCCGCAGGATACGACCTCCGTCCATGGGATAGGCGGGAATTAGATTGAACAAGCCCATGAGCAGGTTAGTCATCGTTAAGTAGGCCAGTAAGCCGTTCCAACTGACTTGCCCCATTGAGCTATATAACTCATCCAAAGAGATGATTGCGCGTGTATTCAAGAGTAGACCAACGCCAAAAAGCACGCCGGCGATTATAAAGTTGACCAGTGGTCCTGCAATAGCGATGCGGAATTCTTTGCCCGGATCTTTGGGCATCTCTTCGATGCGTGCCAGGCCACCCATGGGCATCAGGGTAATGTCATGGACAGGAATTTTGAATTTTAGGGCTTGCAGACTATGCCAAAACTCGTGCAAAGTCACACTGACGAAGAGCAGTAGTGTGGCAACAATGCCGAATATAGCCCCCATCAATCCTTCGCCGGTGCTTACACTCCAGCGATAGGCTGCCCAAACAAGAATTAATATGAAGGTCGTGTGGACGCGTACGTCAATATTTTTTACTCGAAATAGTTTTATAGACCAGGTCATTGGATTATCTCCTGGTTTTCACAATCATTTGCCAGTTGAATTGTTGTGAAACCGTAAAAAATCTCTAAAAATAGTTCTCAATTAATTGTGCTCTTGTTTTTCCATGCCTGAATGACCACTAAAATCAGAATAATGAACCAGGTAGCCAGGCGTATTGCCATGGCTCTGATACTATCTGGGGCAACAATATCTCGGTAACTGGTTTGTAGAATGAGCATTACCGCGGAGTGACTGGCAATGGAGGCAATGACAGCAGCCAAGCTAAAACGGGATTTCCTCCAGAGCAGGATCGTTGTTATGAAAACGGTCAGCAAGCCGAATATGAGATTGTAAACGGGAAGCCAGGGGATGACGTGGTAACTCATCGCTTTGTTAAGCAGGACAACCTGTCCGCCAGCGTAGACAGCCATCACTCCGATGTAGAGAGCAATAAGTGACGCAATTTTTGTTAGTTTTGTGTTCATTTTCTGTTTCTCCTAAAAAATGGAAATCTGGGAATAAGCAGAGGTGTTGCCTTTTTGTATTCAAGATAATCAATCCCATATCTTTTCTCAAGTTCTTTTTCTTCAATCAACTTAATATAGGACAAGATGACTGAAGAAAAGATAAACACCATTGCCAGTGAACTTAGGGAACCGATCGTGATGCTGATACCAAGAAAAAAACTAATCAGACCAAAATAGATTGGATTGCGACAATATGAATATGGTTTTTCAACCACGAGTGTTTGTGTAGCTTTTAGAGGCATGGGTGTGCCCTTGCCGATTTCTCTTTGCGCCTTGGTGGATGATATGAGAAAAACTGTTCCAAAAGTTATAAAAACTCCACCAAGAAATGCTCTGGGGGCTACGCTAAGGAAAGTTGGTAAGTGTAGCCATGGATCGAATACGAAACTTGGTATGATGAAAAGCAAAGTCGGAAAGAGGAAGAAAAAGACGAAAATTGGGAGCCCTTTCGCCATAAAACGATTTTTTGGCGAAAGGGGATTCTTCGACAATGTTACGAGCTTGTCAACGAGTTTCATGATTGCTCCCAGCAGAGCGCTTTATTGCCCTTGTGTAGCAGTTGCAGTCTTTGATTTCTTGCGTTTATTGCGAGTTCGTTTTGCGATGTAAGGCACCAAATAAAGGTAGGCGCCGCTGATTGCCAGCAATAACATCAAAATCGACTGGATTTGTTCGACCTGTGGCGGTAAATGTTCAGCGCCATCGCCTGTGAACTTGGCGATCACAGCCAATGGAATAAGAATTAATGTGGGCAATGCAAACCAGCGATGGATAATGCGGGTCCACTTGTTAAAAAATTTAGTCATTTTATTACTCCTGTAATTTATTTTCTGCTGCATTGAGAGCTTTCTCAAGCAGATTTATCAATACTTCTCTTTCTTCGGGACTAAGCCCGCTTAAGAGTTGTTCAAATTTTTGACGATGAAAACTATACGCACGCTGATGGACTTCTTCGCCTTTCGGCGTGAGAAAAAGCTGCACCGCACGACCATCCTCAGGGTTGGGCTTGCGTGCGATTAATCCGCTTTTTTCTAGCTGACGCACACTAATACTCACCGTCGGCGTTGAAAGTTTCAATGCCTCTGCCATCTCCTGGATGCCACAATCGAGATTACTGGCGACAAATTCAACCAATCCCAGATGAGATGGGGAGGTCGCCACGCCATCCGGTTGGGCTGTTCCTGATCCCAGGCGACGCAAGCGGCTTGCCAGTTTTAAAAATCTTTGCGCATTTTCTTCGAGGTTATTATCCATCGTTCCTCTCTTACGCTAATTATTACTATTGCCGTGTACGGCTTTGTCCAAAATGTCCAAGAATTCGTCCAGCGGCACACGGTGAACGCGCGCGGCTGTCTGGACAGAGATCATCTTCGCTATAAACAAGCGCAGTGAGTAACCGCCGACACGTTTTACGCCAAAGACTTCCATGACTTCTGCAATATCACCATACTCTTTCAGAATATCGGATACGCGGGTATTTTTCGTGATTTCCATAATCATTTTCCTTTCTTATAAAATATATTTAGTTTATCAAACTAAATATATCGCGTGCGCAATAGATTGTCAACAGAAAATATGTAAATATTGCATAAGAAAAAACCCATGTCTTTGTCAAAACCATGGATTTTTTCTTCCAATATTATCCATCGACCCATTTCTTGACTATTTTATTGCCCTTGGGTGAGACAAGGGTGACTTTTACCAATAGGGAGAGAATGGGAGCCAGGAAGAACATAGAAAACTTGGCTTCTTCCATTGACGTCACGACGCCTAGTGGAAGCCCTGCTATTAAAGTAACTAAAGCTGCCCCTAAGCCCAATTGAATTGCGTATTCTTTTCTATTCAACAAGGCAATGACAAAACTTGCCCATACGAAAGCACCGATCCAGTTAAGCCGTTGCCCCATTAAGAAGACCATCTCGCCACCACCTGCCAGCATCTGATCTGTGGCTGCAACACCGTTCATAAAAGCCATCACATAAGCCATACCTGCTACTGTGCTGATCGCAACAATTTTTTTATCAACCTTGCGCACATAGGTCAGAAGCAGGAAAAATGCAATAATATTTGGAATAAATACGAAGGTGTAGATCGGCGAAATCCCTCGACTCAAGGCGGGAATTAGCATAAAGAAACTTAGCAAGCTAAGGACGTTGGCAAGGACAGCAGTGGACCAAGCCCATTTTTCTTTTCTCATAAACCCAAATGCTGCAACAGCCCAAATCGCCCCACCAATAAGTCCAATATCATTAACAACCGGCATAACATATTTTGAAACACTGATCCCGCTTGAGATTATCTCGCCTCCAGCCCGCCCATCAGCCATTTCTGAAGCCATGATTGGTTCATAAACCTGTAAAAAACTGACATAGATCAAAACAATACCAAGAATTGCGCCGATAAGAGAAATTCCAGCACCGACTTTTGTTCTTTCTTTCATGAGAACCTACCTTCCTGTTGTGGGTGATTTCTTATATTTGATTATTTCATGATCGCAAACATACTTAGTTAGACTAACTAACAATATCGCTTATGCTGCATATTGTCAACAACAGATTGTGTAAGCATTGTGTAAGAAAAAGAAAATCCCCATACCATTGATAATGGCACGGGGATCAGGATGGAAAAGGCGCCTGGATTACCCCAACTTCAACACCGCAGTATCCTCAACGGCACAGGTCTCTACACACTCCAAACACTGCACACATTCCAGATTTCGCATATTGTCGGGGATCGCCGGAATATCTACAGGGCACTCTGCTTCACAGCGTCCGCAATCAGTACAACTCCCTTTATCTATCACAACGCGCAACGGCGCAAATTTATTCGTGATCGCCAGAAACGCCCCAAGCGGGCAAAGGTACTTGCACCAAAAACGTTTGATGAGCAGCGAGGTAATGATGAAAGTGATCAAAACACTGACCAGCAACGGCTCACCCAACTCAAAACTAAAAAGGGCACGTGCGGGACAAATCTCTCGTAGTGGGGGATAGATTGTCCAAATGCTGGCGATGAGTGTGACTAACAAGACCAGATATTTAAGATAGCGCGCCCATTTATCGACTTTGGGGGGAAGTTCCATTGGGAATTTCGCCTTGCTCCGCTTCCCGCGAACATGATGCTTGCTACCGCCGCTCAGGCGTTGTGCCCAACCCGCAAGCATATCCTGCAACGTACCGATCGGACACATCCAACCGCAAAAGGCGCGCCCTGCCAAAAGAGATACGCCCAAAACCCCGATTAGAACAGCAAAATTAAGCAAGTTTGTTGTCTTGAGCGTTTGCCCTGTAGCGATATAGGAGAAGAAGGTTTCTATCCCACCCATCGGACAAAAAGCATCGAACGCCCCCCCGGTCGACTCTCGTCCCGGCATGATATGTCGCAGGCCAAGTAAATAGGTTGCAAAAAGAAACATATATTGGATGATGCGACGTACTTGCGTGAGCGTTTTCCGTTCTTTTGATTGTATTTTTGTCATGATGGCTCTAATGCAATAGCGCATGCAGCGAGGCTGCCCAGCCTCGCTGCATGCTAAGGAGATGCTAAAACCGGGCAGATGTTAATGAGCCGGTGTCAAGCCCAAAGCAAGAGCGAGCACGGTACAGATCACAAGGGTGGTGATGATAATGATCGGGTAATTGTATTTGTCCACTTTCACACGGATTCTCCTGTCATCCTATTGCTTGCTTTGCCATTCATCCAGCATTTGCTTGGTTTTAGGCATGAGCATATAGATCAGCAATCCAGTACTCATCATTGGCGCGACGAGGAACATGGAGAAACGTCCTTTATTGACCACGTCGGTCACCCCAACGGGGAAACCGCCAAACATGGACATGGCTGCTGCAAAAACACCGAGGGGAATTGTCCATTCTTTGCCTTTGATGAGAGCATAGATGAAGAATGCCCAAACAATTGCGCCCAACCAATTCACCAATTGAGACATGGCATACATCGAAGCGATGAAACCTTTCTCTTCGGTTTGGTAACGGGAAATGGCACCAACGCCGTCAATATAGGTGAGAACATAAGCCAAACCACTGACAAAAGCGAAAATGATAATTTTGTTATCAACACCACCAATAAGCAGCATTCCAAACCAGAGTACAAGAGCAATAAGGAAAACCCAAATGGTTGGTGTTGGTAAGCCGATGCTGGCAGGGGGAATCATCGGGAAGAAACCAGAGAGAAGTTGTACTGTGGCGGCAACTGCACCCATGCCCCAGGCCCATTTAGCTTTGTTGAGAAAACCGTAAAGCACGGCGACCCAGAGGGCCCCTGCTGAAACACCGACCCAACTTAATAAGGCAAAGACAATTTGCACGGTGATGGCTTCATCGGGGCGCTCACCAGCGATCTTCCCATCGATATTGATTTGATAAATGCTGGCAAGAATAAAGAGAATAAGCAATCCGGTCAGAATGCCGACTACGGAGAGAATAGCACCGAGTTTATGGTTGCCTTTCACGTTTTTCATAGTAATCTCCAAAAAGGGAGGAAAAGCGCAACTTATCAAAGCTGCGCTTTATTTAGTTTTTATTGCGCAATTACTCTAACTCAGCAAGGTCTTCGTTGGTAATGAGGCGCTCCTGAAAGTAAGGGACCATCATGAAGACCAGAACACCGATGGCAAGCAACGACCCGTAGAGATAATCGAGTGTTTTAGTCCGGAAAAATTGCGTAGGGACATTGATCATCAAAATGGTGATCGAGGGGACAACAGCCATCCACCAGCCTTTTCGTTTTCCCATTGCGATAAGCGGAATGGACATGAAAAGAAAGATCACAGCAACCCAGTTGGCTTCACCAGCCCAGCGGAAGAGCCAGAAGGTCCAATCTTCTGGGTAGAAGGGGTATGTGACGCGTGTTGCCATTGTGCGCTGTGCACCGATGCCAATCGTGAAGGCGTGAGTCGCGAGCATACCAATGAAAGTCAAAGCACCGGCCTGCGTCCACTTGACGGATGTTTCTCCCTTACGCAGGAAAATGAAAGCCCAGTAGCCCGTCAATCCGAAAAATGCAATAATCATTGGTAGCGGGAAGCCGGGAACCCAGCTAATGTAGGGCAGAAACATAAAGAAGCCGCCGATAGAAGGCAGTGCAAAGAGGCTCAAAGCAAGGGGGAAACTCCACTCGGTGCCTTTTTTGATTTCCTGTGAGATGACAACCAGGGCTGCACCAGCTGCGAAGATGATCGCCTGCCAAGCTGAGTAGAAAAAGTCAAAAAGTGGCAACCCACTAGAGAAAAGGGGGAAGCCCTTTTCAATATGGGCGTTAAGATGAAAAAGCACCCGTGAAAGGGATGTTTGCACCATAAAGGGGATGATATAAGCCATGATCAAACCGATCACAATTGCCAACCAAGACATGATAGTACGGTTCTTCTGAGAAGTTTCTTTCATTGGTCTGCCTCCTATAGCAAAGAGATATGGAAATAAGCGTTCTATAAAATCACATTGTGAAGTTTATCTCAACTGTAACTTAAAAGATTTGCTTTAACGCAAATTGAAACAAGAAAAGAGACATAGTTTTTTGAACTATGCCTCTTTCTTTCAACTTTTCTTAGTTAGGCGCAAGTTTTACTCATAGGTAGTTACTGTAATAAAACCATCTATGAGATCTGAGTTTTCCAATGTATACATCGCTCTAGCGTTCCAGTATTCAATATAATCCGCAGCTTCTTCAGGCGTAGCTTCACCAGCCGCCATTTTCTTACCCATTGCGATACGTCCGGGTGTTGGGATCGGGAGAATAATAACGAGGTTATATTTCACACCTACTTTTGCACCTGTGTCAAGGCGTGTGAAAACCCACTCTCTCGCTGGAGGCATTTGTCCGGTAGGCTCTTCATCGTAGACCATTTTATTTTGGCGGACAAAGACATCATCTGTTTTCCCAAACTCAGCACCAATAAAGCCTGTGTGAGGAGACGCACCTGTGATGAAGGTGATGACATCGCCAAAGACACCAACAAACCATTCATCTTCTGCACCCGGGGCATCTACAGCTATTTGACCACGCACCGGGATCTCTCCATCAGGATAGAGGACTTCAAGGGCTTTGCGGGTCATTTCCCATGCGCCTGTTATCGCGCCACATGAGTGACCGGCCACTTTGACAGCCTCCTCGTAATAATAAGGAACTGGCGTTTGTGATTGTCCAAAAATGCTGAAATATGGATCGATCATCATAATGGGCGGGACTTCGGTAATATAGTCTTGATCCCATGCAAAGTCATCGGCTGTTGCGGGAGCAACTGCAGAGGCCGTTGTCGCAGGCCCCTCTTCATAAACGGTGACAGTGAAGAAGCCATCGAGCGTATCTGCATTTTCCAACACAAATTTCGCTCTATCGTTCCAGTATTCGTAATAGTCCGCAGCTTCTTCAGGAGTTGCTTCGCCTAAGACCATTTTCTTGCCCATTGCCTGCCGTTCAGGTGTTGCAACAGGGGTGATAACAGCAAGATTGAAAATAACGCCTACCTTGGCACCGGTATCTAAACGTGTGAAAACCCACTCCATTTTAGGGGGCATTGTGCCGGTTGGCTCTTCCGGGTAGATCATCTTGTTTTGGCGGACAAAAACATCATCTGTTTGTCCGAATTCCGCTCCAATAAAACCGGTCTTGGGTGCAGCGCCTGTAATATAGGTGATCACTTCACCGAAGACACCGACAAACCATTCATCTTCTGCTCCCGGAGCTTCTACCTGGATTTGACCACGCACGGGAATTTCCCCTCCAGGATAAAGCACTTCAAGGGCTTTGCGAGTAATTGTCCATGCACCGGTTACTGCTCCACAGGAATGCCCCGCTAATTTGACCGCATTTTCGTAAGTATAAGGAACTGCTACTTGAGATTGTCCAAAAATCTGAAAATATGGATCGATCATCATGATCGGCGGAACTTCAGCAATATAATCCTGATCCCAAGAAAATTCAGTATCTGCTGCAGGAGCAGGCTCTTCAACAGGGTCTGCTTCATCTGAAGGTGCAGATGCCGCTTCTTCAGATTCAGGATCCTCCCCAACTGCCGGAGCTTCTTCAACAGGGGCTTCTACTTCCGCTGGTGTCGCTGCAGGCGCACAGGCCGACAGGAACATGGCTGCGATAATCAATATCGCAAAAACAAAATACAGTTTCTTTAGCATATTCTTTCTCCTATGAAAAAATTGGCTCACCGGAACTGTACACCATTCACCAGCACAGCTTCCGAGCAAGCAGGTTTCATCCTTCTTCTCATAGGATAGTGGTGTTGGTTGTATCTGTATTCAACTTTAGTTTATTTTTTCACAAACTAAAGACATCTGAAAATAGATTTCTGATTTTTTTAGAAAAAATATTTTTTATTCGCTGGCCAGAGCAACCTTCTCCAATTTGTCACGATCCAAGATCAAGATTTTCTCCCTCCTAAGCTCAATAAGATTTTCCTCAACAAAAGCGCGGAAAGCCCGATTAATAACCACAGGAACAGTCCCAATTCGAGCAGCAATCGCTGCTTGGGTAGCCCATTTCTTGCGGTTAATAATGTCAGCATCGGCTGCCTCTATCAAAAAGCGCGCCAAACGACTCTCAACAGAACGCAGTGATAGATCAGTGACCAGATTCATGGCGTATAAAACACGGTTAGCGAGATTTTCGATAATTGATTTTGCCAAGCAAGGATGCCTATCAACCAGCTTGAGCAATTCTTTCCGCTGAACGATAAGCACTTTCGACGGTTCTAAAGCCTCCACAGAAACCACATTCACTCCTCCTGTGAGAACGCCGACTTCATTGAAAGCATCGCCCGGACCAACAAACCTGATAACCTGCTCCCTTCCAGATGCGGCTATTTTCACCGCTCGCAACCACCCGCTTTTAACAATGTATAGACCAATACATGGTTCCCCTTCCATAAAAGTATATTGACCAGCTTGATAAGTTTGCTGAATCGTAGCCGCAGAGACATGCTTAAGAGCAATAGTATTTAATCCCGAAAAATAAGAAATTTTAGATAATAAACTAATCACTTCTTCTCTACGCATTACTCTCTTCCTTTCAAACTCACCAGCTATGATAAACACTTGTAGTGCCCGCGTCTTTGATATATAGCAATACAGAGCATGCACCAGAAAAGGGTTTGCTCTTTGTGAAGAGCAAACCCTTTAGGTGTTCTTTGCTGGCGAAAAGCTCTTACTTTCCCATAATCAGTTTCTGTGTTTTAGGCAGGCAAAGAATGACAAGCAAAATAGTGCTAATAATAGGGGCAGGCAAGAACATTGAAAAACGCTGGACTTCAAACATATTGTGGATGCCCATGGGATAACCACCAATTATAGACATAGTCGCGGCAAAAATACCTACAGGAACCGCCCATGATTTTTGCTTGAGAGCTGCGAAAATAAAAACTGCCCAGCCCGCGGCGCCCCACCAATTAACCTGCTGAAACACCACAAACATCCCGTTCCAAAGAGAGTCCGCACCGGCAACAAATTCCGAGGGGAACTGATAGGTTGATTGAAACTTGGAAATTGGGGCAACGCCATCAATAAAGGTCAGTACATAAGCCAGTCCTGCCGTAAAGGTCAGTCCGATCACCTTCTTGTGCACGCCGCCAATGAAAAGCATCCCAAACCACATTACAGCTGCGAGCAAGAAGACCCACAATGTAGGCACAGGCAATCCACTATCACCGGCAGGAATCATCGGGAAGAACCCAGCAAGCAAAAGAATTGTCGAAGCGACAGCTCCCCAAAACCATGCCCAATCTTCTTCCTTTAGGAATCCCCATAATACAGCAGCAGAGAGAGCACCAGCCGCAGTACCTAGCCAGCCCAACAACGCATAAACCAAGCGAACAGTATTGCTCTCCTCCCATTCTCCTGCATTAAAATGGGTGTGGATAACCGTATTGTATGTACTGGCAATAAAATACAAGGCCAATACCCCTGCCAAAATCCCAACGATAGATAGAAGTGCACCGAGCTTGTAATTGTTTTTCATATTCTTACTCTCCTTAAAAGCAAATTCTAATGTCCAAAACAGCATGTTGCTGTGAAGATTGACACAAATATAACACGACTAACTTTATAAAGATTTACCTTAAGGCAAATAAAAAAGAGACGTTGAAATTTTGCAACGTCTCTTTTTCTTTAGTACAGAATGTAGATTATTCTACTTCTTCATCATAGAGAGCAGTCTTGAATGCCGGAAGCAATAACAAAACAACCAAAATGATACCCTGCAAGCCAGCCATCCAATAAGTGGATGTGAATACTGATGGGGCTAACGTTCCTTTAGGGGCCAAAGATGCGACCAGCGGACGAGCATAGTGAGCGGGGAAAGCTCCGATTGCCATCATAAGGCCAGTTAGAAGAGCAAGATACCAGCCTGATTCCTTTCGTTCAGCAAGTTTCCAAATAGCTAGAGCAGCAAAAATGACAATAAGGAACATGATCGGCCCTGTGCGCCGCAAAATGGAATTAGCAGGGTTCAAAAGTGCATCTGCTGGGCTTTTCAGAATCACACGCAATGCATGGGGGAAAAGCATAAAACCCTGAGCGCCGAGCATTCCCAAAAGAGTGAAGACCCAAAACATCGCGTTTTTGGTTTTCTTATCATTTTCTTTCAGGAAGAGCATTGCCCAAAAGGCTATCAGACTCAAGAAAAAAGTTATATAAGCAGGGGGGAATTTCTTGAGATTTTCCAGCCAACCCAAGCCGATATAGCCATTTGCAATTGCGGGGATTGAGAGAAGAACCATTGCCGCAGGCCAGGCCCACTTTTTGCTTGCATAGAGAGCAATCGAAATTGCGATCAATGCCAATCCCACCAGCATCTCAACACCGCTATATATTGAACCGACATATAGGCGACTCAAATGCCCCGCTGTAATATTTGTTGCTTGCTTTGATTGCTTCAGGATTAACTGATCCATCGTTGAGTCGAAAAGCCCGGGGGCCACAAAAACGATGAATATGCCCACAATCAAAACAATTCCTGCCATAATTACCCAATTATTTCTTTTTTCTGTCATTGTTATTACCTTCTTCCTTTCAAAAGAATAAATAAATGTAACTTAAAACGTCTCATAAAGCGCAATATAAATGACAGTATGTTATAAAACCTTGATAAAAGTTAAGTTCCAAGAGCAAATATTACGAAAATAACAAAAAAAGAGACGGATGTCAGCACACCCGTCTCTCTTTGAATTTTGGAAAAATAATCTTTATGCTTCGCCGTAGATGCGTTTTCTGAACCAGGGGATTGCAATGATCGCAATGAAAACGGCGGAAAGCATCGCTCCGCGCAACCATTCTTGCCCGGAAGGAACATTGTAGCGATCTACAAAAGCCAAGAAGGCTGCTGCAAAAGTAACGATGCCTGTGATCATGGCAAAATACCAGCCGCTTTCTTTACGGGCAGCCATCAAGTAAATTGCGACGAAGAAAAATGCCACGGCTGCATACATTACAAAGCCGCCCAGGAAAAGTTCGGGATTACTTTCGGATGCTTCGTAGAAGGGACCTTTGGTCAGAAAATGACGCACACCGTGTTGGGCATTCATGAATACCATCCCGCCTACAACGCCCAAAGCGCCAAAGGTAACAGCCTGAGCGATCTTGGTCTTTGCATCTGCTTTTTCTGCCAAAAGCATAATGAAATAGCCTGCCAACCCGATCAGCATGATCGGTAGCGCTGCAGGCATTCCACTGGAGACTTTATTTCCAAGTGCATCAGACCAGACCAGCACCATCCACGGGATAACCATGGTCATGCCACCCATTGAAGGCAGGGCTAGCATGGTCAACGCTACAGGGCGTGCCCATTTTTTGTCAGCATAAATATCTTTGGCGATAACAAGCAAGGTTGCTCCACCAAAAACAAAGAGTGCGATCCACACATGGAAAGTAGCTGTAAGAATTTTTACGGGGGTGTCCCAAACGCCATCAGGTTGCTGCACCTGGTGCACTTCTGTCAGGTTATGCAATGCCGGGGTCAGCGCTTTCATCGAAATGAATGGAGCTGAGAATAGCAGGAACAACCCGACAACTACAGCGACAATGGTCATAATCAGGCGCCCTTTTTGGGTGGTTTCGTTCGTCATTTAAATCTCCTTATCAAAATATCTTGTTTGTTATAATCACTTTCCATATTAAAATAGCATGAGACGCCTGTTTAGTCTTTATAATTCTATAAATCACAAACAGCCAAATGTCATAAAAAATCAAGACTTCTATCTAGATGGAATAGAGGGCTTTCTAAAGCAATAACAGGTATAAATAGGGATGAAAGAAAATCAAACTAGCGACAGGAAAAAAACATGCCATCTACATTTTCTGAGAACATAGCCAAAGATGATGTTTTCACCCACCTTGATGCGCACGCCCACGAAAAACTTGAGCAATTGGCTTTTCATGCAAACTATCGCAAGGGGCAATATATCTGCATGCAAGATGATGTTTGGAATCGTGCCCTCTACATCTCATCCGGAAAATTGGGCTGGGTCATGCTCTCACCCGATGGTAAACGCCAAGTTGTCTTCCGAATGGGGCCGGGGCGCATTATTTGGGGACATTCCCTTTTTGATGGAGAGCCGATGCCTGCGGCCCTCGAGGTCATGGAAGATTGCGAAGTCTGCATGTGGGAAGGGGATGCCATTACCCCGATCATCTCATGTAATGTAGATGCTGTTTGGGCACTCACGAGGAAATTAGTTCGCACAATGCGCAGGGTGCGGGAAGTTGTTTACGGTTTCGCCTTTCACCCGGTAGCAGGCCGATTAGCGAACCTACTCCTCAATCATTACAAACCTCTCGAAGGGCAGGCAGCTCCGCGCGATCTCACACTCGACGAGATGGCGCAAACTGTCGGCTCCACACGTGAATTGGTCAGTAAGACCCTCCATCAATTCGCCGGAGAAGGGATGATAGAAATCAGTCGTGTTGAGATCACCTTCACAGATCGAAATAAACTAGAGCAACTCATCCATGAATAATTTCCCCAAACAACTTACACAGAACCCGGTTTTTTCATCTCTATCCCCTCCTGAAATCGAAGAGATAGCGCGCCAGGCAAGTCCATATCGTTACTCAAAGGGTGAGTGGATCGTTCATAATGGTGATATTTGGCCCTATCTAATGTGGGTTGAAAAGGGGAAAGTTATCGCCCTGAAGGAATCAGGTGAAGGGCGCAGCCTGATCACAACCACGATCCACACAGACGAGATATTTTGGGGCTTGGCATTTTTTGAAGAAAATGCGCCAATGCCCGTGGCCCTTGTTGCCGACGAAGACAGCAAAATTAGATTATGGTCAAAAGAACAATTACTCCCCTATCTGGAACGAAATGGCAAGATGTCATTGGAAATTTCCCGCCAGATGGTATTACGCATGCAACAGGCCAGTGATATCGTGGAAAATCTGGCATTTCTCGCCGTCCCTGGTCGATTGGCAAATCTGCTCCTTGAGCACTATAGCGGCAGAAACGATACCCCTGTAGCTCGCGACATGACCCTTGATCAGATGGCTGCGCGTATTGGCAGCACAAGAGAAATGGTTTGTCGGGCACTATATAAATTTGCAGATGATGGGCTTATCGAAATAAACCGAACGGAATTTCTCATTTCAAATGAAAATTTGCTGGGAAAGATCGCACACCGCGACTAGCTTTCCCATAGCTTGCTTCCGGATATAACAAAAGCCGCGTTTTGAAAACGCGGCTTTTGTATTTTTACAGACCTTTTCAATTATTCCCCAACAAACTCGTTGAGCAAGCGCTCCTTGAAAAGAGGGATCAGCGCAAACACAACTACACTCAAGCCCAGAAAACCATTCAGATAATAATCAACGGTGGCATGACGTACCCAGCCTGTTGCAAAACCAGCAACCATCGCAAACAGACCACCGATGATCATCAGATACCAGCCCGATTCTTTGCGGTTGCCCAACTGATAGATCGCGGCAGACAGGAACCACCATGCAACCCAGAGTCCGATAAAGCCAACAAAAGTAATGGCAATACCTTCGGCAAATTTGGGGCGCTGGGGATGCCCGTAAAGTACGCGGAATGCTGCATGCCCATTCGCAAAGCTGTAAGATGCTGTAACACCCATTGCCAGGAAGGAAAGGAAATCAACGACTTTCTGCTTCATATCACCTTTGTCCATCAAGAGGATGGCAAAAAACGGAATCAAGCCGATCATCATGGTTGCAACCGCTGGAGGGAATCCGCCATATTTGGTGCCAACGAAATTCATCCACGGTACGATCATGTACGCGCCACCAATTGAGGGGAATGAGAGAGCAAATAATGCTGCACCGCGTGCCCAGCTTTCTCCATTATAAAGAGGTTTTACAAGCACCAGTAGGGCTATGCCAGCGAGAACACTCAAAGTTCCCCAGAACGGGAAGAAGAAGCTAACCAACCAAGTGGTCAGGGTCAGCAGATGCCATTTCGCATTCCCATCCGCTTTGAATTGCTCAATGCGTTCAAGCTGCAGATCAAGAATAGGGTTCACCATATTAAATGATGAAAAAGGAACAAAAGCAATCATCAAGATTGCGGCGATCAGAATGATCCAAATTACGGTCTTAGATTTCTTTAACATTTTGTGCATCTCCTTAGAAAATAATTTGATTAGATTTAGGTGTATTATCCTGACTTTTGTATATTTCGCCTTGACATTTGTCAATAATTTCACAATCAAATTGTTTTTTAAACTGTCGTCAAGTACAATTACGGGAAATTGAAAAGTGTTTGGAGAAATAAAATGGACGATCTGATCAAAAAGCTTTCAAAAGCTGATGTTTTTGAAAAATTCACGCCCCAAGAGCGAGAAGAATTAGTGCGTCTATCGACCCGTCGAGTACTTAAGAAGGGATCTGTTCTGTGTTGGCAAGGTGATCCTTGGCCCTATGTACTCTATATTGCATCCGGGCAGTTGAAAGCTGTGATTAATGCCCCGGATGGGGGAACTTTTGTAGTTTCTACTTGGGAAAAAGGTGAGGGGTTTTGGGGGCATACTCTTTTTGATGATGATGGCATGCCGTCAACTATCAAGGCGGCTGAAGATACGATTGTATACCAGTGGCAAGGAAATGAAATACTTGAATTAGCTTTTCCTAATAGTGAAGTAGTTCGTGCGCTGCTACGGCGCTGGACCCAATTGATTCGTAAACGCAAAGAAAGTATCTACAATTTGGCTTTTAGCCCTGTAGCCGGTCGTTTGGCGAAACTAGTCATTGATAAATTTGTAGATGTGGAAAACCCAACCGTGCAGCGCGATCTAACTCTTGAAGAAATGGCTGCTATGATCGCTTCCTCACCAGAGGTGATCTGCCGTATTCTCTATCAATTTCAAGATAGTGGTTTTTTGCATGTTGATCGCGCTACTATAACATTGCGTGATCGCCAAGGACTGGAAAACCTAATTATGCACAATTGAGAAAATAATTAACTGGATTTCCTCCCACCCAGATATTGCTCGTTTAGCAATTTCATTGCTTGATCGGTTTTCATGTTCAAATGCTATCTTTATTCAGCATAACCTAACCCGAGTGCGGTAGCATTAAGAATTGTCTCCTCCCCGGAGGTTGTTTGCCGTATTTTGCATCAATTTCAATCCGAAGGTGTGCTGGAAGTAACACGCGCTATTATCACATTGCATGATCGCTCAGCTTTGGAAGACTTAGTTGAGCCTGCCTAATCTATTTGGTAGGGAGAAAAACATGAAATCCTATCGCAAAGAACTCTGGTTCAATACCCCCACTCGTCGTGCCTTCATCAACATCACACCCCAAGTAAACGAAGCTCTTCAAGAAAGTGGTGTTCAGGAAGGTTTCGTTTTGGTCAACGCCATGCACATCACCGCCTCTGTCTTCATCAATGACCATGAATATGGTTTGCATCAAGACTATGAAGAATGGCTTGAAAGGCTTGCTCCTCATGCCCCGATTGATCAATATAGGCATAATGATACTGGCGAAGACAACGCTGACGCGCATATGAAACGCCAAATTATGGGACGTGAAGTGGTTGTTGCCATCACGAATGGAAAACTTGACTTTGGCACATGGGAGCAAATCTTCTATGGGGAATTTGACGGTCGGCGCCGCAAACGGGTGCTTGTTAAGATCATAGGCGAATAAAAACATAAACGAGCAGAAAAAGTCGTCAGGTTTGACGGCTTTTTCCATTTAAAAGCCAAGACCGTTACCTCATAAGCATAAAACGACCAAGCATTTCAACAAAACAAATCTGAAAATACATTTTATTAATGCATATATTGATTTTTGTTATTTTTTATTGACTTAATATTTATTTTTATGTAGAATACAACAAGCAACTAAAACCAGCGTTAAAAAAACTAAAACTGGAGATGAGATGGCTCAAGCAGAAGCACACACACCGCCTAACTGGGAAACTATCCGGCGCTTGATCCCCACGTTGAAAGCACACAAGATCTGGTTAGGTTTTGTTTGGCTTACGGCTTTGGTTGCCGGGGTAATGGAATTTATCAATCCTTATCTTTTACAAACACTAACCGATACAGCCCTTGCACAGGACGCAATCAGGTTTCGCCAACTCGTATTATGGGCATTGATCGCGATGACGGTCGATATCGCCTTGAAATACTTCAAACGTATTATTGCCATCCGCTACGAAACCTACACCCTGCGCGATCTGCGCAACCGTCTTACCACACACATCCAGCACCTCCCCATTTCCTACACAGAAACACTCCATACTGGCGATCTCGTTTCACGTCTGAACAACGATGTCGACAAGATCGCCACACTCACACGACGCATCCACGAGCTCATACAACAACCGGTTGTTTTTCTTCTGGGCTTTACCTATATGTATTTGCTTAGCTGGAAGCTCCTGCTCGCCACCTGCATCCTGATCCCCATCTCATCCATCCTCTACGATAAAGTAATCAAACCCATGCAAGACCACTCTCGCAAAGAGATGGAGCATTTGGCTCGTGCCAATGCAGTCACGCAAGACGCCATTCGCGGCATTTACATCATTAAAGCCTTCAACCTACAAAAACTGCTCACGAAGAAATATCAACAAATTGCAGAAGACGTTCGCGCCGAGGGGTTGGAAATAGATAAACGCTCAGCCATGTCCTTTTCTATATTTCTCATGCTGCGTTATATCCCGCAGTTGGTTGCTCCGCTCTATGGCGGCTACCTTGCTTTTACCGGAGAGATCACCGTTGGTGCATTGATCGCCAGCAATTACGTGATCTGGATGATCTTTATTCCCGTTGAGACCATGCTTGGATGGATACGGGAGATACGGGAAGTTTCTCCGGCAGTGGAACGCGTCTTCGAGTTACTGGATGCACCCACCGATAACACGCATCGAGCGCCTTTTCGGCTTGCTTCCGCTACCCCAACCGTGGAATTCAACTCGGTCAGCTTCCAATATAACGACGAAACCCCGATCCTGTCCGATTTCAGCCTCAGCCTGAACAAAGGCAAAATCATTGCTCTGGTTGGCTCCAGCGGATGCGGCAAAAGCACCGTCTTAAAATTACTTTGCGGGTTCTATCACCCTCAGAGCGGGGAAATTTGTATTAGCGGCAACGATATCTTTGAAACAGACCTGCGAAATGCCCGCAAATACGTCTCGCTTGTTTCGCAGGAAATCTATCTCTTCCCTACGACGATCGCTGAGAATATCACTCATGGACGCACGGGCGCCACACACAGTGAGATCGTCGCGGCCGCAAAAGCCGCCAATGCACACGACTTTATCATCGCTCAGCCAGATGGATATGAAACCCAGGTCGGTGAGTGGGGCAGCAAACTTTCGGGGGGCGAAAAACAGCGTATTGCCCTCGCGCGCGCTATTCTCAAGGACGCTCCGATCCTTTTATTGGATGAACCCACATCCGCACTTGATACGCAATCCGAAGCTGTCGTACAGGATGCACTGGAACGTTTTATGCAAGGGCGCACAGTGATCGTCGTCGCACATCGCCTTTCAACCATCAAAAATGTAGATGAGATCGTCGTTCTCGATAAAGGCAAATTAAGCGAGCGTGGCACTCATCAAGCACTGATGCAGAATGATTCTCTCTACAAACGTCTCTATCTCAAGCAAACTGCTCAGGAGGCTGCTCATGTCTAAGCCTATCCAAAAAGAGGAGATCGCTCGTGTCACATCCTTGCTCGGCAAAAACTCCTGGGCTTACTTCATCGCTGCGCTGATCGATGCGGCAACCATCGGCTTCTCTTTCAACCTTGTCCTGGCTTTTATCAAGATGGATGTACTCAATGCCGCCGTCAGCGGAGAGCAATCCCTGTTGACGCGTGCGCTCACCCTTGCAGCGATCACCTTTTTCACTGGTGTGCCTATCTTGATCGGCATCCGCTATCTCATGGCTTATTTCGAAAAGAAAGCCATGACCAGTGTCCGCGTACGCACCTTTCGCCAGATCGTGGATCTGCCCATCAGCAAATTCGACAAAGAACACAGTGGCGATCTTGTCTCACGTAGCACCAATGATCTAAATACCATTGCCAGAATCTACACCCATTTATTTCCCACCTTATTATTTGGGCTGGTGCTTGGCTTGGTCGGCATCATCTCAATTTTTGTGCTCAATTGGCAAATGGGTATCTTCGCGCTTGTACTGGGAGCATCTACAACCTGGGTCAGTATTGCGCTTGCCAACCCCTTGAGAGAAAAAAGCACCACCATTCAGGAATCTCTGGGCACACTTACAGAGCGCCTCAATGACCTTCTGCAAAGCCTTTCTGTATCAAAAATGTTCCACCTTGAAGAGCAAACCCACCAACGCTACGCGCAAGCCAATCAGAAAACGACCGAAGCCACCATTTCGCATGCCGGCATTCAGGCACGTTACGATGCCGTCAACGCCTTTATTAGCTGGATGCGTTCGATCGGGACATTGACTCTGGGTCTCTACCTTCTTGGGAACGGACACGTGGCCTTGGGCGCTATCGTCGCGGCGATCCATCTTCAGAGTAATGCCAGCTTCATGTTCACCAACCTGGGAGATTTTGTTACTCATATCCAACGTTCGTTGGCCGGATCCGCACGTGTATTTGAATTGCTCTCGTGGAAAAAAGAGCATACCCAACCCAACGAGCTTCCCGCTAAAGCAAACATCGCTACTCAAACGGATACAATGATCGAAGTACGTGACTTGCGCTTTAGCTACACTTCGCCAGATGAATCTGCCCAAGCGGATGAAGCGGAACCTATTCTTGACCAAATCAATCTTTCTGTTGCCAAAGGGCAAGTTTCGGCACTGGTCGGTCCGAGCGGCGGCGGGAAAAGTACCCTGGTCAAGATTTTGATGGGGCTATATCCTACAGAAGAGGATATGGTTCGCATCAACGGCAAGCCGCTCTCATCTTATCCCCTGGATGAATTACGAAACTTAATGGCTTATGTCCCGCAGGATGCGTATCTCTTTGATGGCACCATCGAAGAGAATATCCGCTATGGACGCCCCGACACCGATTATGAAGAAGTGCTCGCTGCAGCAAAATCAGCCAATGCACATACCTTTATTTCTGAACAACCGGATGGCTACCAAACCCTGGTCGGGGAACGCGGGGCCAAGCTTTCCGGCGGACAACGCCAGCGCATTGCGATCGCGCGCGCGCTGCTCAAGGACGCGCCCATCTTACTGCTTGATGAGGCAACATCTGCTCTCGACTCGGAGTCTGAAGCATTGGTACAAAAAGCTCTCAAAACGCTCATGCAGGGGCGTACAACGATCGCGATTGCTCATCGTCTTTCAACTATCCAACACGCCGACACGATCCATGTCATGCAAGCAGGCAAGATCGTTGAAGAGGGCACACATGAGGCTTTATTAGCACATGGAGGCATCTATAGAGAGCTAAATACAATTTCAGAATGAAATCAAGATCATTGAAAACTGATAATACATCCACTACAATATAAAAACTTTGCACCACCCTCGAAAGGATAAATAATGCCTGATCCCCGAATTACCAAGCTCGCAAAAGTACTCATCCATTACTCGCTCAAGGTCAAACCCGGCGATAAAATGGTCATCCAAACCACCCCGCTCGCGGATGAATTAACCTTGGCTGCTTATGAAGAAGCTGTCAAAGCCGGAGCACATATCATGGTGCTCAATCAAGTACCCGGATTGCGTGAAGTCTTCTTCAAACACGCTACAGATGAGCAGCTAAACTATATCTCGCCCATCCAAAAGGAGATGCTCGAAACCTTCGATGTCTTTCTGAAAATCTGGGCAGACAGCAATACTCGCACCATGAGCGGCGTTGACCCTAAACGTCTGGCGCAATTCGGGCGTGCCAACGCAGAAATGTCAAAGATCATGATGCAACGCTCCGCTACCGGCGATTTTCGTTGGGCACTTACAGTTTATCCCACCAACGCCATGGCACAGGATGCCGATATGAGTCTCATGGATTATCGGGAGTTTGTCTTTGGTGCAGGCATGCTTGATGAAGATGACCCGGTCGCATTCTGGGAGGCAGAAGCCGAAAGCCAGCGCAAATATATCAACTGGCTCAAGGGGCATAAAGAAGTCGTGCTAAAAGGTGAAAATATCGACATAACCATGTCCATCGAAGGGCGCACCTTTATCGAATCGGCTGGGACGCAGAATTTCCCATCCGGAGAAATTTTCGCCAGCCCCGTAGAAGATTCGGTCAATGGCTGGGTGCGCTTCAAATATCCCGCCATACACATGGGACAAGAAATCCACGACATCCAGCTCTGGTTCGAGAACGGCAAAGTGGTCAAGGAAAAAGCTGCGAAAAATCAAGAATTGCTGACCGCCCTGCTGGATACGGATGATGGCTCTCGTATTCTCGGCGAATTGGGCATCGGCACCAATTACGGCATCCAGCGTTTCACCAAGAATATGCTCTTCGATGAGAAGATCGGTGGCACCATTCATCTTGCTGTTGGCGCAGGTTTCCCCGAAGGCGGTGGAAAGAACGAATCCGGTCTGCACTGGGATATGCTCTGTGACATGCACGATGGTGAAATTCTGATTGATGGAGAACTCTTTTACAAAGACGGCAAGATCGTCGCAGAATAAGCAATACTCAGAAACTCAAAAGCCCAAAGGTTTTAAAAACCCTTGGGCTTTTTTTATTTCCCTTGCAACGTTTCTTTATCTGGCCACGTATATCTCACCAGACACACAAAAAATCATTCCTACTCATTTAAGGAGAGTATTATGTCTCACAATTCCAAAATTTTCACCACATTGACGATCTTCGTCATGCTTGCCCTTGTTCTCGTTCCCACCGCTTCAGCTTTCGATGGGCGCGGAGACGATAATGTCGTCATCGAAGCCGATGAAGTCATTAAAGACGATCTCTATGTCGGCGCAGCGACCGTGCTGGTAGAGGGCGTCATTCAGGGCGACCTTTATGCTGGTGCACAAAGAGTCACTATTGAAGGCACGATCACTGGCGATCTCGTTACTGGCGCAGAAACCGTTATCATCAACGGCACCGTTGAGGGCGATGTGATCGCCTTTGCACAGAGTGTCATTGTTAACGGTACCGTGCAGGACGATCTGCGTTCAGGCGCAGCTGCCATCCAGCTTGGCAAGGAAGCCAGCATTGGCGACGACCTGCTCTTTGGTGGCGCAAGCCTTGAAAGCATGGCTGGCAGCAAAATCGGCGGCGATCTGGTCGTTGGCGGAGGGCAAGTTCTGGTCACGGGTGATGTCGGTGGCAACCTGCTTGCAGGCACATCTGCTCTAGAGCTAAACGGCACTATCGAGGGGAACGTCCAGGCTTATCTTGATCCTTCTAACGAAAGCAGCGGAATGTCCCCGATGTCTTTCGGTCCGACCATGCAGATATCCATCCCCTACGTTGCTTCGGGCATCACCATCGACGAGGCCGCATCCATCGGTGGCGATCTGAGCTATACATCCTTCACAGAGATGAGCTTCCCCGCTGGTGTTGTTGAGGGTGAAACCCTGCGCGTTGAACCGACTCAAGCAGAATATAGCTACGAGCACACGCCCCCCACTCCGCAGCAGATGGCTGGCTTCTGGGCGCTCGGATTACTGCGCACCATTATCACCCTGCTCGCACTCGGTATGCTTATGCAGTGGCTCTTCCCCAATTTCCTCGCCAGCGCAGAATATAAACTGCAAACAGAACCCTGGCAGAGCCTGGGATGGGGCGTAGTCGCCTACGCAGCCTTCTACTTTGCCCTGATCGTGATCTTTACGGCGATGATCCTTGGCGCGATCCTCTTTGGTCTCATCTCATTGGGTGGACTGAGCGGAACCTTCGTAGCCCTCGGCTTGCTCACGCTCTTCGCTTTGATCGTCGGCTTTATCCTGACCGTCGCCTACTTAACGAAAATCATCGTCAGCGTTCTCGGCGGGAAACTGATCCTCGCCCGTGTCAAACCCGAATGGGTGAACCACAAATTCTACCCGCTGGCAACTGGCGTAATCATTCTCTCGCTCTTCATCTCCATCCCTCTTGCAGGCTGGGTACTCAAGTGGATCATCATCCTCTTCGCTCTCGGTGCCCTTTGGCTGCTGGGACGTGACCAGTTCGGCAAAAAAGAAGAAGCGCTGGTCGAAGCCTAAACTTGCCATCCCTTTTTCTCCCCCCTGCATGAGATACCTCGGTCTCGTGCAGGGGAACCTGGCTCCCCCAAATTCATTGAGTTTGGGGGAGTTTTTGAAGCACAGCAATCGTACTTTCGAGTACAATATTCTTCACCTATCATTGAAAGAAGATGCCCATGAAAATCCCCCAAGACATCCGCGAAGGCGCCATCATTGCCACCCAAACCTGCATGAATATCCGCGCTGAAGATCGCGTCTACATCATTTCCGACGAAGCGACCTGGATGATCGGTAAAGCTCTCGAGGAAGAAGCCCTTGTCACCTGCGAAAATGTCAAGCTCATCAAACTCGAAGATTTTGGTGCACGCCCCTTCGAAGTGATGCCGGAAGGCTTCATGGAAGCGATCTACGACTTCAACCCGACAGTGACTTTATTCGCCGCCGGTTCGCAAAAAGGGGAGTTAATGTTCCGCATGGGTATCACCGTGCAGATGTTGAAAAAGGGAATCAAGTTCCGGCACGGGCATATGGTCTCGATCACGGAAGAGCTGATGCGCGAGGGGATGCGGGCAGACTATCAGCAGATCCACGACCTGACCATGCAAGTCTACGAGATCGTTAAACCCGCCAAGACAATTTCCTTCACATCGAAAAAGGGCAGCAACGTGATCGCCGAATTCTCTCCTGATTTGAAATGGATTCCGTGCCATGGGCTTTATCACAACCCCGGCGACTGGGGCAACCTGCCCGAAGGAGAAGTTTTCACCTGCCCCGAAACTGTGAACGGCACAATCGTTGCGGATATTCTCGGCGACCACTTCTCCCCGAAATACGGTGTGCTGGACACACCGGTCACCTTTAATGTGAAGGATGGCTGGGTGGAAAAGATCCATTGCGACAATAAAGAGATCGAAGCTGAAGTTTGGGATTATCTCAGCTCGAACGAGAACGGTCGCCGCATCGGGGAATTTGCCATCGGCACCAATACCACCCTAACCAAGCTGACCGGCAACCTGCTACAAGATGAAAAGCTCCCCGGCATTCATATCGCCTTTGGTGACCCGGGCGCACGCACCACCGGCGCAGACTGGGCTGCCACTACCCATGTGGATGTCATTCCAACGGATTGCACGATCAAAGTCGACGGGAAAGTGCTCATGCAAGACGGAGAATTTCTTTTTGAATAATAAAAAATGATCCAATGAAGATCACGATCAATACCTTCGGAACACGCGGTGATGTACAGCCTTATATCGCTTTGGGGAAAGGGCTCAAACAGGCTGGGCACGAAGTTTGTATTGTTTCTCATCAAATCTTCAAATCTTTCGTCGAAGAACATGAGCTGGATTTTTATCCAATTGATCTAGACCCACGCGAAGTACTCATCAACCAAGCCATCTCAGAATTGGGGAATAATATGCTGCGCATCATGCGCTGGATGGAGAAAAATTTCAAGCTTGCCCTGCAAGATATTTTCCAGATCACGCTGGATGCCAATCGTGAGACTGACGTGATGCTTAACTCCGGGCTTTCCTTTGCCGGTTGGCACGTTGCCGAAAAACTGGAAGTTCCGGCCATTGCAACCTATCTCTGGCCCGCCATCCCCTCCCGTTACATCTCACCCATGCTGGGAAAGAAATCCCCAAGCTGGCAGCCGCTCAAGAGCATCTCCAATTATTGGACGACCAAGATATCTAACCAGACCTTCTTCAACTTATTACGTTCACCGGTGAATGAATGTCGCAGAGATATTTTGGATTTGCCTTCGATGAGCCCCAGAGATTATTGGGAGATCGATTCTCCGCGAGGAACTACACCCGCAGTTTATGGCTACAGCCCAGTTATGATTCCAAAACCAGTGGACTGGGGTAATCATCTGCAAGTCTCAGGCTATTGGTTCCTCGATACAGATGCAGATTATCAGCCGAACGATGCCTTGCGTGATTTTCTGGCAAGCGGACCGTCGCCCGTTTATATCGGTTTTGGCAGCATGGTCGATCACGAACGTGAGGAAGCCATCCAGATCATCGTTAAAGCCTTGCAGATGACCGGTCAACGCGGCATCATCCTGAGCGACTGGAGCGGATTTGATTCCGCCAGCCTGCCCGATTCTGAGCATTGAAAGCGCACCACATGATTGGCTCTTTCCGCAAATGGCGGCAATTGTTCATCATGGTGGTGCAGGGACAACGGCAGCGGGTTTACGCGCGGGCGTACCGAGCGTGGTCGTCCCCTCCTTCGGCGATCAATTCTTCTGGGTATGCGATCCGGGAAAATGCAAAGCGGATCGGGGAAAAGATCCACACAGAAAAAGGTATTGAAAACGCCGTCAATATGATCGAAACCTACGTCCGGGATGGGGATTTTTAGCGAGCTTGGTACGGACTGGAAGTCCTGCCTTAGCTCGTGAAAGCCCCTACGGGGCTAAAACCACTCAGCCCGTCAGGGCTTCCATGCACTCAGAAAGGGCTTTAGCCCGTACGAGAAATAAAGGAAAACCAATGGATACTCTCACCACCCTCTTCAGTCATAATTTATGGGCAAATCTAAACCTGTTGGAAGTTTGCAAAAAATTAACGGATGAGCAACTCGACTCCACCCTCGACGGCACCTACGGCTCGATCCGTGAGACTTTCCAACATATCGCCAGAGCGGAACGCGCCTACTTTTCACGTGTCAGCACAGGGGAACTCTTTCAATGGGAAGGGAATGAGCCTATCACCCTTGATGAGATCGGCAAATCTTTACGCATTTCGGGCGAAGGCTTCATCGAATGGGCACCAAAAGTAAAAGCCGATGATGCTGTCACCATCGACTGGGACGGCACCATGCGCGATGTACCCAAGACCATCTTACTCACGCAGGCCATCAATCACGCCACCGAACATCGCTCACAGATCATGACCATCCTGACCCATTTGGATATCCAACCGCCTGATCTCGATGGCTGGACGTATTTTGATGAGACGACGGATATTCTTTAGCAGGTTGACATTATTGATGACTATAAGTATCATAATC
Source organism: uncultured Anaerolineaceae bacterium (assembly GCA_964487745.1). Lineage (GTDB taxonomy): Bacteria > Chloroflexota > Anaerolineae > Anaerolineales > Villigracilaceae > Desulfolinea. Next base: position 11,061 of record CAZASG010000004.1, on the reverse strand, counting down.
TTTAGCATATATAATTACTAGTAAGTAATAAACTTGAAAAATCGTCAAAATTCCTATCCCCGCCGCAAGCGGACGGGGTATTACGAAATTTTGTCCCTACGAGCACAGATTTTTCTAAAGCTCGGAACCCGCGTAGCAAGCTACGGGGTATTCAGAGAGAATAAAATCATGAGATATTCATTTGTTGAAGAGAAAAAAGAAATCGGTGCACACTATACACCAAAGCTTTTGGCTGATTTTGTTGCAGAAAATATTATTTCTGCATTTCCACAAAACTTAGATAATAAGCCTATTCGTATTGTAGATCCAGCAGTGGGCGATGGGGAATTGTTGTGCTCATTATTGGAAGTTCTTAAACAAACGAGTTTTTCCGATATTGATATATATGGTTTTGATACAAACATCAACGCTGTTGAAACAGCTAATCTTCGAATATTGAATTTGTTTCCTGATGTTTCTCTCTCATTACGAAACGATGATTTTTTGGAATTTGCCGCCAAAAGACATCAACAACTTAGCTTATTTGACAACGACAAATTTGAACGTTTTGATGCTGTGATCGCAAATCCCCCCTACGTTCGTACACAAATTATGGGTGCTGAAAAATCACAAAAATTAGCAAAACAATTTAAATTATCAGGGCGGATTGATTTATATCAAGTTTTCATTCAAGGAATTGCTCAAGTATTAAAGCCTGGGGGACTTGCAGGGATAATCGTTTCGAACAGATTTCTGAGCACTAAATCTGGAGCAAGTGTTCGCAACAGCATATTAAATGAATTTGATATACTGCACATCTGGGATATGGGCGATACTCGTTTGTTCGAGGCTGCTGTTCTTCCAGCTGTTTTGCTCCTGAGAAAGAAAAACGGGGAGAACTTTTTGTCTCCGTCACACTTTACATCTATCTATACATCGAACAATGGGGGCGAAATAGAAAAGACTGAAAATGTCATAACAGCCTTAAATGCAGATGGAGTAGTGAAAACTGATAGCGGCGAAGTTTTCCATGTACAGCAAGGCATTTTAGAATATGGAGATAGCCCTAAAAATGTTTGGAGAATAGCCAATCAAGAATCCGAACAGTGGCTAGGAACGGTCAAATCTAATACATTTTGTACATTTGGAGATGTTGGAAAGGTTAGAGTTGGTGTAAAAACAACGGCAGATAAGATTTTTATTCGCAATGATTGGGCAGAGTTTGATGATAGTAAAAAACCAGAGCTCTTACGAGACCTTACAACACACCATATTGCTGAACGTTATAAAGCAAAACAATCAAGTAAACAGAGAGAAATAGTTTATCCCCATGAAGTTGCCCAAGGCCAAAGAGTACCTGTAGATTTGAATAAATACCCTCGGACAGCTCAATACTTAGAGACGCACCGTAAAAGCCTGGAAGGCAGAAGTTATCTCAAAGAAGCTGGGAGGCAATGGTATGAAATTTGGGTTCCACAAGACCCAAATGCTTGGAGACAGCCCAAAGTCGTCTTTCGTGATATAGCAGAGAAACCTACTTTTTGGATGGACACAAGTGGTTCAGTTGTGAATGGTGATTGTTATTGGATAGCATGTAAAAAAACTCAACGAAATGATTTGCTATGGCTAATGTTAGCTGTAGGAAATTCAACATTTATTGAGAAATTTTACGATCATCGTTTTAATAATAAATTATATGCTGGCAGACGCCGTTTCATCACTCAATACGTTAAGGAGTTTCCTATCCCTACGGCAGACACTAAATTAACATTGCAAATTATAGAAACTGCAAAAAAAATTTATAAGCTGTTACCAGATGAGAAAACAGACGAGTTAGAAAATCAGCTTGATCTCATGGTTTGGCAAGCGTTTGGATTCAATCAAAGAAGTCTTTAGGCAAAGGAATTTGCAGTTTTTTATTTACCACTTTCCCCCCAAATTGGGAAAACCTGTCAAAGAAAACTTCTCCAGTTGTAAGATAAAAGTGGGTAAGCGTCACAAAATTTCCATCTGTTTTTGCATAAAACAAAGCATAACGGACATCACAATGTCGAACTTTTATGTCTGCAACGGATGGGATGTCTAATGCTTCGGTACTATTTGGACGCACAAGACCTAAATCAATTGTCGGGCTTGTTTGTAGTTTTACCTCAATTAATTGATGGCGAATATCGGGAAAACTGCCATCATCAGAATAGCTATGGTATCCCAAAGCCTCACAGATTAGCCTGTGCAATTGTTCGCCGCGATTTCTCTCTTGGTCATAACCTACATCAGGAAAACGTCGTCCAACAAGGCTTTTTAAACGGTCAAAAATAATTTCTATTGGAAGAAGCGAATTCACAGATGGATTCTCTACTGGGCTTGATATAAAGGAAGTTGCGATATTTCTTTTTGACAATATGGATCGTAAGAGTTTCGTGTCAGTCGAAGAAACTAACTCTATATTTCTTTCGCCGAGAGAAAGTCTTGCTTGATATTTTTGGGTTAAAGTACCTGTCGTATCCAAAACTAAGAGTGCTCTACCTGTAACAACCTTAACTTTTTCAACGATGTCATCTTCAGATACTTTTATGATCACATAACGACGTGATAGTGATATGTCTTCGTTCCAAATTTGAAGATTATCTGATTTTTGAATATAGGTATCAAATAGTTGCCCCGGAAATCTTGGTTGTGTTTTCTTAAAGGATTTAGGGATTGGATAACCTAGGATTTTGCAAACTTCCTGTTTAATAACCTTTGATCTTGTTCGCAAAGGTAGCCCTTTTGTAGAAAATCCAACAAGCCCTTTGTTGAGTAACCTTTCAAGTTCAGCAGTGGGTATCCATAAGTCTTTATTCTCATCATCTAAGGGATCGTAAATTGATACACCTTTATCTGCTATTCTGCTGGGCAAATCATTAAAAAGGTCATATTGGTGCATAATGGAAATCCTTTAGGTGAGCAAATCAATGACAGTTACATTTAGGGCATTAGCAAACTTGACAAGGGTACTCAAAGTGATGTTTCTCTCAGCTCTTTCAACTGAGCCGATATAAGTTCTATGTAAATCGCAAATGCTGGCGAGTTCCTCTTGTGACAATCCCCGCTTAAGCCTGATAGCTCGAATATTGGAGCCAAGAAGTTTTTGCAAGTCTGTATCCGATATGCTCATTATTTTCTCGAAAAAGAATATGGTTTTGATGTTTGAATTTTCTGGATAAAGGTATCAAAATGCTACTTATAAGTCTACAGACTATAAGTAGCAAGCGGAAGTTCTTTAATTATTACCAAAACTCTCCGGTTTCCTGTATAATCGCCCCATGTTAACCCCAGAACAAATCGAAACCCGCCTTGAGCGGACCCTTTTAACGGTACAAAAACCCGGTCGCTACGTCGGCGGCGAATACAACGCCATCTACAAAAATTGGGACGAGATCCAAACCAAAGTCGCCTTCGTCTTCCCCGACATCTACGACCTCGGCATCTCCAACGTCGGTCTGAAGATCCTCTACGATCAGATCAACCAGCGCGACGATGCCCTCGCCGAGCGCGCCTACCTCCCCTGGCTGGATTTCGAAGAAGTCATGCGCACGCACGAAATCCCCCTCTATGCGCTGGAATCAAAACACCCCTTGGTGGATTTCGACATCATCGGATTGACCGTCCCCTACGAAACTCTCTACACCAATGTGCTGAACGTCCTTGACCTCGCCATGATCCCGCTGAAAAGCGCGGAACGTGGTCCCGAACATCCCCTCATCATCGCGGGTGGACATACCTTCTCCAACCCCGAGCCGATGTGGCCCTTCATCGACGCCTATGTCATCGGCGAAGGCGAAGAAGTCATCCACGATATTGTCGACGCCCACCAACGCTGGAAAGATGAAGATGGACAAGATCGCGATAATTTGCTCAAATCTCTGGCACAGATCATGGGTGTCTACATCCCTTCACTATACGAAGTCTCCTACATGGATGACGAGACCATCGCCGAAGTCCTGCCGCTTGTGCCTGAAGTGCCGAAGGTCATCATGAAGCGCCTTGTCGCCAAACTCCCGCCCCCGCCGACAAATTTCATCGTCCCGAATATCAAGAGTGTCCACAACCGTGCCACGGTCGAAGTGATGCGCGGATGCACGCGCGGGTGCAGATTCTGTCATGCGGGCTTTGCCACGCGCCCAGTGCGCGAGCGTTCCGTCGAAGAAGTGTTGGACGCAGCCGAGAAAGCCATCGCATCCACGGGCTATGAGGAGCTATCCTTCCTGTCCCTGTCTTCGTCCGATTACACAGGCATTGCCGAACTCGTCAAAAAGGTCAACGAACGCTTCCCCAATAAGCAATTGAGCGTCTCGCTACCTTCGCTGCGCATTGAATCGGTTTCCATCGATCTAATGGAAGGCTTGCAACAACGGCGTACGGCAGGCTTTACGCTCGCACCCGAAGCTGCCACCGAACGGATGCGGCGTATCATTAATAAATTCATTACCGACGAACAACTACTCAGCACCGCGCGAGAGATCTTCCAGCGCGGCTGGACAACGGTCAAGCTCTATTTCATGATCGGGCATCCCTCAGAGACTCTCGAAGATGTGCAAGCCATCGTTGATCTGGCACACCGTGTTCTGGACGAAGGGCGCAAGGCAATTGGCGGTAAAGCCAAAGTAAATTTGAGCGTGGGCACCTTTGCCCCCAAACCACAAACATCCTTCCAATGGGTGCCGGTCGATAGCCATGAGCAGATCAAAGCCAAGCAGGATCTGCTGAAAAAGAAACTGATCCGCGGCATCAAGCTCTCGTGGACTGAGCCGGAAGACACCTTCCTCGAAGCCTTCCTTTCGCGTGGGGATCGTCGCCTTGCGGATGTGATCCTGACCGCGTGGAAAAACGGCGCCAAATTCGACGCCTGGGGCGATCATCGCCGCTACGATGTCTGGATGGACGCCTTTGCCAAACATGGGCTTGACCCCGATTTTTATCTCTACCGCCAACGCCGTGTGGACGAGATATTCCCCTGGGATCATATCTCGACAGCTGTCAACAAGAAGTTCATCTTCCGCGATTATCAGCAGTCGCTCGAAGGCGAAATTCGTGTCGACTGCCGCGAACAATGCTTTGCCTGCGGTATCCTGCCGACCTTCAATGATCTTCGTTACGAAAACCCAGGCAAAGGCTGGATGTGCCCGGAAATCAAACGAAAACCCAGACCAAAGAAAGCAATCCCCGTACTAAATTAGCCCATAAAAGCCGCAAATAATTTGCGGCTTTTATCATGTTTTTGAAAGAAAGTGGGAAAATCGATTGTGATAAACTAAACACACCCTTTTTTTTATTTATTACCCTCATGGATCAATTTTACCTTTTTATTACCCTTGCTCCAACAGCAGCTCTTATCACAACCGCGGCTGCCGTCTATGCTTGGCGCAGACGCTTAGTCCCGGGCGCGATCATGCTCATGCTGGATCTTTTATGTGTTACTGGCTGGCTTATTTCGAATACAGCTGAGCTGGCAAGCACAACACCGCAAGCCACGATCGCAAGTGCCAAACTCACTTATTTATTTATTGTAAGCGCCCCTGTTTTCTGGATCGGCTTCGCTTTGCAATATACAGGCAAAGAGCGCTGGATTTCATTCCCCCGTTTCATTCTTTTCTGGATATTTCCCATCATTACATTTACGCTGGTTCAAACCAATGAGCTACATGGTGCCATCTGGCATACATATGAAGTTCTTCCTGTAAACGATCATCTGAATAATTTACGCGTTTCTTCATATGGCTCCTGGTTTTGGATCAATGTGATCTATTCATACAGTCTGGTATTGATCGGTGCCCTCATCATCAGCATGCAACACTTTCGCTCGGCAGAGATCTATCGTAATCAATCAAGGTGGCTTGTCGCCGGAGCGGTAACGCCACTGGCTTTTAACTTTATCTATATTCTCGATCTGATTCCCCAACTCCAAAAGGATTTTTCCCCTTTGGCTTTCGCCTTCGCCGGGCTCGCTTTTGCGATCGGGATTTTCCGCTACGGATTATTGGATGTCATGCCCATAGCGCGTAACACCATTGTGGAAAATATGCAGGAGGGCATGCTCGTTATAGACAAAGAGGGCAGGCTTCTCGATATCAACCCAACAGCTCGAAAACTGCTGCTACCCACAAAAGACAAAATTATCGGTAATCTGCTCGAAAAATACTTGCCTGAAATAAAGCCTCTACTCCCCAAAGACGATCAGGCAAGTCGTGTGCGCGAATTTTCCATTAGGCGAAACAGGGTGTTACGAAATTTTGAAGGAAAGTTGTCTGTCCTGCGCGATAATAACAATAAACACCTTGGTTATTTGATCATCTTACAAGATATCACCGAGCGCAAAAAACTTCACCAGCAAGTCGAAAGACTTGCATCAAAAGATTCGCTAACAGGGCTTCACAACCGCAGGCATCTCCTCGAGTTAGCTCAACATGAGATCTATCGTTCTTATCGCTACAAACACCCCGTTTCCCTGCTCATCATTGATATCGACTATTTCAAGAAGATCAACGATACCTACGGGCATCTGGTCGGTGATCAGGTTCTGGTCAGTTTTTCTAATTATCTTAAAAAAGCACTGCGCAATGTGGATATCATCGGGCGTTTTGGGGGCGATGAATTTGTTATCATTCTCCCTGAAACAGGTTCAGAAACTGCATATACAACTGCCATACGTCTCTGCAATACAACGCGAAGTAGTCCATATGATACGGTCGAAGGAGAAGTGCGCTTCACATTAAGCATTGGCATAAGCAGCGAAGATGATGTTCAAAAGGATGCCAACCTTTACTCATTCATAGAGCGTGCCGACCGTGCACTCTACCGTGCAAAATCTCTGGGGCGAGATCAGGTTGCTTTAGAAAAATAAGTATCACTCGGTTATAATCCCCAGTCTATGAGACGAATTCGTATCCGATTTTCAAAAGAAAAGGCATTACGCTACACCAGCCATCTCGACCTGCACAGCATCTGGGAACGCAGTACACGCCGCGCAGGTTTACCCCTTGCCTACAGTCAGGGCTTTCACCCTCAGCCAAAGATCCAATTAGCCTCTGCGCTAGCACTGGGGCTAACCAGCCAGGCAGAACTGGTGGATATCTGGCTCAACGATGATGAAAATTTGCAACCCGACGAGCTTCAAGAAAAACTTCAGGGTGGATTGCCCAACGGCGTCCAAATTCAAAAAATCGAGGAAGTGGATTTACGCGGCCCTGCGCTGCAAACCCAAATTCACACCGCCGAATACGCAGTAACCCTCTTGGATGAAATGCCCGCTTCGCTTCTGGACGAGAAAATTGCTTCCCTTTTAGAAGCAGAGTCCATCATCCGCGAGCGGCGTAAACGCCGCAAACGCAAGCGCTACACCACCAAAAAACCGACCTACGATCTGCGCCCGCTCATTCTCGAGATCACTTCCCTGCCCCCCGAAGGCGAAAATTTGCGGCTCTTCCTGCGTCTTTCGGCACGTGAGGGGGCAACCGGGCGTCCAGACGATGTCTTGTCCGAGATGGGCATCCCGATCGAAGCCGCGCGCGTTGAGCGTACCAGGTTGATCTACGAGTAAAAGTCAAATGGCGTACGATAAAGTTTTAGCGGAGCGAGTCCGCGCATCCTTTGGCAATATTCCCATCATCGAAAAGAAGATGTTCGGCGGTGTCGGTTATTTGCTGCATGGCAATATGGCTTGCGGCATTGTCGATGATGCGCTGATCGTGCGCGTTGGAAAAGAAAATCACAACAATGCGTTGGCGCGCCCGCACACGGGCGTTTTTGATACGACCGGACGTGTGATGCGCGGCTGGGTGATGGTTAATCCTGCCGGGACCGCTGACGAAGATTCTTTATCCGCATGGGTGGATGAGGGCATCAAATTTGCCCTGACCTTACCGCCCAAATAGCATACAAGGAGAAATTATGCCTTTCCTCGTCTCTTTATTTTTTGGTTTTGCCCCCATGTTTCTCTTTGCCTATATTCTTTACTGGACAGACCGCTACGAGCGCGAACCCAAAATACTGCTTGGAGCGGTTTTCTTTTGGGGGATGGCGATCGCAGCGGGCGGCGCTTTTATCATCAATACTGTTTTGGGGATGGGCGTTTATGTTTTCACCGGCTCCGAGAGTGCGTCTGATCTGGCAACAGGCTCGATCATCGCCCCTATCGTCGAGGAGAGTCTGAAAGGGTTGGCGGTGCTGATCGTCTTCTTTGTCTTCCGCAAGGAATTCGATTCCATTCTGGATGGTATCGTTTACGCGGGTATCACGGCGCTTGGCTTTGCCGCAACCGAAAACACCCACTATATCTACAATATGGGCTATCTCGACGGCGGTTGGGAAGGGCTCTGGTTCCTGGTTTTCGTGCGCGTGATCCTGGTGGGATGGCAGCACCCCTTCTACACAGCATTCATAGGGATCGGGCTGGCAGTCGCGCGCCTGACCCGTTCCGGAATCATGAAATTCGTCGCACCTGTGCTTGGATTTGGGATCGCGCTCTTTACACATGCTTTCCATAATACTTTTGCAACTATGCTGGGCGGGCTCTCAGGACTCGCTATTGGCACCGCCATCGACTGGACGGGCTGGTTCTTCATGTTCATCTTTATCGTTTGGGCAGTTTCCAGTGACCGAAAATTGCTTAAATTGCATTTGCAAGAGGAATACAAACTCGGCTTGCTGAGCGCCCAGCAATATCACACAGCAATTTCAGCCGGGAAGCAAAGCTCCGCACGCCTACGCGCACTTTTTAGCGGGCAGTATAAAGCCACCCATCGTTTCTATCAAATTTGTGGTGAATTGGCACATAAAAAACACCAATACCACAAATTGGGGAATGAAAAGAACAATGTGGAAATCATCCAGAAATACCGTGCAGAAATGGAAAGCTTGAAGGGCAGAGCACTGGTATAAACTGCCGGGAATGAACGCGGGGGGCGAGACCCTTTCATGGTAAAATCGCCCCCGCGTAATTCGCTCCCATAGCTCAGTGGATAGAGCGTCGGCCTCCGGAGCCGAAGACCTGCGTTCGAGTCGCAGTGGGAGTACTGCATAAAATCGGCTTTTAGCCGATTTTATGCTTAAGAGTTTGCTACGCAAACTCTACTCTATCCGTTATTCCACCCCTCTCACGAACGAAATGATCTCTTTTGCCAACTCATCTGCATTGACCGTGGCAATATTATGATATTCTCCCGCCATCTCGAGAAAACGCCCGTTCGGCAGGAGGCTTTTAAGGTGAGCGCCCCAATAGCTTGGGATAAAGGTGTCCTTTTCTCCCCACACAATCAATGTTCTGGCATGGATAGCTTTTAGAGCTTTCGTAAATTCTACGTTAGGTAATTCTGCCAAAAATCCGCTTAAGACGCTGGGGGATATTTCATCGCCATGATAGGGAACGATTCTTTTCCTTTCCTTATCAATCTCGGACGAGATCCGTGCACTGATTTGATAAAAGCGTTCCAAACCCCAACGAGCATAAACTTCATAGCGTGATAAATAAGCATGTGTTTTAGTTAGCGGGGAAATACGCAAATACCAGGGAAGCTGTGTGCGTGACCAGAGCGGACTGCGAACGATCAAGTTCTTAAATCTGCCTGGAGCCGCCAGATCACATAGCAAAGCCAATGTGCCGCCAAAGGAATTCCCAAAGATCGATACCTTCTCTAATCCAAGTGTGTGAATAAATTCAAGCAGAAAGTCGACATAATTTTGCAAAGTATGTGCTGGAAAAGATCCATTTTTACTTGCAAAAGGCAGATCGGGGATCACAACACGAAAATGCGACTGTAGGCGCTTGGCTAGAGGATAAAGACCGGGGCGAAATGCAAAGCCATGCATGAGTAAAAGGGTTTCTTCACCATTGCCCAGGTCGGTATAGAGATGTTTGCCTGTGGTTATTTGAATATTCTTTTCTGGAAATCTCATATAATGGCTAAACAGGAAATGCCCAGTGCAGGTACTGGGCATTGACAGCATTCGTTCAAGAACGGTAGCTTAATCGGCGTCCTCTGTAAAGGAAAACTCATCAAAAAAGGCCCGCACCACATCCGGGTCGAAGTGTGTACCGGATTCATCTCGAAGGTAATCCAGTATTTTTTTCTGCCCCCAGGCTTTTCTATACGGTCGGTCATGAGCGAGGGCATCATGAACATCAATGATCGCAAAGATGCGTGCTGCAAGCGGAATATCTGCTCCCTTTAATCCAAGCGGATAGCCCGAGCCATCCCATTTTTCATGATGACCATAAGGAATATCAAGCGCTGGGTGCAGGAAAGGAATATCAGAGAGCATTTCATAGGCGTAGATGGTGTGTTTTTCTACAATCTTGCGCTCTTCAGCATCAAGAGGTCCCTTCTTGTTAAGAATATCTCTTGGAACCCCAAGTTTGCCGATATCGTGCAGGAGGGCGCCGCGTCGCAGATGAACAATACTCTCTTCATCTACATTCATCGCACGTGCCAAACGGGTCGTCATCGCAACCACGCGACGACTATGCCCCTCTGTCTCCATATCATGCAACTCTAATGCACGCGCCCAACCTTCCAGCGTTGATTCGTACGCAAAACGCAACTCATCATTGCTTTGGCGCAAATTGTTAAAGAGATCAGAATTCTCCACCGAGATTGCCGCCTGATCTGCAAGAGTATCCAAGAAACTAAGCCACTCATCGTCAGGCTCAAAGGGCTTGCGATGAAAAACTTCCAAAACACCTTTAAGATGTCCCTTCGCGATCAGGGGAACACCGTGATAGCTGAGGAAACCCTCATCCGCAAGCAGAGGCGATCCCTTCAAAAAATCACCCAAATCGTCTACATGCACCCGTTTTCGCTCCAAAGCTGCGCGCCCTGCCAAACCCTCTCCCAAACGCAAATTAGTAAATTCGAGCGCGTCTGTTTTAAACCCAAAACGTGAAACGCAAGAAAAGGTTTGGGCAACCGGATCAAAGATAAGCAAATCTATGGCGTCAGGCGTTAGTTCTTTCATTGCCTGGCGCAAGATAACATCAACGGTCAGTGGTAAGTCGAGGCTGGTCAGGATCGTTGCATCGATCAGGTGCAGCGTTTCCAATCGGGA